>NZ_JBFUEV010000009.1:0-183221 GCF_056403775.1 Cellulomonas sp. P2_F12 | reverse complement strand
CGCCGCGCCACCGACACCCGCGCCCGCACCGGCGCCGGCTCCAGCACCGGCACCGGCACCAGCTCCTGCGCCGGCCGCCGCCGCGCCCGCCGCGATCCCACCTCCGACGGGCAGCAGCACGCCGAGCGCCCCGAGCCCGAGCAACCCGAGCACCAGGGGCGCGAACACCGCGCGCATGCCGTGGTTGACGTCGCCCAGCTCGAGCACCAGCCCGCGGCACGTCCCGCAGGTGTCGAGGTGCGCCTCGACCTGCGCCGTCTCACGGGTGCCCAGACCGCCGCGCACGTAGGAGCCCAGCTTGCCGGCGACGGACCGGCAGCCGTCGTCGAGCGGGTCCTGCAGGTGCTGCTGGAGGTAGGCCTGCCGCAGGCCCTCGCGCGCGCGGTAAGAGAGCGCGGCGACGCCGTTCGCGCTCAGGCCCAGGATCGGGGCGATCTCGGCGGGGGTCAGCCCCTCGACCTCCGTGTGCCACAGGACCGCCTGCCACCGCTCGGGCAGCGAGTGGAAGGCGCGCGCGACGACCCCCCGCTCGAAGCCCGCGAGCGCCGGGTCCTCGGCGGTGCCGGCCAGCGCGGTCCCGGCCTCGAGGACGGCGATGTCGTCCGTCGGCTGCACGCGGCGGGCCTTCTCGCGCCGCAGCGCGGCCACCCGGCGCACCACGGTGAACAGGTAGGCGCGGAACGCGGTCTCTGGGCCGTTGCCGCGCTGCAGGGCGCCGAAGACGGCCGCGAACGAGTCGGAGACGACGTCATCGGCGTCCGCCGGGGAGTCGGTGTACTGCCGTGCGACCACCCAGGCCGCACCGGAATGGCGTTCGTAGAGCGCGCCGAGGGCAGCAGCGTCACCGGAGCGCGCGGAAGCGATGAGCTCCGCGTCCCCCGTGACCCCGCCGTCGAGCTGCGCGCTTGCTGACACGTAGTGCTCCCGTCGGAATTCCACGTCCGATCGCACAGCCTGCCATATGCGGCGTATCCGCATAACCAGGGTGAAATTCGCCGGGTGAAAAGAACCGGACCCGCGTCATGGCCGACACCTGTCGGCCTCTCAACCGGCGTGACGACGATTCCAGGGCCGAACAGCGCTGCCCTGCCCGCCTTCCCGGGGTCCCCCGGGGACGGCGTCCTGCCCGCGGCGCTCCGCGAGCGGTGGCGCGACGAGAGCGCGCGTTCCGTGTGGCTACGACCCTCCGACTGGTACCACCCGGCCGTCGACGCGCTCGCGACAGCGCTGCTCGCTGCCGGCGACGCGGTGGCCGCCGCCGACGAGCTCGGCCGGGCACGCGGGTACGACGGCGTCGGCATCGGCGAGACCATGGACGACCTCACCTGCCTGTACCGGACCCTCGGCGCCACCGAGCCGCCCATGAACGTCCTGCGTGCGCTCTGCGAGGGCTGGGCCGACGCCCAGGCCGGCACCATCGCGTTCGGCACCGCGCTCGACCCCGAGTCGGGTCTGCCCAGCCGCCAGTACCTGGCCATCCGCCTCGCCGAGACCTACCGCGACGCGGCCCTGCCCACCCAGCGCCGACGGACCGTCACCGACCTCGGGCACCATCTCGTGCTCATCGACGTCGCCGCGGGCAACGTCGATCCGTTCACGCGTGCGGCGCGGTCCGCCGCGGTCGGGGCGGCGATGACGACGACCTACGGCGAGGGTCACCCGATGGCGACGCTCGGCGGCGGGGTGTTCGCCGTGCTCGCGCGGGCCGACGAGGACCCAGGGCCCCCGCTCGAGGTGCTCCACCTCGAGATCGCCCGGCGCTGCGAGCTGCTCGACGTCCGGCCGTCGACCCGCCAGCCTGTCCGGGTGTGGGTCGAACCCCTCCCGGCGACGCACGAACAGGCGCTGGCGACGCTCGAACGGGTCTCCCGGCCCTGATCGGCCGACCTTCTCGACAGGTGTCGATCAGGTAAAGCGCTGGTCAGGCACTTCTTGGTAGTCGACGCGGGACAACCCGGACGAATGCGTCTACCGTCGATCCATGAACTCCGCAGGACTCGTTCCGAGCGGACCCGCGACGCCTTCGGAACCGAGGGCGGCCGGAGCCGCTGAGATTCACCCGCACGACGCTTCCGATGTCCCGACACAGCCCGACCGTCGGTCGACGGTCCACCCCGCGCCGGTCGACCCGGCGCTCGCCGCCTCCGCCGAGCCCGGTCCGCTGCTGGCCTCCGGCGAGACAGCGGACGTGTTCGCGCTCGACGACCACCACGTCCTGCGCCGCTACCGCTCGGGGCGGGACGCCTCCCCCGAGGTCCTGCTCCTGCGCCACGTGGTCGCGCACGGCTTCCCCGCCCCCGACGTGCTGCAGGCGAGCGGGCCGGACCTGGTGATGGAGCGACTGCACGGCCCGACCCTGCTGCAGGCCCTCGGAGCCGGCGAGGTCTCGCTGCCCGACGCCGCCGCGATCCTCACGGACCTGCACGCCCGGCTGCACGCGATCACCCCGCCGGACGGCTGGGGGCCGGACGAGCCCGAGTCGTGGCCGCGCGTCGCGTCCGGGCCGGCGATCGTGCACCTGGACCTGCACCCGGGGAACGTGATCCTCACCGAGAGCCACGGCCCCGCGCTCGTCGACTGGGCCAACGCCCGCACGGGTCCCGCCGAGCTCGACGTCGCGCTCACCGCCCTGATCATCGCCGAGGTCGCCGTCGATGCCGGCGGTGTCTACTCGCAGGCCGCCCGCGCGCTGCTCGCCGCGTTCCTGCAGGCCACCGACCTCGACCCGCTCCCGGCTCTGGACGACGCGGCGGACCTGCGCGCGGCCGACCCGTCCCTGGTGCCCGGCGAGCGCGAGCTGGTGCCGGCCGCCGCAATCCTCATCCGCCACCTGATCGAGGTCGCCGCCCACGGCTGACCCCGGACGCGTCGACGGCCGCCCTGGTCAGCAGGGCGGCCGTCGTCGTGAGAACAGTCAGCGGGCGGCGAAGGTGAGGCAGTCGGCCTCGTCGTGACCCGCACCGATGCGGATCGACGCCGCCGTGCACTCGAGCGAGGAGTTGTGAGAGCACTCGGCGCGCTGGCAGGCGCCGACGTGCGTGATCACCTTGTCGAGGCCGCCCTTGGTGCTCAGCGGGATGAACGTGGTGCACTGCGCGTCACCGGGGGCGCCCCCGATGTTCACAGCGGCCGCGTGGCAGTGCGAGTGGTCGTTGTACGAACAGCCGTCCACCGAACACTCGGCGACGGCGGGCATGTCCATCAGGGTGCTCATGACGACCTCCGTGGGGGCGGGTGGGTGCGTTCCTCTCGACGGTAGACCCGTTCAAGGGACCCTGCCTAGCGCGGACGCCGTGTCCACGCGCAGGTCAGATGCCCAATTCAGGTGAGGCTAGCCTCAGCTCCGGCGGCTGCGGAACTGCCGGAGACGGCTGACGAACGCGCCGATGCTCACGGCCAGCACGACCGCGGCGACCGACGGGAAGAACCAGGACACCGGGTCGCCGGGGTCGGCCGCGGCGGCGACCAGCCCGATCAGCAGCACGACCAGCGAGCTGAGGACCCCGCCGCCCACCGTGACGATCCCGATCACGGACACGACCTCGACGACCGTGTTCGCGGCCCCTCCGTAGTCGGCGTCCCGGCGCGGGGCGTCCGTGACCCCGGGGGGCAGCCACGCCGCCGGCACCATGCCGACCGGGGCCGGAGCGCCGACCGGCGCCGACGGGGTCGACCCGTACGGGGCGATCCCGCCCGGCGCGTCGACAGGACGCGCAGGAGCCTGGTTGCGCACGCCGTCGATCTGGTCGGCCAGGAGCTGTTCGCCGATCCCGGCGATCGCCCCGAGCACCCCGCCTCGTAGCTTCAGCTGGTACGCGGCCTCGACGGCCATCTGCCGCTCGTACTGCTGCTCCAGGTCGCCGGCGGCACCGTGCGCCTGGGCATCCGCGATGACCGCGGCGAGCGGGGAGTCCTTGTAGCGGGGGTCGGTCACCGGCGGGTACGCGTACGTCGGCACCTCACCGGGCGCGCTATAGATGACGCGGAAGCCACCCGGGTTGCCGGCCTGGCCGATGATCTCCTTGCCCGGCCGCGGTGCCGGCTGGACGCTCTGGGTCCAGCGTGCGCCGTCCCACCAGCGCAGCATCCCGTCCGCCTGCGGGTCCGGGTACCAGCTCGGTGGGGGTGTCTCCATCACGACTCCAGGCGATCGGCGCGCACCGACCACGGACGGCCGGTTCCCCGCGTCATCGGTCCGCCGCGACGCCGGGTTGAGCCGCCGCCGCCGCTGCCACCCTCCCGCCACGTTCGAGGCTACGGACGCAGCCGACGCACGCCCGACAGGATCGACGACGACCCTCGCACCGCCTGGCGGATCCCGACGACGACCAGCACGACCCCGACCACCGGGAACAGGCTGAGTAGCAGGAGGATCCCGGCCGACTCCGGCACGCGGGCGTCGCTGGGGTCGGCCGTCGTGTAGATGACACCGATCGACGAGCCCACCGACGGACAGCTGCTCGACGAGTAGTGGGCCTGCGCGCGATAGGAGGTCCCCGCGACGACGAACGTCACCTCCGGGGAGCACATCCGCGTGCCGTCACTGTCCCTCGACTCGTGCAGGTCGACCACCGTGCCGCTGGTCGACGCTTCCCCCGCTCCCGCGCGGGCGGACATGAGCTCGGGGACGAGGAAGAAGACGCTGACCAGGAGGAACACCAGGCCGATGCCGATCGCCTTGAGCCCGTTGGCGACGCCGCCCCCGCGCCGGTTCCCGGCGACGGCCTCCAAGACGTCGGCCACGCCCTGCGCCTGCGGCGAGCCAAAGGCACCGAACGAGACTCCGCCGGCGCCGTAGGGCTGGACGCCGGAGGGGGCGTAGGGCTGGGGTACTGGGGTGCCGTAGGGCTGGGGTACTGGGGCGCCGTACGGCTGCGGTGCGGTGTATCCGTACGTCTGGAGTGTCGCGGCGCCGGCGGGCCGCAATGCCTCGGCGACGTCGGTCTGCTGTGCCGCGGCGCCGGACGGCTGCGCGTCCGTGGGTGCGTGCGGCTGCGGGACGAACGTGCTCCCGGGCTGCGGGCTCGTCGCGACGGCGGCCGGCAGGTACTGCTGGCCGAGCCCACCGATCGCGCCCGCGATCCCGCCGCGCGGCGGCACGGTGTTCGTCGCCTCGAACGCCGCGGCGTACTGCGACACGATCGGCGTGGCCGCCTGCGGCGCCGGCGCATCCGCGACCGTCGGCCGGACGTGACCCGTCCACTGCGCGCCGTCCCACCAACGGTCCGCCCCGGAGGCGTCCGGGCTCGGGTACCAGCCGGGCGGTGCTGTGGTCACATCGGCTCCAGTCGTCGTCGCGCGCGGCGGCGTGGCCTACCCCGCGACCTCGGATCGGCCGTGCCGCGCCCGGAGTTGAGCCGACGGGGGCCGAAACAGCCGAACGGCCGACCCCGAGCGAGCGGCCCTGACGCCGTGGGAATCCGTCGTGCTGCAGTGATGTCCGGCCGTATCCGGAGCAATCCCCCTCCATGGTCGTCAGGCGGCAGTCGGATTCCGCCCTGTGCCCGAGGGCGCGGCATGATGCAGCCCGTGATCGTCCCGGAGCTCCGCGCGTGAGCCTGTCCCTCTGGCTCGCGCTGGTGGGCGCCTGCCTCGTCATCTCGAGCACGCCCGGTGCTGGAGCGGTCAACACGATGTCCAACTCGCTGGGCTCCGGATGGACGCGGTCGATCTGGGGAATCCTCGGGCAGCAGCTGGCGCTCCTGGTGCACATCGCGATCGTGGCCGCCGGCGTGGGTGCGCTGGTCAGCCGCTCGCAGGTCGCGTTCGACGCGATCCGCTACGTCGGCGCCGCCTACCTCGTCTACCTCGGCGTGCGACAGTTCCGGTCGAACGCCGGCGTCGACGGCGTCGCGCAGCTGGTCCGCGAGCCGGCGTGGTCGATGTTCCGTCGCGGGCTCCTCGTGAACCTGACCAACCCCAAGGCGATCGTCTTCTTCCTCGCCTTCCTGCCGCAGTTCGTGCGGCTCGACCGGGCGCTCGTCCCGCAGTACGCCGTCGTCGCGGCAACCGTCGTGGCGGTCGACGTCATGGTCATGTGGTTCCTCTTCGCGAGCGCGGCCCGCGGGCTCGTCCGCCTCACGGCGCAGGAGTCGGGTCGGCGAATGGTGAACCGGGTGTTCGGCGGCCTGTTCGTCGGCGTCGGTATCGCCCTCGCGGTCGTCCACTGACGGAGAGCATGAGCGCGTCGCAGACGCTTGTCGCCGGCGCGCCCCGACACAGCCGAACGGCCGGCCCCCGAGGGGAGCCGGCCGTTCGAGGTGCTGCTGGGCGACGGGATCAGAAGTCCCAGTCGTCGTCCTCGGTGTTGACGGCCTTGCCGATGACGTACGACGAGCCGGACCCGGAGAAGAAGTCGTGGTTCTCGTCGGCGTTCGGGGACAGGGCCGACAGGATCGCCGGGTTCACGTCGGTCTCGTCGCGCGGGAAGAGCGACTCGTAGCCGAGGTTCATCAGCGCCTTGTTGGCGTTGTAGCGCAGGAACTTCTTGACGTCCTCGGTCAGGCCGACGCCGTCGTAGAGGTCCTGCGTGTACTCGACCTCGTTGTCGTACAGCTCGAAGAGGAGCTCGAACGTGTAGTCCTTGAGCTCGGCCTTCTCGGCCGCCGACAGCTTCTCGAGGCCCTTCTGGTACTTGTAGCCGATGTAGTACCCGTGCACGGCCTCGTCGCGGATGATCAGGCGGATGAGGTCGGCCGTGTTGGTCAGCTTGGCGCGGCTGGACCAGTACATCGGCAGGTAGAAGCCCGAGTAGAACAGGAACGACTCGAGCAGCGTGCTCGCGACCTTCCGCTTCAGGGGTGAGTCGCCGCGGTAGTACTCCATGACGATCTCGGCCTTGCGCTGCAGGTTCGGGTTCTCCTCCGACCAGCGGAACGCCTCGTCGATCTCCTTGGTGGAGCACAGCGTCGAGAAGATCGAGCTGTACGACTTGGCGTGCACCGACTCCATGAACGCGATGTTCGTGTAGACGGCCTCCTCGTGCGGCGTGATCGCGTCCGGGATCAGCGAGACCGCGCCGACGGTGCCCTGGATGGTGTCGAGCAGCGTCAGGCCGGTGAAGACGCGCATGGTGAGCGTCTTCTCCTGCTCCGTCAGCGTGGCCCACGACTGCACGTCGTTGGACACCGGGACCTTCTCCGGCAGCCAGAAGTTGCCGACGAGGCGGTCCCAGACGTCCGCGTCCTTGTCGTCGTCGAGCCGGTTCCAGTTGATCGCGGAGACGCGGCTGACGAGCTTGAGCTTCTCGCTCATCGGGTTGCTTCCTTCGTGTCGTTCAGAACCAGGGTCAGAGCATGCACGAGACGCAGCCCTCGACCTCGGTGCCCTCCAGCGCGAGCTGGCGCAGGCGGATGTAGTAGATCGTCTTGATGCCCTTGCGCCAGGCGTAGATCTGCGCCTTGTTCAGGTCACGGGTGGTGGCCGTGTCCTTGAAGAAGAGGGTCAGGGACAGGCCCTGGTCGACGTGCTGCGTCGCCTCGGCGTAGGTGTCGATGACCTTCTCGTAGCCGATCTCGTACGCGTCCTGGTAGTACTCCAGGTTGTCGTTCGTCATGAACGGCGCCGGGTAGTAGACGCGGCCGATCTTGCCTTCCTTGCGGATCTCGATCTTCGACGCGATCGGGTGGATCGAGCTGGTCGAGTGGTTGATGTACGAGATCGACCCGGTGGGCGGCACGGCCTGCAGGTTCTGGTTGTAGATGCCGTGCTCCTTGACCAGCGCGGCCAGCTCGGCCCAGTCCTCCTGGGTCGGGATGTGCACGCCGGCCTCGGCGAACAGCGACTCGATCCGGGCGGTGCGCGGCTTCCAGGCCTTCTCCGTGTACTTCTCGAAGTACTCACCGGTCGCGTACTTCGAGTCCTCGAAGCCGTCGAACGCGCGACCGCGCTCCTGGGCCAGCAGGTTCGACGCACGGATCGCGTGGTACGCCACCGTGTAGAAGTAGATGTTGGTGAAGTCGAGGCCCTCGTCGGACCCGTAGAAGATGCGCTCGCGGGCCAGGTAGCCGTGCAGGTTCATCTGGCCGAGGCCGATGGCGTGGCCGCCGGCGTTCGCGCGCTTGATGGACGGGACCGACTCGATGTCCGTCTGGTCGGAGACGCCGGTCAGGGCGCGGATGGCCACCTCGACCGACTTGCCGAAGTCCGGCGAGTCCATCGACAGCGCGATGTTCATCGAGCCGAGGTTGCAGGAGATGTCGCGGCCCACGTGGCTGTACGAGAGGTCCTCGTTGTAGGTCGACGGCGTCGAGACCTGCAGGATCTCCGAGCACAGGTTCGAGTGCGTGATCTTGCCCTTGATGGGGTTGGCACGGTTGACCGTGTCCTCGAACATCACGTACGGGTAGCCGGACTCGAACTGCAGCTCCGCCAGCGTCTGGAAGAACTCGCGGGCGCTGATCTTGGTCTTCTTGATCCGCGCGTCGTCGACCATCTCGTAGTACTTCTCGGTGACGTTGATGTCCGCGAAGGGCACCCCGTACACGCGCTCGACGTCGTACGGCGAGAACAGGTACATCGGCTCGTTCTTCTTGGCCAGCTCGAACGTGATGTCCGGGATGACGACGCCGAGCGAGAGGGTCTTGATCCGGATCTTCTCGTCCGCGTTCTCGCGCTTGGTGTCGAGGAACCGGTAGATGTCCGGGTGGTGCGCGTGCAGGTACACGGCACCGGCGCCCTGACGCGCACCGAGCTGGTTGGCGTACGAGAACGAGTCCTCGAGAAGCTTCATCACGGGGATGACGCCGGAGCTCTGGTTCTCGATGTGCTTGATGGGCGCGCCGTGCTCGCGGATGTTGCTGAGCAGGAGGGCCACGCCGCCGCCCCGCTTGGACAGCTGCAGGGCGGAGTTGATGCCGCGCGCGATGGACTCCATGTTGTCCTCGATGCGCAGCAGGAAGCAGGACACGGGCTCGCCGCGCTGCGCCTTGCCGAGGTTGAGGAACGTGGGCGTCGCCGGCTGGAAGCGGCCGGAGACGATCTCGTCGACCAGGGAGATCGCGAAGTCCTGGTTCCCCTCGGCGAGCGCGAGGGCGACCATGCAGACCCGGTCCTCGAAGCGCTCGAGGTACCGCTTCCCGTCGAACGTCTTCAGCGTGTACGACGTGTAGTACTTGAACGCGCCGAGGAACGTCTGGAAGCGGAACTTCTTCGAGTACGCGTACTCGAAGAGCGTCTTGATGAAGGCGCGGTCGTACTGCGCGAGGACCTCGGGGTCGTAGTACTTGTTCTCCACGAGGTAGTCGAGCTTCTCGTTCAGGTCGTGGAAGAACACCGTGTTCTGGTTGACGTGCTGCAGGAAGTACGCCCGCGCCGCCTCACGGTCCTTGTCGAACTGGATCTCGCCGTTCGCGCCATAGAGGTTCAGCATGGCGTTGAGGGCGTGGTAATCCAGTCCCGACGTCTCTACGCGGGTATCTGCGACTGTCGCTGCCAAAATCTTCCCAATCCCTCACGGACGGCTGTGACGTCCTCGTTCGTTCCCATGAGCTCGAACCCGTACAGGTAGGGGACGTGGCACTTGGCCGCGATGATGTCCCCCGCGATGCAGTAGGCCTCGCCGAAGTTCGTGTTGCCGGCCGCGATGACTCCGCGGATCAGCGCACGGTTGTCCTCGTCGTTGAGGAACTTGATGACCTGCTTGGGTACTGCCCCACCCTCGTTGCCTCCGCCGTACGTCGGCAGGATCAGCACGTACGGCTCGGAGGCGTGCAGGAACGGGTCTGTCGGCCGCAACGGGATGCGCTGGGCCGCCAGACCGAGCTTCTGCACGAATCGGTGGGTGTTGTCCGAGGCGGAGGAGAAGTAGACCAGGGAGCTCATCGGCCAGGTCCCCTCACTCGGGTCGTGCGGTACGTCTGCGGAGCTGTGCCCGCCGAGCCGGCGCGGCATTCACCAGCGCCGGCCCGGGGAGTCTGCGTGTCAGGCGACCGCGGTCGCCAGACGGTCGGCCAGCGCCTTGATGCGGTCCGGGCGGTAGCCCGACCAGTGCTCGCCGTCGACGATCACGACGGGGGCCTGCAGGTGGCCGAGCGACATGACGTAGTCACGCGCGTCGGCATCCTCGCTGATGTCCACGACCGTGTACTCGGCGTCGAGCTTGTCGAGCGCGCGGTAGGTCGCGTTGCACTGCACGCACGCCGGCTTGCTGTAGACCGTGATCGTCATCGTGGCTCCCCGTTGTCCTGTCTGCGGCACGCTCCCCCCGGAGCGTTCGCGAAGCTTGTTACCTGGTGCTGGTGGGCCCGTCACCGGGCCTGACGGGGTGCTGAACCGGAGATGATCGTCGATGAACTGCCACTGATCCGGTTCCCCACTGCGTCGTGACTAGACACTACACCTAGGGGTCCCGCACGCAATGGACCACTAGGGGTTGTAGTGACACGCGTGTCATTCTTCACCCTGTGGAGAAGTCCCAGCCTACCGGCGACCACTGACAGAGCCCCCGACCAGCGCCGATGCGCGGCCGTGCACAGGCATCCACAAGTGCGCCCTGGGCACCCACAGCCTGTTCCACATGGCAGTCCACACCCGCCCCGCCCGATTCGCCCGGAACGCCCCTCCGGGACACGCCGGAGGACCCGTCGGACATGCACCCGAACGGTCGAGAGGACCCCGCGCGTCCCCCGTGTCGCCGCCGTGCGCGATGCTGTCCCCGTGCAGATCACGACGCTCGGGGCGCTCGCCGTCGACGGCCGCCCCGTCCGCGGCGACCGTCTGGTCGCGCTCGTCGGGGCCCTGCTCGACGCACGCGGTCGCGCCGTGTCGTCCGCCGCGCTGGTCGAGGACGTGTGGGAGGGGATCCCTCCGGACGACGCCGCGGGAGCGGTGCAGGCCCTCGTCTCGCGCGCGCGCCGGCTCGGGTTCGCCGTCGAGGGCGCGCCCGGCGGCTACCGGCTCCCCCTCGACGGCCTGCGGATCGACGTCGTCGACGCCGAGGCGATGCTCGCGGACGGCCGCGAGGCCCTGCGCGTCGGCGACGCGGCGCGCGCCCGAGACCTCGGCCGGGACGCGCGCGGCCTGGTGCCCGCCGTCCCGGACCTGGCGGACACGGCCACCGCGCACCTGCTCACCGACGTGGTGACGCTGCAGGCCGAGGCCGGCCTGGCGCTGGGCCAGGTCGACGACATGGTCGAGGACCTGCGCCGCTGCGCGTTGCGCACCCCGCCCGACGAGCCGTTGGTCGCCCTCCTGGTCCGGGTGCTCGCGGCGCAGGGTCGCGACGCCGAGGCGCTCGCCGTGGTCGAGCAGGTCCGCGACGAGCTGGCCGACCGGTACGGCACGGACCCGTCGCCCGTCGTCGCGCAGGCGCACCTCGCGCTGCTGCGCGGCGAGCTGGCGCCCGGCCCGGTGCGCGCGGCCCCTGTCGCTGCCCCCCGGCGTGCCGTCCTGGCCCTTCCCGCGGCGTGGCGCAGGCCGGCGACCGCGCTGGTCGGCCGTGATGCCGACGTCGCGCAGGTCGAGCAGGCGCTGGCGACGTCCGCGCTGGTCACGATCGTCGCGACCGGCGGCGCCGGCAAGACCCGGCTGGCCGGCGAGGTGGCCCGGCGGGCTGCGGCGTCGGGCCGCTCCGTGCGGGTCATCGAGCTCGCGGGCCTGCGCGCGCCCGCGGAGGTGCTGCCGACGGTCCTCGCGGCGATCGGCGGTTCGGACGTCACGGCGGCCCGCGCGGACATGACCGCCGACCGCCGCCTGCTCACCCCGGAGGACCGCCTGCGCCTCGCCGCCCAGGACCTCGACGGGCTGCTCGTGCTGGACAACTGCGAGCACGTGCTCGACGCCGCCGCCGTGGTGATCGGAGACCTGCTCGCCGTGGCGTCGTCGGACGTCGTCGTCCTCGCGACCAGCCGCGCGCCCCTCGGCCTGGTCGGCGAGTCCGTGCACCGCCTGCGCGCGCTGCCCGACGCCGACGCGCTCGAGCTGCTGGAGACCCGGGCCCGCGCCGGGCGGGCGAGCGTCGGCTGGGACCTTGACCTCGCCCTGCAGCTGTGCCACCGCCTGGACAACCTCCCCCTCGCGCTCGAGCTGGCCGCGGCCCGGCTGCGGGCGATGACGGTCCAGGACGTGCTCGACGGGCTGAGCGACCGGTTCGCGCTGCTGGACGACGCCCTGCGCGGCCTGCCCGAGCGGCACGCGAGCCTGTGGGCGATGGTCGACTGGAGCCGCGAGCTGCTCGACCCCGCCGACCGTGACCTGCTGCAGCGGCTCGCGGTCATCCCGGCGCCGTTCACCGCCGAGACCGCCGTCTCCGTCGCGGGCACGCCGGCCGCGGCCGTCCGCCGAGGGCTGGCCACGCTGGTCGAGCAGTCGCTGCTGACGCTCGATGAGCACGACGACGGCCCGGCCCGCTACCGGATGCTCGAGACAGTGCGCGAGTACGGCGAGGCCCGGCTCGACGCGTCGGGGCACCGCGGCGAGGCGATGCGGGGGCTCGTGCGCTGGTCGGCGGCCGAGGCCGTGCGGCTGGGCGCGATGTTCGTCGGGTCCGCGCAGGTCCGCGCGTTCGACCGGTGCGCGACCGAGCAGGAGACGTTCCTCGCGGCGCTGCGGTGGGCCGTCGAGCACGACGACGCAGCCGGAGCCGTCGACATCAGCGCGGCGCTGTTCCACCTCTGGAGCGTGCGGGGCCTGCACGCCGAGGTCATCGAGTGGGCGCGCCGGGTCCTGCTGGCCGACGCCCCCGCGGCCCGCCGGACGTCAGCGCTGTTCCTCGGGCGCGTCGCCGGTCGGCCGCTGCCCGACGCGGACCGGCTCGCCGCGACCTGCCTGTTCTCGGCCGTCAACGCCGGCGTCTCCGTGTCGATGCGCCTCGTGGCCCTGGCGTGGCGCGCCCTCCGGATCGTCCTCGCCGAGCGGCCCCGCGAGGTCTCGGCCCGCATGACGTCGCTGACCGCGGCGATGCCCGCGCTCGGCTCCACCGACGTCGAGCTCAGCCTGGCCGCGGCCGCCCGGCTCATCGCCAGCGACGACGCGTTCCTGCACGGGCTCGGCCTGTTCATGCGCGCCGCCGTCCGGGAGAACGCCGGGGACCCGGCCATGTCCAGCAGCGACGCACGCGCGGCCTACCAGCAGTTCGAGTCGATCGGCGACCACTGGGGCATGGGGATGGCTGCCCAAGGGGTCGGCCAGTGGGAGGCCGCGCGCGGCTCCGACGACGCCCAGGAGTGGCTGGTCCGCGGCGTGCGCCACCTCGAGCTGGTCGGGGCGATGCAGGACGTCCGGAGCATCCGCGTGATGCTCGACATCCAGTGGGCGCTCGAGGGTGACGAGGAGGCCCTGGTCCGGCTCCGCGAGGTCACCACGTCCTCCCAGGTCGACGACATGGACGCGGCGCAGGCCATGATCGGGCTGGCCCACGTCGCGTGGCAGACCGGGCGCGCGGACGACGCGCTGGCCCATGCGGAGTCCGCGTCCGCGCTCGTGGGGTCGATGTCGATCCCGCTCGCACAGGCCCGCATCGCCTTCCGCGTGGCCACCGCCGTGGTCCACCTGCGGGTGGGCGGACTTCGGGCCGGTCGGGGCGAGGACGCCGTGGCGCACGCCGTCGAGCTCTTCACCGCCGCCGCCCCGGAAGCCCTGGAGACCCAGGACATGCCCGTGCTCGGCTCGTTCGCCCTCGGCCTCGCGGAGCTCGCAGCCCAGCGCGGGGACGCCGACGACGCACGGGAGCTCTGGGCGCTCGGCATGCGGCTCGGCGCCAACCTCGTGATGCTCTTCCAGCTCGGCACGGACGGGCCGCTCGCCGACCTGCTGGGCGACGACGAGGAGCGGGAGCGCCGGCTCTCCGTCTGGCGCGACCAGCCGTCGACCGCGGCCGCCGCCCGGATCCGGGAGCTCACGCCCACCCAGGTCTGACCGTGCGACGGACGCCGAAGGGCGACCCGGCACGTGCCGGGTCGCCCTTCGGGTCGTGCTGGTCCTGTCAGACCTTCTTGCGGTACGCCCGCATGGCCAGCGGCATGAACACCACGACCAGGCCGAGGCACCAGAGCAGCGTGTAGTAGACGCTGTTGCCCATCGGGACCCCGAGGAAGAAGCCACGCATGGCGGCCACCAGGTGCGTCAGCGGGTTCCACGCGACGAAGCTCTGCATCCAGCTGGGCAGCGAGCCCGCGGGCACGAACACGTTCGACGCGAAGCTCAGCGGCATGATGATCAGGAACATGATCCCCTGCACGGCACCCGACGTCCGGACCTTCATCCCGACGAAGACGGACACCCAGCTCAGGGACAGCGCGAAGACGATCGCCAGCAGGCAGCCGGCAAGCGCGCTGAGCGGGTTGGTGAGGATCCGGAAGCCCATCAGGTAGCCGACGAGGAACGTCGACAGGATGACGATGACGTAGCGGACCACATCACCGAACACGGCGCCGACCAGCGGTGCCGACCGGGGGATGGGCAGTGACTTGAACCGGTCGAAGATGCCCTTCTCCATGTCGGTGTTGAGGTTGACGCCGATGGCGATGGCGCCCGTCGCGATGGTCTGCGCCAGGATGCCCGGCAGCAGGAACTGTAGGTACGTCTGGGTGCTCCCCGCGACGGCCCCGCCGAAGATGTAGACGAAGATCACCAGGAAGATCGCCGGCTGCAGCGTGACGTCGATGAGCGCCTCGGGCGTGCGCATCGTCTTGATCAGGCTGCGCTTGGCCAGCTGGAGGGAGTGGCGGACCAGCGGGAACGGCCGCTTCTTGACGACGGCTGCCGGCGACGGGGTGTGGGGTGCGATGGCGCTGCGAGGAGCGGTTGCGGTGGTCATCACGCCACCTCCTTGTCTTCGGTGACGGTCGTGTCGTCCGCGGACGCGGTGCGACCCGTGAGGGTGAAGAACACCTCGTCGAGGCTGGGCAGGTGCAGGGAGAGCTCGGTGACGCCGATGCCGACGCTCGCCAGGCGGGAGACCGTGGCCGTCAGCGCGGAGTCGTCGGCCACCGGGACCGCGAGGACGCCCTTGCGGATCTCCTCGGCCCGGCCGTCGGAGGACACCTGCGCCAGGATGGTCGCGGTCTCCTCGAGGCGGGTCAGGTCGGCGGGGCGGACCTCGAGGGTCTGTCCGCCGACGATCCGCTTGAGACCGTCGGGGGTGTCGTGCGCGATGACGCGGCCGTGGTCGATGACCGTGATCTCGTCGGCCAGCGCGTCGGCCTCCTCCAGGTACTGCGTGGTGAGCAGGACGGTCGAGCCCTCGTTGACCAGGGTGCGGACGACGTCCCACATGTCCTCGCGCTTGGACGGGTCCAGGCCGGTGGTCGGCTCGTCGAGGAAGATGACGTCGGGGCGGCCGACGAGGCTCGCCGCGAGGTCGAGGCGGCGGCGCATGCCACCGGAGTAGGTCTTGGCGGGCCGGTCGGCTGCGGCGGTCAGGTCGAACCACTCGAGCAGCTCGGCGGCGCGGGCGCGGGCGTTGGTCTTGCCCAGGTCCAGCAGCATGCCGAAGAGCTGGAGGTTCTGGCGGCCGGAGAGGTCCTCGTCGACGGACGCGTACTGGCCGGTGAGGCCGATCGACTGGCGGACCTTGACGGCGTCCTTGACGACGTCGAACCCGCCGATCCGGGCCGTGCCGGCATCGGGGGTGAGCAGGGTGGACAGGATGCGGACCGCGGTCGTCTTGCCGGCACCGTTGGGGCCGAGCACACCGAGGACGGTGCCGCGAGCGACGGCGAGGTCGACGCCCTGGAGGGCCTTCGTCTCGCCGAAGTGCTTGACGAGGCCGTGGGCCTCGATCACCAGGTCTTGTGTCATGACGCCAGCCTGACGGACCCGGCTGACAGAGGACCGACATGCCGCTGACACGGGCCGGCGAGGCCCGTGTCAGCGGCGGTCCGTCTGCTCAGCCCGCGGCGGGCAGGGCGATCGTCGGGTCGAGGAACGCGTTGGTGAACAGGTCCGTCGCCGTCAGGCCGTCGGCCGGCGGGGTGCCGTCCTTGGTGAGGATCGGCGTCGCGATGTCGAGGATCTTCTGCACCCGGGCCTCGTCGAAGCTGCCGAACGTGCCGTCCGCGCCGTTGGCGACGATGCCGAGGTCGATCTGCTGGGTCGTGCCGTCGGCCGCCTGCCCGGCGTCGTAGACCCAGCCGGTGTTGAACTTCTCGACGGCCTCGACGACGAGCGCGTTGGCCGTCGTCGGGTCGGCGAAGTAGTCGACCGTCGCCTGCTGCACGACCGGGATGAGCTTCTTCAGGCAGTCGGCCTGCTTCGTGACGTCCTCGGTGCGGACCGAGAGGGCGACGGCGTACAGCGGGTAGCCCGTGTCGGCGATGAGCTGGTAGTCGACCGGCTTGCCCCAGGACGGGAGCTCGTTCTGGTAGACGTACGGCTCGTCGGTGGCGAAGCCCTGCTGCGCGTCCTTGCCCTGCGCGGCGACGAAGTTGGCCGGGGTGCCGTCGTAGGAGCCGTCGATCTGGTCCTCGCGCAGCTGGCCCGAGCCCGTGAGGTACTCCATCCAGGTGGCGCCGGCGAAGTAGCGGACCGTGGCGTCGGTGCTGCTCAGGTCCTTGATCGTCTGCACGTCCGGGTACGTCGCCGGGTCCCACATGATCATCCACGGCGCCTTCTCGAAGGTGGCCAGCACGGCCGTGGTCGGCATCGCGACCGAGTTCTGCACCGCCTCGTCCGTGTTCACCCAGCCGAGCAGCACGTCCTTGTCCGAGTACATCTGCGACGGGACCGGCGTGAAGCCGATCGCGGGGCCGCCGGCGCGGACCTCCACGTCGACGCCCGTGTACTCGCCGCTCGCGTAGAGCGGTCCGCGGACCACCTTGGCGTCGGCGTCGATGGTCGGGTTCGGGCCGAGCAGCTGGTACAGGCCGCCCTGCTCCGCCTGCGGGTTCCAGTCCGTCTGGATCACCACGGTCGCGGGGCAGACGTCGCTGAGGTCGACGGCGCCGATCGCGGCGTCGGTGCTGCTCGGGGTGTCCGCGGACGCGGGGGCGTTGCCGGCGCACGCGGCGACCGAGAGGGTCAGCAGAGCGCCGGTGAGGGCGGCCGCGCCGAGGCGCAGTCGGGAGAGGGCCATGGTTGATTCTCCTTCGGGGGGCGGGAGGGTCAGAGCTGGTGTCAGAGCTGGTCGATGTCGGTCGCCGACACGGGTGTGCCGGCGGCGTCGGAAGCGAGCGAGAAGCGGTCGCCCGTGGTCACGTAGAAGCTGGCGCCGAAGCGGCCTACGGGGTGGAAGTCCTGGAGCATCACGCGCCAGCGGTCGGTGTCGATCAGCCCGGGCGCTGCGTGCAGGTGGCGGATCCGGCCCAGGTAGACCTGGCGGCTGGCGGTGAGGATCCGCTCGTGCACGGTGCACTCGAAGGCGACGGGGGCCTCGGCGATCCGGGGCGGGCGCACGCGATGGGCCGGGGTGGGCGTCAGGCCGACCATCGCCAGCTCGTCGACGTCGGCCGGGTACGACTGACCGCACTGGTGCATGCGCGCGGCCATGGCCTCGTCGGGGATGTGCACGACGAACTCGCCGGTGGCGTCGAGGTTGGCGGCGGTGTCCTTCTGCGCGCCGTCCTCGAGCCGGTTGACGCTGATCATCAGCAGCGGCGGGTCCTCGCCGACCATCCCGAACATGCTGAACGGCGCCGCGTTGACCACACCGTCGGGGCTCGTCGTCGTCACCAGCGCGATGGGGCGGGGCACGATCAGGCTGGCCATGAGCTTGTAGCGCTCGTAGGCGCCGAGCGAGTCGAAGTCGATGTCGAGGCCCTCAGGCATGCGACGCGCCCCACCAGGTCAGCAGGATGTCGCGCAGCGCGGCGCCGTCGTCGTCGGCGTAGCGCGTGCCGTCGCGCACGGCCGCGAGGTGAGCGGCGTCGGCCTCGTCCAGGTCGACGGGCACCTCGACCAGCCGGACCGGGGTCCGCGCGAACGCCGGCTCGTAGTCGGGCACCCGCCGCAGCGCGCGCTCGGTGCGGATGACGGGCTGGCGGAAGTCGGCGGCCGTGCGCTGGGTGGCGTAGCTCTGCAGGGCGGGGACCGCGTCGATCTCCGCCCGGCTGGCCGCGAGCACCTGGACCTTCACGGGGTCGAGCGAGAAGTTGCTGGTGCCCAGGATGTCGTTGCCGCAGATGTTGGGGACCGCCAGCACGTCGACCAGCGCGAGGAGCTCCACGTGGTCGCCCGGGGCGGTCGACTGGCGCAGGATCTCGGGCATGCCGTCGACGACGCGCGTCGCCATGAAGAGGTTGAACGAGTCGTGCACGTCGTCCGGCGTCAGGCCGTACTCGCGCTGGGCCTCCGCCTGGATGTCGGCGCAGTTGGTGTGCTCCGCGAAGCCGTGCATCGACTCGTACATGTTCGCGGAGCACCGCGGGAACAGGGTGTCGTTGATGCCGGCGGTGTCGGTCTGCAGGTACATCAGCGCCCGCTCGCGCGGCGGCGCCGACCACAGGAACGTGCCCGCGCTCGGGTTGGTGCCGTGCAGGGTCCGCGTGCGGCCCACGTGCATGAACTCGCGGTAGTCGTGCAGGTTGAAGACGTTGAGGTCGACGCACTGGTCGCCCGTGACCTGCTCGACCCGCAGGATCTGCCCCGCGCGGACCTCGATCGCCTTGCCGGTCCCGGGCTCGAGCACGAGCTCCTGCAGGATCGCGCGGTCGTCGGGCGCCTCGATCGCGTCCCACCAGCGCCAGGGGGTCCCCGTGGACCGCGGGTGCGGGCGGCCGACGACGGCGGTGGCCGACTCGCGCAGGGCCAGGCGCACCAGCGCCGACGCGTCCTCGGCCTCGCGGGCGTGCAGGGACGCCTCGACCAGCTCGTGCTGCTGGTCGGTGAGGCGAACAGTGATGTGCGGCATGGACTCCCTTTCGTATACAGAGTGAAGGTAGTTGGTATACCGAACACGCTGGTTTCGTATCCGTGAAAGGTGGATTGCGATCGCGTTTCGTCGGCCCATGCCCGTATACGGTGGCGCCATGGACAGCCAGCCCGCCGCGTCGGCGCGACCCGCCGACCGCGCCAACGTCGCCTTCCTGAGCCTGCGGTCCGCCATCGTCGAGGCGGCGCTCCCGCCCGGGACGCGCCTGCCCGAGGACCTGCTCGCGCAGCAGTACGGCGTCAGCCGCACGCTGATCCGCGGCACGCTCGCGCGACTCACCGCGGCCGGGCTCGTGGAGACCGGCAAGGCGAAGTCCGCCCTGGTCGCCGACCCGTCACTGACGGAGGCGAAGGAGACCTTCGAGGTGCGCCGCTGCCTGGAGCGCCAGGCGGTGCGGCGCATCGCGACCGACTGGCAGCCGTCGATGGGCGTGACGCTGAGCGCGCACGTCGACCGGGAGCTGGCGGCCGCCGGGACGCCGCGCCCACAGGTGTCCGGCCGGCTCGGCGCCGAGTTCCACATCCTGCTCGCCGAGCTCAGCGGCAACGCCCTGCTCGAGCGCTACCTCAGCGAGGTCATCTGGCGCTGCGCCCTTATCCTCGCCGTGCACGGGCGCGACCACGACCAGCGCGGGTCCGTCGCCGAGCACCAGCGCCTGGTCGAGCTGCTCGCGGCCGGCGACGCCGACGGGGCCGAGGCGCTCGTCGTGCAGCACATCGCCGCCGTTGAGGAGCGCACCCTGTCCGACGTCGACGACGGCGCACAGCTCGACCTGGCCGCGGTGCTCCGCCGGTACTGAGTCGCCACGCCGGGCTCCCCCACCGGGCGTCCGCAGACCGACGCACCCCGACGCACCACCGTTCCCGCCGGACGTCCGCAGGATCGCGCGTCCCGACGACCGATCGTGCGGACGTCGCGCCGGTCAGCGCAGAGCGGTGAGCAGGCGGTCGAGCTCCTCGTCGGACGTGTAGTAGTGCGGGGACGCACGGACGACCTCGGTCAGGCCGCGGGCACCGAAGTCGAGCTGGGCCGACGAGACGCGCGTGACGCTCACGTTCACGCCCGCCGCCGAGACGCGGGCGCGGACCTCGTCGGCGGACTGCCCGTCGACCGTGAAGGTGACGATGCCCGACCGCCGCACGCCCTTGTCGCGCACGGTGACGCCCGGGCGCCCCGCGAGGTCGTCGCGGAGCCGCTCGGCAAGGGCGGTGACACGCTGCTCGATCGCCGGCAGGCCGAACGAGAGCGCGTAGTCGACGGCCGCGCCCAGTCCGAGGTTGTCCGCGATCGACCGCTCCCAGGTCTCGAAGCGCAGGGCGCCCGGCACGACCTCGTACGTGGTCGGCGACGTCCACCGTGCCGCGCCCAGGCCGAGCACGGGCGGGACCAGCCGCCGCGTGATCTCGCGTGACGCGTAGAGGAACCCGGTGCCGCGGGGGCCGCGCAGGAACTTGCGTCCGGTCGCCGCCAGGAGGTCGCACCCGATCTCCTCGACGTCGACGTGCAGCTGGCCGACCGACTGGCACGCGTCCAGCAGGAACGGGACCCCGGCCCGACGCGTGAGGACGCCGACCTCCGCCGCCGGGTTGATGACGCCGCCGCCGGTCGGGACGTGGGTCAGCGCGACGAGGGCGACGTCCTCGTCGAGCCGGCGCTCCAGCTGGTCGAGGTCCACCTGGCCGTGCTCGTCGTCCTCGATCACCTCGAGGGTCGCGCCCGTGCGCTCGCACGCCTGCAGCAGGCCGATGGCGTTGCTGATGTACTCCGTGCGCGCGGTGAGGACGCGCTGACCGGGCTGGATGCTCAGGGAGGCGAACGCGACGTTCCACGCGGCCGTCGCGCTCTGCACCAGCGCGATCTCGTCGCGGCGGGCGCCGACGAGCGTCGCGACCGAGTCGTAGACCGCCGCGACCCGGTCCTCCGACTCCTCCTCGGCCTCGTAGGGGCCGATCTCCGACTCCCGGCGCAGGTGCGCGACGACCGTGTCCGTCACCACGCTCGGCCGCAGGGCGCCCCCCGCGTTGTTGAGGTGCGCGACGTGGTCGATGCCGGGGGTGTCGCGCCGGGCGCGATCGAGGTCGAGGGCGAGGTCGGCGAGGTCGGCACGGTCGAGGTCGGTCGTCACGGTCCGAGAGTCTAGGCAGGGCGCGTCATCGGCCCCATGGCCACCTGCGAGGAAGTGGCTGCCGGCGTGGACGTCGGACGTCCGCGCGTTCGAGCGCGATGCCGACCGTGAGTGCGGACGCAGGCGTCGCCGTCGCGGCATCGTCCGCTGCCTCGAGCGTAGGACTGCGGGCTCAGCGCGAGCTCGGCCGCCAGAGGACGATGGCGGCGCGGTCGGCCGTCGTGGTCGGGCGGCGGCTGCGGCTGGCCGTGCGGCTGACGGCCTCGACGGCGCCCGTCGGGTCGGCCGTGAAGACGCGGCGGCCCGGCTCGACGAAGGCCCGCAGGTACTCGATCTGGCGGCGCAGGCCCTCGAGCTCCGCCTCGAGCTCGAGGATCCGCTTGATGCCGGCCAGGTTCACGCCCTCGTCCTGCGACAGCCGCTGCACCTCGCGCAGGGTCGCGATGTCCCGCAACGAGTACCGCCGGCCGCGGCCGCTCGCCCGGCTCGGTGTCACCAGCCCGAGCCGGTCGTACTGGCGCAGGGTCTGCGGGTGCATGCCGGCCAGCTCGGCGGCGACCGAGATCACGTAGACCTTGGCGTCCTCGGCGGGCATGGCTACGTCTTCGCCGCGTCGAGCAGGCCGGAGCGCACGTCCTCACCGGACGTCGCGATGCCGAAGGCCTGGACCGCCTCGCGCGCGGCGGGGTTCAGCCGCTGCGGGACGACGACCTGGACGGTGATCAGCAGGTCGCCCTTCGTGCCGGGGACCCCGCGGCCCTTGACGCGCAAGGCGCGGCCGGAGGGCGTGCCCTCGGGCACGCGGACGCGGACCGTGGACCCGTCCAGCGTCGGCACCTCGATCGTCGCGCCCAGCGCGGCCTCGTCGAACGCCACCGGGACGGTGATCCGCAGGTTGTCGCCGTCGAGCGAGAAGACCGGGTGCGGCGTCACGCGGACGGTGATGACCAGGTCGCCCGCCGGACCGCCGCGGTCGCCGGGACGACCCTTGCCGCGCAGGCGGATCTTCTGGCCGTCGCGGACGCCGGCCGGGATGCGCGCGTTCACGGTCCGACCCTCGACGCTCAGCGACACGGTCGAGCCCTCGACCGCCTGCCGGAAGGGCAGGGTCGCGCTCGTTGCCAGGTCGGCGCCCTGCTGCGGGCCGGGCGCGAACCCGCCGGCGCCGCCGTTGCCGAACAGGCCGCCGAGGATGTCCTCGAAGCCGGCGGCGCCGCCGGGAGCGTTGGTGTAGCGGACGCGTCCGCCCTGCTGGCCGCCGCCGAACATGCCGCCGAAGACGTCATCGAAACCCGCACCGCCGCGCCCGCCGGACGTGAACCGGGGGCCGCCGGCCATGGCGCGCAGCTGGTCGTACTGGCCGCGCTGCTCGGTGTCCGACAGCACCGCGTAGGCCTCGCCGACGTCCTTGAACCGGGCCTCCGCCTTGGCGTCGCCGGGGTTGTGGTCCGGGTGCATCTGGCGCGCGAGCTTGCGGTACGCCTTCTTGATGGTCGCGGCGTCGGCATCCTTGGGGACGCCGAGGACCGAGTAGAAGTCCTTCTCGAGCCAGTCCTGTCCGGTCACGCCGCTCCTTCCTTGATCTGGGTGACGTCCGAGCATCTACGGGTGTGGGCCCGTAGATGCTCGGACGCTACTGCGGTTCTTACGCCTCGGGGTCCACGACCGCGACGCGGGCGGCCCGAAGGACCCGGTCGGGGGTGCGGTAGCCGGGCTGCAGCACCATCTGCACGGTCGGCTCCGTGACGTCCGCGGAGTGCGCGTGCATGAGCGCCTCGTGGACCGCGGGGTCGAACGCCTCGCCGACCTCGCCGTAGCGGACCACCCCGAAGCGACCGAGGGTCGCCTCGAGCTTCTCCGCGATGGAGACGAACGGTCCGGTGAGGTCACCGTGCTGGCGGGCCAGCTCGATGTCGTCCAGCACCGGGATCAGCGCCTCGACGATCGCGTGCACCCCACGGTCGTGGGCGGCGAGGGCGTCGGCCTTCGACCGCTTCACGAACCCGGAGTACTGCTGCTCGAGGTTGTAGTACGCCGCCTTGGAGCGCTGGAGCTCGTCCAGCCGCTCCGCCGCGAGCGCCTCGGCCGCCACGAGACCCTCGAGGACGACCTCCTCCTCGGCGCCTGCCGCGATGGACTCGGCGTCGGCGAGAACCTGCTCCTCGGGGGTCAGGTCGTCGCCGGCGTCGTCGGTCCCGGAGGTCACTTGACCGCCTCGTCCTCGTCGTCGACGATCTCGGCGTCCACGACGTCCTCGTCGGACGACGCGTCAGCCGTGGGCTGCTCGTCGGCCGGCGCGTTGGCCGCCATGTTGTCCGCCGAGTAGATCGCCTCGCCGATCTTCTGGCTCACCGCGAGCAGGGCTGAGTGCTTGGCCTTGACCTCGTCGACGTCGGTGCCCGCGAGCGCCGTCTTGAGCTCGGTGACCGCGGTCTGGACCTCGGTCTTCACGTCCTCGGGCAGCTTGTCCGCGTTGTCGACCAGCAGCTTCTCGGTCGAGTAGACCAGCTGCTCGGCCGTGTTGCGGGTCTCGGCCTCCTCGCGACGCGCCTTGTCCTCGGCGGCGTGCTCCTCGGCCTCGCGCACCATGCGCTCGATGTCCTCCTTGGGGAGGGCCGACCCGCCCGTGATCGTCATCGACTGCTCCTTGTTGGTGCCGCGGTCCTTGGCGGACACGTGCACGATGCCGTTCGCGTCGATGTCGAAGGTGACCTCGATCTGCGGCACGCCACGCGGAGCCGGCGCGATGCCGGTCAGCTCGAACGTGCCCAGCGGCTTGTTGTCCCGCGCGAACTCGCGCTCGCCCTGGAACACCTGGATCAGCACGGACGGCTGGTTGTCCTCGGCCGTGGAGAAGATCTCCGACCGCTTGGTGGGGATGGCCGTGTTGCGCTCGATGAGCTTGGTCATCACGCCGCCCTTGGTCTCGATGCCGAGGCTCAGCGGGGTGACGTCGATGAGCAGGACGTCCTTGCGGTCGCCCTTCATGACGCCGGCCTGCAGCGCGGCACCGACGGCGACGACCTCGTCCGGGTTGACGCCCTTGTTGGGCTCCTTGCCGCCCGTGAGCTCCTTGACCACCTCGGTGACCGCGGGCATACGGGTCGAGCCGCCGACGAGGACCACGTGGTCGATGTCCGCGAGCTTGATGCCCGCGTCACGGATGACCGACTGGAACGGCGACTTGGTGCGGTCGAGCAGGTCCTGCGTCATCTGCTGGAACTGTGCGCGCGTGAGCTTGGTGTCCAGGTGGACCGGGCCGTTCTCGCTCATCGACAGGTACTGCAGCGAGATGTTGGTGCTCGTCGCGGACGAGAGCTCCTTCTTGGCCTGCTCCGCCGCCTCGCGCAGACGCTGCACGGCGATCTTGTCCTTGCCCAGGTCGACGCCCGTGGAGTTCTTGACCTCGGAGATCAGGAACTCGACGATGCGCTGGTCCCAGTCGTCGCCGCCGAGGCGGTTGTCACCGGAGGTGGCGCGGACCTCGATCGTCGAGAAGCCGTCGTCGTCCTTGCCCACCTCGAGGAGGGACACGTCGAACGTGCCGCCGCCGAGGTCGAAGACGAGGATGAGCTCGTCCTCCTTGCCGCGCTCCAGGCCGTAGGCCAGGGCCGCCGCGGTGGGCTCGTTGATGATGCGCAGGACGTTCAGGCCCGCGATGGCGCCGGCGTCCTTGGTGGCCTGGCGCTCGGCGTCGTTGAAGTACGCGGGCACCGTGATGACGGCCTCCGTGACGGGCTCGCCCAGGTAGGCCTCCGCGTCACGCTTGAGCTTGGAGAGCACCCGCGCGCTGATCTCCTGCGCGGTGTACTTCTTGTCGTCGATGCTCGTGGACCAGTCCGTGCCCATGTGGCGCTTGACGGACGTGATCGTGCGGTCGACGTTGGTGACGGCCTGGCGCTTGGCGATCTCGCCGACCAGCACCTCACCCGTCTTGGAGAACGCGACCACCGACGGCGTCGTGCGCGACCCCTCGGCGTTGGCGATGACCGTGGGCTCGCCGCCCTCGAGGACAGCGACCACCGAGTTGGTGGTACCGAGGTCGATGCCGACTGCTCGTGCCATGTGTGTGCCTTCTTTCGTGTCGTGCGGGATGAGTCGTCTCGCTCTTGAGTCCGGCTGGCTCAAGTCTGCGTCGGCTTCGGGCCGCGCGCAAACTCGAGAGGACGAACTTGAGTCTGTTGGGCTCAACCTTGCCTAGGGGCGAGGCATTCCCGGACGCGGCGGGGAACGCGGTGGTAGTGACCTCCGCCCGCTAGCGTGGGTCTCCGGTGCAGCCCGCGCCGCAGTCACCACGCGAGCACATGGAGCACGGAGACATGTCGTCCGAGCCCGCGATCACCTTCGTCCGACCTCCGCAGCTGACGGCGAACGCGCCCTACGCCTACGCGGCTGTTGCTGGGCCTGGCCAGCTCGTCTTCACCGCGGGAGCCTGCCCGCTCGACGCCGACGGCAGCACC
Organism: Cellulomonas sp. P2_F12; assembly: GCF_056403775.1. NCBI lineage: Bacteria > Bacillati > Actinomycetota > Actinomycetes > Micrococcales > Cellulomonadaceae > Cellulomonas > Cellulomonas sp. P2_F12. Next base: position 157,831 of record NZ_JBFUEV010000009.1, on the reverse strand, counting down.
GTCGCTGTGGGCGACATCGCCGGACAGGCTGCACAGGTCATGGCGAATCTCGTCATCGCACTGCAGGCCGCCGGCGCGCAGCTCACCGACGTCGTCAAGACGACCGTCTACGTAGCGTCGTCGCAGCAGGCCGATCTCGGCATCGCCTGGCGTGTCGTCCGTGGTGCCTTCGGCACCCACGACGCCCCGAGCACCCTGCTCGGCGTCAGCGTCCTGGGCTACGACGACCAGCTGGTCGAGGTCGAGGCGGTCGCGATCCGTCCGACGCCGAGCACGATCTGATGTCGCTGATGCTCACGCTGTAGCCGGCCGGCCAGGAGACCGATGGCGGTTCCAACCGCGCACGTGAGACCCGAGGGGCTCGAGCACGTCACCGAGCTCGCGCGTGGGTGGCGATGTCGACAAGCGTTCGGCGGCAAACTCGGTGCATGACACGTGACCAGGCAGAGTCCGAGACTCCGGGGCGGATGGGCGGCTCACCCGAACGACCTGCGCGCTTCTTCCACGGTCCCGAGGAGTTCGGTGCCTGGCTGGCGCTGCACCACGACACGGAGACGATGCTGTGGATGGGCTTGAGGAACAAGGGCTCGGCTGATCGCGGCCTGACCTGGGAGCAAGCGGTCGTCGAGGCGCTGTGCTGGGGGTGGATCGACTCGGTCGCGCAACGCATCGACAACGAGTCGCGGCGGCAACGCTGGACCCCTCGGAAGAAGACCTCCCACTGGAGCCGGGTCAATCTCGATCTCGTCGAGAGGCTGCGCGCCGAGGGGCGGATGCAGCCGAGCGGGTTGGCGATCTGGGAGCAGCGCACCCGCGAGGAGGCGCCCTACAGTCACGAGCGACCGTGGGCCGGACTGCCGGACTCGTATGCCGAGGAGCTGGCTGCGTCGCCGGCGGCCACCGCCTTCTGGGAGGCGTCGACCGCGACCTACCGCAAGGTCTGCGCCGTCTGGATCACCTCCGCCAAGCAGGACGTCACCCGCGCACGCCGGATGGCACAGCTGATCGAGTGCAGCGCCGAGGGCGAGCTCGTGCCGAACCAACGCTACGGCGACGTTCCGCGGTGGTTGGCGCGGGCCGCGGCTGCCGCGGCAGAAGCACGATGACGTAGTAGAGCCGCGGCCTGCCCGGTCCTCGGTGGCGTCCGGCCGCTTCGGCTCCCACCTCGGGGGCGGCTGGCGGCAGAGCGTCCGCAACGGGCTCATGCGCCTCACCCCGACCAGCGCGATCCTCCGCCGCTCCGACGCCGCGATGGGCTGGACCCCACCGCAGCCGGCGGCGCCGGTCCGCTGAGCCGGGTCTCAGGCCTCGTCGAGCCGCGTGCGGAGCTCGTCGTCGAGGTCGAGGTCGAGCGCGCCCAGCGTCTCGTCGAGCTGCGCGACGGAGCTGGCCCCCACGATCGGGATGACCGGTGTCGGCCCCCCGAGCATCCAGGCCAGGGCGACCTGGTTCGGCGTGGCGCCGAGCTCTCGCGCGACCTCGCGCAGCACCTCGATCCGACGACGGCTGCTCGGGTGGTCGGCGCCGCCGAACAGCGGCTTCTCCGCGCGCGTGTAGGCACCCTGGTGCAGCGGCGAGTACACGGTCACGGCGAGCGGCGGGCGCCCGTCGACACCCGTGGACGCGGCGTAGTCGAGGAGCTCCCCCGACACCCAGTTGGAGCGGAACGGGGTCGGGCCGGGGTACGCGACACCGCCCTGCTGCTGGACGACGCCGTACGGCTCGACGCCGAGGCGGGCAGCGGTCTCGCGCGCCTCGACGACGCGCCACGTCGTGACGTTGGAGATGCCCGGCACGCCGACCACTCCGTCGGCCACGAGCTTGCCGAAGGCGCCGACCGTCTCCTCGAGGGCGGTGTCGCGGTCGTCCACGTGCCCGTAGTAGACGTCGATCCGGTCGACGCCGAGGTGGCGCAGGCTCGTGGCGGCCTCGTGGCGGATCGTCTCGGCGCCCAGGCCCTGGTAGTTCGTCGGAGGGGTGTTGGACAGCGGCAGGGCCGGGTCCTTCTTGCCCGCGCCGCACTTCGTCGCGATGCGCACGCGGTCGCGCAGCCCGCGCGACGCCAGCCAGGCGCCGATCACGTCCTCGCTCTCGTGCCCCTGGCCGCCGGCGTCCCAGGCGTTGTAGTTGTTCGCGGTGTCGAGGAACGTGCCGCCGGCGTCGACGAACCGGTCGAGGACCTCGAAGGCCGTCTCGCGCGGTGTGTGCGTGCCGAAGTTCATGGTGCCCAGGCACAGGACGCTCACGTCCGTGGCGGTTGGGCCGGAGCCGAGGGTGCGGTGCTGCATGAGTGTCCTCCGTCGTCAGAGCTGGGGTGTTGCACTCGACGGTAGGCACGTAGCGGACCGGGAGTACGGTCCATTCCTGTGGAACACGACCAGACCAATCGCTGGGCCGGCGACGCGCTCGTGACCCTCGAGGACGACCGGCCGGCGCACGTCGCCCTCGAGCGGGCGCTGCGCACCGCCATCCGCGAGGGACGGCTCCGCCCCGGTGACCCGGTGCCGCCCAGCCGGGCGCTGGCCCGCGACCTGGGCGTGTCGCGCTGGGTGGTCACGCAGGCGTACGGCGGCCTGGTGGCGGAGGGTGTGCTGGACGCGCGCACCGGTGCCGGCACGCGCGTGGCCTCCACGTCCTGGCCGACGCAGACGGCGGCGCCCACCGACGTCTCCGGCCTCGCAGTCCAGCCCCGGCCCATGTTCGACCTCGGACCCGGTGTGCCCGACCTGCGGCACCTGCCCCTCGCGGCGTGGGTCAGGGCCGTCCGCTCGGCCGTCGCGTCCGCGACACCGGGCGACCTCGCCGCGCCGGACCCTCGCGGTGTGCCCGCTCTGCGCCAGGTGCTCGCCGACCGGCTCGCCGCGACGCGCGCGGTCCTCGTCGAGGCGGACCATGTCGTCGTCACCCACGGTGCAGCAGACGGCATGGCACGCCTCGCACGGTCGCTGCGGGCCGCGGGGCACGAGACGGTGCTCGTGGAGGACCCGAGCTGGCCACGGCTGCGCGACGTCGCCGCAGCCGCCGGGCTGCGGCCCGTTCCGGTTCCCGTCGACGAGGACGGGGTGGACACCGGCGCGCTGGTGGCCGCGGCCGGGCGCACCGGCGCACGGGTGGCGCTCGTGACGCCGGCGCACCAGTTCCCGGTCGGCGCCGCGCTCGGACCTGCGCGACGCGAGGCACTCGTGCGGTGGGCACGCTCGGTCGACGGCGTGATCGTCGAGGACGACTACGACGCCGAGTTCCGGTACGACCGCCGGCCGGTGGCCGCGCTGCGCGCCCTCGCGCCGGACCGCGTCGCCCTGGTGGGCTCGCTCAGCAAGACGCTGGCGAGCGGGTTCGGCATCGGCTGGTTCGTCCCGCCCGACGACGTCCCCGCCGCACGGGCAGGGCTGGACGTCGAGGCGTTCGCGCCGCCGTCGCTGCACCAGCTCGCCTGCGCGGCGCTGCTCGACGAGGGTGGCTACGACCGGCACCTGCGCGCGGCCCGGGCCCGCTACCGACGACGCCGGGCGGCACTGATGGCGGCTCTCGACCGTCGGTTGCCCGGCCTGCCCGTGTCGGGGCTGGCCGCAGGGCTGCACGTCGTGCTCGGGCTGCCGGCCGGTGTCGACGAGGACCTGGTGGCCCGGCGGGCCGCCCGGCACGACGTGCGCGTGGTGCCGGCCGGCCGCTATCGCCTCGGGGATCCGACCGCCCCGGCGCTCGTCCTCGGGTACGGGAACCTGGTCGACGCGCGGGTGGACGAGGCGGTCTCCCGGCTGGCGGCGGTCATCGGCGAGGCGGCCAGGTGACGGCAGCGGATGGGCGCTTGTCGCCGCCTCCGCGTCTCTCGGCTCACACCAGCTCGACGCTGTCGGCCTGCGGTCCCCGATCACTCTGGCGCACCTTGTACCGGACCCGGTCGCCCTCCTGCAGCCCGTCGGCGCCCCGAACGACCGACACGTGCACGAACAGGTCCGCACCCCCGGCATCCGGCGTGATGAAGCCGAACCCGCGCTCCGTGTCGTACCGCGCGACCACGCCCTCGCCGCCGCGCACGGAGTCGCCGTACTCGCTCGGGGGGCCCGACCGACCGCGGCCCGACGCCGCAGGCGCACCACGAACGAGCCGGATGTTGCGCGCCTGGAGTCCCTTCTCGCTGGTGCCGACGTCGTAGGTCACGCGATCGCCCTCGGACAGCTCCGAGACCCCGCCGGGCAGGGCCCGGACGTGAACGAAGAGGTCCTCGGCGCCCGAGTCGGGTGTGACGAACCCGAAGCCCTTCTCGCCGTCGTACCAGGACACGGTGCCGTCCGCGCCGTCGGCCGCCCGGGGTCGACCGAGAGCGTCGGGCCCGAGCGGGAGCAGGTGGTCCGCCTGCGGCCCCTTCTCCCCATCGACGACGAGGAACGCCACCCGCTGCCCGTCCGAGATCACGCCGCCGCCGACGATGGCCGAGCTGTGCACGAAGATCTCCGCACCGCCGCCGTCGGGCGTGATGAAGCCGTAGCCCTTGCCCGGCTCGTACCAGGAGACCGTGCCGAGCACGCCCAGGGGTGCGTCGGGGGCGTGGTCGCCCGTGACCCGGACGCGGCGGGCCTGCGGGCCGCGGTCGCCCTCGCCCAGCTCGAACTCGACGAGCTGCCCTTCTCGGAGCAGCCTCGTCCCGTCGTCGCCGACGATCTCGGACGCGTGCACGAACAGGTCCTCGGTCCCCTCCCCGAGGAAGAGGAAGCCGAACCCCCGCTCGGCGTCGAACCATCGGACAGTTCCCTCGGGCACGGTGGACTCCTCGTCGACGCAGAAAGGTTGCTGTCGCCCAGTCTCCCCCCGACCGGACCCCGTTTCCTCCAGTCGGCGCTTCGTCAGCTCGATCCGTCGAGGCAGGACAGCGCCAGCGCCTGGGCCTGCTGACCACGCGCGAGCCTGTCGCCGGTCCAGGAGACGTCACTCCAGTCGGTGGAGCCCTTGGAGGCGCCGAGCGCACGGCCCACGGCGATCCAGCGACCGGCCCCCGAGTCGTCGGCCGCCGTCGTCAGGAAGGTGACGGGGTTGTACTCACCGCTCTGGCCCCACGCGTCCGAGTACGACCTCGCCGCGACGACCCACCATGTCTCGCTCGGGCTGTCACCGGGTCCGACCTCCACCATCACGGCATCGGACGCGGGCAGGCTGTCGCGCACCCTGCCGTGCAGCCACCCGAGCACCTGCTCGTCGGGTGCCACGCACGTCAGCTCGCCCGCTGCGACGGGGGCAGGGGTTGCCGGTGCAGAGCTCGCGACGGGCGGGCGTGGCACGGCGGGCGCCGTCGGTGCGGGCTCGAGGCCGGCCGTGCACGCGGACAGCAACGCGACGACGAGGACGACGAGCGCGAGCGCGCTGGGAGTACCCCCGCGGCGCTGGTCCACCGTGCACCCCCTCGAACGGCCGAGTTCCACGGCAGATCCTGGCATAGCGTCGGATCCGAGGTGAGTCGTTCGTAGAAGCCGTAAGGGGCCGCCGCCCGCGGCCGCTGGACTAGGGAGTCGTGCGATGAGGCAGTACCTGATCTCGTTCAACGACGGCGCGATGGACCACATCCCCGACGAGGACTGGCCCGACGTCGGCAAGGCCTCGCACGAGGTGGTCTTCGAGGCCATGAAGGCAGGCGTGTGGGTGTTCGGCGGCGGGCTGGAGCGGCAGAGGGCGAGCGTCGTGGGGACGGACGGCCTGGTCACCGACGGCCCCTACCCGGAGACCAAGGAGGTCATCGGCGGGTTCGCGGTCGTCGAGGTGTCGACACGCGACGAGGCGCTGGAGTGGGCAGCCAAGATCGCCGTCGGGTGCCGCTGCGCGCAGGAGGTCCGGGAGCTCATGGCGGACCCCGAGACGGACGAGTGGCTGCGCCAGGCCGGGAGCTAGGTCAGCCGCGCGCCTCGGAGTAGCGCGGACCGGTGTCGCCGGCGCCCATCCAGAAGCTCGAGTTGTCGTAGACCAGCCGGACGCCGTGCGTCAGCTCGCACTCGCGAGCGAGTCGACCGACGGGGTAGCGGGTCCGGCACTCACCGCAGTGCAGCGCCGTGTCGTCCTGGGCCATGGCACACCTCCCACGAGGGTGGCGGCCAGCGGGGCGTCGGGCCGCTTGCCGTTCATGGTGAGACCTGAACGCGCCGCATCGGCAGGAAGGTGAGGCAGATCACCCCGACGCGCGCACCTCCCCGACGAACCGGCGCACTCGCTCCGCCATCGCCTCCGGCACCTCGGCGACGGCGAAGTGACCGCCCTCGGGCAGCCGCTCGAACACCCGCAGATCCCGGTAGAACCCCCGCGCCACCGACTCCGGGTTGTCGTGCTCGTGCTGCTGGACGAAGACGGCGGCCGGCACCTCGACCGGGGTGATCACGGCGTCCGCGCCGTCGAAGTACGGCCGGAACGAGGTGGCGATGCTCTGCGTGGCCCAGTACAGCGTGGCCTCCGTGAGGATGCGGTCGCGTGAGATGCGCCTCTCGACGGCGGTCGGGTCGCCGGCCGGGGTGTCGCTCCACTCGACCAGCTTCTCGGTGATCCACGCGAGCAGGCCGGCCGGGGAGTCGTTGAGGGCCGCGCCGACCGTGTCGGGCCGGGTGCCCTGGAGGTGGGCGTAGCCGGCCTGCTGGTACCAGCCGGCCGACATGCGGTCGTAGAACGCACGCTCGGTCGGGTCGGTCGACGCCTGCTGCTCCTCCTGCGAGAGGAAGTGCGCGTGCGTGACGACGATGCCGGCCACGGCCTCGGGGTGCGTCGCGGCGACGAGGTCGCTCACGTTCGCGGTGAGGTCCTCGCCGTAGGTGAGGTAGCGGGAGTAGCCGAGCACGTCGGTCATGAGCGCGTGCACCAGGTCGGCCAGCCGCTGCTCGGTGATCGGCCCGTCGAGCGGGGGCGAGAACGCGAACCCGGGCAGGCTCACCACCACCACGTCGAGGTCGGGCAGCAGGTCGGCGAAGTCGAGCTGCAGCGCGAACGTGTGCGGCCAGCCGTGCATCACCAGGAGCGCGGGCGCCTCCGGGGCCGACGACCGCAGGTGCGCGACGTGCAGCGTGGTGCCGTCGACGTCGGCGAGGAACTGCGGGTGCTCGTTCAACCAGGCCTCCCGCGCGCGCCAGTCGAACGTCTGCCACGACGAGACGAGGTCCCTCAGGTACGACGCGGTCATTCCCGACTCCGGCCGGCGGGGCGAGTCGTCGAGGAAGCGGGTGCGCGACAGGCGGTCGCGCAGGTCGTCGAGAACCGGTTGCGGCACGTCGACGCGGAACGGTCGGATGCTCATGCGCCCACGGTAGGAACGCCCTCCGACATCCCTGCGTCAGCGTGGGTGCAGGACGCAGAACTCGTTGCCCTCCGGGTCGGCGAGAACCTTCCACGGCGCGTCGCCCTGGCCGACGTCGGCGTCCGTGGCGCCGAGGGACCGCAGCCGGGCGACCTCTGCCGCCTGATCGTCACCGGGGTACGGCAGCAGGTCGAGGTGCACACGGTGGCGCACGGTCGCCACGTCGGGGGTGCGGGCGAGCTCCAGGTACGGGCCGACCCCCGCGGCCGATCGCAGCCTCGCGCGGTCGTCGGTCACGTCGTGCAGGGTCCAGCCCGTCGCCTCGCCCCAGAACGTGGCCAGGGCCCGCGGGTCCGCGCAGTGGACCACCACCGCGGCGATCGGCCCGGTGTCCTGGTCGACCGGGCGGGGTTCGAGCACGCGGAACACGTTGCCCTCCGGATCCGCGAGGACGGTCCACGGCACGTCCCCGTCGCCCTCACCGGCCGGCGTCGCCCCGAGCTCCTGCAGGCGCGCGACCAGCTCGGCGTGGTGGGCGGCGGACGTGGTGGCGAGGTCGAGGTGCGCGCGGTACCGCACCGTCTCCAGGTCCGGGACCGTGACGACGTCGACGCACACCGCCACGGGGTCCGGCCACGCGAACCCGACCGGTTCCACGTTGGTCACGCCGGGTCCCTCGCTGGACACCCCCCAGCCGAGAGCGTCCGCCCAGAACCGGCCGACCGCCGCGTCGTCCCGAGCCTTGATGTTCACCTGGACCAGCTGGAGTGCCATGCTGTCCGACCCTACGAGAGGTCCAGCGGCGGCGCCCACGGCGGACGGCGGATCAGGCAGAACGGGTGCCCGGCCGGGTCGGCGTACACGTGGTCGCCCGCCGCGAGCCGCCGCGCGCCGAGCGCGAGGACGGCGACCTCCCCGGCGTCGAGGTCCTCGACCATCACGTCGAGGTGCATCTGCTGCGGCCGGTGCGGGTCGGGCCAGTCGGGCGGCTCGTGGTCGGGCGCGCGCTGGAACGCGAGGCCGGACGTGTCCGGAGCCGGCGCGACGACGACGAAGTCCGGCGAGCGGTACGTGATCCGCTGCCCGAGCAGGGTTGCGTAGAACTGCGCGAGGAGGTCCGGGTCGGGACAGTCGACGACCAGGTGGTGCAGGCGTCCGAGCATCGCGCTCCGATCCGGGCAGTCGGCCCTCAGGCGCGCGGCCGACGCCAGTCGAGCATGACGAACAGGTCGCGCTCGCCCGGGACCCCTTCGAGGATCGCCCGGGCCAGCGCGGGCTCCCCGGCCTGCTCGCACGACCACAGCTCGAAGTCCATCGTCTGCGACCAGGTGGGCGGCAGGAACCCGAGGACCGTGCCACCGTCGAGGACCTTGACCACGTCGTGCTCGGAACGGGCCAGCACCACGGCGAACCCCCGCTCGGAGCGCCCGGCGCGGCCGGGCGTGGCGTCCTCCAGGAATCCCCGCACGCGCACGGGCACGTGGCCGCCGCTCGCGGGCACGAGGCGGCCGGGCATCCGGGTGGAGGACGACGGGTCCATGCGCGGAAACTACTCCTGTGGACCATGTAGAGGAACGGCGGTCGGCTCCGTCCGACGAGTGATGGTGCCAACCTGGGCACGACGAAGGAGGAGCAACATGGCTAGGTACGTGCTGATCGTGGACTTCCAGAGCGGCCCGGACGACGCCCCCATGTCGGAGTGGACCGACGACGAGGTCGCCGAGCACCTGAACTACTACGGCCGGCTGAACCGCGAGCTGATCGCCAACGGCGAGCTCGTCGGCGGCGAGATCCTCACCGGACCCGACCTGGCCAAGGTCGTCCGCTCCGACGGGGCCACCACGGTGGTCACCGACGGCCCGTTCCAGGAGTTCAAGGAGTGGGTCGCGGGCTACCAGATCGTCGAGACCGAGACCGAGGCGCGCGCGCTGGAGATCGCCGCGCTCGTGTCCGCGGTCCCCGGTCGCGGCGGCGTCCCGACGCAGCAGCCGATCCAGGTGCGCCGGATCATGGAGGACGGACCGTCCGACGTCGAGGAGATGAACGCGTTCCTCGAGACGGCGAGCGACGCGCGCTGAACGTCCCGGGCGGGGTCGAGGACCTGCTGCGCGAGCTCGCGCCGCAGGTCGTCGGCACGCTCGCGCGTCGGTGGGGCGACTTCGACGCCGCGGAGGACGCCGTGCAGGAGGCGCTGCTCGCGGCCGCGACGCACTGGCCGACGGACGGCATCCCGGAGCGCCCGCGGGGCTGGCTGCTGCAGACGGCGTCGCGCCGGATGGTCGACCAGTGGCGCAGCGACGTGTCGCGACGAGACCGCGAGCTGCGCGTCGCCGCCGAGCCCGACGTCGGCGAGGCGACCCACGAGGACGACACGCTCACCGTGCTGTTCCTGTGCTGCCACCCGGTGCTGACGCCGACGTCCGCGATCGCACTCACCCTGCGCGCCGTCGGCGGGCTGACCACCGCGGAGATCGCGCGCGCGTTCCTCGTCGGCGAGGCGACCATGGCGCAGCGCATCAGCCGCGCCAAGCAGCGGGTCGCGGGCGAGCGGTTCTCGATGCCGACGGCCGACGAGCACCCGGCGCGGCTGCGCAGCGTGCTCCGCGTGCTCTACCTGATGTTCAACGAGGGGTACACGGGCAGCTCGGGCGAGGACCTCACGCGCGTCGACCTGTCCGACGAGGCGATCCGGATCGCGCGGCTGGTGCACGCGACGGAGGACGAGCCCGAGGTCGCCGGGCTGCTCGCGCTGATGCTGCTCACGGACGCCCGCCGGCCGGCCCGGATCGACGCGAACGGCGACCCGGTGCCGCTGGCCGACCAGGACCGGAGCCGTTGGGACCGTCGCCGGATCGTCGAGGGGACCGCGCTGCTCGACCGGGCATTCGGCCGCGGCGCGGTCGGCGAGTACCAGCTGCAGGCGGCGATCGCCGCGATCCACGACCGCGCGACCAGCGCCGACGCCACCGACTGGTCGCAGATCCTGGCGCTGTACGAGCTGCTCGACCGGATGACGGGCAACCCCGTCGTGACCCTGAACCGGGCGGTCGCCGCGTCGATGGTCGACGGCCCCGCCGCCGGGCTCGAGATCCTCGACGGCGTCGACGACACGCTCCCGCGCGTCGACCAGCTCCGCGCCTACCTCCACGAGCTCGCGGGCGAGGACGACCTGGCGCTCGCGCACTACCGGCGGGCCGCGGGCCGGGCGACGAACGTGGCGGAGCGTCGGTACCTCGACGCCCAGGTGGCCAGGCTCGCCGGCGGACGGTAGCCCGGCGTTCCCCCGTTCGGGCTAATCGTCGGGCTGCCCTCACTCGGGTGCGAAGCGACCTGTCATCATGTCGCCGTCGCGCGTCGCGCCGCCCGCCGACCTCGAGGGCGTCGCCGCCCACATGCGGCCGAGACAAGGGGTTGTGTTCGTGCGTCGTCCGCATCCGGCTGCTCTGCTCACCGCTCTCGTGAGCGTCGTCGCGCTCCTCTCCGGCTCCGTGACGGCGGCAGCGGCGGTGGCGAGCGCCCCGATCACCGCGCTCACGCTCCAGGGACAGGGCGGCTGGCTGATCAACCACGGCAACGCGGTGTTCACGCCGCCCGGGCGTTTCGAGGTGCAGCGGGACGCCGGGACCCTGGACCACGTGCTCGTGTTCGCCGGCGTCGAGGGGGACGGCGCGGACCTGACCCTCATGGCCCCGCCGAACGCCCCGCACCTGGTGGTGGGCCAGAGCTACACCATCGGCGCCTACCCGAACAACGACCTGGCGCGCCTGACGTTGTCCTACAAGCACAGCGGCTGTGGCACCCCGACGGGGACGTTCGACGTGGTGGGCCTCACCCGGGACGGCGCCGGCCTGCTCACGAGCCTCGCGGTCGACTACAGCCTGACCAAGTGCGACAGCACCCTGTCCAACGTCCGCGGATCGCTGCGCTGGAACTCCGACGTCGCATTCCGGCACACCACCACCACGGGGTTCACCGCGCCGGGCACGGTCGCCGGGTACACGGCACAGGGCTCGATCACGGTGACGAACACGGGCTCCGTGCCGCAGACGTACGGCGCGACGGAGCGGCCCGGCGGGCAGCAGCCGAACGAGGCACCCGTGACGATCGGGCAGGACGGCTGCACCGGCACGACGCTCGCGCCGGGTGCCAGCTGCCAGGTCGCCGTCAGCATCCCGTCCGACGGCACGCACCACTTCCAGGGATACCTGCGCACGCCCGACCAGTCGGCCTGGGGCGCGTCGTACACGTGGGTGACGATGTTCGCGGTCGCGGCTCCCGCGGTCCCCGTCGTGACCGCGACTCCACGGCGCGGCGACGTCCAGCTCTCCACGACGACCTGGAGCTCGGCCTACCGCGTGCTGCGCTCGACCGCGGGAGGGGCCGAGACCGAGGTCGCGCACGACGTGCCGATGCCGTGGACGGACACGAACGTGGTGGAGGGCACCAGCTACACGTACCGCGTCCGAGCGGTGACCTCGGGGGTGGCGAGCGAGCCGTCCTTGCCCGTGACCAGCGGTCCTCTGCACGTGCCCGTCGGCGCCGAGGGCGAGTTCGTGCCCATCGACCCCGTGCGCGTCCTCGACACACGCCTGGGCGTCGGGGGCCACGCCGGCCCCATCGGCCCGGGGCAGACCATCACGTTCGACCCGGCGGCCCACGGCGACATCCCCTCCTCGGGCGTGAGCGCCGTGCTGCTCAACGTCACCGGGACCGAACCGACCGCAGCCACGCACCTGCGGGTGTGGCCGGCCGGCGACCCCGTCCCGGACACGTCGTCCGTCAACCTGGCGCGTGGCCAGAGCCGACCCAACCAGGTCGTCGTCCCCGTGGGGCAGGACGGCCGGATCGCGATCTACAACGCCGTCGGCTCCACGCACGCGATCGTCGACGTCCAGGGCTTCTACTCCGACGCCGGCGGCGAGCAGGGTGGCGGGTACCACCCGGCCGGCCCGTGGCGGGTCTTCGACACCCGGACGGACGCCGACGCCCCGGCGCTCGCCCCGTACGAGGAGCTCTGGATTCCGCTGAACGTGTCCGGCTCGAACAGGGGCGAGGTGACGGCGGTCGACGTGAACCTGACGATCACCGAACCGACCCGGGCCGGTCACCTGATCGCGTGGGCGGGGGACACGGACGCGCCCGTCGTCTCGAACGCCAACTTCGTGCCGGGCCAGACGGTCGCCAACCACGCCGTCGTCCCGGTCAGCTACGACGAGTTCGGCTCCCCGGGGATCGCGTTCCGCAACGGCAGCAACGGCACGGTCCACCTCATCGTCGACCTGCAGGGCTGGTACGACGACGGCGTGCGCACCGACGGTCTGCGGTTCGCGCCGACGACCACCTCACGCGTCGCCGACACCCGCACCGGCCCGGGTCGGCTGGCCGACAGCCAGACGCTCGTCGTCCCGGCCTCGGACCTGCCGCCCGCGGTCGCGCACGTGGTGAACCTGACCGCGACCGGGTCCGTCGGCCCCGGCCACCTGATCGCGTGGAGCGGCGACGGCGCCCTGCCCTCGACCTCCGCGGTCAACTTCGTCGCGGGCGAGGACTCGCCGAACCTGGCGACGCTGCGGACCGCGGCGAACGGTCAGATCGCGGTGACCGCGCGCTCGACGAGCGTGTTCGTGATCGTCGACGACCTCGGGGTCTTCTACTGAGCGACGGCGCCCGGCGTGACGCCGGGTCGCGGCCGACCGGTAGGCCGTCGCGTGTCGGAGGCCGCGCCTACGGTCGGGGCATGCAGACAGTCCTCGTCCCCGGCCTGGCGTGCTCGGCGCGACTGTTCGACTCCCTGGTGCCCGCGCTCTGGGCGCACGGCGCCGTGACGGTCGCGGACACCCGGCGCGACGACTCGACAGGCGGCATGGCCCAGAGGCTGCTCGATGCGGCCCCGGACCGCTTCGCCCTGGTCGGCGTGAGCATGGGCGGCTACGTCGCGCTCGAGGTGGTCCGGCGAGCCCCGGAGCGGGTCGTCGCGCTCGGACTCGTCAGCACCTCCGCCCGACCGGACAGCGTCGAGGAGACGGCCGGACGCCGCAAGCAGGCCGCTGCCACCCGGGACGGTCGCTACCGTGCCGTGGTCGACGCGGCGTTCCCGGTGCTGGTGGACCCGGCCCACCGGGACGACAGCGAGCTCCTCGCCGTCTGGCGGCGCCTGGCGGACGAGGTCGGGCCCGAGGCGTTCGTCCGCCAGCTCCAGGCCTGCGTCGACCGGGTCGACTCGCGACCCCTGCTGCCGACGGTCACCTGCCCGGCCACGGTCGTCCATGGGCTGGGCGACCAGCTGATCCCCGTCGAGATGGCGCGCGAGACGGCGTCGGCAATCCCGGGCGCCAGGCTGGTGCTCGTCGAGGGGGCCGGCCACATGGTGCTCCAGGAGAAGCCCGACGACGTCGCGGCCGCTCTGGGCGCGCTACTCACCCGGGGTTGTCTCGTAGCCCTTCGATGACGTGGGGCCGTTTCCACCCTCGGGGACCGCGCTCGACGCTAGCGTCGAGCCCACGGAGCGGATCCCAGGCGGAGGTCAGGACATGCAGGCCGACAGCGACATCGCGAGCGTCACGCCGACGGACCGTTGGGGACGCTGGGCGCACCGCTGGCTCTCGGTCGGCGGGCTGCTCTGCGCGATCGGCGTCGGCAACCTGATCGCAGCGCTCAACTGGAACGCGATCCTGAAGGGCATGGCCGGCTCCGAGGGGTCGTCCTTCGTCCAAGCGTCAGCCGCGAGCGACCGCTATGCCATCTGGGGCTTCGCCCTGCTGATCATCGGCCAGCAGATGGTGACGCGACGCGCCCTCGTGCAGCCCGGCCGCTGAGTACCCGCGGGTCAGGCCTTCGGGCGGGCCAGGGTCCCGCGCCAGATCGCCGTGATGACGATCGCGCCGACGATCGAGCCGATGATGCCGCTGGGCCGCAGCTCCAGACCGTCGCCGGCGAGGAGGCTGGCCAGCAGGCCGCCGACGAACGAGCCGACGAGGCCCGCGATGATCGCCATGGTCCAGTCGATGCCCTTGCGTCCCTTGCCGAGGATGAGCTGGGCGAGGGCGCCGATGAGCATCCCGAAGAGGATCAGGCCGAGGATGAGCATGGGCCGAGACTAGGGCATATCGCTGCCCCCGGGTCGCGGGACCGCGCGGCTCGACGGGTCAGGGTCGCGGACGCCGGAGGGTCGGCGCGCCGGCGCGACCGAATCGATCCGAGGCGCGGTGTGAAACTTTCGAAGTCGCGCGGGCCCGCCGCAGCCTTCTGAACCTAAACGGTTCGCCGTCCACCTCCGTGTTCCCCGAACCCCGCCCACCGGGGCACACTGCCCGAAAACGTTGTCGATATCGATGTCGGCCGCGTTGATGCGGCCCTGGAGGTCGCCCACCAGCGGCGCACCGGCTCGGCGTGCGCCGCCGGCGTTCCGATCCGCATGACGGCACAAAGGAGTGCACGATGTCCGATAGTTTCGCCACGACCCGGGGCGCACCGGTGCGCCGCCGGTCCCTCCGCGCGCTGGTCGGCTTCCTCGCCGCAGGCGCGCTCGTCGCGGGAGCCCTCGCCGCCGCGACCACAGCCACCGCCGCGACGACGTCGAACTCGACCGGCACCAACAACGGGTTCTACTACTCGTTCTGGACCGACAGCCCGGGCACGGTGTCCATGGACATGGGCGCGGCCGGGCAGTACAGCACGCAGTGGTCCAACACCGGCAACTTCGTCGCCGGCAAGGGCTGGAGCACCGGCGGGCGCAAGACGGTCAGCTACTCCGGCACGTTCAACCCGTCGGGCAACGCCTACCTGGCGCTGTACGGCTGGACCACCAACCCGCTGGTCGAGTACTACGTCGTCGACAGCTGGGGCACCTACCGGCCCACCGGGACGGCGATGGGCACGGTCACCAGCGACGGCGGCACGTACGACCTCTACCGCACCCAGCGCGTCAACCAGCCGTCGATCCAGGGCACCGCGACGTTCTACCAGTACTGGGCCGTGCGCCAGGCGAAGCGGACGGGCGGCACGATCACGACCGGCAACTTCTTCGACGCCTGGGCGTCCAAGGGCATGAACCTCGGCACGCACAGCTACATGATCCTGGCGACCGAGGGGTACCAGTCGAGCGGCAGCTCGAACATCACGGTGAGCGAGGGCAGCGGTGGCGGCACGACCACCCCGCCCCCGGGCGGAGGCAGCAACGGCTGCACCGTGACGGCGACCCGCGGCGACGAGTGGTCCGACCGGTTCAACGTCACCTACGCCGTCAGCGGCAGCAGCGCCTGGGCCG
The DNA here is from genome assembly GCF_056403775.1 of Cellulomonas sp. P2_F12. Lineage (NCBI taxonomy): Bacteria > Bacillati > Actinomycetota > Actinomycetes > Micrococcales > Cellulomonadaceae > Cellulomonas > Cellulomonas sp. P2_F12. The sequence continues at coordinate 142,301 of NZ_JBFUEV010000009.1, read as the reverse complement.
TCAACCTTGCCCTCAACGGCAACCAGAGCGTGCAGAGCAGCTGGAACGCCGACGTCACCGGCAGCGGCTCCACCCGGACCGTCACCCCGAACGGCTCCGGCAACACGTTCGGGGTCACGTTCTACAAGAACGGCAGCACCGCGACGCCGTCGGCGACCTGCACGGCGAGTGGCGGCGGCACGACGACGCCTCCCCCGACGAGCGGGGGCTGGACGGGCAGCTGCTCGGCCGGGTACGTCGGGCTCACGTTCGACGACGGCCCGACAGCGGGCAACACCACCACCCTCCTCAACGTCCTGACCAGCAACGGCGCCACCGCGACGGCGTTCCCCGAGGGTCAGTACGTGCAGGCGCACCCGGAGCTCCTGCAGGCCTACAAGAGCGCGGGGCTGGCCATCGGCAACCACAGCTGGGACCACCCCCACCTGGTCAACCTGAGCCAGGCGGACGTCCAGTCGCAGCTCTCGCGGACGCAGCAGATCATCCAGCAGACCGTCGGCACGGCACCGCGCCTGTTCCGGCCGCCCTACGGCGAGACCAACGCGACCCTCAAGAGCGTCGAGAGCTCGCTCGGCCTGCGGGAGATCATCTGGGACGTCGACTCGCAGGACTGGAACAACGCCAGCGCCGCGTCGATCCGGCAGGCGGCGAGCACGCTGCAGAACGGCCAGGTCATCCTCATGCACGACTGGCCGGCCAACACGGTCGCGGCGCTGCCGGGCATCCTGCAGGACCTCCGGTCGCGCAACCTGTGCCCGGGCGTGGTGTCGCCCGACACCGGCCGCGCGGTCGCGCCGTCCGGGAGCGGCGGCGGCACGACGACGCCTCCGCCGACGGGCGGCACGGGCTCCTGCACCGTCGCGGTCACCCGCGGCGACGAGTGGTCCGACCGGTTCAACGTGACCTACTCGGTCAGCCGCAGCAGCGCCTGGACGGTCACGCTCACCCTGAACGGCGGCCAGAGCGTCCAGAACAGCTGGAACGCCACGGTCACCGGCAGCGGGTCCACCCGCACCGTGAAGCCGAACGGCTCCGGCAACACCTTCGGCGTCACGTTCTACAAGAACGGGAGCACGACGACGCCGTCGGCCACCTGCACGGTCTGACCTGCGCGGGCGAGGGGTGCCGACGACCGTCGGCACCCCTCAGCGCGGCGCCGTCGTCGCCCAGACCCGCTCGACCAGCCGCCAGCGGGACGCCGCGCTCTCGACGAGCGCGAGACCCGCGTCCTCGAGCAGCAGCGACGGGCGCCGGCGGTGGTGCTCCCCGGCCCGCTTCGGGGTGACCAGGTCGAGCACGCGCTGCACCCCCCGGCCCAGGAGTGCCGACGACTCGACGTGGTCGGCCATCAGCAGCCGGCCGCCCGGTCGCAGCACCCGGGCCAGCTCGCGCAGCGCGGCGAGCTCGTCGGGGACGCAGCACATCGCCAGGGTGCAGACGACGGTGTCGAACGAGTCGTCGGGCAGGTCCAGGTCGGCGGCGTCGGACCGGAGCAGGCGGACCGGGACGCCGAGCGACCCCGCCCGGTCCGACGCCGCGGCGAGCATCGCGGGGCTGACGTCGGTGACCGTCAGGTCGGTGGCACGGTCCGCGTAGTAGGGCAGGTTCGCGCCCGTGCCGACAGCGACCTCCAGCGTGCTGCCCGAGACGCGGTCGGCGATCCACCGACGGGCCGGGGCGAACAGCCGCGGCTCCAGGAAGGCGGTCGTGCGGTCGTACGTCGCCGCCTGCTCGTCCCAGTACCCCGCTCCGCCTTTCACGCCAGCGCCTCCTGTGGGCCTTTCGGCCCGGTCCGGTACCCCACCGGGGTGGGACGATGGTCAGGTCGGCGATCCCGACGCTCGAACCAGCACCCACCAGGAGCACGCCATGTCCGCCGCCACCGCCTCCCCCACCCTCTCGCCGATCTCGCTGTCGCGTCGCGTCGCCGACCTGTCCGAGACCGTGCGCTGGGCGCCGGCTCCGCGATGGGGACGTTCGGCCGGCGAGCACGGGCGCTTCGCCGCCTACCTGGGCGGCAGCATGATCGCCTGGACCCTGATCGGCGTGGGCGCGTCGGCTCTGTTCGGGCAGCTGCTCTCGCTGCTGGGCTGATCACCGCCGCTCACCGGTGAGCGGCAGGCTCCAGGAAGACGAGCGGGATCACGCGCGACGTCCGCTCCTGGTACTCGGCGTAGTTCGCGAGCGCGGCGGTGACCCGGGGCCAGAGCTCCTCACGCTCCGTGGGCGTCGCCACCCTCGCCAGCATGGGCGTCGGCCGGCCGCCCGAGACCGCGACCTGCACCTGCGGGTGGTCGCGCAGGTTGAGGAACCACGAGGGGTGACGGTCGTCGCCCCCGGCCGACGCGACGACCACGAGCGCCGGCCCGATCTGCAGCGGCGCCGTCAGCATCGAGACCCGAGCCTTGCCCGAGCGGCGACCGACGGTCGTGAGCTCCAGGGACGGCAACCCGAGCAGGTCGCCGCCGAACCTGCCACGGCTCACCTTCACGAGCGCACGATGCAGCCCGCTGAGCGTCCTCATCACGACGGTGCTGGTCACGCGCGGTTCCTCACCCGCTGACCGTACGCCGGTGCGACGACGGCGAGGACCGCCGCGCCCCCCGTCCCGGCGGCCCGAATCGCCGCAGGGCACTGCCCACCGCCCCCGTCCCGCGCCATGCTGGTCCCCGGGGGGAGGCGGCATGCGCGATCGGGACGAGATCCGTCGGGTGGTGGTGGTCGGCGGCAGCCTCGCCGGCACGCTCGCCGCCGCGGCGCTCGCCGGCGCAGGCCGGACGGTCGTCGTGCTCGAGCGCGACGTGCTGCCCGACGCCCCCGGGCCGCGCAAGGGCGTCCCGCAGGGGCGGCAGCCGCACGTGTTCCTGCACCGCGGGCTGCTCGCGATCGAGGAGCTGCTGCCGGGGGTCGACGCCGACCTGCGGGCGTCCGGTGCCGTGCCGCTGGACACCGGGCACCTGGCCTGGCTGGGCGAGTCGGGGTGGGCGCCGCGCGCGGAGCAGTACGGGATCGTGTCCGCGACCCGGCCGCTGTTCGAGCACGTGGTGCGGCGCCGGGTGCTCGGCCTGCCGGGCGTCGAGGTGCGGGACGGCACGGTGGTGAAGGGGCTGCGCCGGGGTCCGTCCGGCGGGCCGCGGTGGTTCGTCGACACCGAGGACGGCGAACCGGTCCCGGCCGACCTCGTGGTGGACGCGTCGGGTCGGTCCTCGCGGCTCCCACACTGGCTGGAGGCGCTGGGTGTGCGACCTGCGCGGACCACCCAGGTCGACGCGCGCGTGGGATACGCGACGGCGGAGGTGCAGGTGCCGATGGGGACCGTCGTCGTCGACGGGATCGTGGTGCTCCAGACGCCCGAGCGCTCCGGCGGCCTCGCGCTGCCGGTCGAGGGCGACCGTTGGCTCGTCTGCGCGGTCGGGTCCGGTGACCGTCGGCCCGGGCGGGACCACGCGGCATTCGTCGGATCCCTCGCCTCGCTCCCCGACCCGGCCCTGGCCTCCCTCGTCGGCGACCCGTCCGCCGAGGTCGCTCTGCACCGGCAGACCGGGAACCTGCGGCACCACTACGACCGGGTGCGCGGGTGGCCGGACCGCCTGCTGGTCGTCGGCGACGCGCTCTGCGCCTTCAACCCGGTGTACGGCCAGGGCGTGACCATCGCGGCGCTCGAGGCGCTCGCGCTTCGGGAGGCCGTTCGTGGCCGGTGGCACACGCGACGCCTGCTCCGGCGGTTCGCCCGCCTGGTCGACCTCCCCTGGCAGATCGCCACCAGCGAGGACCTGCGCTATCCCGCCGCGGGCGGCCGCGTGCCCCGGTTCTCCGCCCTCTTCTCCCGGTGGACGCGCGAGCTCGGCCGGCTGGGCGCGCACGGCGACGTCCTCGCGCAGGCGTCGATGGCCCGCGTCTACCACCTCATGGGATCGCCGCTGCTGCTCCTGCGGCCGGCGCTCCTGGCACGGGCACTGCGGGCGCGACGACGGGGCTACGGGGAGGAGACGCCGCGGCCTCGGGTGTTCGCCTCGGAGTCCTAGGCGCCGAACCGGCCCCGCGCGTCGAGCGGGATCAGCGGCTTCTCGCCGCGGACCTTGAGCTGCTGCACCGCCCACGAGTTGCCGTCCGGGTCGCTGAACCCGAAGAACGTTCCGCCGTCGCGCTCGTCGAAGACCGTGATCTCCGAGGCCTCGACCCCACGGGAGATCAGCTCCGCGCGGGCGGCCGCGGCGTCGGCGACCACGAGCTGGAGCCCCTTCAGCGAGCCCGGCGCCATCTCGGACTGCGAGGGCAGGTTGCCGATCACGATCGAGCAGCCGGAGCCGCGCGGGGTCAGCTGGGCGACGTGCATGAACTCGTTCACCGTCTCGTGGTCCAGGTCGAACCCGACCTGGTCGCGGTAGAACGCGATGGAGGCGGCGAGGTCGCTCACCGGCACGACGACGACTTCGAGGGTCCAGTCCACGGGAGCTCCTTCGCTCGGATCTGCAGGGAGGGCACCACTATGGCCCCTACGCTGCGCGGATGAACGAGATCGCCCAGCTGCCCGCGACCCACCCGTGGGCGATCGTCGGCGCCGTCGCGGCCGTCCTCGCGCTCGGGTGGTTGCTCCGCCCGCGGGGACGGCGCCCCCGGCCGGGCGAGGTCTGGTTCGCGCTGGTGCCGTTCGAGGACGGGTCAGGCGGCAAGGACCGGCCCGTGCTCGTGCTGGCCGTCGACGGCGGCACGTACGAGGTCGCCCGGTTCACGTCGCAGGACCGCAGCGCGCGCCGCGACCACGTGCGAGTGCCGCAGGGTGTTCCCGGGCTGCCGAAGGCCAGCTGGCTCAACCTGCGTCCGTTGTCCCTGCGCCGGTCCGCCTTCCGCCGATGCTCCGGCGTCCCGGGTGAAGCCTTCGTCGACTGGTACCGCAGCGCGGCCGGGGACCGCGTGTGATGCGTCTGCACGAAGACGAGGTGCACCGCGCTGCATTGTGGTGTCGCCGGGTCGCTCCGGGCGACTAGCGTCTCGGCCTTGTGAGTCAGATCGTCGACGTCGTCGTCCCCCCGCGGCTGGGCACCAGGTTCCGGTGGCTGCTGGCCTCGTCGTGGAGCTCGAACCTCGGCGACGGCATCGTCATCGCCGCCGGGCCGCTGCTCGTCGCGAGCCGGACCGACGACGCCTTCCTGGTCGCCCTGGCCGCGCTGCTGCAGTGGTTGCCGCCGCTGGTGTTCGGCCTGTGGGCCGGGGCGCTGACGGACCGGCTGGACCGGCGGCGGCTGGTGATCCTGGTCGACTCGCTGCGGACCGTCGTGCTGGTGCTGCTGGCGGTCGCCGTGGCCACCGACGTCGCGTCGATCCTGCTGGTGCTGATCGCGATGTTCCTGCTGGGGACGGCCGAGACGTTCGCGGACAACGCGTCGAGCACCCTGGTCCCGATGCTGGTCAAGCGCGACGACCTCGCCCTGGCCAACAGCCGGATCCAGGCCGGGTTCGTCACGGTGAACCAGCTGGTGGGCCCGCCTCTCGGCGCGTTCCTGTTCGCCGCCGGACAGGCGCTCCCGTTCGCCGCCGAGGCGATCCTGGTGGCCGCCGGAGCGGTGCTGATCTCCCGGATCGCGCTCCCGCCGCACCGCAGCGAGCGGCCCGACACCCACATCCGCCACGACATCGCCGAGGGCGTCCGCTGGGTGCGGCACCACGCCGCGGTGCGGACGCTCGTGCTGACCATCCTGATCTTCAACGTGACGTTCGGAGCGGCGTGGTCCGTGCTCGTCCTCTACGCGCGGGAGCACCTCGGGCTCGGCGCGATCGGGTTCGGGCTCATCACGACCGTCGGGGCGCTCGGTGGGCTCGTCGGCACCGTCTCGTACGGGTGGATCACGCGACGGGTCAGCCTGGCGAACCTCATGCGGATCGGGCTCATCGTCGAGACGCTCACCCACCTCGCGCTGGCGCTGACGACCACGGCCTGGTTCGCGCTGCTCGTCTTCTTCGTCTTCGGGGCGCACGCGTTCGTGTGGGGGACCACGTCGGTGACCATCCGGCAGCGGGCGGTGCCGACGGAGCTGCAGGGGCGCGTCGGCAGCGTGAACCTGGTCGGGGTGTTCGGCGGGCTGGTGGTCGGCGCGGCGATCGGTGGGGTGCTCGCACAGCGGTACGGCGTGACGGCGCCGTTCTGGTTCGCGTTCGTGGGGTCCGCCATCTTCGTCGTGCTCATCTGGCACGAGCTGCGGCACGTGGCGCACACCGACGAGCAGGACGCGCCCGCGCCGGCGTGAGGACCGGTCAGGCGGCGTCGGGGATCGGCACCAGGCGGGCGCCGTGGACGCCGGCCCTCTCGAGCTCCTCGACCAGGATCGTCATCATGGTGCGCGCCGCCTCGGGGTAGCCGGCGCCCTGGGTGTCGATGGAGTAGCCGAGGCCGGCGCCGTCGTCGTCGACCCCGCTGACGTAGGCCACGATCAACGTCTCCTCGACCGCGGGGTCCTCGAGCTGCGAGGCCGGGTGCTCCACGCCCTCCGCGTCGACCATGAAGATCCGGGCCGCCGCCGCCTCGAGCCCGGCGCGGACCGCGGCCGGGTCGCCGCCCACCACCTCCACGTCGTTGTCGAGCATCGGCGTCCAGCCCCACTCGTCGGTCCACGGCGCGAAGAGAGCCGGGTCCGCCGTGACGTCGCCCTGGCCGAACTCCGTGGTCACCGCCGTGCCCCACGTGCGCGCGATCCACGCCAGGTCCTCGGGCTCGAGCACGTACTCCATCGCGTGGTACGCGGCGTCGTAGGCCTGGACCCACCGGGCCTCGACGTTGGCGTCGACCCCGGGCGCGCTCGGGGACGCCACGGGCGCGGCCACGGAGGGCGCCTCGGACCGGACGGGCTGGCTCTCGACGTCGAGGGGCCGGCACGCCGACAGCAGCAACGCCGCGGCCACGACGACGCCGGTCCATGCTCCGCGCACTGCACTCCTTCGGCCGCTGGGGTTCATCGACGGATCGGCAGATGCGGCCCGGCACCTGAGCACAGCGTGCACACAGGGGTCGCGCCGAGACTGGTGTGCATGACACGACGCTGGCTCGACGCGCGCGGCCGCGAGCTCGACGAGGACGACCGCGGTCTGGTCTACGACGTGCGCACGCTGATCGACCGTCGGCAGGTGCTCGGGCTGTTCGGCGGCGTCAGCGCCGCGGTGCTGCTGGCGGCGTGCGGGGACAGCCCGACCACCTCGCTGTCCGAGGTTCCCGACGAGACCGCCGGCCCGTTCCCCGGCGACGGGTCGAACGGCGTGAACGTGCTGGACGACTCGGGGATCGTGCGCAGCGACATCCGGTCCAGCTTCGGCTCGTCGAAGGTCACCGCCGAGGGTGTTCCCCTGACCGTCCAGCTCACCGTGCGCGACGCGACGACCGGCGACGCGATGACGGGCGCCGCGGTCTACATCTGGCACTGCGACCGCTCCGGCGCCTACTCGCTGTACGGGGACGGGCTGGCCGACGTGAACTACCTGCGCGGCGTGCAGGCGGTCGACGCCGACGGGACGGCGACGTTCACGTCGATCTTCCCGGCCTGCTACTCGGGCCGGTGGCCGCACATCCACTTCGAGGTCTACGGCAGCATCGACGACGCCGTCGCGAGCGGGCCCATCGTCACGACCTCGCAGATCGCGCTGCCGAAGGAGACGTGCACGGCCGTCTACGCCACCGACGGGTACGAGCAGTCGGTGCAGAACCTCGCGCAGGTGAGCCTCGCGTCGGACATGGTGTTCGGCGACGACGGCGGGATCCACCAGATCGCGTCGATGAGCGGGTCCGCCGGCGAGGGGTACACCGCGGCGCTGACCGTGGGGGTTTGACCGCTGCATCGAAGTAATTCAATATAGGCAGGTGACCGCGACGACAGCCATGAGTGCGCCGGCGGCCGAGGACGTCGCCCGCGCGCTGAAGGCCCTCGCCGACCCGCTCCGCCTGCGCGCCCTGTCGCTCATCGCCGCCAGCCCGACCGGCGAGGCGTGCGTGCTCGACATCAGCGAGCTCACCGCCGTGTCGCAGCCGACGGTCTCGCACCACCTCAAGGTGCTCAAGGACGTCGGGCTGGTCACGTCCGAGCGGCGCGGGACGTGGGTCTGGTACCGGATCGCGCCCGAGCACCGCGACGCCGTGCGGGCGGTGCTGGAGGCGTTCACCGCGGTCGACGCGCGGCCCGCCGAAGCGCTGCCCGACCTCGACCACCGTCTCGACGAGGTCGCCGCCGACCTCGCGCCGCGGTACCCGACGATCGACCCGGCTCGCGTCCGGGACGTCGTCCGCGACTCCGCGACGGCCCTCGCGCGGACCGGCGGCCTGCGGACGCAGCTGGTCGGGCTCACGCAGCGGTTCGCCCGCCAGCGCCTGGACGACCTGGTACGGATCGAGGGCGGGGCGACCGTCCCGCGCGTGCTGTTCGTCTGCGTCGCCAACGCCGGACGGTCGCAGCTGGCCGCCGCCCTGCTCGAGCACCACGCGGGCCCGTCGGTCCTGGCCCGCTCGGCCGGGTCGCGGCCCGCGGCACTCATCCACACCCACGTCCGCCCGGAGCTGGAGGCGCTGGGGGCCGACGGCTTCCCCAAGCCCCTGACCGACGACGCCGTCCGCGCCGCCGACGTCGTCGTGACGATGGGCTGCGGCGACGTCTGCCCGGTCTACCCCGGGATCCGCTACGAGGACTGGGCCGTCGGCGACCCGGCCCTCGCCTCCCCCGACGGCGTCGCGGCGATCCGCGCCGACATCGACACCCGCGTCCGTGCCCTGCTCGAGTCCCTCGACATCCCTGGAGAGTCATGACCAAGCCCAGCGTCCTGTTCGTGTGCGTCCACAACGCCGGCCGGTCCCAGATGGCCGCGGGGTTCCTCACCGCGCTGTCGGGCGGCGCCGTCGAGGTCCGGTCCGCCGGGTCGATGCCCGCCGACAAGGTCAACGCCGTCGCCGTGGACGCCATGGCGGAGGTCGGCATCGACATCCGCGCCGAGCAGCCCAAGGTGCTGACCACCGAGGCGGTGCAGGCCTCCGACGTCGTGGTGACCATGGGCTGCGGCGATGCGTGCCCGTACTTCCCCGGCAAGCGGTACGAGGACTGGGTGCTCGAGGACCCCGCCGGGCAGGGCATCGAGTCCGTGCGCCCGATCCGCGACGAGATCCGCGGCCGGATCCTCGTGCTCCTCGCCGAGCTGGGCGTGACACCCGTCCCCGCGTGACCGCGCTCGTCCGACGGCTCGGGGTTGCCGACGCGGTCGTCGTCGGGCTCGGCGCGATGCTGGGCGCCGGGGTCTTCGCGGCGTTCGGCCCGGCGGCACAGGCCGCGGGATCGGGTCTGCTCATCGGGCTCGGGCTCGCGGCCGTGGTCGCGTTCTGCAACGCCACCTCGTCGGCCCGGCTCGCGGCGGTGCACCCCGAGTCCGGCGGCACCTACGTCTACGCGCGTCGCCGCCTCGGCCCGTTCTGGGGGTTCCAGGCGGGGTGGTCGTTCGTCGTCGGCAAGACGGCCAGCTGTGCGGCGATGGCCCTGACCTTCGCGTCCTACGCGGCGCCCGGGCACGCGCGGCCGGTCGGCATCCTCGCGGTCGTCGCGCTCACCGCCCTCAACTACCGCGGCGTGCAGAAGTCCGTCCTGGTCACGCGGGTGATCGTCGTGCTCACGCTGGCGACCCTGGCGGTCGTCGTCGTGGCCTCGCTGGCCGGGGGCCCCGCCACGCCCGACAACCTGGCCCCGTTCCCCGGCGGCGACCTGCGCGGCATCCTGCAGTCCGCGGGCCTGCTGTTCTTCGCGTTCGCCGGGTACGCACGCATCGCCACGCTCGGCGAGGAGGTGGTCGAGCCGCAGCGCACGATCCCCCGGGCCATCCCGCTCGCGCTCGGCGTCGTCCTGGTCGTCTACCTCGTCGTCGGCGTGAGCGCGCTGCTTGCCGTCGGCGCCGACGGGCTGGCGGCGGCAGCCGCCCCGCTGCGCGCCGTGGTCGAGGCGGGGTCGATGTCGGCGTGGAGCCCGGTCGTGCAGGTCGGCGCGGCCGTCGCGTCCCTCGGCGCCCTGCTCGCGCTGATCCTCGGGGTGTCCCGCACGACCCTGGCGATGGCGCGCGACCGCGAGCTCCCGCCGTTCCTGGCGGCGGTGCACCCCCGGCACGGTGTCCCGTACCGGGCCGAGCTCGCGGTCGCGGCCGTCGTGATCGTCCTCGTCGCCACCCTCGACCTGCGGGGGGCGATCGGGTTCTCGTCGTTCGGCGTGCTGACCTACTACGCGCTGACCAACGCCAGCGCCCTGCGGATGACGGCGGACGAGAGGCGGCCGCCGCGGTGGGTGGCGGTCCTCGGGCTGGCCGGCTGCGTCGTGCTGGCGCTGACCCTGCCGGTCGCGTCCGTGATCGGCGGGGCGGTCGTCGCGCTGGTCGGCGCCGGGGTGTGGGCCGTCCGCCGGTCCGTCAGCTGACGAGTGGCTTGCGGGCCCGGACGACCGCGCCGTGCATGCCGTCCGCGACCTCGTGGGTGAAGGTGACCTCGGCATCGGCGAACCCGGCCGCCGCCAGGCCCTCGAGGTACTCGCTGCGGGACAGCGCACCGGCGATGCACCCGACGAACGAGCCGCGCTCGGCACGCTGCTCCGGCGTGAGGTGGTCCTCGGCGACGACGTCCGAGATGCCGAGCCGACCGCCCGGCACCAGCACGCGGAAGGCCTCGCCGAGGACCGCGGGCTTGTCGGTGGACAGGTTGACGACGCAGTTCGAGATGACGACGTCGACTGCGGCGTCGCCCAGGGGCAGGTCCTCGATGGTCCCGCGGAGGAACTCCACGTTCGTCGCGCCGGCCCGCTCGGCGTTCGCGCGGGCCAGCTCCAGCATCTCGTCGGTCATGTCGACGCCGTAGGCGAAGCCGGTCGGGCCGACCCGCCGGGCGGACAGCAGCACGTCGATGCCACCGCCCGAGCCCAGGTCGAGCACGCGCTCACCGGCCCGCAGCTCGGCGACGGCGAGCGGGTTGCCGCACCCGAGCGACGCCGCGAGCGCCTCCGCCGGGAGGGTCACCGCGTCCTGCGCGTCGTAGAGCCCCGCGCCGAACCTCTCGTCGACCTCGGCCGACCCCGGGGCGCACGAGCCCCCGCCGCAGCACCCCTCGTCGACCACCTGCACCGCCGCCAGGGCGTACCGCTGCCGGACCTGCTCACGCACGTCGTTCATGTCTCTCTCCGCTCATCCATCGACAACCATCAATATGTACGATGGTCCCAGACATCGACACTTGTCAATGTCTGCGGCAGAATGGATGCCATGACCCTCGATCTGCTCCCCGTCCTCCCGAGCTCGCGCGCCTGCTGCACGCCGCAGACGCGCGACGCGATCAGCGAGCCCGCTGCCGCCGGCCTGGCCCAGGTGCTCAAGGCACTGGCGGACCCGACGCGCCTGCGCCTGGTCTCCCTGATCGCCGCGCACGACGGCGCCGAGGCCTGCGTCTGCGACCTCACCGAGCCGGTGGGACTGAGCCAGCCGACGGTCTCCCACCACCTCAAGGTGCTGGTCGACGCGGGCCTGATCACCCGCGACAAGCGCGGCGTCTGGGCGTACTACGCCCTGGTCCCCGGCGCGCTCGACGCCGTCACCCACCAGCTCGGCGTGCACCTGGCCGCGGGCGCCGCCGCATGAGCGCGGTGCGCATCGCCCCGATGACCGCGGAGCACTGGACCGACGTCGACCGGATCTACGCCGCCGGGATCGCCACCGGGCACGCGACCTTCGAGTCCGCGCCGCCGACCTGGGAGGCGTTCGACGTGGGCCGGTTGGCGGACCACCGGCTCGTCGCGCTCGACGAGGACGGGACGGTCGTCGGCTGGGCGGCCGCCTCGGCCGTCTCCGACCGCTGCGCCTACGCCGGCGTCATCGAGCACTCGGTCTACGTCGACCCCGTGGCGCAGGGTCGCGGCATCGGCCGGGTCCTCCTGACGGCGCTGCTCGACGACGCGCGGGAGAAGGGCGTCTGGACCGTGCAGTCGGGGATCTTCCCCGAGAACGCCGGCAGCCTGGCGGTCCACGCGGCGACCGGGTTCCGGGTGGTCGGCACGCGCGAGCGGCTGGGCCGGATGACATACGGCCCCCTGGCGGACCAGTGGCGCGACGTCGTCCTCGTCGAGAAGCGCCTCTGACCTACCGGTGGTGCGGCGGCACCGGGTACAGCGTGTGCTCGGTGTGCTGCAGCACGTTGGTGACCAGCGCGGACACGTGCTCGTTGGCCTGCGAGTAGTAGATCGTCGTGCCGGCGCGCCGGGCCGTCACCAGGTGGCCCGCGCGGAGCTTGGCCAGATGCTGCGAGACGGCGGGGGTCGGCCGGTCGAGCGCCTCGGCGATCGCGCTCACGGACATCTCGGTGCCGTCGAGCATCGCGAGGACCGCGAGCCGCGTGCGGTCGGCGAGCAGGCGCAGGATGTCGACCGCGTGGTCGAGGTCGGCGTCGGGGCGCGTCGTGGACATCGTCGTCATGATGGCAGGATCTCGACCCTGGCCGGCGTCCGCCACAGCGCGGCGCCCACGATCGTGCCCACCGTCGCGACGACCGCGAGCACGAGGGCGGCGGCGGGCAGTCCGGCCGCACCCAGCCAGCCGGCCAGCGGGTAGGTGAGCAACCAGCAGGCGTGCGACAGCGAGAACTGCGCGGCGAACGCGGCGGGGAGGTCGTCCTCGGACACCTCGCGTCGGATCAGGCGCCCGACCGGGGTCTCGACGCACGCCCACCCGACCCCGACGAGCACCCACAGCACGCAGACCGCGACGACGCCGACGTGCAGCGCGAGCGGCACAGCGGCCGTCGCGACGCAGAGCACGACCGCGCCGCCGAGCATGACCGGCCGCTCGGGGAGTAGGCGCAGCACGCGCGGGAGCGAGAGTGCCGCGGCCATCGACCCGAGCCCGTTGGCCGCGAGGACCAACGCGACCGCCCCGTCGCCCAGACCGAACACGCTCCGCACGATCACCACGGTCTGCACCAGCACGAACGCGCCCGCCGCCGCGACGACGAGGTTCAGCGCGAGCACCGGTCGCAGCGCGGGCGTCCGCACGAGGAGCTCCGCGCCGCGCCGGAGCCGCACGCGGAACGGCGTCGGCGAGGTCGGCACGGTCCCCCGCGGAAGCACGGTGGAGCCCACCAGCAGCGCGGAGCCCGCGAACCCGGCGGCAGTGCCGACGAACAGCGCGTTCGCGGGCACGACGAGCAGCAGCGCGGCCGCGAGCACGGGCGAGAGGACCGCCTCGAGGTCGTACGCCAACCGGGACAGCGACAACGCCGAGGTGTAGTCGTCCTCGTCGGGGAGGACCTGCGGGATCACCGACTGGAAGGTCGGCGTGAACGTCGCCGACGCCGCCTGCAGCACGAAGATCAGCACGAACACCTGCCACACCTCGCCGACGAACGGCAGCGCGAGCGCGACGACGAGCCGCAGCACGTCCGAGCCGATCATCACGGCCCGGCGCGGCAGCCGCGCCACGACGACGGCGGCGACCGGGGCGACCAGCACGTAGGCGAGCATCTTGATCGCGAAGGCCGTGCCGAGGACCGCTCCCGCGTCGGCGCCCGCGAGGTCGTAGGCCAGCAGGCCGAGGGCGACGGTTGCCAGGCCGGTGCCCGCCAGCGCGACGACCTGCGCGGCGAAGAGCCGCCGGTACACCGGGTGGGCGAGGGCGCGGATCACGCTCCATCATTGCATGATTACGCAACTAGACAGTAAAAGTTTGCGTGTACTGTCGGTCCATGGCGACGGTCACCCTGACGCACACGGCAGCGCTCGCCCGGCTCGGTCACGCACTGTCCGACGAGACGCGCAGCCGCGTCGTTCTCGCGTTGCGCGAGGCACCGGCCTGCCCGTCCGACCTGGCCGACGCGCTCGGTGTCTCCCGGCAGGTCATGTCCAACCAGCTCGCCTGCCTGCGCGGGTGCGGCCTGGTCGAGGCGATCCCCGACGGGCGGCGCACCTGGTACCGGCTGGCCGACCCGCACCTCGCGCCGGCGCTGGACGACCTGCTGCGGCTCGTCGTCGCCGTCGACCCCACCTGCTGCGGGCCGGGCGCATGCACCTGCTCGTGAGCCGGCGGGCGATCCTGGAGCGACGGATCCGGTGGGTCGTCGGGCTGACCATCACGTACAACGTCGTGGAGGCGGTCGTGGCCCTGTGGGCGGGCCGCGCCGCGTCGTCGTCCGCCCTGGTCGCCTTCGGCCTCGACTCGGTGGTCGAGGTGCTGTCCGCGATGGCCGTCGCCTGGCAGTTCACCGCGCCGGACCCGGAGGTGCGCGAGCGCACGGCCCTGCGGCTCATCGCGGTCTCGTTCTTCGGTCTGGCGCTGTTCGTCTCCGTCGACGCCGTGCGGACGCTGCTGGGCGCCTCCACCCCGGAGCACTCGACCGCGGGCATCGTCCTCGCCGCCGTCAGCCTGGTCGTCATGCCGGCGTTCTCCTGGTTCGAGCGCCGCACGGGCCGCGAGCTCGGCTCGTCGTCGGCGGTCGCGGACTCGAAGCAGACGCTGCTGTGCGCGTACCTCTCGGCGGTGCTGCTGGTCGGCCTGGTGCTCAGCAGCACGCTCGGCTGGACCTGGGCCGACCCGGTGGCGGCGCTCGTCATCGCCGGCTTCGCGGTGCGCGAGGGCCTCGAGGCGTGGCGGGGCGACGCGTGCACCGTTCCCGTGAGCGCTCTGACGCAGAGCGACGACGCCTAGCTCGCCGCGTGCGCCACGATCCGCTTGATCGTCTCCTCGTCGCGCAGGATCCGCCGGTGCCCCAGCCCCTCGCTGACCACCAGCTCCGCGCCGGGCCACGCGCGGGCGATCCGGGCGCCGTCCTCGTGGTCGGCCTCCTTGTCGTCCCGGTCGCTGAGGACGAGCGCCGCGGGCAGCGGGCCGGCCGTGTTCGCCGCGCGGACCGGGATGTCGAGGTCGGCCAGCCGCCGCCCCGCGAGCGCCTCCATCCGGACGACGAACCGGTGCCGGGTCTGCTCGCTGAACCCGAGGGCGTGCGCGAAGCCGACGGTGTAGGTGCTGGGGTCGGCCAGGGGCGTGACCAGGACCAGCCGGTCGGTGACCGTGCCGTCCAGCACCGCCAGCGCGCTCGCGGCTGCCCCCATCGAGTGGCCGACGACCGCGTGCGCCGGACCGTGCGACGCGATCACGGCGTCGAGGGCGGCCATCATCTCGGGCAGGGTGGTCCGGCGACGCCCCAGCGCCCCCGGGCCCGAGTCGCCCTGCGCCGGGGAGTCGTAGGCCACGACCCGGAGGCCGGCGTCGACCAGGGGCTGGACCAGCGGCGCCAGCTGCGCGCGGTGGCCGCCCCAGCCGTGCACCAGGTAGACGGTCGGGCCGGTGCCCCACGCCTGTCCGACGATCGGCCCGACGCGGAACGCGGCGCCGCCGGGGATCGTCGGCCGGTGCTTCGCGCGGGCGGGCCGGCACCACAGGCGCAGAGCGCCGCGCGCGACGAGCTCGGGCGCCACGCGGTCGAGGGCACCGACCGACGCGCGGACGAGGGGCGGGACCGGGGGCAACTGCGTACGAACGGTCGTGCTTTTTTCGGCCGACGACTGGGTCATGGCGAACTCCTTCGGTGCGGATCAGTCCGTGCGCAGGAGCGACTGCATCAGCCGCTCGAAGGCGAACCGGGTGCGGGACTCGGAGGCCGGGTCGTGCAGCAGCCGGTGCGCGTGGAAGTGGGCCAGCAGCAGCCCGTGCATGTCGTGCGCGAACTGCTCGGGGGCCAGGTCGTCGCGGAACGCCCCGTCCTTCGCGCCCGAGCGGTACACCTGCGCGAGCGTGTCCTGCAGGTCCCAGTGGTCGCGGACCAGCTGGTCCCGGACGGGCCCGGGCTGGTCGTCGAACTCGGTCGCGGCCGAGACGAACAGGCAGCCGGCCGCGCCCGACGACGACGTGGTCAGCCAGCGCTCGAACAGCACCCGCACCCGCTGCTCGCCGCGGGGAGCGGCCAGGGCGGGCCGGATCACCTGGTCGACGAAGTGCTCGCGCGCGGCAGCCAGGACGGCGAGCTGGAGCGCCTCCTTGGAGCGGAAGTGGGCGTAGA
Source organism: Cellulomonas sp. P2_F12 (assembly GCF_056403775.1). NCBI lineage: Bacteria > Bacillati > Actinomycetota > Actinomycetes > Micrococcales > Cellulomonadaceae > Cellulomonas > Cellulomonas sp. P2_F12. Next base: position 126,268 of record NZ_JBFUEV010000009.1, on the reverse strand, counting down.
GACCGCTCTTCGACATGTCGGTCGCGGAGGCGAGGGTGCCGATGGTGAGCCCGGAGACGCCGAGACGCCCGGCGATCTCGACCGCCTGGTCGATCACCGCCTGCCGCGTCGCCTCACCCTTGCTCACGAGACATGAATAGCACGATCGTGCGTCAGAGCGCCATGATGGCGACGCCGAGGGCCGCCGCCCCCAGGCACAGGACGAGAGAGCCCACGGCGTTCACGGTCGCCCGCCGCAGCTCGCCGGCCTGGATCAGGCGGACCGTCTCCACCATCGCGGTGGAGAACGTGGTGTAGCCGCCGCAGAACCCCGTCGCGGCGACCGCCAGCCACGTCGGACCGAGGCCGCGGTAGAGGTGCGCGCCGTTGAGCAGGCCGATGAGGAACGAGCCGGACACGTTGATCAGCAGCGTGGCCAGCGGGAAGACGCGGGTCCACCGGCTGCGCACCGAGCCGTCGACGACGAAGCGGGTCCCCGCACCGACCCCGCCGAGGACCGCGATCAGCAGCAGGGTCATGAGGCGTGCCGCCAGCGGTGGTGGCGCGCGGCCAGCGCGATCCCGGCGATGCAGGCCAGCAGGCCGAGCACGACGCTGAGCACCCCGTACAGCAGACCCATGGTGACCTGGCCGGCGGCGAGCAGCCGCTCCATCTCGATGGCCAGGCTGCTGAACGTGGTGAACCCGCCGAGCACGCCGGTCCCGGCGCCGAGCCGGACCACGCGCCCTCGTCGCGACTCGGACCCGCGGCGCAGCAGCGCCTCGAGCAGCGCGCCGAGCAGGAACGAGCCGAGCAGGTTCTCGACGAACGTCGCGGTCGGCCACCCGGACGCAGACGTGCCCACGGTCTGGGTCAGCGCCCAGCGCGCCGTCGTCCCCACGGCACCGCCGAGCGCGACGACCGCGACGAGGCGCGGGTCGAGGTGCGCCGGTCGGGTCACGAAGGCTCCTCCGGGCTCTGGGGGACGATCGTGACCGGCAGCGACTGGGTGTGCGCGAGGTGCCCGGCGGTCGAGCCGCCGATGAGGTGGTTCATCCAGCCGCCCAGGCCGGGCCGGCGGCTCCCGATGACGAGCAGGACCGCACCCGACCCCGCGGCGACCCGGGCCAGCGCGCGCGACGCCTCGCCGACCGTGTAGACGAACCGCCAGGCGACGTCCGCGCCCTCGAGGCTGCGCTCCAGCTCGGCCGCCAGGGCGGTCTCCGCGACGCCGTCGCCCTCGGTGCTGTCGGCGTGGTCCGGGTCCAGCGGCGTGGTGACCAACGTGCCGTCGGGCTCCTCGGCGACGAAGCTGCGCGCGGGGTCGGACCAGACGCAGAGCAGGTCGGCGCCCATCGACCGCGCCAGCGACGCCGCCCGGTGCACCACCACCGGCTTCTGCGCCGGGATCACGCCGACGACGACGGTCGGGGCACCGGAAACGGGCGTGCCGTGCCACGGGTGCGGTGTGGAACGGGTCACTCGCCGAGGCTACGCGGGAACAGGTACGCCGACGCACAGGTTGCGCTGCCCATGACCACCATCGGATTCATCGGCGCCGGACACATCGGCGGCACCCTGGCCCAGCTCGCGATCGACCACGGCTACGACGTCGTCGTCAGCAACTCCCGCGGGCCGGAGACCCTCACCGACCTCGTCCAGCAGCTGGGCGACCGGGCGCGGGCGGGCACCCCGGCCGAGGCCGCGTCCGCCGGCGACATCGTCGTCGTGACCATCCCGACCAAGAACGTCCCGGACGTCCCCGTGCAGCCCCTCGTCGGCAAGGTCGTCATCGACACCAACAACTACTACCCGCAGCGCGACGGCCAGATCGAGGCCCTCGACAACGAGTCGACCACCGTCTCCGAGCTGCTGCAGAGCCACCTGCCCGCCTCGCACGTGGTCAAGGCGTTCAACAACATCATGTTCAGCGACCTCGGCTCGCAGGGCGTGCCGGCCGGGACCCCGAACCGTCGTGCGCTCTCGATCGCGGGCGACGACACCGACGCCAAGGCGACGGTCTCGGCGCTCATCGACCAGTTCGGCTTCGACGTGGTCGACGCCGGCGAGCTGGCCGAGGGCTGGCGCGCCCAGCGCGACACCGCGGCCTACGTGCAGCCGTACGACGCCGACGGCATGCGCGCGGCGCTGGCGAAGGCGGTCCGCTACCGCGACATGTGAGCCGCTCAGGGCGCGTCGAAGACCTCGTCGCGCTCCGGCGACGGCTCGTCGTGCGGCTCGTGCTCCTGGATCTCGTGGACGACGTCCGCCAGGTGCACGGCCGTGCGACGCGCCCGCCGGACGGAGAGCACCGCGTGCGTGGCCAGCCCGAGGAACACGAGGGCGCACGCGATCGAGCTGATCACGAAGGTCAGCTCGATCCCGTCGGCGGTCGGGTGCAGGTCCGGGCCCAGGTGGCTGGCGATGACGGCACCGGCCACGGCCGCACCCACCGACCCGCCGACGGTCCGCAGCACCTGGTTGAACGAGACCGCGCTGCCCAGCTCCTGCGCGACCACCCCGCGGGCTATGAGGCCCGGCATGGCCGCGTAGGTGGTGCCGATGCCGATCCCGATCAGCAGCATGCCCGCCAGCAGCTCCCACAGCTGGTCGTGCGCGACCAGCAGCAGCACGTTGGCGAGCGTGACGAACGCGGCGCCGATCGGGAGCAGCATCGTGAAGCTCACGCGGTGCGCCTGGGCACGGGCGACGCGGCTGGCCAGCTGGCTGCCGACGGAGATCGGGAGCATGACGAACCCGGCCCAGAACAGCGGCAGCCCGACGCCGTACCCGGTCGATGTCGGCGCCTGCGCGACGAGGCTGATGACCGAGACGCCGATGTACATCGACATGCCGATGCTCAGCGCGGTGGCGTTGGCCAGCAGCACGTCCGGGCGGCGCAGCAGGTCGAGCCGGATGAGGGGGTGGTCCGTGGCGAGCTCGCGCCCGACCCAGACGGCGAGCACGACGATCGCGGCGGCCAGGACTCCCAGCGTCGTGGCCGAGCCCCAGCCCCAGTTCGGCCCCTCGCTGATCCCGAGCAGCAGCGCCGCGAGCCCTACCCCGAGCAGGGCCGCCCCGAGCGTGTCGAACGGTTGCCGGAGCCCGCGGTCGTCGGGCCCGGCCGGCACGGTCACCAGCACGACCACGACGGCCGACACGACGAACGCCGCCGCGAACCAGAACGCCCAGCGCCAGTCGAACGAGTCGGCGATGATCCCGGTCAGCGGGTAGCCCAGGCCGATCCCCGTGGCGACCGTGACGGACAGCGACGCGATCCCCGCCTGGACCTTCTCGGGCGGCGAGTAGCGGCGCGCGAGCGCGATCGTCATCGGGGTGATCGCGTACGAGAGGCCCTGCAGCGCGCGCCCGACGAGCAGCACGCCGAACGACTGCGCCGTCGCCGCCAGCACCGAGCCCACCAGGATCACCCCGAGCGTGACCAGCAGGATCCGCTTCTTGTGGGGTCCGTCGCTCAGCCGCCCGAGGACCGGCGTGGCGATGGCTCCGACCAGCAGGTTGATGGTCAGCGTCCACTGCGCGGTGCTGACCGAGACGCCGAACGCCGCGGCGATCGTGGGGACGAGCAGCAGTCCGAGCGAGCTGATGATCGCGGCCGCGAGCGCGGCGTAGACCAGCGCGGGGACGAGTCGTCTGCCAGCAGCCATGCCCGCCACTCTGGCACTTGCCCCGGTCATCCGAGTAATGGTCTCGCCCGGGCCGCTGCTCGGTCGTAGCGTCCGGCGCATGACCGACGCACTCCGGTACCACGCGATCCGCGAACGCTCCCACCGGATCCTCGACCCGTACACCGACGAGCAGCTGGCGACCCTGGGCCGCGCGCTGCACCTCGAACCCGGCGCGTCCGTGCTCGACCTCGCGTGCGGCAAGGGCGAGCTGCTGTGCACCTGGGCGCGAGACCACGGCACCGTCGGCACGGGCGTGGACCTCAACCCGGCGTTCGTCGAGGCGGCGCGTGCGAGGGCGGTCGCGCTCGGCGTCGACGTGGACGTGGTGCTCGCCGACGCGTCCGACTACACCTCCGCCACGCCGGTCGACGTGGCGTCCTGCGTCGGCGCTACCTGGATCGGCGACGGCGTCGTCGGCACCCTGGCGCTGCTCGGACGGTCGCTGAAGCCGGGCGGGATCGCGCTGGTCGGCGAGCCGTTCTGGCGCTCCGGGACGCCGGCGGAGGCCCGCGCGCTGATCGGCGACTTCGACACGCTGCCCGGCCTGGTCTCGCGGGTGCAGGACGCCGGCTGGGACGTGGTCGAGATGGTGCTCGCCGACGAGGCCAGCTGGGACCGCTACGTGGCCGCGCAGTGGCTCAACGTGCGCCGGTTCCTCGACGAGCACCCCGACGACCCGCTGGCGCCGGCCTTCCGCGAGGAGCTGTCGACGGCTCCCCTGCAGTACGTCACCTACCGGCGGCCGTACCTCGGATGGGGCGTGCTCGCGCTCGCGACGCGGCCGTGATGGACGTCGAGGCGGTCCGGGCGTACTACGCCTCGAAGAGTCAGCACGAGCGCGACAGGCTGCTCTCCGACGAGGGGCTGCTCGAGCGCGTCCTGACCACCCGGCTCCTCGAGCCGCACCTGGGAGCGCCGGGCCGCGCGCTCGACCTGGGCGGAGGCACGGGTCCGTACTCCGTGTGGCTGGCCGAGCTCGGCTGGGACGTCACGCTGGCCGACCTGTCCCCCGAGCTGCTGGCGATCGCGCAGTCGTCGCTGCCGGCCGGCACCGTCCGCGAGGTGGTCGAGATCGACGCGCGCGACCTCTCGCGCTGGGGCGACGGGACGTTCGACGCCGTCCTCTCGCTCGGTCCGATGTACCACCTGACGTCCGCCGACGACCGCGCGCAGGCCGCCTCCGAGCTCGCGCGCGTGACCCGTCCCGGCGGGCTCGTCGCCGTCGCGCTCATGCCGCGGTACGTCTCGGTGCGCCGGCTGCTCTCGCTGGCCGACGAGCGCTGGCAGCTCGCGGACCCCGCGCTCCTGGACCGGCTGCTCGACGAGGGGACCTTCGAGAACGCCGTACCCGGACGCTTCACGCACGTCTACGGCGTCGAGCCGTCCGCCGTGGCGCCCTTCTTCGAGTCGCACGGGCTCGACACCGTGCTCCTGGCGTCGACCCACGGGTTCCTCACCGGCGTCGAGGACGGTGTCGAGGCGCTGCGCGTCGAGCAGCCGACGGCGTACCTGCGGCTGCTCGACCGGCTGGTCGCGCTCGCGGCGGACCCGGGCGTGCTGAGCACCGCCGGCCACCTGCTGTACGTCGGTCGGCGTCCGGCGGGTCCCGCGGTCACGTTGCGACGACCCCGTCCGTCAGTAGCGTGAGAGCGGCCCTGCGGGGCCACGACGAGAAGGAGCACGACCATGACCGATGGCATCAAGACCGTGGTGGTCCCGGTGTCCGACCTTGCCGCGTCGAAGGCGTTCTACACCCTGCTGCTGGGGGTAGAGCCCGCCCACGACGCGCCGTACTACGTCGGGTTCGACGTCGCCGGCCAGCACTTCGGGCTCAACCCGAACGGCGACGTGAGCGCGGGGCCGGTCTACTACTGGCACGTCGCCGACCTTGCGGCCACCCGCGACGCGCTCGTCGCCGCCGGCGCGACGGTGATCCAGGACGCGACGCAGGTGGGCGGCGGCAGGACGATCGCCACCCTCCAGGACATCGACGGTCACACGGTGGGTCTGGCCCAGGACGCCTGAGCGCGCACGACGGGGCGGGCGGAAGATGGTTCCGCCCGCCCTCGTCGTCCCCGGAGGTCCTCATGCCCACCGTCCTGATCACCGGCACCTCCACGGGCATCGGCCTGGAGACCGCGCTCGCCGCCGCCGACGCCGGCTGGACCACCGTCGCGACGATGCGGGACCTCGCGAAAGCCGGCGCTCTCCGCGAGCGCGGGGGCGGCTTCCCGCTCGACATCCGGCAGCTCGACGTGACCGACCATGCGGCGATCGGCCAGGTGGTCGCCGACGTCGTCGCCACGCACGGCTCCCTCGACGCGGTGGTCAACAACGCCGGCGGCGGCCAGGTCGGCACCGCCGAGACGCTCACCATGGACGCGTTCCGGGCGAACATGGAGCTCAACTTCTTCGGCGTCGTCGCGGTCACCCAGGCCGCCATGCCGCACCTGCGCGCGTCGGGCGGCCGGCTGCTGACCATCAGCTCGGTCGGGGGCGTCGTCGGCCAGCCCTTCAACGACGCCTACTGCGCCGCGAAGTTCGCCGTCGAGGGGTTCCTGGAGAGCCTCGCACCGGTGGCCGCCGCGGTCGGGGTGTCCGTCGTCATCGTCGAGCCCGGGGCCGTGGCCAGCGAGTTCGTCGCCAACGTCGGGCGGCCGTCGGAGGGTGACGACGTCTACGGAGCGCTGCTCGCCGCGTACCTCGAGCGGACCGCCGGCGCCTTCGCGAACGCCCAGTCGGCCGACGACGTCGCCGCACTGCTGGTCGAGCTGCTCATGGACGAGGACCCGCCCGTCCGCGTGCAGACGTCGCCGACCGCGAACGCGTTCGCCGGCGTCAAGCTGGCGGACCTGGACGGGTCCGCGGTGCAGGCGATGACACGCGGGTGGATCGCCGCTGGCGCATGATGGTCCCCGTCCCCGTCTCGTCCTTCGAGGAGCACCTGTGTCCCTGACCGTCCCCGCCCTGCTCACCCCCGCCGCCGGCGCCCCCTTCGAGCGCGGCACCGTCGAGCGCCGCGAGCTGGGTGAGCACGACGTCCTCATCGACATCGCCTACGCCGGCATCTGCCACTCCGACATCCACCAGGCCCGCGAGGAGTGGGGCAAGGCGATCTTCCCGATGGTCCCCGGGCACGAGATCGCCGGCGTGATCTCGGCCGTCGGGTCGGCCGTCACCAAGCACGCCGTGGGCGACCGCGCCGGCGTCGGCTGCTTCGTCGACTCCTGCCGCGAGTGCGAGATGTGCCTGGCCGGCGAGGAGCAGTTCTGCCTCCGCGGCAACGTCGGCACCTACAACTCCAAGGCGTACGACGGCACGCCCACCTACGGCGGCTACTCGACGCAGATCGTCGTCGACGAGAGCTATGCGCTGCGCATCCCGGAGGGGATCTCGCTCGACGTCGCCGCGCCCCTGCTCTGTGCCGGCATCACCCTGTACTCGCCGCTCAAGCACTGGGGCGCCGGCCCGGGGTCGAAGGTCGCCATCGTCGGCATGGGCGGGCTCGGGCACATGGGTGTGCAGCTCGCGCACGCGCTCGGCGCCGAGGTCACCGTGCTCAGCCAGTCGCTGTCCAAGCAGGCCGACGGCCTCACGCTGGGCGCCGACCACTACTACGCGACGAGCGACAAGCAGACCTTCCGCGACCTGCGCCGGTCGTTCGACCTGATCATCAGCACGGTCGGCGCGGACATCGACGTCGACGCCTACCTCTCGCTGCTCCGCTTCGAGGGCTCGCTCGTCTTCGTCGGGCTGCCCGAGAACAAGCAGTCGTTCCGCGTGTTCTCGCTCACCGGCGCTCGTCGGAACCTGTCCGGGTCCAACATCGGCGGCATCCGCGAGACGCAGGAGATGCTCGACTTCTGCGCGTCGCACGGGATCGGGTCGCTCGTCGAGACCATCACCGCCGACGACGTCGACAAGGCCTACGACCGCGTGGTGAACAGCGACGTCCGGTACCGCTTCGTCATCGACACGGCGACGATCCCGGCAGGCTGACCCCTCGCCGGGCCGGCGCGGGCGTGGCGCCGAGCTCGGTGCGTCGCGTCGAGCTCGGTGGCTGCAACCGCCGAGCTCGACAGCAACCACCGAGCTCGGCGGCCCGCCCCCGGTCGTGAGTTTCGGGCGACGTCGTGAGTTGTAGCTGACGACTTCGTCGCCAACTCACGACCTCGCCGCCCGCACCCCGGCGCGCGGCGCGCCTACGGTGGCCGGGTGGATCCGATCCGGGCCGTCGCGCCGCCGCTGGTCGGGCGCGTGATCCTCTCGCAGGAGTGGCAGCGGGTCAGCTTCCTGCACTGGCGGGTGGGTGCCGACGCCGTCGCGCCGCTGCTGCCTCCGGGCACGCGGCCCGACGAGCACGACGGCTCGTCGTGGGTCGGCCTGATCGCGTTCCGGATGGCCCGGTTCACGCTCGTCCCTGGGCCGGCGCTGCCGTACATCGGCGACTTCCCCGAGATCAACGTGCGGCTCTACACGGTCGACGACGAGGGCCGGCGGGGGGTGCTGTTTCGGTCGCTCGAGGCGTCGCGGGTGCTCACCGTGCTCGGCGCCCGGACCGTGATGCACGTGCCGTACCAGTGGGCGCGGATGTCCCTCGAGCGCGCGGGCGACGTCGTCGACTACCGCTCGACACGGCTCACGGGGACCCGGCCGTCGTCGCACCTCGTGGTGCGCCCGTCCTCGGAGGTCGTGGCCGACGACCCGCTCGCCGACTTCCTCACCGCGCGCTGGGGCATGCACACGGTCCTGCGCGGTCGGACCCGGTTCGTGCCCAACGAGCATGAGCCGTGGCCACTGCGGCGCGCGTCGCTGGTGTCGCTCGACGACAGGCTGGTCGCCGCCGGCGGGCTGCCGGGCGTCGTGGACCGGCCGCCGGACTCGGTGCTGTACTCGCCGGGCGTGCACGCGCGGTTCGCGATGCCGCTGTAGCCGCCGATCGGGCGAACGTGCGCGGTCGCGGCACCCGCATGAGGAACCATCGACCCATGCTCTCCGCCGACGACGTCCTCAACGCGAGGTTCGCCGCCACGAAGTTCCGGCCCGGGTACGACCAGGACGAGGTCGACGACCTGCTCGACCGGGTGGCGGTCGCCCTGCGGACCGGGGGGAACGTCGGGCTCGACGAGGTCGAGCTCCAGCAGACCCGGTGGCGCGAGGGCTACGACATCGCCGAGGTCGACGCGTTCCTCGACGAGGCCCGCGCGAGCCTGGCCTCCCCGCGGCCGGTCGTGCCCGTCGCGCCCGTCGACGTGGACTCCTCGCCCCGGCCGCCCTGGTACGCGATCGCCGGCGACGTGCTGGCGACGATGGTCGTCGGGGAGAAGCCGGACGACCCGCCCCGGCTGGTGAAGCCGGGCCGGGCGCCCCGGGTCTCGGCCCAGCGCATCACGGTCGCCCGCGACGGCATCTCCTGGCGGTCGCGGGGCCTGCGCACGGGCTGGCTGGCGGTCGGGGACATCGCGCGGGTGGTGACGCTGCGGCTCGAGTACACCGGCACCACCAGCTCGACGGTCGACTACGCCCTGGTCCTCGACCACGCCGGGGGTGTCCGCCTCCGGGTCCGCCTGCGACCGTCGATGCCGCGCGACTTCTGGGAGCCGCTGGGCGTGCCGGTCACGCGCGACCGGTCCATGCTCGGGCGGCCGAAGGACGCGCGCCGGCGCTGGCCCGAGGCGATCTCGTGGGCCCACGCCTACCCGGTCGTGACCACGCTGCTGGCCGCCGCTGGGTGGATGCTCGTCGTGGTGCCGGTGCTCGACCGGATCACCGGCGCGTAGCCGAGCAGCCGAACCCCTCGCCCGCGGGCCGGGACGTCCGGCAGGGTGGTCCCCGTGATCCGACGCCTCGGCCTGCGCACCTCCGACGAGGGGCATCGCGTCACCACCTTCGAGCTGTTCTTCGACCTCGTGTACGTCTACGCGTTCACCCAGGTCAGTCACCTCATGGCCGAGACGCACTCGGGGCTGGGCGTGCTGCAGGCGCTGATCGTGCTCGCGCTCCTCTGGTGGACGTGGACCTCGTACAGCTGGCTCGCCAACCAGTCGCCCGCCGACCAGGGTGTCCTGCGCGTGGGGATGGGGGTCGCCATGGCCGCGATCTTCGTCGCGACCCTGGCCGTGCCCGAGGCGTTCGACGACCTGCCCGGCGGGCTCGACGGACCGCTCGTGCTGGTCGTCGCGTACGCCGTCGTCCGGCTGGTGCACACCTCGCTGTACCTGGTCGCGGGCGCCGGCGACCGGGCGCTGCAGCGGCAGGTGCTGCTGACCCAGGTCGTCGCGATGCTGCCGTCCCTCGTGCTGCTGGTGGTCGGCGCGCTGGTCGGGCCGCCCGCGCAGACCTGGATCTGGCTCGTTGCCCTGGTGTGGGACGTGGGGCTGACGCTCCTGACCGGCTGGGGCGGCGACTGGCGGCTGCACTCCCCGGCGCACTGGGCCGAGCGCTACGGCCTGGTCGTCATCCTGGCGCTGGGCGAGTCGGTGGTCGCGATCGGCGTCGGCGCCTCGCGCCTGCCGGTGGGCGTTCCCGTGATCGCCGGCGCCGTGCTGTGCATCGCGCTCGCCCTGGTCCTGTGGTGGGTCTACTTCCTGCGGACCTCCGACGTCGCCGAGCGCGTCCTCGCCGGGCTCGAGGGCATCCCCCGCGCCGAGTACGGGACCCTCGCGTACACCTACCTGCACTACGTGCTGATCGCGGGCGTGGTCGTCGCGGCCCTCGGGGTCGAGGAGGCGATGGCGGAGGTGGGGTCGTCCGAGGCGTTCGGCACGTTCGGGGCCGCGGCGCTCGCCGGTGGAGTGGCCACGTACCTCGTCGGGACCGCCGTGTTCCTGCGGTCCACCGGGTCCCGCTGGCCGGTCGCCCGACTGCTGGGCGCCGCGCTCACCGTCGGGGTGATCCCGCTGCTCGCGGCCCTCCCGGCTCTCGGCGCGCTCGCCGCGGTGACGGTCGTGGGCTTCGGGTGGGCTCTCGCGGAGCTGCGGACGGGGGCAGCCGCGCTGGTGTCGTGAGGACGACGCGACGAGGCACCCCCGCGATCGCGGGGGTGCCTCGTCGGAATGCGGAGGTCAGTCCTCCGGGGTGGGCTCCGTGGTCGGAGTCGGGTCGCCGGCCAGGATCAGGTACAGGTCCCGGCGCGCGCGGTCGAGGACCTCGAGCGCCTGGGTGGCCTGCTGGTCCGTGCCCGAGCGGGCGACCTGGTGGGCCGCCGCGCCGAGCGCCTCGAGGGCGCCGCGCAGGGCACGACCGGGCGAGGCCGGCCGGCTCGCGGCGTCCTCCCACGGGGTGCCCAGCTGCTCGGCATTCTGCGTGACGTAGGTGCCGCCGGCCTCGGTGAGCGTGGCCATCTTGCGGCCGGACTCGGAGGTGATGGCGATGAGGCCCTCGTCCTCGAGCAGGTTGAGCGCCGGGTAGATGGCGCCCGGGCTGGGCCGCCACGTGCCGCCCGACCGCTCGCCGATCTGCTGGATCAGCTGGTAGCCGTGCATCGGCTCCTCGGCGAGGAGCAGCAGGATCGCGGCGCGGATGTCGCCGCGACCGGCCCGACGGCCGGGGCCGCGGCCACCGGGGCCGAAGCCGCGCGGCCCGCCGGGGCCGAAGCCGGGGCCGCCGAAGCCACGGCCGCCGCGGTGCTCGTGCTCGTGGTGCTCGTGGTGCTCGTGCGGGAAGGCGCCGCGGGGACCGCCGCGCCGGGGGTCGAAGCCCTCCTCGTAGGGGGCGTCGGGGAAGTCGCCGCGGCGGCGGCGGTTGCGACCGCCGCGGGCGGTCGGGTCGGTGGTGTCGAACGCGGGGCCGGCGAAGCGGCCGTCGGGGTGGGTGTGGGGGTGTCGCATGGGGTGTCTCCTTGACGATGTGGGCCGCGGGGCGATGTCGCTCGGCGCGGGTCCGGGAGGTCTCGCGATCTCGACCGGACGACGTAACGATATATCGTCGATCTATCTTTGACAATCCCTAGCGATATGCCGGCGTCAGAGCCGCGCCAGCACCGCCCCACCGTGCACGCCGAGCACCTGCCCGGTGGTCCAGCCCGCGTCCGGCGACGTGAGGTAGGCGACGGCAGCCGCGATCTCCTCGACGGTCCCCGGTCGGCCCATCGGCACGCGCGCGAGCCGCCGGGCGTACTCCGCGTCGTCGAGCCGGCCGCCCCAGAACTCCGTGTCCGGCACGAACCCGGGCGCCACCGCGTTCACGGTGATCCCGTCGGCCGCCACCGCCGCGGCCGTGCCCGTGACCCAGGAGTTGATCGCCGCCTTGGCCGCGCCGTAGGAGCCTGCCCCGCGCAGGGCGGCCACCGAGCTCATGGCGACGATCCGGCCGCCAGGCCTCGGCATCGCGGGCAGCAGCGCCTCGCCCAGCAGCACCGTGGTGAGCACGTTGAGCCTGAACTCCTCGCTCCACAGCCGCGCCGTCGACGCCAGCCCCGGGCCGTCCGCCTCCAGCGACCCGCCCGCGTTGAGCACGAGCACGTCCACCGCCCCGAGCCGGTCCGCGAGCGCCTCGACCTCGTCCGGCTCCCGCAGGTCGGCCACCTCGACCCGCATGGCGCCGGCCGCCGTCCGTTCCAGCACCTCGCGCCGCCGCCCGACGATCACCACGTCGTCCCCGTCGGCCGCCAGCCGCCGCGCCACCGCCGCACCGATGCCTGTCCCGCCGCCCGTCACCACCGCAGTCCTCATCGGTCCACCGAAACACCACCGTGGGACGGTGTCGATCGCAGCGGGTCGCGCGCGTCATGGGGAAAACCGACCAGGAGGACGAGATGACCGCCACCGAGTACATCCTCACGCTGCAGGGCGACCCGACGAACCTGAGCGCCGACGACGCCCCCGACCGCCTCACGGGCCACCGGGCGCACGCCGTGTTCGCGCGCCGCTGCGCCGAGGCGGGCCACGTGATCCACGACGACGCTGAGCTGCACCACTCGCGCGCCATGGTCGTACGGATCGTCGGCGGCCACGTCTCCGTCACCGACGGACCGTTCGCCGAGGGCACCGAGGTCATCGCCGGCTACTACCGGATCTCGACGCCCGACCTCGACCGCCTCGCCCTGCTCGTCGCCGACCTGATCCGGGTCACGGGCGAGACGGCCGTGCTGCGCGAGTCGCTCGCGGCGCCGGTCGGCGTCTGACCAGCGCCGGGCGGGACAGCCCGCGCCGGGCAGGTCAGCCCGCCAGCTGGACGAGGTTGCCGCAGGTGTCGTCGAAGACCGCCGTCGTCACCGGGCCCATCGCGGTCGGCGGCTGCACGAAGTGCACCCCGGCCGCGACCAGCCGCTCGTACTCGGCCTGCACGTCGTCGACCCCGAACGAGGCGAACGGGATGCCGTCCTCGACCAGCGCCGCCTTGAACGGGCCGACGGCGGGGTGGCCGCTGGGCTCGAGGAGCAGCTCGACGCCGTCCGGGGCCGCCGCCGAGACGACCGTCAGCCACCGGTCGCTCCCGCCGAGCGGGACGTCGTGCTTCGGCAGGAAGCCCAGCACGCCCGTGTAGAAGTCGAAGGCCTTCTGCTGGTCGTCGACGAAGACGCTGGTGACGGTGAGGCGGATCATCTCGGTTCTCCTGGGGGCCAGCGCTGGGCGATCTGCCGCAGCGGTCCGGTGTCGAGGTGGTGGTACTTGTAGCGGCCCTCGCGGCGGACGACGACCAGGCCGGCCTCCTCGAGGATCTCGAGGTGCTGGGAGACCGCCTGCCGCGTCGAGCCGAGGCCGTGCCGCATGGTCAGCCGCGAGCAGAGCTCGAAGAGCGACTGCCCGTCCCGGTCCTGGAGCTCGTCGAGGATCGCGCGGCGCGTGGCGTCGGCAAGAGCCTTGAAGACGTCGGCGGCCACGCCTCCTGTATAGGCAAGCATTCACTTGCCTGTCAAGGCCTGTCGATTCTCCGGACCCTCGCGCGTCATGACCCCGACGGGCACAGTGGACCGATGGAGGGAACGACATGAGCGACACGTGGATGGTGCTGCTGTACGGCGACGAGGGCTTCTGGGAGTCCGCGACGCCGGAGATCACCGACCGGATCATGGCCGAGCACCAGGCGTACGGCGCGGCCTGCGCCGAGCAGGGGCACAAGATCGTCGGCGGCGAGGAGCTGAACTTCTCCCGGCACGCCGTGACCGCCCGGCGCGACGACGGCGGACCGGTCACCGTCAGCGAGGGCCCGTACAGCGAGACGGCGGAGTACCTCGGCGGGTACTACCTGATCGAGACGGACGACGTCCAGGCTCTCGCCCGGCTCACCGGCGAGCTCCTGCTGACCGACGGTGGCGGCGCCGAGCTGCGGCCCGTCGTGGTGCACGAGTCATGAGCGAGTACCTGGTCCTGCTGTACCAGGACGAGCGGATCTGGGCCGAGGCGACGGAGGCCGAGTCGGCCGAGTTCTTCCGGCAGCACCGGGAGTACTCCGAGCGGGCGGCCGAGTTCGGGGTCGTGTTCCTGGCGTCCGAGGCCCTGCAGCCCGTCGCGACCGCGGTCACGCTGCGCCGCGCGGGCGAGGACTCGACGGTCGTCGACGGACCCTTCGCCGAGACTGCGGAACAGCTCGGCGGCTTCTACCTGGTCACCGCAGCCGACCGCGAGTCGGTGCTCAAGCACGCGCTGCTGCTCCCCGAGTACACGATCGAGGTCCGCGAGATCATGCAGCTCTAGGTTGTGTCGATGCGACCGCTGCTCGCACGTCACCGGGGCAGCGGACGCGCACGGCGTCCCTTCGACACCCGAGGAGAGCGACATGGCCGAGTTCACCGTGGTCCTGTACCGCGACGAGGCGCGCGACGCCGCGCTGACCGACGACGAGCGCGACCGCGCGTGGGCCGCACACAGCGGGTTCCAGCAGCACTGCGTCGACAACGGCTGGGAGATCGTGGCGACGCGCGCGCTGGGGAACGCCGGCCGGGCGCGCGGGCTGCGGTCCGACGGCCGCGCCGGGATCGTCGTCAGCGACGGCCCGTTCGCCGAGACCGCCGAGCAGGTGGCCGGCTTCTACCTCGTCGCGCGCACGGACCTCGACGCCTTGACCGAGGCCGTCAGCGCGCTGGTGCTCAACGGCGAGACGGTCGAGATCCGGCGGACCGTGCGGTTCGAGAACGGCGTGGCCGTGGAGAGCGGCGACGCGCTGACCGCCTCATGAGGTTCGTCGTCCTCGCCTACGACTCCGCCGCGCTCCCGCCCGGAGGCCTCGCGCTGGGGTCCGTCGACACGGCGACCTCCGTGCAGGACCACGCTCTGCGCGACGGCACCTTCGCCGGGCCCGCGTCGGCACTCACCGGCATCCAGGTGCTGGAGGCGTCGGACCTCGACGCGGTCGTCGGCCAGCTGCCCGACGTCGGGACGTTCGAGGTCCGGCCGGTCGCGTGACTCCTGTCGACCTCGCCCTCGCCGACGCCTGGCGCGCCCACTGGTCACGGCTCATCGGCCTGCTCATCGGCCAGTACGCCCGCCCGGACCTCGCCGAGGACGCCGTGTCCGACGCCTTCGAGGCCGCGGCGCGGCACTGGCCCGTGGACGGGGTGCCGACGAACACCGGCGCCTGGCTGCTCACGGCCGCGCGGCGCCGCGTCCTCGACCGCCTCCGCTCCGAGGCAGTGGCCCGACGGAAGGAGCCGCTGATGGCGGTCGACGACGAGATGCGCGCCGCCGCCGCAGCCGTCGTCGACCCCGGAGCCCACGTGGCCGACGAGCAGCTCCGCCTGATCTTCGCCTGCTGCCACCCGGCCATCGCCCCCGACGACCGCGTCGCCCTGACCCTGAGGTTCGTCGTCGGCCTCACCACCGCCGAGATCGGCCGGCTCCTGCTCGTCCAGGAGTCGACAATGGCCGCCCGGCTCACCCGCGCCAAGAAGCGGCTGGCCTCGTCCGGCATCCCGTTCGCGACACCTCCCGCCGCCCTGCTCGACGAGCGGCTCGACGTCGTCGCCACCGTCGTCTACCTCGCGTTCACGTCCGGCTACCACCCCGGCGTCGGCCCGTCCGTGCTGCGCGTCGACCTGGGCGACGAGGCCATCCGGCTGCTCCGCGTCCTCGACGGACTGCTGCCAGGGCGCGCCGTGGTCCGCTCCCTGCTCGCCCTCCTGCTCCTGCAGCACTCCCGCCGCGACACCCGGCTCGACGCCGCCGGCGCCCTCGTGCTGCTGCCCGACCAGGACCGCTCCCGCTGGCACCGCGACGAGATCGCCGAGGGCGTGGCCCTGCTGGCATCCCTGCCGACGATGCTGACGGCCCCCGGGCCCTCCCCGTCGGCCCGGCCTGCGCCATCCGCGGATCTCACCTCTATCGCGCGGCTCGCCCCCGTGACCGCTCGCACGCCCGCGGCGCCGCCCGCGGCGGCCATCGGCCAGCAGACGCGACTCGCGCAGGAGTACCGCCTGCAGGCACTCATCGCCGCCGAGCACGCGACCGCGGCGTCCGCAGCCGACACCCGCTGGTCCGTGATCGCCGGCCTGTACGCACAGCTCGAGGCCCTGACCGGCTCCCCCGTGGTCCGCCTGGCGCGCGCGGTGGCCGTCGCGGAGGCCTCCGGACCCGAGGCCGGCCTGGCGCTCCTCGACGGCCTCGACGACGCGCTCCCCCGCCACCACCGGGTCCCCGCCGTCCGCGCCGAGCTCCTGGCCCGCGCCGGCCACCCCGAGGCGGCAGCAGCCCAGTTCCGCGCCGCCCTGACCCTGGTGACGAACGAGACGGAACGCACCCACCTGGAGGGCCGCCTGTCGTCGCTGGACGCGCCGTGACGGCGGGTTCCGGCCCCCGCGCCGCTCGCGGCCAGGCGCGAGGTCGTGAGTTTCCGACGCAGTCGTGAGCTTCAACTGACGACTTCGTCGGAAACTCACGACCTGGCGCAGAGCCCCAGGCGCCCACAGCCCGCGAGAGCGCTCTGTGGTCCACGACCCTCGGTCGACGCGACCCGACGTCGATGGGTCGTTGAGACATTGCCGGCATGCCGATGCGCCCTGGTTCCCTCGTGCTCACGAGGAGCCCGTTGCTGCCCGTCGTCCATCTCGCGCGGGACTACCCCGACGAAGTGGTTCGCGACCTTCACCGGTCGGGTCAGTGGGAACGCGTCGGACGCGGCGTCTATCTCCCTGCAAGCGCATCGACGGGTCCGGAGCGCCGGCGAGAGGTGGCCCTTGGTCGGATCGTCGGTCTCAGCCGACGACTCGGAGCTGACCACTGCTTCAGCCATGAGTCGGCGGCGCTGATCTGGGGCCTCTCGCTCTGGCGTTCGCCCGACACGACCCACGTGCTGCAGGAGCATCGCGCTGGCGGCTGTTCGGACCCGCGCGTGACGCGGCACGTGGGCCTACCCGCCGACGCCGAACGGCAGGTTGTGCTCGGCCTTCATGTGACGTCGCTCGAGCGCACGGTCCTCGACTGCGTCGCGAGCCTCCCACCAGCGCACGGCCTCGTCGTGGCTGATGCGGCCGCTCGGGTACCGGCCGACCGCGGGACCCTGGACCGCCTGCTCGCCGCCCGATTCGGGCAACCCGGGAGCGCTCGCGCCCGGGCGGTGCTCGCACTGGCGGACGACGGCGCGGAGTCACCAGGCGAGTCGGCGGCTCGATTCGTCGTGCTCCGCGACGGGTTCGCCGTTCCTCGCACGCAGATGCCGATCGAGACCCGGCTCGGAACGTTCTGGGCCGACCTCGGTTGGGAGGAGTGGAAGCTCGTCCTCGAGTACGACGGCCGCACCAAGTACGTGGGTCAGGAGACAGAGCGCTTCATGCAGGAGAAGCGCCGGCACGACGCGGTGCTCGAGACCGGCTGCCGGATCCTTCGCGTGACCAAGGAGGACCTGACCGGCTCGACCTTGACGCAGCGGATCGTCCAGCTGGTGCCCGCCGGCGCGGCCTCCGCACTGCGCCCACGGCGCGAGCTGATGTCATCGAGGGCCGTCAGATCGTGAGTTTCCGACGCGATCGTCAGCTGCAACTCACGAGTTCGTCGGAATCTCACGACCTCGTCGCCGGCGCCGGCTGGGGCGAGCTTGGGGCGCCTGCCGGCACCGGGCGCCCCTGCTCAGGCCAGGATCAGGAGGGTGATCAGGGTCAGGTTCAGGGCGACCACCAGGGTCACCACCAGCAGGAGGGTCGCGTGGAGCCAGGGGCCGTTGCGGTGCTCGCCCATGACCGAGCGGGAGCGGGTCAGTCGGACCAGGGGGATCACTGCGAACGGGATGCCGAAGCTGAGCACCACCTGCGAGAGCACGAGGGTCCATGTGGCGTCGGCGCCGAGCGCCAGCAGGAGGATCGCCGGGATCAGGGTCACCACGCGGCGGACCAGCAGGGGGACGCGGCGGTGGATCAGGCCCTCCATGATCGTCGCGCCCGCGTAGGCGCCGACCGACGTCGACGCGAGGCCCGACGCCAGCAGGCCGACGGCGAACGCGATGGCGATGCCGGCGCCCAGTGCGGCGGCGATCGCGTCGTAGGCGCCGGGGATGGAGTCGGTGCCGGCGACACCTCGCAGGCCTGACGCCGCGAGGAGCAGCAGGCCGATGTTGACGATGCCCGCGACCATCAGCGCGCCGCCGACGTCCCAGCGGGTCGCGCGCAGGAGGCGGGCGAGCGGGAGCCCCGAGGTGCGGCCGTGCCGGTCGCGGACCAGCGCCGAGTGGACGTAGATCGCGTGGGGCATGACGGTCGCGCCGAGCATCGAGGCGGCGAGCAGGACCGAGTCGGTGCCGTCGAAGTGAGGGACCAGGCCCGACAGGATGCCGGCCGCCGACGGCGGGGACACGAAGAGCCCGGCCAGGAAGCCGATCGAGATGACCGCGAGCAGCGCGACCACCACCAGCTCGAACCGCCGCTGCCCGTACCGGTTCTGGGTGGCCAGCAGCAGGATCGAGACGACGCCGACGATCACCCCGCCGACCGGCAGCGGCACCCCGAACAGCAGCTGGAGCGCGATGGCACCGCCGACGACCTCGGCGATGTCGGTGGCCGCCGCGACCAGCTCCGCCTGCCCCCAGAACGCCAGCCGCGGGCCGCGGCGCATCCGCTGCCCGAGGACCGCCGGCAGCGACTGCCCAGTGACCAGCCCGAGCTTGGCCGACTGGTACTGGACCAGGACCGCCATGGCGTTGGCGACGACGAGCACCCACAGCAGGAGGTACCCGTAGCGCGCGCCGGCGGTGAGGTTGGCCGCGACGTTGCCGGGGTCGACGTAGGCGATGGCCGCGACGAACGCCGGCCCGAGCAAGAGAGGGGCGCGACGGATGCGCGGCGGAGCGACGACCTGCACAGGCCGGTCGACGCTCTCGGCCACGCTCTCGTGCATCGTTCACCTCGAAAAGTTCGGAGACCCGAACTCATGCTAGCGGACGTACGGATCACCGCGGGGCCGGCGCGGCGCGACCGCGGCGGACGGCGAGCGGCCGACCGACATGGGCGCGCGAGAGCGCGGACCGCGTCAGGCGGCCGCCGCCACCTCGCGCTCCCAGCCGTCGGCGGTCTGGTGGAACCCGACCCGCTCGAGGTAGCTGCGCGACTCGCTGACGGGCGCCCCGCCGATCACGAGGCGCCGGAACCCGTGGGCGGCGAACACCCCGCTGTCCCGGTACACGAACTCCCCGGGCGTGAAGTCGCGGTAGCGGGGGGTGACGTAGTCGAGGTCGACGCGGCCGACCCCGGAGCCGGCGGCGCGCACGACGACGGCGCCGACCAGCTCGTCGCCGCGGACGACGACGAAGGACGCGGACGGCGCGGGGTCGACGGCGGCGAACGCGGGGTGGAAGCGGGCGATGTCGGGGGCGTGGGTGTCGAGGAGGTGGAGCAGGACGGCGTCGTCGGACGGGACCTCGAGCACGCCGTACACCTGCTCGTCGTGCCGCTCGCGCAGGAGCCGGACCAGCCAGTAGACGTCGATGACGGCGATGACGGCGTTCATCACGGC
The DNA here is from genome assembly GCF_056403775.1 of Cellulomonas sp. P2_F12. NCBI lineage: Bacteria > Bacillati > Actinomycetota > Actinomycetes > Micrococcales > Cellulomonadaceae > Cellulomonas > Cellulomonas sp. P2_F12. Next base: position 106,725 of record NZ_JBFUEV010000009.1, on the reverse strand, counting down.
GAACGGCCAGATGCCGACGATGGTGTTGTAGACCGTGGCTATCAGTGCCCCGGCGAGGTTCAGCACCCGGAAGCGCAGCACGCGCGCCTGGGCGAGCGAGACGATGACCAGCAGCGAGCCGATCCAGCCGACGACCTCGAGCCACACCATCTCGTGAGACTAGCGACGGGTCGGTAAAGGTCTCGCGCCCCGGACGGCTGCAGGGGGATGGTGGACACATGACGACGTGGTCGATCCGTGAGGTGCCGGTCTCCGACTCGGTGGACGCCCCCGACACGTGGCTGCTGCACGGCTACACGGCGGCGCTGAACGAGGTCCTGCTCGACTCGTGGGGCAACGGCGACTTCGAGCGCACCGCGCAGGAGGTGCTGGGGTCGCTGCACGACCAGCGCTACGACCGCAAGCCGCGCTGGGTTGCCGTGCGCGACGACGACGCCGACACCCCGGACCCCGACCGCGTGCTGGGGTACGCGGCCGCGAACCTGCCGCTGCAGGACAACACGCACACGGCCCACGTCGACTTCGGCGTCCGGCCGGCGCACCGCGGCGCGGGCATCGGCACGGCGTTGTTCGACACGGCGGAGGCGACCGTCCGCGCGGACGGCCGGACCAACCTGACGATCTCGGTGGACCAGCGGGTCGAGCCGCCGGAGGGCCCGGACACGCTGCCCGCCACGACCGGCTCCGGCCGGGTGTCGACCACGTCCCCGGGCACGCAGTTCGCGCTGGAGCGCGGCTTCGAGCTGGCGCAGGTGGCGCGCTACTCGCGGTTCGACCTGCCGTTCGAACCCGCGTTCATCGCGGAGCACCGCGCGCAGGCCGAGGCGAAGGCCGGCCCCGACTACGGCATCGTGACGTGGCGCGGCTCGGCACCGGACGAGTGGGTCGACCAGTTCGCGCTGCTCAACACGCGGATGAGCACGGACGCGCCGCTCGGTGGCCTGGACCTCAAGGAGGACGTCTGGGACGCGGAGCGGATCCGCACGACCGAGAAGCAGTTCGAGGAGCGGGGCATCGAGCTGCTGGTGCTGGCCGCCGAGCACCTGCCGACGCACACGCTCGCCGCGTACACGGCGTTCATGGCGGTGCCCAACACCGACGAGTTCGTGCACCAGCACGACACGCTCGTGCTGAAGGAGCACCGCGGCAGGCGCCTCGGCATGCTGGTCAAGACGGCGAACCTGCAGCGGCTCGCGCAGGAGCTGCCGAAGGTCCGGCGCATCGGCACGTGGAACGCCGAGGAGAACTCCTACATGCTCTCGATCAACGTGGCGCTCGGGTTCCGGCCCGCGGGCGGCGCCGGGGAGTGGCAGCTCAAGCTGACCTGACTCGGTCCGGGTGCGGCATCGCCTGCGACCACCAACGGCCCCACCGCTCCTGCACCTGACCGAACGTGACGTCGTCCAGGCCGTACGTGGACAGGATCGCGTCGACGGTGCCGTGCGGCGGGGTGTGGGCCGCGGGCGTCTCCATGAGCACGAGGTACATCTCGGAGATCCCGTGCAGCCGCAGCCCGATCTGCAGGGGCGTCACGTAGTCGAGGGTGCCGCCGAGCAGGGTGCCGTCGGGCCGCCGAGCCTGCACGTGGCCGCCGATGGGCACCCCGCGGACGCCGACGAGCCCCGCGCGGTCGAGCAGGCGGTCGTCGCGCTCGCCGGCGGGCAGCCCGAAGCTGCTGAGCGTGCGGCGCTCCTGGTCGGGGTGCACGGTGACGGCGAAGCGCAGCTGGTGGGCGAAGGCGATCCAGCCCTCGTCCGCCTCGTCGCGCACCCCGTCGAACGACGAGGTGCCCTCGTGGCTGCGCCGCGTGATGGTCAGGTGGGTGTGCTGGGGCTCGTGCACGGCGGAGCGCAGCGTGAGCGTGTCGTGGTGCGGCCAGTGGAGCTCGTGGATCGTCTCGTCGCCGATGACGTCCTGCCGCTCGGTCGGTCCGTCGGCGAAGATCTCCTGGATCTGCGCGTTCAGCCCGTCGTGGTCCCAGCCGAACCACCGGCGCACCAGGTCCGGCTCGCGCAGGTGCTTCCAGACCGTGCCCAGCGGGACGGCGATGTCGATCGACACGATCTGTCGGAGCTCCAGCGTCATCGCCATCACCTCGGTACTCGCACCACCCGGATGCTTCCGACCGTAGTCCGGCGACGCCCGGCGCGCGATCAGTCGAGCGGCAGCACTGCGAGCGCGTCGGGCTCGACGCCGAGCTCCACCACGTCGCCGACGTTCCACCGCCCGCCCACCGGGCCGAGGGCCGTCACGACGCCGATCCCGTCCACCTCGACGCGCACCTCGGACCGCCCGCGGCGCGACGTCACCGCCCGGACGGCCCCCTTGGCCACCCCGCTGCGGCCGACGACGAACGCCCCCTCGGCGAGGGCGAGGGTGGCCGAGCCAGGGGGCCGACCGAGCGCGTCGCGCAACGGCGCGGCGGCCGGGCTGTCCAGCGGGACGAACGCCTCGTAGCCCAGGAACGAGGCGACCTCACGGGTGGCCGGGCGGGTCCACAGGTCGGCCGGCGCGTCGACCTGGAGCAGGCGGCCCGCGGACATCACGGCGACGCGGTCGGCCACGGCGAAGGCCTCGTCCTGGTCGTGCGTCACGAACACGGCGGTGGTTCCGGTGGCGACGAGGGCCGCGCGCAGGTCGACGGCGAGGCGCTCGCGCAGGGAGCGGTCCAGGGCTGACAGCGGCTCGTCGAGCAGCAGCAGCCGCGGCTCCGGGGCCAGGGCGCGGGCCAGGGCGACGCGCTGGCGCTCACCGCCGGAGAGGGTCGCGACGGCGCGGGACTCGTAGCCGGACAGACCCACCAGCTCGAGCAGCGGCGAGACCGTCGCCCCGCGCGGCAGCCCGTAGGCGACGTTCCCGCCGACCGACCGGTGCGCGAACAGCTGCCCGTCCTGGAACATCAGCCCGAACCCGCGACGGTGCACGGGCACGCCGGCGAGCGAGGACCCGCCCCAGGAGACCGTGCCGGACGCGAGGGGCTCGAGCCCGGCCACCGCGCGCAGCAGCGACGACTTCCCGCAGCCCGACGGGCCGAGCAGGGCGACGACCGACCCGGGGGCGACGTCGAGCGTGACCCGGTCCACCGCGACCGCGCTCCCGTACCGCACCGTGACGTCGTGCAGCGACAGACCGTTCACCACTCACCTCCGGCGCCGGGGGCGCGCAGTCGTTCGCAGGCCGCGACGATCCCCGCGGTGAGCACCGCGAGGACCACCGACGCGGCGAGCGCCATGCCGTACTGGTCCGGGCCCGGCCGCCCGATGAGCCGGAAGATCACGACGGGCAGGGTGGGCCGGTCGGGGCGGGCGAGGAACGACGTGGCGCCGAACTCCCCGAGCGACGCGGCGAACGCGAACCCGAGCGCGAGGCCGAGCGAGCGGGTGGCGATCGAGAGGTCGACGGTCCGCAGCACCCGGCCGGGGCCCGCCCCCAGGGTCGCCGCGGCCTCCCGCAGCCGGGGGTCGACGGCCCGCAGCACGGGCAGCACGGTCCGCACGACGAGGGGCACGGCGACGACAGCCTGCGCGATCGGCACCAGGATCGGGCTGGTCCGCAGGTCGACCGGCAGCCCGAACGGGTGGTGCATGGACAGCAGGAACCCGAACCCGACGGTCACCGCCGAGACGCCCAGCGGCAGCATGAACAGCGCGTCCAGCCCGGCGACGGCGCGCCGACCGACCGCCCGCCGGGGCCGTCGGGACACCACGAGCGCGACGAGCCCGCCGACGACCAGCGCGATCACCGTGGCGTCGAGCGCCACCCGCAGGGAGTTCAGCGTCGCCTGCCAGACGGTCACGGTCAGCGAGCCGCCGGTGGTCCCGAGGGCCGCGTAGTTGTCGAGCCCGAACCCGTCGCGGGTCCGCAGCGACCGGAGCACGAGGTTGACCAGCGGGAGCGCGAGCAGCACGACGACGACCGCGGTCACCGCCGTGGCGGCGAGCGTGAGCGCGTGCCCGTCGCCGGGCGGCATGCCGGCGGGCCGGCGCAGCCGCAGGGGCCGGACCGTGTCCACGTCGGTGCTCAGGGCCAGCGCCCGCTCCCGCGTGGACCGCGCGCGCCCCGCGACGATGAGCGCCCCGGCCACCACGACGAGCTGCACGACGGACAGCACGGCGGCGGCGCGCAGGTCGAGGAACTGCGTCGTCTGCACCCAGATCTCGGTCTCGATGGTGCCGAACTGCAGGCCGCCCAGCACCAGCACGGTCCCGAAGGCGGTCGCGCAGAACAGGAAGGCCAGCGACGCGGCCGACGCGATCGCCGGCGTGAGGGCAGGCAGCGTCACGGTCCGGAACGCGCGCCACGGCGAGGCCCCGAGGGCCCGAGCGGCTTGCTCGGCGCGCGGGTCGAGCCGCTCCCAGAGGCCCCCGACGGCCCGGACGACGACGGCGTAGTTGAAGAAGACCAGCGCGGCGACGATGGCCGCGAACGTGCCGTCGAGGTGCAGGAAGCCCAGCGGCCCGCCGCTGACCAGCAACGACCGGAACGCGACGCCGACGACGACCGTCGGCAGCACGAACGGCACGGTGACCAGCGCGCGGACCAGGGACCGACCCCGGAACGAGTGCCGATACAGCACGTACGCACCGGGTACCCCGAGGGTGACCGACAGCACCGTGCCCAGCACGGCCTGCGCGATCGTCAGCCCGATGATGCGCCAGGTCCGGGGGCGGGAGAACACGTCGGCGAACCCGCTGAGGTCCACGTGCCCGTCGACGACGAAGCCCTTGGAGATCATCACCACGACGGGCCACGCGAAGAACAGCCCGAGGAACAGCAGCGGGACCGCGACGGCCAGCGACCAGAACGCGACGAGGCGCGCCCGACCCGACGCCACGGCAACCGGGGCGTCGGGTCGGACGAGCGTCGTCGTCATCGCAGGGTCAGCCGATCACCGTGTCCGACCACTCGGTCAGCCACGCCTCGCGGTTCTTGGTGATGTCGTCCGGGGCCACCTCGAACGGGTTCGTCGCCAGCGGCGCGAACGTGGCCCAGTCGGCGGGCAGCGTCGCCGTCGTGCTCGCCGGGTACATGTACATGGACACGGGGATGTCGTCCTGGACCTCGTCGGAGAGCAGGAAGTCGAGCAGCTTCTGCGCGCCCGTCGGGTTCGCCGCGCCGGCCAGCACGCCCGCGTACTCGGTCTGCCGGAAGCAGGTGTCCAGCAGCGCGCCGGTGGTGGGCTCGGTGCCGCCCTCGGGGATCGTGTAGGGCGGGGACGACGCGTAGGACAGCACGATCGGGCGCGGGCCGTTCGCGCCGCCACCGGAGAAGTCCGTGTAGTAGGCGTCGGACCAGCCGTCGGCGACCTTGACGCCGTTGGCCTTCAGCGCGGTCCAGTAGGCCTGCCAACCGTCCTCGCCGAACGCCCCGACCGTGGCCAGCAGGAAGGCGAGGCCCGGCGACGACGTCACCGCGTTCGGCACGACCAGCAGGTCCTTGTACTCGGGCTTGGTGAGGTCCTCGAGCGTCACGGGCTCCGCGACGCCGTGGTCCGTGAACCAGGTGTGGTCGACGTTGATGCAGACATCGCCGTAGTCCACGGGGACCAGCGCGCCCTCGAACGCGTCCGTGGACGTGGTCGGCGCGACCACGCCCTCGTCGACGACGCGGGACGCGAACGTGTTGTCGACGCCGTACGCCAGGTCGCCCAGCGGCGCGTCCTTGGTCAGCACCAGCTGGTTGGCCAGCGTTCCGCCGTCGCCCGGCTGGACGACCTCGACCTTCAGGCCGGATTGCTTCTCGAAGTCGGCCAGGATGCCGTCGGACAGCGCGAACGAGTCGTGCGTGACCAGCGTGACGGTGCCGGACGACGAGCTGGGGCCTGGTTCGTCGGAGCCGATGGCCGAGCAGCCTGCCAGGGCCAGGACCCCGAGGACGGCGCCGCTGATGGCACTGGCGGTGAGCGAGTGGATCCTCGCCATGGGTGATGCTCCTCCTCAGTCAGAAAGGAGGGGGTCCGCGCAGGTCGGCGGGCGGACGCCCGACACGCACTGCGAGGACTGAGAAGCCCGACTCCCTACGCCGGTATCAACCGGATCAGGTTCGAGGGTCTGCGGTGGTCCGCACTCTCAGCGTCCAGACCCGTGGGTCCGACGCTCCCCTGTCGTTCGTCCGCGATCCTACGCCCGCGCGGTCGTGCGCGTTCTCCGCATCGACGGCCCGGCAGATGGGGTACCAGCGCGGATGGCCCGGCGCCCCGTTCTTCCTAGCGTCGCCGACATGAACCTTCACCGGATCAGCGGCCTCGCCGCAGCAGCGCTCCTCCTCGTGCCGGCCGGGTGCGCGACGCCCGCAGCAACCACGTCGCGCACGCCGGACGTGGTCACCCTGACGCTCGGGACCAGCGAGCCCGAGGGCCGTCCGACCGACGACGCGATGCAGGACTTCGCCTCCCGGGTCGCCGACCTCTCCCACGGCTCGATCGTCATCGAGCGCCGGTACTCGCTCGCCCCGGCCGACCACGACTGGGACCACGCCTTCGCCCAGGCCTTCCTCGACGGCGAGGTCGATCTCGCGATGGTGCCGGCCCGCGCCTGGGAGACCGTCGGCGTGACGTCGCTCGCCGCGCTCCAAGCGCCGATGCTGGTCAGCACCGACGACCTGCTCGACCACGTGGTCACCGGCGACACGGCGCAGACCATGCTCGACGGCCTCGGAGACGTCGACACGACCGGTCTCGCGCTCCTGCCGATCGGGCTCCGGCACCTCTACTTCTTCGGCACCCCGCCGACGACGGTCGCCGAGATGGCCGGGCGGGGGGTGCGCGGGCCCCAGTCGCCGACGGTCTGGGCGTTCCTGTCCGCCCTCGGCATGGACCCCGCCGACCCCGCGACGAGCAACGACTACGCCGAGGCCGTCCGGGCCGGGACGCTGGGTGCCGCGGAGACCACCTACGACCTCGCGCCGGGCACACCGGCCGCCGCCACGGCCGTCGGCAACCTCGTGCCCTATCCCTACGTGGTCACGCTGGCGGCGAGCGACGCCGCGCTCGCGGGGTTGTCCGGCGAGCAGCGCACGATCCTGGCCGAGGCCGCCGCCGGGACGCGGGACGGCCTGGTCGCGAGCCGGCGCTCCGACGCCGAGGCCGCCGCCGACTACTGCTCGGCGTCGCACCTCGCCGTGGTCGACCTGGGTCCGGACGAGCTGGCCGCCGCACGGCGCGCAGCCGAGCCCGTCTACGCCGGCCTCGAGAAGGACCCGGGCACCAAGGAGACGATCGCCGCGATCCGGTCGATCGACGACGGGCTGGGCAACCCGGGCCCCGACGCCGTCGCGTGCGACGGGCGGGTCGCACCGACGACCGAGCCGAACGTCCCCGCGCAGTTCCCGGAGGGGACCTACACCGCGGACGTCACCCCCGCCTTCCTGCGCTCCCAGGGCGTCGACGGGACGAGCGCCCTGGACAACGCCCAGACCTGGACGATGACCTTCCGGGACGGCACGTACGACGACGGCCAGTGCCCGGGCAGCACCTACACGGTCGACGGCGGCGTCCTCACGGTGACGCTCGGTACCGGCTCCGTCCAGGGCTGCGGGTCGGCGGCGGGGCAGGTGCTGTTCCTCTCGGGCTGGCACCTCGACGGCGACCAGATGACCTTCTCCGGGGCACGGTCGCCCGTCGACACCGGTCCCCTCATCCCGGCGCTGTTCGGCGCGCAGCCGTTCACCAAGATCGACTGATGGGACCTGTCCGAACGGTCGCCGTCGCGCCACGATGGGGTGCGACGGCGACCGGCCGTCACCAGCACGGGGGTCGCGTGGTGAGGTGTGCAGCGGTCGTCGCCGTGGCGCTCGGCCTCGTCCTGTCGACCGCCGCGTGCCAGGCCGCGGACGTGTCCCGCGCCGGTGGGGCGCTGCCGGTCGAGCGCCTGCGGATCGGCGCGCCGGACCCGGCGGGCCGGCTCACCGCGAACGCGGCCCACGTGATGGCGAGTCAGGTCGACCGGTTGACCGACGGCGGCGTGCAGCTGGTGCCCGTCGACGACGCCGTCCAGGACGTCGAGCACGACTTCGACAAGGCCCTGATCGACCGGGTGGTCTCCGGCGACCTCGATCTCGCCGTGGTCCCGACCCGCACGTGGGACCTGGTCGGCGTCACGAGCTTCGAGGCGCTGTCCACGCCGTTCCTCGTGACGTCGGGCCCCCTGCTCGACCGGGTGACGACGGGCCCGATCGCCGCCGACATGCTCGCGGGCCTGGCCGACTCCGGGACCACCGGCCTCACGATCCTGCCCGGCGGACTGCGCCACGTGTTCCGCGCCGAGGACCCGGTGATCGAACCCGAGGACTACGTCGGTCTGGCCGTGCGCACGCCGCACGCCCGCGTTCCCTGGTCGACGTTCTCCGCCCTCGGCGCCGAACCCGTGGACGCCAACGGGACGGTCGCCGCCGGCCTGGCCGACGGGTCGATCGACGCCCTCGAGACGACGTACGCGGTCGCCCAGGAGATCGCGGGGCCGACGACGACCGCCGGTGACGTGACGCCGTTCGCCTCGGCCTACACGGTCGTCATCAACACGGATCGGCTCGGCCGGCTCAGCGCAGAGCGGCGCGCGGCCCTCCAGCAGGCTGCCGACGCCACGCGCGCGTGGGTGGTGAGCACGGCGCCGTCCGACGACGACGAGGCGAGGGCGTTCTGCGCCGCGGGGTCGTCGGTCGTGATCGCCGGGCCGGCGGCGGTCCGGGCCCTGCAGGCCAGCACCGCCCCGGTGGTCGCCACCCTCCGCCGTGACCCCACGACCCGCGACCTCATGGACCGGATCGCGACTGCCGACGTCGCCCTGGGCAGCCCGCGGCCCGAACCGGCGCCGTGCGGCGGTACCCCCGTGACGGCCGGGCATGTCGTGCGCCCGCCCAACACCCCCGAGGCCTTCCCCACCGGCACCTACCGCCGCGAGGTCACGGCCGGGGACCTGGAGGCGATGGGCGCGACCGCGGTCGCCGCGGGGCAGCACGCCGGGGTGTGGACGCTCACGTTCACGCCGGACGGCGCCTACCTCGACGGCCAGTGCCCGGGCAGCACCTACACCACCGACGGCGGGGTGCTGGCGGTGACCCTCGGGCGCGGCTCGGTGACGGGCTGCGGCAGCGCGGCCGGTCAGGTGCTGTTCCGAGCCGGATGGACGCTGGACGGGTCCGACCTGACCTTCACCGGGGTCCGCTCCGGATCTGGGGCCGAGGACATCGTCTCCGCGATCTTCGGCGGCGGTCCCTTCCGGAAGATCGGCTGATGACCACGGTCCTCGTGGTCGACGACGCCGACGCGTTCCGCGACGCGGTGTCCGCGCTGCTCGAGTCCGACGGCTTCGACGTGGTCGGGCAGGCCTCGACGGGCGCCGACGGTGTCCTGCTGGGCGCGAGCCTGCGGCCCGAGATCGTCCTGCTCGACGTCCGGCTCCCTGACACCACGGGCTTCGAGGTGGCCGAGCTGCTCGCGCGGCTGGTCCCGGCACCCCGCGTCGTCCTGGTGTCCAGCGCGGCGCTGACCCGACGGCTCGACCCCACACTGGTGGTCGGCTTCGTGCCGAAGGCGCAGCTCACCCCGGCCCGCGTCCGCGCGCTGCTGGAGGCGGGATGACCGGGCGCGCCCGCGGTGTGCTCGGCGGGCTCCTCGGCGTGCTCCTCGGCGTGGTCGCCGTCCGGGCGTCGACGTCCCCGATGGTCTGGCTGCCCGATGTCGCCGTCGGCGCGGCCTGGTGCGCCGTCGCCGGCTGGGGGATCCCCCGGCACCGGCCGTTCGCCGTCCTCGCCGCGGGGGTCGCGCTCGCCTGGTACGCGGCGGACCTGTGGCCGGCGACCGTCTTCTGGCACCGGGCCGTGCTCGTCGCGCTGCTGCTCACGATGCCGGCCTGGTGGCCGACGACGCGCGTCGCGGGAGCGGCGGTCGTGCTCGTGGGCGCCGCGTCCGCGCTCGTGTCCCCGTGGGACTCGCCGCTCGGGGCCGTCGGCCTGTCCGCCGCGCTCGTGCTCGCCCTCCTGCTGGAGCGTCGGCCGGCACGCGGCCGACGTCGCCACCAGCGCACCACGGCGCTGAGGGCCGGCTGCGTGCTCGCCGTGACGTTCGTCGTGCCGCCCGCGGTGACCGCGCTGAGCACCGCGAGCTCGGCGCTCCCGGCCCTGATCGGGTACGAGGCGGTGCTCGTCGCCACCGCGCCGGTGCTCGCCCGGTCGCTGCGCGCGACGTCGGCCCCGCAGGCCACCGATCTCGTCGTCGAGCTCGGCGAGGCCGGCTCGGGCGTGCTGGTCGACGACCTGCGCCGCGCCCTGCGGGACCCCGACCTGCAGCTGTGGTCGCTCGACGAGGTCCCGGACGCGGACGCCGCGCCGGGTCGTACCCGGACGACCGTCGTCGCCGCCGGTCGGCCGGTCGCGGTGATCGACCACGACACCGAGCTGCTCGCCGAGCCGGCCCTGCTCGCCGCCGTCGACGACGCAGCCCGCCTGACGCTGACGAACGCGATGCTGCAGGCGCAGGTGCAGGCCCAGCTGGACGAGCTCACGCTGTCGCGGCAGCGCCTGATCACGTCCGCCGCGCGCGAGCGGGCGGACGTGCGCACCCAGATCGAGACCGGAAGCGGCGCCCGCATCCGGGAGCTCCTCGCGGAGCTCGCCGACCAGGACGACCCGCACCTGCGGCGCGCCGCGGAGCACCTGCGAGCCACCCGGGACGACCTGCGACGACTGACCCTCGGGCTGTCCCCGTCGGCGGCCTCGGACTCGCTCGACCGGGTCCTGCACGAGCTCGCCTCCGCGTGTCCCGTGCCGACGACGGTCGACGCGACGGACGTCCCGCTCACCGACGCGGTGCGCGCCGCGATCTACCTGATCTGCGCCGAGGCACTGACCAACGTGGCCAAGCACGCGCGGGCCAGCGCGGTCGCGATCGTCGCGCGGGAGCACCCCGGCGGGACGCTCGAGCTGTCGGTCGTCGACGACGGTGCCGGCGGCGCGGCGCGCGACCGGGGTGCCGGGCTCACCGGCGTGTACGACCGGGTGGCCTCGGTCGGCGGGGTGGTCGAGCTCGACTCGCCGACCGGGTCCGGGACCCGGCTCGTCGTCCGCGTGCCGGTGGCGGGGGGTCGGTCGTGACTCGCCGGGTCGTCACCGCCGCGCTCGCACTCGTCGTGGCCGTCGGGACCGCCGGACTGATCCCGGTGGTGGAGCCGCCCGCCGCCGCCGCTCTCTTCGTCGGCGCCGGCCTCGCGCTCGCGGCGGCGGCCCTCTCCGGTGCGCTCGTCACGGACCGCGCCGTGGTGACCGGACCGGCGATCGCCTGCGTCGCGTGGTGCGCCCCGCTGTGGGCCGTGTGGTTCGCCGGCCCGGCCCCGCTGCGCACCGCGGCCACCGTGCTGGCCGCACTGCTGCCGGCGGCGGTGCTCCACCTGGCGGTCGACCTCCGCCGGAGGTCGGGCTCCCGCCGGCTGTGGGCCGTCTACGGCACGCTGGCCGCGGTGTCGCTCGCCCACAGCCTCGTGGCGGACCCGTTCCTCGACCCCGACTGCCGGTCGGCGTGCGACGCCGAGACGTTGCTCCTGACCTCGTCGCCCGCCGCCGCCGGCGCACTGGCCACCGCCTCCCTCGTCCTGGCGGCCCTGGTCTGGATCGGCGCCGTGGCGGTCGCGGTCCGGGGTCTGCGCGGTGCGTCGCGACGCGCGGCGCTCCCGCTCGGGATGGTCGTCGTCGCCGGGGTCGCGGGCCTGGTGCCGCCCGCCCCGACGTGGCTCGCCGTCCAGGCGGCGGCGTTCGTCGTGCTGGGCACGGCGCTCGTCGTGGGATCGGGGCGCCTGGCGCGGCAACGCCGCGACCTGGGGCGGCTCGCGGCGCGCCTGAGCGCCGCGTCCGGCCCCGGGACGGTCGAGGCCGAGCTCCAGCACGTCCTCGGCGCCGGCGTCTCCGTCCGGTACTGGCTCCCCGGGTCCGACCGGTGGGTCCGCGCCGACGGTTCCGAGGCCCCCGGTGAGGCCGGTCCGGGCGCGACGGCGGCGCTGATCACCCGGGCAGGTCAGGTCGTCGCGGCGCTCGACGTCGCGGGCGACCCGCCCGCCGAGCTCGAGATCGGTCCGGCCGCCCGGGTCGCTCTGGACAGCGAACGGTTGCGGGCCGGCATGCTCGCCCAGCTTTCGCAGCTGCGCGAGTCGCGCCAACGCGTCGTCGAGACGGCCGACGCCGCCCGGCGGCAGGTCGAGCGCGACCTCCACGACGGGTCCCAGCAGCGGCTCGTCGCGGCCAGCTACGAGCTGCGACTCGCGCCGCCGTCCGCCCGGACCGCGCGATGGATCGACGGGGTGCTCGATGCCCTCACGGGTCTTCGCGCGCTCGCCCACGGCATCTACCCCGCCGTGCTCGCCGATGCGGGGCTGGCGCCGGCGCTCGAGTCGATCCCGGACGTGCAGCTCGACGCCGTCCCGTCCGGGAGGTTCGCGCCCGAGGTCGAGCTGACCGCCTACCTCCTGGTCGCCCGCACCGCGCAGCCCGGCTCCCGGGCCTCGGTGCAGCTCGACGGCGGCGAGCTGGTGGTGGACGTGGTCGGCGGCAGGCTCACCGACATGGACTCCTTGCGCGACCGCACGGGCGCGCTCGGCGGCAGCATGACGCACGACCGGGACGCGCTGCGGGCGGTGCTGCCGTGCGCGTAGTCGTCGCCGATGACAGCCTGCTGACCCGGGAAGGCATCGTCCACCTGCTGGGCGAGGCGGGCGTGGAGGTCGTGGGCCAGGCGGGCGACGCCGCGCAGCTGCTCGGCCTCGTCGCGACCCTGGTCCCCGACGCCGCGATCGTCGACATGCGGATGCCGCCCACCCACACGGACGAGGGGATCGTCGCCGCCGAGCACATCCTGCGGACCCACCCGTCGGTCGCGGTGCTCGTCCTGTCCCAGTACGTGGAGCCGACGTATGCGCTGCGCCTGGTCGAGGAGCGCCCGGAGGGCGTCGGCTACCTGCTCAAGGAGCGGGTGTTCGACGTCGCCGTCCTGCTGGACGCCCTGCGCCGGCTCACCGACGGCGAGACCGTCATCGACCCCGGGATCGTGTCGCTGCTCCTCGGTCGGCGACGGCCGGCCGACCCGCTCGACGACCTGTCGCCGCGCGAGCGGGAGGTCCTCGCGCTCCTGGCCGAGGGCCTGTCCAACCGAGGGATCGCGGAGCGGCTCGTGGTCAGCGAGCGGACCGTCGAGACCCACGTGACCCGCACGTTCGCGAAGCTCGGCCTGGCCGAGGAGCCCGCCGTCCACCGCCGCGTGCTCGCCGCGCTCACGTACCTGCGGTCGGCTCGCTGACCAGCGGGCTCTTGCGTCGCCGACTACGGTCGAACCAGACCCCGTTCGCCACCCACGGAGGACCCATGTCGGACGACAAGCAGAAGCAGTCCATCGTCGCCAAGCTCATCGGCACCCTCGCCGCGGTCGCCGCCGCATTCGCGGTCCAGCAGGTGCTCAACCTGGCGTGGAAGGCCAAGACCGGCCACAAGCCGCCGAAGGCCGACGACGAGGGCGAGGCGGGGCTGGCGGAGCTCGTCGCCGCGACCGCTCTCACCGGGGCGCTCGTGGCGGTGGCCCGGGTGCTGGCCACGCGCGGGACCGCCAAGTTCACCGCGAGGGTCGACGCGAAGCCGGACCTCGACCCGACCGACTGAGCCCCGCGGGACCGGCGCCGCTTCTCTTGCGGTCATTTAGTCTGTGCGCCTATAGTCGTCGCACGGACTAATGAGAGGACCCGCCATGTGGACCACCGAGCACACCGCCGACACCGCCCTTCCCCGGGAGACCGTCTGGGCCGCCCTGCGAGACCTGCACCGCGGCGCGCTGACCTACGACGGCGCCGACACCTTCGAGATGAAGGGACCGTTCGCGGTGGGCAGCACGGTGCTCGTCACGCCGGTCGGGCAGGGCACGTTCGAGTCGACCATCGTCGACCTGGTCGAGCCGACCACCTACGCCGACCGGACGTCGTTCGGGGACCTCACGCTCATGTTCCGGCACACGCTGGTCGAGCTCGAGGACGGGACCCGGGTCACGCACCGGCTCGAGATCGACGGGCCGTCCGCCGACGAGGTCGGTCCCGAGCTCGGGCCGCAGATCAGCGACGACTTCGACACCTCGATGGCCGCGCTGTTCGAGGCCGCCCGGGCCCGCGCGTGACCCGGTTCGCGGGCGGTCCCGCGCAGAGCCCGGGCTTCCTGCTGTGGCACGCGACCTTGCGCTGGCAGCGGGAGATGGCGGCGGCCCTGGCCCCGCTCGACCTCACGCACGTGCAGTTCGTCCTGCTCGCCTGCGCGTGGTGGGTCGAGACCCACGAGGGTGCGCCGAACCAGGTCCGCGTCGCCGCGCAGGCCGGGACCGACCCGAAGATGACGTCGGACGTCATCGCCCGCCTCGAGGCGAAGGGCCTGGTCCGGCGCGAGGTCTCCGAGCAGGACGCCCGCGCCAAGGTGGTCCGCGTGACGGACCGTGGCGCAGAGCTGGCGCGGCGGGCGATCGACGCGGTCGAGGCGGCCGACGCGGCCTTCTTCGCGGGCGTCGACACCGGCCCGATCGCGACTCTTGCCCGGTACGGGGAGCGCTGAGGCGTCAGGCCGGCGCCAGGCTCGGCATCGACGGGATGCCGAACTCGCGCAGCACCCGCCGCGCCGCGTACCAGCCGCCCAGGCCGTGCACGCCGGGGCCGGGCGGGGTCGAGGCCGAGCAGAGGTACACGCCCGCGCGGCCGGAGAAGTACGGGTCGAGCCGCCGGGTCGGGCGGGCGAACAGCTGGCCGAGGCTGGCGGCCCCGGCGGAGATGTCGCCGTCGACGTAGTTCTCGTTGTGGTCGCTCAGGTGGGCGGCCGGCGTGCAGCGCGACGTGACGACGACGTCCCGGAACCCCGGCGCGTACCGCTCGATGTGCCGGGTGACGGCCTCGGTGACGTCGACGGACGAGCCCTTGGGCACGTGCGCGTAGGTCCAGAGCGGTCGATAGCCACCCGACTCCCGTGAACGGTCCACCACCGTCGGGTCGCTGACCAGCACCATCGGCAGCTGCGCGTGCTCGCCGTGCGCGACCGCCGCCTCGGACCGGGCCATCTCCGCGCGGGTCCCGCCCACGTGCACGGTCCCCGCCAGGCCCACATCGGGCACGGCCCACGGCACCGGGCCGGACAGCACGAAGTCGACCTTGGCCGCGGCGTCGCCGTACCGGAAAGACTCCAAGGCCTCGCGGGAACGCGGCGGAAGCCTGTCGGCCATCACCTCGACCAGCGCGCGCGGCGTCGTGTCGAACACGTAGCAGTGCGCCATCGGCAGGTCCTCGTACCGCCGCACGCGGTGGTCCACCCGGACGGACCCGCCGTGGGCCACCAGGTCCGCCAGCAGCGCGGCCGTGATCGCCCCCGAGCCGCCGCGCGGGATCGGCCAGCCACCCTCCCCGTGCCCGAGCGTCGCCAGCAGCAGCGCGGCGCCGGCCGCGGGGAGCGAGGGCAGCGGGCTGATGGCGTGCGCGGCCACGCCCGTCAGCAGGGCGGGCGCGACGTCGTCGACGAACCGGCGGTCCCACGCCCGCGTGCCCTGCTCGAGCACCCCGAGCCCGAACCGGACGGCCGCGCGGGGGTCGACGCGGGGCACCGAGCGCTTGTCGCCCAGCGCGACCTTCACGACGTCCGCGGCCGACCCGCCGACCAGCGACCGCCAGGCGGGGCCGTCGACCCCGAGCGACGCGACCGTGCGCTCGAGCGAGCGGTAGGCCAGGCCCGCGCGCCCGCCGGGCAGCGGGTGGGCGTAGGACACGGAGGGGACCAGCAGCTCGACGCCGCGCGCCCGCAGGTCGAACGCCTGGAAGAACGGCGACGCCCACGCCATCGGGTGCACGGCCGAGCAGAGGTCGTGCACGATGCCGTCGGCCAGCCCGAGGTCGAGCGTCCTGGCGCCCCCACCGACGGTCGGCTGGGCCTCCAGCACCTCGACCCAGAGCCCCGCGCGGGCCAGCGTCACCGCGGCCGCGAGCCCGTTGGGTCCCGAGCCCACGACGACGACGTCGGGCCTGGTCATCGCTGCGCCGCGGATGCCGCCATCTGCCGAGTCTGCCCTGTCCGCTCCCGCTTGGTCAGTCCCGGGGATCCTCGTCGTCGGGGCGGTCGACGTCCCGGGCGCGCGCCCGCTCGGTGTCGTCGGTCAGCTCGTCCACCACCAGCAGGTCCCGCCTCACCTTGCCGGTCCGGAACCCGGCCCGGCCAACCATGTGCGCGGCGACCGGCGCGGTGAGCATCTGGAAGACGGCCACCAGCACCAGCGCCCACACCGCCCCGCCGGACCGCAGCCGCAGGGCCAGGCCGATGAGCACGAGGACGAGCCCGAGCACCTGCGGCTTCGTGCCCGCGTGCATGCGGGCCAGCAGGTCGGGGAACCGCAGCACGCCGACGCCCGCCGCGAACGCGAGGAACGCGCCCCCGAGCAGGCAGACGGCCGACGCCACGTCCGCGACCGTGGTCCACTGCTCCGGGCTCATCGGACCTCCCCGTCGGCGCCGCCGCCGTGGTGCTCGTCGGCTCCCTCGCGTCGACGCGAGCGACGGCCCTCCTCGGCGTCGTCCTCGGCGTCCATCCGCAGGGCCTCCTGCGCGGCGATCTCCTCGCGCGTGCGCACCCGGCCCTCGCCCTCGGGCTCCACGGACGCGAACCGCGCGATGGTCACCGAGCCGACGAAGCCGACCAGCGAGAGCACCACGAGGATCGGCACGACGTCCGCGCGGCGGTTGACGGCGGCGTACAGCGCGACCGCGGCGATCATCGTGGTCACGACGATGTCGAGCGCGACGGTCCGGTCCAGCATGGACGGACCCTTCTCGGCCCGGATCACGGCCAGCACCGCGCCGACAGTGAGCAGCACCCCGCAGACGACGACGACGGCGGTCATGCGCGCACCCCCAGCCCAGCGGCGTCGAGCTCCTCGTCCGACGCGAACGCCCTGAGCACCCGCTCCTCCTGGTCCAGCACCGACTGCCGCGCGGCCTCGATCCCGCCGCTCTGCCGCACGTCCAGCACGTGCAGGTACAGCATCCCGGTCAGCCGGTGCGCCTCGACCACCAGCGAGCCCGGCACCAGCGACGCCAGCTCGGCGGTCATGGTCAGGTACAGGTCCGAGTGGCTGCGCAGCTGCACGCCGATGACCGCGCCGCGGGGGACGTACCGCGGGCGCAGCGCGATGAGGCTGACCTCGAAGGACGCCTTGACCAGGTCGGTGGCGAAGCGCAGCAGCAGCCTGACCAGCCCGACCGGGCGGATCCGCCCGTGGAACTCGATGGGGGCCATCCGCAGCCCGGTGGTCACGGCCAGCGCGATGAGCAGGCCGGCCAGCACGTTGCCGACCGACAGGTCGCCCCACAGGAACACCCAGACGACGGTCAGCCAGGTGACGGTCGCCCACTGGGTCCGCCAGGCCCGGCGGCGCTGGTGCAGGCTCATGGGTGGTCCTCCGCCACGTCGTCGGACACGCCCTGGCCGCGCTCGCCGTCGGGCAGCACGGCGTCGACGTACGGCGTGCGCTCGGCGAGCGCGACCGCCGCGCGCTCGGTGTAGGCGTACAGCGGGCCGGCGGTGACCGTCAGCAGCAGGCCGATCCCCACCAGCGCGGCCGTCGGGGCGACCATGCCGATCGGGAGCCGCACCGGCGGCCGCGGCGTCTCGGGGGTCTGCCAGAACGCCTTGTTCCAGGCCTTCACCAGCGCGTACAGCGTGAGCAGGGACGTCAGGACGCTGCCGACGACGAGCACGTACGCCAGCGGTGTCCCCACTTGTACACCGGCCTCCAGCAGCCCGACCTTGCCCAGGAACCCGGACAGCGGAGGGATGCCGGCCAGGTTCATGGCGGGCACGAAGAAGAGGATCGCCAGCACCGGCGTCAGCTTGGCCAGGCCGCCCAGCTTGGTCAGCGACGTCGAGCCGCCGGCACGCTCCACCAGGCCCACCACCAGGAACAACGCGGTCTGCACGGTGATGTGGTGCACCACGTAGTAGATGGCGGAGGTGTAGCCCAGGTCGGTGGCCAGGGCGATGCCGAACACCATGAACCCGATGTGGCTGACCAGCGTGAACGAGAGCAGTCGCTTGATGTCGTCCTGCGCGACCGCGCCGAGGATGCCGACCACCATGGTCGCCAGCGCGGCCCACAACAACGCGTCGTCCAGCCGGCCGTCCGGGAACAGCAGGGTCTGCGTGCGGATGATCGCGTACACGCCGACCTTGGTCAGCAGGCCCGCGAACACCGCCGTGACGGGCGCGGGGGCGGTCGGGTACGAGTCCGGCAGCCACGCGGACAGCGGGAAGATGGCGGCCTTGATGGCGAACGCGAGCAGCAGCAGCACCTGCAGGACCAGCCGCACGCCGGGGTCGATCTCGGGCAGCCGCAGAGCCAGCTGAGCCAGGTTCACGGTGCCGCAGGCGGCGTAGATCATCGCGATCGCCACGAGGAACAGCACCGAGCTCAGCAGCGCCACGACGATGTAGATGGTCCCCGCGCGGATGCGCTCGCCGGTGCCGCCGAGCGTGATGAGCACGTAGCTGGCGGCCAGCAGGATCTCGAACCCGACGTAGATGTTGAACAGGTCGCCCGACAGGAACGCGTTGGCGACGCCCGCCGTCAGCACCAGGTACGTCGGGTGGTAGATCGAGACGGGCGCGGACTCCTCGTCGTCCTCGCCACCCTGCGCCAGCGAGTACAGCAGGACGCAGAGGGTCACCGCGCTGGAGATGGTGAGCATGAGCGCGGACAGCCGGTCGGCCACCAGGTCGATGCCCACAGGCGCGGCCCAGCCGCCGACGTCGACCACCAGCGGGCCGTCGTCGGCAAGGATCAGCAGCGCCACGCTGGCCACCAGCACCAGGCTCAGGGCGACCACGGAGACGAACCGCTGGAGGTTCGGCCGGCGGTAGAGGGCGAGCGCGAGGCCGGCCGCGGAGAGCGGGATGACGACCGGCAGCGGGACGATCCAGGTGAAGTCCGTCATGACGACACCCCCGGGGACCTGGCCGGCGCACCCTCGTCGGTCTCGTCGCGCGCCTCGGCGGCCTCCTGGTCCAGCGACTCCGCGGCGACCGCCATGTCCGAGTCCGTCACGGCGAGCTCGTCGCGCGCGGCCAGCCGGGCGATGCGGCGGTCCTCGACGTCGTCCTGCACCTCGTCGTGCCGGTGCAGCTGCCACGAGCGGTAGGCCAGGGCCAGCAGGAACGCGGTCATGCCGAGCGTGATGACGATGGCCGTCAGCACCATGGCCTGCGGCAACGGGTCGCTCATCTGCCCCTCGGGCGTCGCCCCCACGATCGGCGGGCGGCCCGCGGCACCACCGGCCACCAGGAACAGCAGGTTCGCGCCGTTGCCGATGAGGATGACGCCGATGAGCACGCGCGACAGGCTGCGCTCGAGCAGCAGGTAGACGCCGCCGGCGAACAGCACGCCGATGGTGACGACGAGGACGATGTTGGGGCTCATGTCGATCACGGCACGCCCCCGTCCCAGCCGGCGGGCCGGGCGGCCGCGGCCACCCGCTCGGGCAGGTCGGGGTCGTCGGGCACCGGGTCCTCGCCCGTCTCGGCCCGGCGGTCGATCTCCGCCCCGAGGCTGCGCAGGATGTCGAGCACCAGCCCGACGACCACCAGGTACACGCCGATGTCGAAGAACAGCGACGTCACCAGGTGCAGGTCGCCGATCACCGGCAGGTGGATGTCGAGGATCCAGGACTGCAGGACCTCGCCCCCCGCCAGCAGCGCCAGCAGCCCGACGCCGGCCGAGAGGAACAGCCCGAGCCCCAGCAGCAGGCCGGGCTGCACCGGAGCCGCCTCGCCCAGCTCGTACCGACCCCCGGCGAGGTACCGGACGATGAGCGCGATGCCCGTCACCAGTCCCGCCGCGAACCCGCCGCCCGGGGCGTTGTGGCCGCTGAACAGCAGGAACACCGAGTAGACGATCATCGTGTGGAACAGCAGCCGGACCACGACCTCGAAGATGACCGACCGCCGCTGCGGCGCCAGCGTCCGGCCCGCCTGCAGCCACTCCCTGCCGCGGGCGGCGCTCGACGGCACCGCGGACTCGTCGCGGTCGGCGACGATCCCGCCCGCGTCGACCTCGGCCGCGTCGCCGCCCGGCCGACGGAGGGCCGCCATCGGGTCGTCGGACCCGCCCCACACCGCGCGGTCCCGGCGGGCGTCCTGCGCCCGGTAGATCGCGCCGGCTCGACGGGACAGGAAGACCAGGGACGCGACGCCGGTCGCGGCCACCAGCAGCACCGAGATCTCGCCCATCGTGTCCCAGGCGCGGATGTCGACCAGGGTCACGTTGACGATGTTCTTGCCGCCGCCGAACCGGACCGCCTCCTCCGCGAAGTCCTTGGAGACCGGCAGGTGCATCCGGGCTCCGGGCGCGACGAGCGCCACGCCGGCGACGGTCAGCCCGACGGCGAGACCGAGGGCCAGGCGCACCCAGCGGCTCGCGGCCAGGGGCCGGTCGGAGAAGTACGGGGGGAGGCGGCGCAGGACCAGCACGAACACCACGAGGGTCACGGTCTCGACGAGCACCTGCGTCAGCGCCAGGTCGGGGGCGCCGTGCAGCAGGTAGAGGCCCGCCACCGAGTAGCCGCCGATGCCCAGCAGGATCACGGCCTTGAGCCGTCGGCGGGCACGGACCACCAGCAGCGTCGAGGCGATCGTGCCGGCGGCGAACACCAGCTGCGCGGGGTTGTCCCAGACCGTGAGGCTGGTGGGGAACGTGGTGCTGAGCAGCGTGGTCGTGCCCACGGCCAGCACGAACACCACGAGGATCAGGCCGAGGTACAGGGGCAGGGAACCGCGCTGGGTGACCGCCGTGACGTCGGCCGCGACGTCGTCGAGCCGCCGCATGAACCGGCGGTAGACCACGTCCGCCTCGGGCCCGCGGTAGCCGTTGCTCTGCCAGCGCTCGACCCGGTCGCGGACCAAGAACAGCAGTGCGCCGGCCAGCAGGATCGCGAGCGTGAGGACGAACGTCGGCGTGAACCCGGACCAGATCGCGAGGTGTCCGGGCGGCCCCTCCGGATAGGTGTCGGCGTACGGCCGCAGCAGGTGCTCCCCCAGCTGCGGCAGCAGCGCGACGGCCAGGCCCAGGACGGCGAGGATCATCGCCGGCCACACCAGCAGCAACGACGGGTGCGTGATCGAGGCCGGGTGGGCGTCGTCGCGGGCGGCCTCCCCGAGGGACGTCCCCGGCTCCGTCGACTCCTCGAGCGCCTCGGGCACCACGGCCGGCTTCGTCGCGAAGGCCCCCCACCAGAGCCGCAGGCCGTACGCGACCGTGAGCACCGAGCCCACCGACACCGCGACCAGCACGGTCATCCCCACCGCGCTGTCGTCCAGGTGGCCGAGCGCCTCGAGCCCGGCCTCCTTGGCCACGTACCCCGCGAACGGGGGCAGCCCGATCATCGACGCCGTCGCCAGCGCGCCCGCGAGCGCCGTCAGCTTGAGCTCGCGGCCGACGCCGGACAGCCGCCGCAGGTCACGCGTGCCGGTCGCCGCGTCCACGACGCCGACCACCAGGAACAGCGCCGCCTTGAACATCGCGTGCGCGCCCAGCAGCGCCAGCCCCGCGAGCGCCGTCGCCCGCGTGCCCAGCCCGACCAGCAGCACGATGAGTCCCAGCTGGCTGACCGTGCCGAACGCGAGCACCAGCTTGAGGTCGTGCTGCCGCAGCGCCCGGTACCCGCCGAGCAGCATGGTGCCGCAGCCGAGCACGATGACGATCCACTGCCAGGTCGGGTCCGTGGAGTACGCCGGCGCGAACCGCGCGACCAGGTAGACGCCGGCCTTCACCATCGCCGCGGCGTGCAGGTACGCGCTCACGGGGGTCGGCGCCGCCATGGCCGCGGGCAGCCAGAAGTGGAACGGGATCAGCGCCGACTTGGTGACCGCCCCGGCCAGCAGGCAGACGATCGCGACCGTCACCGCCGCCGTCCCCCGCGGGGGGTTCGCGATGACCTCCGACAGCCGGTACGTCCCCGCCGCCTCGCCCAGCAGCACGATCCCGACCAGCATCGCGAGGCCGCCGGCGGTCGTGATGACGATGGCCTGCATGGCCGCCCGCCGACTCGCCTTGCGCTCGGCGTAGTGGCCGATGAGCAGGTACGACGTCACCGTCGTCAGCTCCCAGAACACGAACAGCAGCAGCATGTCGTCGGCGGTGACCAGGCCCAGCATCGCCCCGGAGAACGCGACGAACACGCCGCCGAACCGCCCCAGCCCCGACGCGCTCGTCTTGAAGTACGCCGAGCAGTAGACCAGCACGAGGGCGCCGACCCCGCCGACGATCAGGGTCATCAGCCACGACAGCGTGTCCAGCCGGAACGTCAGCTCCAGCCCCAGCGCGGGGATCCACTCGACCTGCTCGACGGGACCGTTCCCGGCCTGCACCTGCGACGTCCAGGACAGCGCCCAGACGGCCGCGGAGGCCGGCGCGAGGGCCAGCACCCAGAACGCCTTGCGACCCATCCACCGGACGAGCAGGGGCGCGACGACGGCTGCGGCGAGTTGAACGGCGAGCAGCAGCAGCACGTCCGGCTCCGTCCTGTAGGGCGGGTCGACGGGGGTGGGTCTGTTGTAGGCGGTGCAGGTCCGAGCATGCGCGGCGGCTGTCGTCTGCGCCCCCGCGATGCACTGATGATTTGGTCAAGACTGTACCAACCGGATTCCCACACCTCTTCCCACGCCCGCCGCCCGGCGGCTCGGCCCGGGCTCCGCTCCCGGTGTCGTGAGTTTCCGACGAGGTCGTCGGTTGCAGCTCACGACATCGTCGGAAACTCACGACGTCGTCGATAGACCGCGTGCTCGGTGGCCGGCGGCGGCCCGGGCTCCGGGGCACGGGCCCGCTAGCGTGGCGCCCGTGGATGCGCTGCAGGTGGTGTGCCTGGTCCTCGTGATCGTCGCGACCGTGGTCGGGGTCGCGATCTTCGCGCGCGGCGCGGGCGCCATCGTGCGGACGGTCCGGGTCGGGCGGCCCGCGTCGGGGCGCTGGGCGCCCGTGGGTCCGCGGCTGGCGACGCTGGCGCGCGAGGTGCTCGGGCACGGGAGGTTCCAGCACCGGCCGGCGGTCAAGGTGGCGCACTGGGTCGTCATGGTGTCGTTCGCGCTGCTGTTCCTCACGCTGCTGACCGGGTACGGGCAGGTGGTCGACCCGTCCTTCTCCCTGCCGCTGATCGGGCACTTCCCGCCGCTGGAGTGGGCGATCGAGGCGATCGCGTGGGCGTCGCTGGTCGGCATCCTGGCGCTGATCACGCTGCGGGTGCGGCTCGGGTCCCGTGAGCGGGGGTCGCGGTTCTTCGGGTCGAACCAGGGGCAGGCGTTCTTCGTCGAGGCCACCGTGCTCGTGGTCGTGCTGTGCGTCCTCGTGCTGCGCGGGCTGGAGTACTCGCTGGCGCCCACCAGCGCCTGGCACTTCCCGCTGACCGCGTGGTTCGGCTCGTCGTGGACCGGGGTCGCGACGAGCACCCTGGAGACGGCGATCGTCCTCGTCGCGACCGTGAAGATCCTCGTGTCGATGTCGTGGTTCGTCGTCGTCGGGCTGCAGCCGACCATGGGGGTCGCGTGGCACCGGTTCCTCGCGATCGTCAACGTGTACGCGCGCCGCGAGCCCACCGGCGGCGCCGCGCTCGGCCCGCTGCAGCCGCTGACGCTGGACGGCGCGCCCGTCGACCTCGCCGCCCTGGAGGACCTGCCCGACGACGCCCGCCTGGGGGTCGGCGCGATCGAGGACTTCACGTGGAAGGGGCTGCTCGACTTCTCCACCTGCACCGAGTGCGGCCGCTGCCAGGACCAGTGCCCGGCCTGGGCGACCGGCAAGCCCCTCTCGCCGAAGCTCGTCACGCTCGCGCTGCGGGACCACGCCGCGGCGACGGCGCCGTACCTGCAGGCGGGCTCGGTGGACCAGAGCCACGCGGGCATCGACCTCCTCGGGTCCGGCGTCATCGACCCCGACGCCCTGTGGGCCTGCACCACGTGCGGCGCCTGCGTGCAGCAGTGCCCGGTCGACATCGAGCACGTGGACGCCATCGTCGACATGCGGCGCTACCAGGTGCTCATGGAGTCGGCGTTCCCCAAGGAGCTGGGCGGCACGTTCAGCAAGCTCGAGCGGCAGGGCAACCCGTGGGGGCTGCCGGCGCGGAACCGGCTGAACTGGGCGAAGGGTCTGGACTTCGACGTGCCCGTGGTCGGGGTCGACGTGGAGTCCGCCGCCGAGGTCGAGTACCTGTTCTGGGTCGGCTGCGCCGGCGCGTACGAGGACCGCGCGATCCGCACGACGAAAGCCGTCGCGGAGCTGCTGCACACCGCCGGCGTCGCGTTCGCCGTGCTGGGCGACGGCGAGTCCTGCACGGGCGACCCGGCACGGCGGGCGGGCAACGAGCTGCTGTTCCAGATGCTCGCGAGCGCGAACGTGGAGACGCTCAACGAGATCGGTGCCCAGCGGATAGTCGTGACCTGCGCGCACTGCTTCAACACCATCGCCCGCGAGTACCCGCAGCTGGGCGGCCGGTACGAGGTGGTCCACCACACGGAGCTGCTCAACACCCTGGTCGCGGACGGCCGGCTGACCCCGCTGCCCTCGACGGACGAGCGGACCGTGACCTACCACGACCCCTGCTACCTGGGGCGGCACAACCAGATCTACGCGCCGCCGCGCGAGCTGCTCGGCGCGATCCCCGGCCTGGCGCTCGCCGAGATGCCGCGGAACCGCGAGCAGTCGTTCTGCTGCGGCGCGGGCGGCGCGCGCGTGTGGATGGAGGAGTCGATCGGCACGCGGATCGGCACGGTCCGGGCCGACGAGGCGATCGCCACGGGCGCGGACGTCGTCGCGACCGCCTGCCCCTTCTGCACCGTGATGCTCTCCGACGGCGTCGCCGCGTCCCATGCCGTCGGCGTCCCCGAGGTCACCGACATCGCCCTGCTCCTGCTGGACCGCGTGAAGGAGGCACCGTGATCGGCCCGCGCAGCACCGAGCAGCGTCGACAGGACGCCCTCTACCGCCTCGGCCACGACGTCGACGCGTGGGTCGCGACGACCGACACGGCCACCGGCGCACCGCGCCTCACCCCGCTCTCGTTCCTCTGGCACGACGAGGCGCTGGTCTTCTCCACCCTCGGCACGAGCCCGACCGCGCACAACCTCGCGACGAACCCGTCTGTCCAGATCGGCGTCGGGCTCACACGCGACGTCGTGCTGGTCCAGGGGACGGTCGAGGTGCTGCCCGAGGTCTCCGACGAGCTCGGGGACGCCTTCGCCGCCAAGGCCGGCTTCGAGCCGCGGTCGCTGCGGGACCCGTACCCGTACTTCCGGCTCACGCCGCGGACCATCCAGGTCTGGCGCGAGGAGGACGAGCTGGCCGGCCGCTGGATCATGCGCGACGGGGCCTGGCGCTAGCGGGGCTCGGTGCGTCTTCGCGTGAAGACTTCGTTCCGCTGGGCGCGACAAAGTCTTCACGCGAGCGATGGCGACGGGGCCTGGCGCTAGCCGGGCTCCTCCTCGAGCCGGTCCCAGGCGGTGACGACCTCGACGGTCTGCGCCGACGCCCACGTCGCCAGCTGGTCGGTCGCGTGCGGGCTCGCCGGGTGCCCGGACGCGCCGAACGGCACCCCCCACCGGCTGCGCGAGCGGTCGTCGAGGTCCCAGACCCACCGCGCGACCGATCCCCGCCACGACGCGTCGCTCACGCCCGGCACGCTCGCGGTGCAGCGGACGCAGTCGGTGTCGCCGGACAGCGGGACCACGTCGACCGCCGGCCCGGGGAAGCCGAGCAGCACCGGGACCGGCTGCAGCCGGTGGCGCTCGCCCCACGCCTCGTCGGCCGACGCCGCGACCCCTTCCAGCGCCTCGTGCGCCACGGCCACGCCGTCGATCCCGAAGGGCGCGGCCGCCAGGAGCTGCGGCAGCGCGTCCCCGACCCGCCCGGCCACCGTGAGCCACGGGTCGAACAGCGTGCCGCGCCCGTGCGGCTCGTGCAGCCGCGCCAGGGCCGGGTGCGCGGCGACCAGCACGGCCACCCGCGCCCGCCAGGCGGCGAACGCCCCCGCATCGACGCCGTCCGCGGACATGTGCCCGTCCCACGCGAGCAGCCGCCGACGCAGCTCGGCCGCCGCGGGCGAGAGGTCGTCCGCGCGACGCACCCATCCGAGCAGCTCCTCAGCGCTGCCGAGCAACGTGTCGCCGTGGATCGCGCTCATGTCGGCAGGCGTCCGCGGGCGGTCCGCGTCGGCGTCGAGCAGCGCGCGGATCCGTCGGGCGCGGTACGGCGCGACGTAGGCCCGCCCGAGGTCCCGGGAAGCGGCGTCCGGTCGCTCGTTGGCGTCGACGGCGACGTCCTGCACGGGCGTCGGCTCTGCCAGCCGGTGCCACGGCGCGGGACGAGCCGCGTCGGACCAGGCGTCGTGCGGCAGCCGGCGGTCGTCCCACGAGCGCGTGACGACGAGCCCGGCGTCGAGGCTGAGCACCGTCCCGTCGACGTCGGCCGCGAGCACGCGGTTGACCGGGTCGACCCAGCCGGCCAGGGCCGCGGCGACGTCGTCGGCGGTCCGGGCGCGCAGCAGGGGGAGCAGGCACGAGAAGCCGACGTCCGAGGCGACCCGGGCGGGGAACCGCACGCTCAGCCCGTCGAGCACCACCGGCCCGCGCTCGGTCTCCACCACCTCGACCGGCACGTCGGCGGCGCCGCGCACCCGGACCGTCTCGGTGTGTTGGCTCACCGGCGCCCACCCGTCCGGCCCGAGCGCGGTCCGCCCGTCGTCCGACAGCCGCTCCCGGAACACCTCGACGTGGTGCGCGATCGCGTTGGTGATCCCCCAGGCCGCCGACCCGGTGTGGCCGAAGTGCTGCACGCCGGGCACCCCGGGGAACGCCAGGCCGAGCACGTCGAAGTCGTCGCACGCGAGCCTGACCTGCTGGTACACGCCCGGCAGCTCGATCATCCGGTGCGGGTCGCCGGCGAGCAGAGGCTTGCCCGAGAGGGTCCGGGACCCGTGCAGCGCCCAGGCGTTCGAGCCCGACGACGCCGTCCCGTCCGAGTCGAAGAGGTCGATCGCCGGCTCGCCGAGCGTCGCGCGCACGTGCTCGTTCCACACCAGTCGCGGGAACGTCGAGAACAGCGCGTGCTTGACGTGCATGATCCCGAGCGGCACCCAGGACGGCCACGGCTCGTGCGGGGTGGCGGAGCCGAACCGGGCGTCCAGCGCGAGACGTTCCGCAGGCTCGTCGGCCAGGCCCTCGTTCACGCCCTCCACGTAGGCGTCGACGAACGCGCGGTCCTCGTCGCCGAGCGCTGCGTACGCCCGCTGCGCGGTGTCGGCCAGACGCGCGCGGCGCGCGAAGAGGTCCCACGCGACCCCGTCGGGCCCGATCCGCTCCGCCAGCCGTCCCTCGGCCTTCCACCGGTCGACCTCGATCTGCCAGCCGCGGTCGCGCGCCGTCACCAGCCCCTGCTCCCGGGCGAGCCCGAGGACGTCGGCGGCCCGGACGTGGGGCACGCCCAGCGCGTCGCGGAAGACGGTCATGACGGCATCAGCAACGGGCCTGCGGCGCCGGACCGCTCCTCATCCACGCGGAGACCTCCCTCGTCGACGGTGGGCACGCCCCGTGAGAACCCCGGCCACGGTAGCGAACGGCGTATGGCACCGGATCGGCGGCCGTCGCGCGCGCCCCGGTCGAATCGATCCACGAATCTCGCGGAAGGCGCTATCCGTCGAAGGCCTCGGATGTCACGATGGAACCCGTGACCGACAGCCACCACACGAACCTCGCGGTCGTCGACATCGACGGCGCCCACCCGGTCCGCTCGGTGTTCCGACTGCTCGGGGCACACCGGCGCCGGGTCCTGTCGGCCGTGGCGTTCTTCACGCTCAAGGACGTCCCGCTCTGGCTCATGCCGGTCATCACGGGCAAGGTCATCGACGTCGTGGTCGCGGGCGGACCGACGAGCGAGCTGTGGCTGTGGGCGTCCGTCGCGGTCGTCGCGCTGCTGCAGAACTACCCGAACCACGTGCAGTGGACCAAGCTCTTCATGGGCGCGGTCCGGCAGATCGGCGCGGACCTGCGCAACGGGCTCACGGCCCGCCTGCAGAGCCTGTCGATCGGCTTCCACAGCCGGGTGAGCGCCTCGATCGTGCAGACGAAGGTGGTCCGCGACGTCGAGAACGTCGAGGTGATGCTCCAGCAGATCGCGCACCCGCTGCTGAGCGCCACGATGGTCATGCTCGGCGCGATCGTCATGACTGCGATCGCCGTGCCCGAGTTCCTGCCGGTGTACGCGCTGACCATCCCGCTCGCCGTGCTGCTGCGGGCCGTGCTCGCGCAGCGGTCGCGGGAGCGCAACGAGTCGTTCCGGCGCGAGGTCGAGCACTTCTCCGCCCGCGTCGGCGAGATGGCCACCCTGATGCCGATCACCCGCGCACACGGCCTGGAGGCCACGGCCGAGGAGCGGGTCGCGGTCGGCGCCGAGGGGGTGCGCTCCGCCGGCTACCGGCTCGACGTGCTGAACGGCCGGTTCGCGTCGCTCAGCTGGGTCAGCCTGCAGCTGCTCGGGGTCCTCTGCCTGGTGCTGGCCGCCTGGGTGTCGATCACGGGGCTGATCACGATCACCGCCGGCCAGGTGGTGCTGCTCAGCTCGTACTTCGCGCTCATCACCGGCTCGGTGACCAACCTGCTCATGCTCCTGCCCATCGGCGCCAAGGGCCTCGAGTCGGTGCGCTCCATCGCCGAGGTCATGCAGGAGCCCGACCTCGAGGAGAACGCCGGCAAGCGCGTGGTGGACCGCGTCGACGGCCGGCTCACGCTCGAGCACGTGCACTTCCGCTACCCCGACGCCTCCGCCGACGCCCTCGACGGCATCGACCTCACCATCGAGGCGGGCCAGACGGTCGCGTTCGTCGGGCCCTCCGGCTCCGGCAAGTCCACGGTGCTCAACCTCGCCCTCGGCTTCCTGCGGCCGACCGGCGGGCGCCTGCTGCTCGACGGCGTCGACACCGCCCTGCTCGACCTGCGCTCGGTCCGCACCCACGTGTCCGTCGTTCCGCAGGAGTCGGTGCTGTTCGAGGGGTCCATCCGCGACAACGTCGCCTACGGCATGCCCCGGGTGTCGGACGAGCGGGTGCGCCAGGCCCTCGTCGACGCCAACGCCGCCGAGATCGTCGACGCCCTGCCCGACGGCTGGGACACGATCGTCGGCGAGCGCGGCGCCCGGCTGTCGGGCGGACAGCGCCAGCGCATCGCGATCGCCCGCGCGCTGGTCCGCGACCCCCGAATCCTGCTGCTCGACGAGGCGACCTCCGCGCTCGACCCCGAGTCGGAGGCGGCCGTCAAGGAGGCCCTCGCCCGGCTCATGCGCGGACGCACCACGCTGGTCGTCGCGCACCGGCTGTCCACGATCCGCTCCGCGGACCGCATCGTCGTCCTGGACGACGCCCGCGTGGTCGAGGTCGGCACGCACGAGGACCTGCTCGCCGCCGACGGGCGCTACGCGCGGCTCCAGCGCGCCCAGCAGGTGTGAGCGTCAGCGCTCGAACGCCCACGTCCGGTCGGTGAGCATCCGCGCGATGGCCAGCCCGATCGCGAGCGCCGCGACGACGAGGGCCGCCTGCACCCCGTAGTCGAGGGCCTGGACCGTCCGGCCGTTGGAGATGTGGAACACCGACCGGTAGACCAGCACGCCGGGCACCATGATCGTCACGGCGGGGACGTAGACGGTGATGCGCGGGACGTCGAGCCGTGGCGCGACGACGGCGGCGAGCAGGCCGACCACCAGCGCCGCCATCGCCGCGGCGGCCTGCGGGGGCACCGACGCGGCGACCAGGTGGATGCGCGGCACGTTGGCGACCATCCCGACGACGGCGGCCGCGAGCGCGATCCGCCAGGGGCTGTTGAACATCAGCGCGAAGCCGAGCACCCCGAGGAAGCTGGCGACCAGCTGGAGCGCGATCAGCGGGCCCGCGGCGAGCGCCGGCGGGCTGGGCGGGTCCGGGGTGAGGCCGACGACGAGCGAGAGCGCCCAGACCGCGAGACCGGCCGACGTCACGATCATCAGCGCGTAGGTGAGCCGGGCGACCGCCGCCGAGAAGTCGAGCTTGGCCAGGTCGAGGAAGCCGGTGACCAGCGGGAACCCGGGGATGAGGAAGAGGACCGCCGACACGTACCCGACCTCGTGCCGTCCGCCCGTGACCCCCGCCGCCTGCAGCAGAGTGACGAACGCGAGGTAGCCGAGGCACGCCACCGTGGCGGCGAGCATGGTGACGCCGAACTGGTTGAACTTGCGGTGCAGCATCGTGCGTCGCAGCGCCTGCCCCAGGTACGCCCCGACGAAGACGCCGGCGATCTCGACGACGCCCCCGTTGTTGAGGAACGAGAAGGCCGCGCAGGCGAGGGCGGCCCACAACGCGTTGAGCAGCACCGGGTAGAGCGGCGGCTTGGCCGCGATCCGGTCCAGCTCGGTCGTGACCTGCTCGACGGTCGCGGTCCCGGCCGTGTCGAGCCGTCCGGCCAGGTGCTCCAGCCGCGCGAGCCGGTCGACGTCGACCCCGATGCTGCGGACCTCGGTCACCTCGGTGCGGAAGCTCGCTCCCCGGTGCGACGTCGTCGTGATCTCCGTGAGGGTCACGTGCGCCTCGTGCCGCTCGATGCCCAGCGCACGGGCGACCCGCGCCATGGACGCCTTGACCCGGTACGCCCCCGTGCCGGCCGACAGGCTCAGCCGCCCGACCTGCAGCACCACGCCGGAGCGACGGATCAGCTCGAGCTCGTCGTCGTCCGGCGTCGTGGGCACGTCCCCATGATGACGTGCCGGTCGACCCTGGACCGGGCCGATCGTCCCGCTAGGCCTCCGCGACCGACCCGCCGGCGACCACGCGCAGCAACCGCAGCAGCTCCGCCTGGTCCTCCGGGGACAGCCGCCCCAACCGTTCGGCCGCCCCCTCGTGCCGCTGGGCGGAGATCGCGGCGAGCATCGCCCGACCCGACGGCGTGAGCTCGAGCAGCGTCGCGCGCCTGTCGGTCGGGTCCGGGAGCCGCTGGACGAGGCCGTCCGACTCGGCCGCGTCCACCTTGGACGTCACCGACCGCGGCGCGACGTCCAGCGCCGCCGCGAGCTCCCCGAGCCTGCGCGGCCCGTCGCACCTCTCCAGCGTGCGCAGCAGCCGCAGCTGCCCGGGCGTGGTGCCCTGGAGCTCCAGCCGGGCGGCGGCGTCCCGGCGGACGCCGCGCAGCACTCCGTAGAGCAGCTCGAGCAGCTCCCCCGATTCGTCCACGGCGGTGACGCTACCGCATGTTGTGATCCAGGCACATAGTGAGTTAACCTCAGCACCGCCTGAGGGAATCGCCGGGGCACGGCAACCGGTTCTCCCAGGGACGCACCAGAACCCAGGAGGTGGGCATGTCGATGCCCGGCAACCCGAACATGCGCGGCTTCGCCAAGGACCGCTCGGTCCAGGACCACAAGCTGACCCGCGACACGCTGCGCCGCATCCTGGGGTTCGCGCGCCCGTACCGCGCCAAGCTCGCCGTCTTCGTCGGGCTCATCGCCCTCGAGGCCGCCGCCGGCGCGGTGACCCCCCTGCTCTTCAAGACCCTGATCGACGACGGCATCAGCAAGGGCAACACGCAGCTGGTCCTCGGCATCGCCGCCGTCGTCGCCGGCCTGGCCGTCCTGGGCGCCGGGCTCTCGGTCGCCGACCGCTGGGTGTCGTCGCAGGTGGGCGAGGGCCTCATCCTCGACCTGCGCACCGCGGTGTTCGACCACGTGCAGCGCATGCCGCTCGCGTTCTTCAGCCGCGCCAAGACCGGAGCCCTCGTCCAGCGGCTCAACGGCGACGTGCTCGGCGCGCAGCAGGCCTTCACCAGCACCCTGCAGAACGTGGTGAGCAACTCGCTGACCATCGTGTTCGTGCTCGCGGCGATGCTCAGCATGTCGTGGCAGCTGACCCTGCTCAGCCTGGTCCTGCTGCCCGCGTTCGTCTTCCCCGCGCGCTGGTTCGGCAAGAAGATCGCCAAGATCACGCGGGAGAGCTACGAGCTCAACGCGGACGCCGCGCAGATCATGAACGAGCGGTTCAACGTCGCCGGCGCGCACCTGGTCAAGATCTTCGGGGACCCGGAGCGCGAGTCGACCAACTACGCCGCGCACGTCGGCCGCGTCCGCGACATCGGCGTCACGCGCGCCCTGTACTCGACGTGGTTCCGCGTCGGCCTGACCACCCTGGCGAGCGTGGCGGTCGCGATCGTCTACGGCCTGGGCGGCGTGATGGCGATCAACGGGCAGCTGACGGTCGGCGTCGTCGTCGCGCTCACCGCCTACCTCGGGCGCCTCTACGGCCCGCTCACCGCGATGTCCAACGTGCAGGTCGACGTCATGACCGCGCTGGTCAGCTTCGAGCGCGTGCTGGAGGTGCTGGACCTGGAGCCGACGGTCGCGGAGAAGCCGGACGCGATCGACCTGCGGGAGCAGACCGCCGCGCACGGCGCGTCCGTCCGGCTCGACGCCGTCGCCTTCCGCTACCCGGGTGCCGACGAGGTCTCGCTGGCCTCCCTCGAGTCCGTCGCCACCCTGCGCAACGAGCCGATCGAGGACACGCTCCGAGACATCAGCTTCACGGTCCCCGCCGGCCACATGGTCGCCCTCGTCGGCCACTCCGGCGCGGGCAAGACGACGATCTCGCAGCTCGTCACGCGCATGTACGACCCGACGCGCGGCTCGGTGCAGATCGCCGGCGCCGACCTGCGGGACGTCACGCACGCGTCGCTGCGCGCCACGGTCGGCGTGGTCAGCCAGGAGGCCCACCTCTTCCACGACACCATCGCGGAGAACCTGCGCTACGCCCGGCCCGAGGCCACCGACGACGACATCGAGCGCGCGCTGCGTCAGGCCCACATCGCGGACCTCGTCACCAGCCTTCCCGACGGCATCCACACCGTGGTCGGCGACCGCGGCTACCGGCTGTCCGGCGGCGAGCGGCAGCGGCTGGCCATCGCCCGCCTGCTGCTCAAGGCCCCGGACGTCGTGGTGCTCGACGAGGCCACGGCCCACCTCGACTCGGAGTCGGAGGCCGCCGTCCAGGCGGCGCTGGACGAGGCCCTCGTCGGCCGCACCAGCATCGTCATCGCGCACCGCCTGTCGACCATCCGGCAGGCCGACTCGATCGTCGTGATCGAGGCGGGCCGCGTGGTCGACCAGGGCACCCACGCCGACCTGCTCGCCCGCGGGGGCCTCTACGCCGAGCTCTACCGCACCCAGTTCGGCGGGACGATCCCGGCGACGACCGCGGCGTAGCCCGAAACGCGGGACGGGGACGGCCGCGGCCACTACCGTCGCGGCATGATCGGACGCATCGACGAGGTCGTCTTCGACTGCGCGAACCCCCCGGCGCTCGCCCGCTTCTGGGCCGACGTCCTGGGCGGCGAGCCCGCGGGTCGCGACGACGACTGGCACTACGTCGACCCGCCCGGCTGGACCCGTGTCGCCTTCCAGCGCGTGCCCGAGGGCAAGATCGTGAAGAACCGCGTGCACCTCGACGTCGAGGTCGCGGACATCGCCGACGCCACGGCGCAGGCGGAGGCGCTGGGCGCGACGCGGGTCGGCGACATCCACGTCGACACCGCCGGCTCGTTCCAGGTCCTGCTCGACCCCGAGGGCAACGAGTGGTGCGTGGTGAAGCCGGCGTGACGCGCCGGACGTGGCGCTGGATCGTCGGGGTCGTCGCGGGGGTCGTCGTCGCCGTCGTCGTCATCGTCCTGCTGACGCGGCTGGTCCCGCCGCAGGACGTGGTCGGCGGCAGCGGGGACTACCCCTACTACGCGACGACGGCCGACCTCGAGGGCACGGCCGACCTCATCGTCCGCGGCACGTTCTCCTCGATCACCGCCGACGACTCCGAGGGCTTCCCGCAGGAGGTCGCGACCGTCGAGGTCACGGCCGCGGCCAAGGGCTCCGTCGAGCCGGGCAGCACCCTCGAGATCCGCTACACGACCGGCAGCGAGGACCCGCCCGGGGGCCTGGCCGTCGGGGGTGAGTACGTGATCCTGCTCGACGACCTGGCCGACGTGGCGGGCGACGTCCCACCGACCCCGGTCAACGCCGACCAGGGCTTCTACACGGTCGTCGACGGCCACGCGGTCGCGTCCCCGACCAACAAGGTCCTCCTCGCCCCCGCGACCCTGCAGGCGCTCGGCCTCTCCTGATTCTGGTTGCACGGGCCGTCGCCGAGGAGAACCGTCGACCCATGACCGTTCCCGCCCGCCTGGCCCCTCTGCTCGCCGAGTACGACTTCGCCCGCGAACGCCTGCTGGACCGCCTCACCGGCCCGACGATGGACAGCGGCGACGGCGAGCAGGTGGAGGTCCCCCCGCTCACCGACGCCGAGATGCTGTGGGAGCCCGTCCCCGGCAGCTGGTCGGTCCGCCGGCACGCCGACGGACCGGGCGTCGGCGCGACGGTCCTGGTGGGATCGGGCGAGTGGGGTCGCGACGGCGGCCGCCCGCACCCGTGGCCGCCGCCGGTCACCACGATCGCGTGGCGCATCGACCACCTCACCGACATGCTGGCCGGCCGCGCGGACCACACCGACGGCAGCCGCACCCGGACCGAGGAGTTCGACCGGCCGCAGGGCGAGGCGGCGGGCGCGATCGCCGGCCTGCGGGCCGCGTCGGAGGCCTGGCGCGCGACCCTGCTGCGGGCCGACGACGCCGCCCTCGACACCGTCGGCTACAGCGCCTACCCGTACGGCTCCGACCCGGAGGACCGGTTCCTCGACATCGTGTGGTGGGTCAACCAGGAGGTCGTCCACCATGGTGCTGAGGTCGCCCTGCTGCGCGACCTCTACCTCCGGCTAGCGTGACCGCATGAGCTTCTGGATCTGCGCCACGTGCGCCGTCGAGAGTGCCGAGCGGTTCGACGTCTGCGCGATCTGCGCCGACGAACGCCAGTGGGTCCCCGCCACGGGCCAGCGCTGGACCACGCTGGAGGAGCTGCAGTCGCAGGGCTACACGGCGTCGGTCGCGCCCCTGGAGCCGGACCTGTTCGCGGTCACCAGCACACCGGGCGCCGGCATCGGCCAGCAGTCGAAGCTGCTGGTCACCCCCGAGGGCTCGCTCCTCTGGGACCCGATCGGCTTCCTCGACGACGACGTCGTGGCGGCCATCTCCGAGCACGGCCCGGTCCGGTACATCGCCGCCAGCCACCCGCACATGTTCGGCGCACAGGTCGAGTGGAGCCGGGCGCTGGGCGGCGCGGAGGTGCTGGTCGCCGAGGCCGACGCCCGCTGGGTCAACCGCCCGGACCCGGTCATCCGCTTCTGGTCCGGACCGCTGGAGATCCTGCCCGGCGTCACCCTGAGCCAGCCCGGCGGCCACTTCCCCGGCAGCGCGATCGTCCACTGGCCCGCCGGCGCCGGGGGCCGCGGCGTCCTGCTCACGGGCGACACGGTCTTCGCCAACCCCGACCGGAAGTCGGTCGCCTTCATGCGCAGTTACCCCAACCACCTGCCGCTCTCGGGCGCGGTCGCCCGCCGGGTCGCCGACCACCTCGAGACCCTCGAGTTCGACCGGCTCTACGGCAACTTCGCCAACCTCATCGCCGACGACGCCAAGGACGTCGTCCGCCGCTCCGCCGACCGCCACATCGGCTGGGTCGACGGCGCCTTCGACCACCTCACCTGAGCGCGTCCTCCAGCCGGTCGACGAACGCCGCCTGAGCCGTCACGACGAGCCGCCGCGCCTCGTCGGGCGCGAACCAGCCGGCCCGGTCGAGCTCCGGGACGAGCATCGTCCGCCCCGACCGCGGGGGCCAGGCGATCTCCACGAGGTTGCTCGCGATCGCGGACGCGTCGAGGTCCCCCTCCAGCGCCCACGCGGTGACGACCTTGCCGCCGCTCTGCCGCACGTCGCCGAGCGGGACCGGGTCCGACGCGGGTGCCGGCACCCCGAGCTCCTCGGCGAACTCCCGGAGGGC
Organism: Cellulomonas sp. P2_F12; assembly: GCF_056403775.1. Classification (NCBI taxonomy): domain Bacteria; kingdom Bacillati; phylum Actinomycetota; class Actinomycetes; order Micrococcales; family Cellulomonadaceae; genus Cellulomonas; species Cellulomonas sp. P2_F12. The sequence goes on along the minus strand of NZ_JBFUEV010000009.1, from coordinate 70,769 downwards.
CGTCTCGTACGCGTCCTCCCCGGGAGCGGGCTCGCCCTTCGGGATCGTCCAGGCGCCCGCGTCCTTGCGCGCCCAGAACGGCCCGCCCATGTGCCCGAGCAGCACCTCGAGCCCCGCCGCCCGCCGGAACAGCAGGATCCCCGCACTCGTCCGCACGGTCACACGTCCTCGGGGTCCACCAGGAAGTCGGCCTCGTCGGCGATCTCCCCGCCGATCGCGCCGTGCACCGCGCGGGCGACGGACTGCACCAGCGGGGCGGCGCGCGACCGGGCGACGCGGTGCTCGAACGACGGCCGCTCGGCCTCGAGCTCCTCGATGAACGGGGGCTCCCAGTGCACGCGGTACGCGACGACTCCGCCGACGGTCCACGGCAGGCCGCGCATCAGGGGCGGCAGGGTGGTCTCGGCGCCGGCCTCGACGGAGAGGGTCCCGTCGTGGCCCAGATCCACCAGCACGCCGTAGGCCTCGGGCGCGGGGGGCACGGCGATCATGATCTCGTCGTACGCGTCGGCCTCGTCCATCAGGCGCTTGCGCTCGGTCTCGTCCTCCACGCCGTGCTGCTCGAGCGCGGCGGACAGCCCGCGGCCGCCGGCCTCGGCCACCCACCCGGGACGGCCGCCGGCGTCTCGCCCGACCCCGGGCAGCGGTCCGGTCCAGGTGCCGGTCGCCTCGCTGAGCCGCGCGCGCGGCAGCACGGACTGCACCACGGCCAGCGCCTCGTCGGGCTCGAGCCACGAGTCGGACAGCACGGTCAGGTCGATCGCACTGTCGACGTCGGGGGTCAGGACGGTGCCGTGCTCGCCGATGCGCACGGAGCCGCCCAGCCGGCGGGCGGCGGCGACGAGCCACTGCAGGACGCGCTCCTCCTCGCGGATCGGCATTCCCTCGGGGAACGCGCGCTTGAGCCCGTCGCGGTCACCGCCCGGGTACGGCTTGTCGCCGCGCTCGCGGGGGGCGACCAGCACGTAGGCGAGGGTCGACGTCGTCGGCAGGCCGAGGCTGACCGCGTCGTCGGCCTCCACCCGGTACGGGCCGGTCAGCGTCGACAGCCGCGCGAGCCGCAGGGCGCGGGCCGGGGTCGTCGACGAGCCGACCGCCCGGATGCCGAGCGCCGCCGTCATCGGCCCCATGATCCCGCGGGGCTGGGGCAGGTCGCCGTCCTCCCAGCGCGCCTGCGCAAACCGGCTGATGGCCAGCACCTCGACCTCGTCGGCGCCCACGTCCTCGGGCAGCGCGAGGATGTGGCGGGACCGCAGCGTCGGGTCCTCGGCCCGGAGGCGAGGCAGGCTCGCCATGGCTCAGACGTCCGTCCGGTGGAAGTTCTGCCAGGACCGCGACGCCGTCGGGCCGCGCTGCCCCTGGTACCGCGAGCCGTACTCCGACGAGCCGTACGGGTGCTCGGACGCCGAGGACAGCCGGAAGAAGCACATCTGGCCGATCTTCATGCCGGGCCACAGCAGGATCGGCAGCGTCGCCACGTTGGACAGCTCGAGCGTCACGTGACCCGAGAAGCCGGGGTCGATGAAGCCGGCGGTCGAGTGCGTGAGCAGGCCGAGGCGCCCGAGCGACGACTTGCCCTCGAGCCGGGCGGCGATGTCGTCGGGAAGCGTCACGGCCTCGTAGGTGGACCCGAGCACGAACTCGCCGGGGTGCAGCACGAAGGACTCGCCCGGGGAGACCTCGACCAGTCGCGTGAGGTCCGGCTGGTCGGCCGCGGGGTCGATGAACGGGTACTTGTGGTTGTCGAACAGCCGGAAGTACCGGTCGAGCCGCACGTCGATGCTGGAGGGCTGGAGCATGGCGGGCTCGTAGGGGTCGAGGGCCACGCGGCCCGACTCGAGCTCGGCCCTGATGTCACGGTCGGAGAGCAGCACGGGGCCACGGTAGTCCGCCGGGCCGTGCGTCCCGGGCAGGTCCGGGTCGTGGACCGCGAGGCCGCCCGGACGCGCGTTTTCTCCTCGTCGTCCTGCCCGCCCGTTCCACCATCCGACGCGGGCGGCTATGCTCTCGTCCGGGAGCTGCGTGGGAGCGCTCTCGCATACTGAAATCGCGCCGGAGTCAACGACGCCACACCCGCATCGCAGCGGGAGGACGTCGGGAGCAGCAGGCGCCACTGCCGAGCACTCGAGGGGCAAGTCCATGCGGTACGGCCATTTTGACGACGAGGCACGCGAGTACGTCATCGAGACGCCTCACACGCCCTATCCGTGGATCAACTACCTGGGCTCCGAGCAGTTCTTCTCGCTCATCTCGCACCAGTCCGGCGGGTACTCGTTCTACCGCGACGCCAAGATGCGCCGGCTGACGCGGTACCGCTACAACAACATCCCCGCGGACGCGGGCGGCCGGTACTTCTACGTGAACGACGGCGGCGACGTGTGGACCCCGTCGTGGCTGCCGGTCAAGGCGGACCTCGACCACTTCGAGACGCGCCACGGCCTGGGCTACACGCGCATCACGGGCGAGCGCCGCGGGATCTCGGTCGAGACCCTGTTCTTCGTGCCGATCGGCGAGACGGCGGAGATCCAGAAGGTCACGGTCACCAACACGTCCGACGCGACCAAGACGATCAGCCTCTTCTCGTTCGTCGAGTTCTGCCTCTGGAACGCGCAGGACGACCAGACCAACTACCAGCGCAACCTGTCCATCGGGGAGGTCGAGGTCGAGCAGGACGGCCCCTACGGGTCGGCCATCTTCCACAAGACCGAGTACCGCGAGCGCCGCGACCACTACGCCGTCTACGGCGTGAACACGCACGCCTCGGGCTTCGACACCGACCGCGACACGTTCGTCGGCGCCTACAACGGCCTGGGCGAGGCGACGGTCCCGCGCAGCGGCACGTCCGCCGACTCGGTCGCGTCCGGCTGGTACCCGATCGGCTCGCACTCGGTCGAGCTCACGCTGGAGCCCGGCGAGTCCCGCGCGCTCACCTACGTGCTCGGCTACGTCGAGAACCCGGACGAGCAGAAGTGGGCCGACGACGCCCACCAGATCATCAACAAGGAGCCCGCGCACGCGCTGCTGGGCCGCTTCGCGACGACCGAGCAGACCGACGCCGCGTTCGAGGAGCTGCGCGCGCACTGGACCGGCCTGCTGTCGACGTACTCGGTGACGAGCGACGACGAGAAGCTCGACCGGATGGTCAACATCTGGAACCAGTACCAGTGCATGGTCACGTTCAACATGTCGCGCTCGGCGTCGTTCTTCGAGACCGGCATCGGCCGCGGCATGGGCTTCCGTGACTCCAACCAGGACCTGCTGGGCTTCGTGCACCTCATCCCGGAGCGGGCCCGCGAGCGCATCATCGACATCGCGTCCACGCAGTTCGAGGACGGGTCGGCGTACCACCAGTACCAGCCGCTGACCAAGCGCGGGAACAACGACATCGGCTCGGGCTTCAACGACGACCCGCTGTGGCTCATCGCCGGCGTGGCCGCGTACATCAAGGAGACCGGCGACGTCGCGATCCTGGACGAGCCCGTGCCGTTCGACAACGAGCCCGGGTCCGAGGTGCCGCTCTTCGAGCACCTGGTCCGCTCGTTCCAGTTCACGGTGGACAACCGCGGCCCGCACGGCCTGCCGCTGATCGGCCGTGCCGACTGGAACGACTGCCTCAACCTCAACTGCTTCTCGACCACGCCGGGCGAGTCGTTCCAGACGACGGAGAACCAGGCCGGCGGGCACGCCGAGTCGGTGTTCATCGCCGCACAGTTCGTCCTCTACGGCGCCGAGTTCGCGGAGCTCGCCTCCCGCCGGGGTCTCACCGAGGTCGCCTCGCAGGCCCGCAAGGTCGTCGACGAGGTCCGCGCCGCGGTGCTCGAGCACGGCTGGGACGGCGAGTGGTTCCTGCGCGCCTACGACTACTACGGCAACCCCATCGGCACCGACGCCAAGCCCGAGGGCAAGATCTGGATCGAGCCGCAGGGCTTCGCCGTGATGGCGGGGATCGGCGTGGACGGCACCTCCAAGGACTCCCCGGCCATCAAGGCGCTCGACTCCGTCGGCGAGATGCTGGGCACCCCGCACGGCCTGGTGCTCCAGTACCCCGCGTACACGACGTACCAGATCGAGCTCGGCGAGGTCTCCACCTACCCGCCCGGGTACAAGGAGAACGGCGGGATCTTCTGCCACAACAACCCGTGGGTGATCATCGGCGAGACGGTCGTGGGCCGCGGCGCGAAGGCGTTCGACTACTACAAGCGGATCACGCCGGCGTACCGCGAGGAGATCTCGGACACGCACAAGCTCGAGCCGTACGTGTACGCGCAGATGATCGCGGGCAAGGAGGCGTCGCGCGCCGGTGAGGCCAAGAACTCGTGGCTGACCGGCACGGCGGCGTGGAACTTCGTCGCGGTGTCGCAGTACCTGCTCGGCGTGCGCCCGGACTACGACGGCCTGGTCGTCGACCCGCAGATCGGGCCCGACGTCGCCGACTACACCGTCACGCGCGTCGCCCGCGGCGCCACGTACCAGATCCACGTGACCAACTCCGGGGCGGAGGGTGCCCGTGGGCGCCTGACCGTCGACGGCACGCCGGTCGAGGGCAACCTCGTCCCCTACGCCGCCGCGGGCCAGGTCGTCCGGGTCGAGGTCACCGTCTGACCCCGGCGGGGTCGGGCGAGGAACGTCGATGACGGCTGTCCAGGAGATCGAGGCGCTCGCGCCGGCGCTCGAGCAGAGCGGCCGGGTGGTCACCATCCGCAACGGGTCGTGGGAGCTCGACGTGCTGCCGGCGACGGGCGCGTCGATCGCCGGCGGCAGGATCCGCACGGCCGACGGGGTGTGGCGCGACCTGCTGCGCCCCACCCGCAGGACCGTGCTGGGCGAGGCCGAGAAGTGCTCGAGCTTCCCGATGGTCCCGTGGTCCAACCGGATCAGCGACGGCGTCCTGCCGTTCGGCGGCCGCACCTGGCAGCTGCAGCGCAACGGCGCCGACGGCACCGCGATCCACGGCGCCGCCCGGCACGCCGCCTGGACGGTGGTGGAGCGGTCCGAGTCCCGCGTGGTGCTCGAGCTGGACACCTCCGAGCTGATCGGCGTGAACTTCCCCTGGAAGTTCCGCGCGCAGATCACGTACGGGCTGACCGGCGACAGGCTCACGGTCGGTACGTCCCTGCGCAACATCGACGTCGAGCCCTTCCCGGCCGGCTTCGGGCACCACCCGTACCTGCAGCGGACGCTGTCCCCGGTCGGCGCGCAGTCGCCCCTGACGCCCGGCCAGCCCGTCCTGCAGGTGCCCGCGCAGAAGGGCTACTCGCTGGTCAACGCGCTCGCCAGCGGCCCGGCCGGCACCGTCCCGCGACGCGCCGACTTCCGGGTGGCCCGCCCCCTCGGCTCGGCGTTTGTCGACGACGTGCTCACCGCCTGGGAGCCCGGCGCGCCGGTGCGGATCAGCTACGACGAGCTCGGCGTGAACATCGACCTGCACGCCGACCCCGTGTTCGCGCACCTGGTCGTCTACGCGCCCCGGCGCCGGTCCTACTTCGCGGTCGAGCCGGTGACCAACGTGAACAACGGCTTCTCGCTGCACGCCGCCGGGGTGCCCGGCACCGGCGTGTTCGTCCTGGACCCGGGCGAGGAACGTTCGGGCGCGTTCACCATGACGCTCCGCGGCTGACGCCGGGCAGATCCCGCCAAATCGCTCAAGTCGTCCGTCCGGATGGTCGATGATCCCCTCGTGCCTCCCCGTCTGCGCCCCGTCCTCGCCGTCGCCCTCGGACTGGGTCTGACCCTCGGGCTGGTGCCCTCGGCGGGTGCTGCGGCGCCGGCGCCGATCGACCCGACGACGGGTGAGCGGCCGACCGACCGCGGCCCGTTCGCGGTGGCGGCGGACCCGCAGCCGTCCGAGTCCGACGGGTACGCGCCCGGGCACGTGCTGGTCCGGTTCGCCGACAGCACGACGAGCTCCCAGCAGCGGTCCGCCCTCTCCTCGGTCGGCGGCAGCCGTGAGGGCACGATCGCCGGCACCGGGTTCGTCGAGGTCGCGGTGGGCGACGACGACCCGCAGACCGTCGCGGACGCGCTCGCCGACGACCCGCGCGTGGCCGAGGTGCAGGTGGACCACGTGCGGCACGCGACGGCGTGGACCAACGACCCGCTGCTCTCCTACACCTGGCCCTACACGGACCTGACCCGGATGCCCCGCGCGTGGGACGTGTCCACCGGCTCGGGCATCGTCGTCGCGGTGCTTGACACCGGCGTCTCGGCCACCCACGAGGACCTGACCGGCTCGGTGCTGCCCGGGATCGACCTGGTGGACGGCGACTCCGACGCGACGGACGAGCACGGCCACGGCACGCTCGTCGCCGGGATCGTCGCCGCCCACGGCAACAACGGCAAGGGCATCGCCGGCACCGCCTACGGCGCGAAGATCCTCCCGGTGCGCGTGCTGGACGAGACCGGCAACGGCAACGACGAGACGATCGCTGAGGGGATCAGCTGGGCGGTCGCGCACGGCGCGGACGTCATCAACCTGTCCCTCGGCGGCCCCGAGGTGGCGCCGCTGCTGCGCTCCGCGATCGCCAGCGCGGTCGCCGCGGGCGTCGTCGTGGTGGCCGCCGCCGGCAACGACGGGACCGAGACGCCGTTCTTCCCGGCCGCGTACGCCCCCGACATCGACGGCCTGCTCGCCGTCGGCGCCACCGACGACGACGGCGCCCTGACCTCGTTCTCCAGCTGGGGCGACTGGGTCTCGCTCACGGCCCCGGGCTGGTCCATCGTCGGCCCGGCGCTCGCCGGCGGGTACGCGTCGGGCTCGGGTACGTCCTTCGCCGCCCCGCAGGTCAGCGGCACCGCCGCCCTGGTGCTCGCACATGCCCCGACCCGCACCCCGGCCCAGGTCGAGGCCGCCCTGGTGTCGACCGCCCGGGACGCGGGCCCGCGCGGGGTGGACGACTACTACGGGTCCGGCGTGCTCGACGCGGCCGCGGCCGTGACGGTGAACGACCCGGTCCGCGCCGCCGTGTCCGTCCCGCTCGACCGGGCGGCGAGCGACCCCGGGGGTGGCGACGACAGCGCCGCACGCGCCCGCGCGATGACCGGCGGCTGGGCCGACGGCACGCTGGCGCCCGAGGGCGACGTCGACTGGTACCGCGCCCCGGTGCCCGCTGCCGGGTGGTACGACGTCCGCGTCGACCTGCCGTACGCCGACGAGGACCAGGAGCTCGACCCCGTCCTCGAGGTGCGCGACGCCCAGGGTCAGGTGATCGGCCGGGCCGACGACGCCGGGACCAACGTCAGCGAGCACGTGGTCGTCCCCGCCGCGGCGGCCGGTGCGCTGCTGGTAGGTGTCACCAACGGCACCGGGCACGCCTCGAGCCAGCCCTACGAGGTGTCCGTGACCCTGGCGGACCAGCAGGTCAGGTTCGCGGAGGCCGCCCAGACGGGCGCTGCCGACACGCGCACGATGGCGGTCGGCGACGTCACCGGCGACGGCGTCGTCGACGTGGTCACCACGTCCCCGGGCGCGTCGTTCGCCGTCTACCCGGGCGACGGCGACGGCGCGGGCAGCCTGGCCCCGCCGGAGGAGGTCGCGGTGACCACCGCCACGGGCAACGGCATCGCGACCGCCGACGTCGACGGCGACCACGACCTCGACGTGGTCGTGGCCGTCCGCACCGGCTACCAGCTCTTCCTCCAGGACGCCGGCTCGCTGACGCCCGGCGCCGTGATCCCCACGACGTCGACGACCGGCGGGTCGCTGCTGGTCGCCGCGGACATGGACGGCGACGGCGACACCGACCTGGTGCTGACCGGCTTCGCGGACGACTCCACCCATGTCGCCGTCAACAACGGCGCCGGCGTCTTCACGCTCGGCGTGGCCGTCCCCACGGGCCTGGTCCGGCTGACGGTCGGCGACGCCACCGGCGACGGTCACCCGGACATCGTCACGGCGTCCGACGTGTTCGCGCAGGCCGCGGGCGGCACCTTCGCCGGACCGGCCGCGCTCCCCTACCTCGCGACGACGAACGGCGTGGCCGTCGGCGACGTCACCGGGGACGGTCGGCCCGACGTCGTGCGCACCGACGGCACCGGCTGGCTCTACGTCGAGCCCAAGCTCACGACGGCCGGCTTCGGCACCCAGCGCAAGGTGTGGGCCGGCAGCAACGCGTCCCCCGTGGCACTCGGTGACATCGACGGCGACGGGCGGACGGACGCCCTCGTCGCCAACCAGGGGTGGAGCACCGTCTCGCTGCTGCGCCAGCTGCCCGACGGCACCTTCGACACCCCCGAGGTGGTCGCCCCCCTCACGTCGCAGCCCTGGTTCCAGGAGGGCGCGTTCCGGCTGGCCGACCTCGACGGCGACGGGCTGCTCGACGTGGTCCAGACGCCGAACGGGGTGTACGCCGACCACACGGTCGTCGTCCTGCACCACCTCTCGTTGACGCCCGTCGGCGCCGAGCACGGCTGGTTCGACGACGTCACCCCGACCCCGCACTCCTCGGGCGCCGCGCTGCGTCCGACGGTCAAGGTCGTGGCGGGTCGGCCCCTGTCGCCCGCGTCGCTCACCGCGCAGACCGTCCGGCTGCGCGACGGGCAGACCGGCGCGACCGTCAGCACGGTCCGCGCGTACGACGCAGCGACGAGGACCCTGAGCATCACGCCGACCGCGGACCTCAGCCCTGGCGGACACTACGAGGTCATCGTCCGCGGGGTCACCGACGCCGACGGGTTCGTGCAGGACACCCCGCTGCGCACCTGGTTCACGGTGGCGGCGCACGGCGACCGGTTCACGCCGATGGACCCGCTGCGCGTGCTGGACACCCGCATCGCGCTCGGCGTCCCCACGGCCGCCCGCGTCGCCTCCGGCCAGCCCGTGCGGCTCGACCTGTCCGACGACGTCCCCGCGGGGACCACCGCGGTCGTCCTCAACGTCACGGCGTCGGCCCCCAGCACGCAGGGCAACATCCGCGTGTACCCGACGCCGAGCGGGAGCGGCGGAGCACCCAAGGTCTCCAACCTCAACGTCATGCCGGGCGTCGACCAGCCGAACCTGGTGACCGTGGGCCTGGGTGCCGACGGGTCCGTCACGCTGCTGGCCGAGGCCACCACGACGCACCTGATCGCCGACCTCGCCGGCTACTACAGCCCCGGCGGCGGCACCGCGTTCGAGCCCGTCGCCCCGGTGCGGCTGCTCGACCTGCGCGACGGGACCGGCGGCGTCCCCGCCGGCCGCCTGCAGCCCGGTCACTGGGTGGACCTGCAGGTCGCCGGCAAGGGCGGCGTGCCCGCCGACGCCAGCGCCGTCGTCCTCAACGTCACCGGCACGGGCGTCACCGGCCTGACCCACGTCCGGGTCTACCCGTCCCCGGGCGCCGGCGAGGACCAGACGCCGCCCGACATCTCCAACCTCAACCTCTCGCCGGGCCGCGACCAGCCCAACCTCGTCACGGTCCGCCTGGGCGACGGCGGCCGCGTGCGGTTCTACATCCACACCGCCGCTGCCTACCTGCTGGCCGACCTCGCCGGCTACTACACGGCGACCGGCGACAACGGGTTCGTCCCGCTGACCCCCACGCGCATCGCCGACACCCGCAGCAGCCTCGGCATCCCCCTGCTGCGCTCGGGCGTCGCGTCCCCGCTCAAGGTCGGCGGGGTCTCGGGCGTCCCCTCGACGGCGACGGCCGCCGTCCTCAACATCACCGGCTCGCAGCCCCGCGGCGTCACGCACGTCCGGGCCTTCCCGACGACCGTCCCGGCCACCCTGCCGGACATCTCCACGATCAACCTGGTGCCCGGGCGCGACGAGGCCAACCTGGCGATCGTCCGGCTCGGCGACTCCGGGAGGGTGTCGTTCTACGCGGCGACGGCGGACGTGGACCTGATCGTCGACGTCTCGGGGTACTTCCGGAAGTAGCGGTCAGGCCTTCTGGGACGCCACGAACGCCAGGACGGCCGCCTCGACCGTCGGGAAGACGTGCGCGTTGTCGAAGCCCTCGAGCGTGCCGTACCGCCGGAGGTCGTCCAGCAGCGCGGGATCGGGGGAGGCGAGCGCGAAGACCCCGTGGTCGGCGTGCACCGCCGTGATCAGGCCGGCCAGGGCGAGGCTGGCGGAGTAGTCGACGTCGGTGAGCGAGGAGCAGTCGAGCACCAGCCAGCGGACCTTGTCCGGCGCGCCGGCGATCAGTGCCTGCACGTCGTCGGAGAACCGGTTGGCGTTGGCGTAGAACAGCTCGGCGTCGTACCGGAACACCAGCAGCCCGGGCAGGCTCTGCGCCCCGGGGGCGGCCGGCGTGTACGAGGGGACGCCCTCCTTGTTGACGCCGACCAGGAAGCCCTTGGGCGAGTAGGCCCGCCGGATGATCTCCAGGATCGAGAGCGCGACCGCCAGGACGATGCCCTCCTCGACCCCGACCGAGAAGACGACCACGGCGGTGAGCAGGGCGATGACGAACTCGCTCACCCGGGCCGCCCTGATCCGCCGCAGGCCGGCGACGTCGATGAGCCCGATCCCGATGAGGAACACGATCGCGGCCAGCACGGCCTTCGGCATGTCGGTGAGCAGCCCGGTGAGGAAGAGCACGACCGCGAGCGCGACCAGCGACATCGTCATGTTGGCCACCTGCGTGCGGCCGTGCTGCTCGTCGAGGATCTGGGTCTTGGTGGGGCTGCCGTTGACGACGAACGTGCCGCTGAGCCCGGCGGCGAGGTTCGCGCCGCTCAGCCCGACGATGTCGCGGTTCACGTCGACGCGCTGGTCGTGCTTCATCGCGAAGCTGCGGGACGTCGCGGCGCTCTGCGCGATGATCAGCACGAAGCACGAGAACGCGATCCCGATCACCTTGGGCACGTCGCCCCAGTCGAGGCCGCTGGGCAGCCCGACCGGCGGGAAGCCACCCTGGACCGCACCGATGACGTCGACGCCGTGCGAGGTCGCGTCGAGGCTGCCCGACAGGACGATCGACGCGATCACGGCGATCACCGCCCCGGGCACCCGGGGAGCGAACCGCTTGCAGCCGATGATGATGACCAGCGTCCCGACGGCGAACGCGACGGTCCACGGGTCGGCATCACCGAGGTGCGTGATCGTGTACCACTGCTGCGCGAACCAGTTGCCGCTGCCCTTGGGGATGCCGAGCATCTCCGGCAGCTGCCCCGTGAACACCTGGATGCCCACGCCGGTGAGGAACCCCACCAGCACCGCGGAGCTGAGGAAGTCTCCGAGGAACCCGAGCCGCAGCAGCCGCGCGAGCACGAGCAGCACGCCGCAGACGATCGCCACGAGGCTCGTCCACGCCAGCCACTCCGCCGTGCTCGGCTCCAGCCCAGCGATCCCGAGTCCCGCCAGGCCGGCCGCCAGGATCGCCGCGGTCGCGGAGTCCGCACCCACGACGAGCAGGCGCGACGAGCCGAGCAGGGCGAAGACGAGCGTCGGGAAGATGAGCGTGTAGATGCCGGTGACCACGGGCGTCTGCGCGATCGAGGTGTAGCCCATCGTCTCGGGGATCGCGACGGCGGCCAGCGTCACCCCCGCGACGACGTCCGGCGCGAGCCACGACCTGCGGTAGCCGCGCAGTGTCGCCGGGACCATCGAGCGGGACTCCGCCACCGTCTACCTCCGCTGCTGGGGTGCGGCCAGTGTGGCGCGTGTCCGCGCTGTCCGGGTGGAGTTCGCGGCACCGATCCAGCCGGGTATGCTCTCTGCCGGACCGATCCTGTCGGTCACGCGGGTGTAGTTCAGTGGCAGAACTTCAGCTTCCCAAGCTGATAGCGCGAGTTCGATTCTCGTCACCCGCTCCCAGCTCCAGAAGTCCCCCTCGCAGAACGACCGTCGCGGTACCTTGCGCGCACACGTCGAGGAGGGAGCAGTCGTGCCGCTGACCGTGCGCGAGTCCGTCAGGTCCGGTGCGTCGACCCTGCTCGTCGGGGTCGCGACCGTGGTGCTCCTCGCCGGGTGCGTCGCCGGGACGGACCCGCCCGTGGATGCGGCGACGCCCACCACCTCGCCGACCGTGAGCGCGACGCCGAGCCCGACCGCGACCGCGACCCCCGTTGCGACCGTCACCGCGTCCGCCTCCGCGCAGCCGTCCGCCACGTCGGACGACCCTCGACGCGCGACCGCCGACCGGTTCATCGCCGCATGGCGGACCCGGGACGCGGCGACGATCACGGCGCTGACCGGCTCGCCCGACGACCCGGATGCGCTCGCCGACCTGACACCGTCGAGCGACCCGGACTGCGACGTCGTCGACAGCGCGAGCCCGGACGGCCTGGCCTGCCTCGTCGACGTCGAGGAGGCTGCCGGCGCCGAGATGGGCTACGGCGTGGTCGTCGACGTGACTCCCGGAGCCGACGGAGGCTGGGTCGTCACCTGGGGGATGATCGACTTCGGGTGACGGGTCTCCCCGCCACCCGAGCCGGCTGTCCTCACTTCCGGAAGTACCCGGAGACATCGACGATGAGGTCGGTGTCGGCGGTGAAGGTGAAGAACGAGACCTTCCCGCCGACCCCCAGGCGGGCGATGACCAGGTTGGCCTCGTCACGTCCGGGCACCAGGTTCAGGCTGGACACGTCGGGCAACGTCGCCGGCACGGTGGTCGGGAACACCCGGATGTGCGTGACGTCGCGAGGCCGCGACCCCGTCACGTTCAGCACCGCGGCCGTCGCGTCCGCCGGAACACCCGCCAGGCCGGTGACCTGCAGGTCCTGCACCTTGCCGGCCTTCATCAGCCCGGTGAACCCCTGGGAGAACCGGGTGTCCGCGATGCGCGCCGGGGTCAGCGGCACATACCCGTTGTCCCCCGTCGCGGTGTAGTACCCGGCCAGGTCGGCCAGCAGGTACGTCGCGGCCACCGGGGCGTCGAACCGGATCCGGCCCCCGTCCCCGACCTTGACCGTCACCAGGTTCGGCTGGTCCCGGCCGGCGCGCAGGTTCAGGTTCGACACGTCCGGGCCGCCCTGCGCGTCCCCCGGGCCCGGGGTCGGGTAGACCCGCACATGGGTCGGGGCGGCCGTCTGCGTGCCGGTCACGTTCAGCACCACGGCCACCGCGTCGGCGGGGACCCCGTTACGGCCGGTGACCTGCAGGTCCACGTGCGCACCAGCGGCCAGACGCCCCTGCGGGACCCCACCCGTGCCGTCGCGCAGGTCCATCACCCGCACCGGCGCCAACGGCTCGAACGCCGCCGCGCCACCCGCCGAGTAGTACCCCGAGACGTCCACGATCAGGTGCGTCGAGGTCGCCTCCGGCAGCAGGCTGATCGTGCCGTCCGCCCCAAGAGCCACCGTGACCAGGTTCGGCTGGTCCACCCCCGGGACCACGTTCAGGTTGGACACCGTCGGCGGGATGCCGTTGGCCGGGGTCGGGTAGACCCGCACGTTGCCCTGCCGGGCCACCCCCGTCGCCGTCACGTTCAGCACCACGGCCGTGCCACCCGCGGCGGCCAGGCCGCTCAGGTCCAGCACCAGCTGCTCACCGGACTCGATCGGGAACCCGTAGTCACGGCTGTCGAAGATGCGCACCGGGTCGATCGGGGTGAACCGCGACCCGTTCGCCGCGACGGTGAAGAACGACCGGATCGGCTCGTCCTGCACCGCGTTCGCCGAGTCGGTCAGACCCGCCACGATCACCTCGTAGTGGCTCCCCGGGGACAGGTCCGCGGAAGGCGTCAGGCCGATCGTCTTGGTGCCCGACGTGTACGTCACCGACGCCGGCACGACCGCACCCGTCGCACCGTTGATCAACCGCACCGTCGACGCGCTCGCCGAGCCGGCCTTCAATGCCCGCTCCAACGCCACCGACACCGTCGGACGCACCCCGGCACCGGCGCTGTTCGTCGCCGGCGTCACACCCTTCAGCCACCCGTGCCCGAGCGGAGCCTGGTCGAGCGAGTTCTGCCGGAAGACCGACATCCCGTTGTCCGAGAGCACCAGGTCGTTGTGCCCGTCGCCGTCGACGTCGCCGACCTTGAGGCCGTCCGGCTGGTACCAGGACACGTAGTTGCCCGCGCCGAAGGTGATCGGTGCGCCGAGCGTCCCGTCGCTCTTCTGCGGGAGGACGGTGATGCCCAACCACCCGCTGTTCGTCACGACCACGTCGGTCCTGCCGTCGCCGGTCACGTCGCCCGTCGCGATCACGTCGGGGATCTCGTACGCCGGGTAGGAGTGCGAGGCGGCGAAGGTCTGGTTCGCCTGCATCGAGTCCACCTGGACGAGGCCGTTGTTGGACGCGCTCGGCCGGATCACGTCCGCGAACCCGTCGCCGGTGACGTCGGCGATCGCGAGCGTGCGCCAGAGGCCGAAGCCCGTGCTGGGCAGCGCGACCGGGTCGGCGAACGTACCGTCAGGCTTCTGGGCGAAGTACTGGGAGACGTCGACGATGTCGGGCCGCCCGTCGCGCGTGACATCGCCGACCGCGATCCAGATGGACGACGGGACGACCGCGCCCAGTGTGAACGTTCCGGTGCCGTTGTTCTTCGCCACCTGTGCGCCACCCGCAGTCCAACTGGTGAGCACGAGGTCCTGGTCGCCGTCGCCGTCGATGTCGGCAGCGACGACCTTCTGCGCGTCCGCGAACGAGAGGGACGTCCCGGCGACCAGACCGCCGGCCAGCGGCTGCGTGAACACCTGGACGCCGGTCGTCGTGGCCGCGACCACGTCCATGCGGCCGTCGCCGTTGACGTCGACACCGGCGATGCCCGACCCGTTGAAGGTCCCGCTCGGGAGCGCGACGAGCGTCGGTGCCGCGACGGTGCCGCCCGCCTGCCCGGCGTAGACGTCGAGCGCGGAGCCCTGCAGCGGTGCGCTCACGGCGTCGGCCCGCCCGTCGCCCGTGACGTCACCCACCGCGATCGGACCGTCGTACGTGTCCGGTGGGGTCGACTGGTGGGTCCTGGTGAACGGCGGAGCCGTCCCGGGCGCGGCCGTGATCGTGTAGGTGTCGGTCGAGATCGCGCCGTCGGCCTCGGAGATCTCGACGTAGAAGGTGCCCGCCGCGGGGACGGGGACGAACGCCTGGGCCGTCGGGTTGCCCCCGGTGCTGGCGGAGGCGACGATGTCGCCCGCCGCGTTCCGGACCTCGACGTCGGCGACCAGCTGCACCCCCACACCGGGCGTCGGCGTGATGTCGACCTGCACGACGTACCAGCCGGCGGACGGGGCGTCGACGCGGTACCAGTCGACGTCGCCCTCGGGGCTGAGCGTCGCGGTGCTCCCGCCGCCCGGCAGCGACCGCGCGGTCGCCCGGGTGTCATCGGAGCCGCCCGGGTCCGTGGGCGCGCGGTCCAGCGGCACGCCCGGCGCGGCCGGGTAGGTGTCGGCCGCCGTCACGGCGGCGGCCGCGTCGAGCACCCCGCGGCCGTAGTACGGGTCGATCCCGCGCGGGCCGGCGTCGGTGGCCGTGGAGACCAGCCGCTGCTCCACCGCGGCCGGGGTCAACGCCGGGGAGTGCGCGACCACCAGCGCGGCCGCGCCGCTGACGAACGGTGCGGCGAACGAGGTGCCGGTGCCGGTCGTGTACCAGCCGCTCGCCGACGGACCGACCACCTGGTAGCCCGGTGCCGCCAGGGTGACCCAGTCGCCCCAGCTGCTGAAGTCCGTGAGCGAGCCGTAGTCGTCGGTGGCCGACACCGCGAGCAGCCCGTCGACCTGCGGAGCGTAGGCGGCCGGGTACATCGGGACGTCCGTGCCCTCGTTGCCGGCCGCCGCGACGACGACGACGCCCGCGGCGACGGCACTCTGGATGGCGGTGAGCACGACGGGCGCGGGGTCGGGACCGCCGAGCGAGAGGTTGATGACGTCGGCACCGTGCGAGGTGGCCCAGGTGATCCCGGCCGCCACCGTCGAGTCGGTGCCCGATCCGGTGTCGTCGAGGACCTTGACCGGCAGGATCTTCGCGCCGTACGCGGCACCGGCCGCACCGTCGGCGTTGTTCGCGTGCGCGGCGATGACCCCGGCGACCAGGGTGCCGTGCCCGGCGACGTCCTCGGGGTCCGAGTCGTTCCCGATCAGGTCCGTGCCCGCGAGCACCGAGCCGGCGAGCTCCGGGTGCGTGCCGAAGACGCCCGTGTCCAGCACGGCGACGACCGTGCCCGTGCCCGTGCTGGTGTCCCAGGCCCGCGGCAGGCGCAGCAGGTCGAAGTAGGGCACCGACTGGACGTACGGGTCGTTCGGGACCGCGAAGGCGTGCCGCACGTGGTCCAGCTGCACGTCGGCGACCTGCGGGTCGGCGTCCAGCTTCGCCACGACGGCTGTCGGGTCCTGGTCGCCGACGTCGACCTGCACCCAGCCCGTGCCGTCGACGACGTCCTCGACCTGGGTGCCCAGCGCGGACAGCGACGAGCGCTGCTGGCTCGGCGACGCCGTCGTCGCGAACCGGACCAGCACGTGGTCCGGGGCGTACCCGGCCTCCTCGGGTGCGGCCGGGGTCTGGAGCTCGGGCAGCGGCGGCGCCGTGCGGGGCGCGTGCTCCGGGGGCGCGCTGAACGGCGTCGTGTGCACGTCCGGCGACGGGTCCGCGGGGGAGGGCTCCGGCGCGGCCTGCGCGGGAGCGCCCAGCGCGACCAGCAGCGCGAGGGTGAGGGGCGCGGCGAACCGCAGGGTGTGGCGTCGGCGCAGCACGTGGGCTCCCGGTGTTGGTGTCGGGACCCTGCACCCCTGCAGCCGACCGTCGGGGTCACGGTAGCGACAGCGCGGCCGGGAGTCGTCGCCCGAACGGGTCAAATTCGGACGACCGTCCACCCCCGGCGAGCGACCGTCGTCGCTACCGTTCCCACCATGGACGACGACGCGGCGGCCCGCTCGACCAGGCGCACCTGGGCACTGGTCACCGTCGCCGCGCAGGTCGTCTTCGTCGCGTCCTGGCTGGTCGCGGCGGCGTGGCAGGGCGCCGGCTACAGCGTCCTCGCGCACTCGATCAGCGACATGTATGCGGTCACGGCGCCGCACGCCTGGTTCCTCGTCGTCGTGCTGACGCTGACCGGAGCCGTGACGATCGTCTTCGCGTGGCTCTGCGTCTGGCCGTCGCTGCGGGCCGGTGGCTGGTCCGCGCGGGTCGGCTCGATCCTGCTGGCGCTCTCGGTCTACGGCCTCGGAGACCTGCTGACCCCGTTCGAGCGCCTCGCGTGCCGGATCGCCGACGCCGGCTGCAGCGCGAGCGCCCAGACCGCGAACCTCGGCGGGACGCTCGACACGGTCCTGACCACGGCCGGCTTCACGTTCCTCGTGGGCGCCGGCTTCTTCCTCGCCGCCGCGATGCACAACACGACCGACTGGCAGGGTCGGGCGAGACCGACCCGCTGGTTCACGATCGCGGTGCTCGTGCTCTTCGTGGCGGCCGGGGCGTTCTCGACCTCGCCCGTCGGCGGCCTGCTCGAGCGTCTCGCCGCGGCCCTCGGCGCGGCCGGCATCGCGCTGCTCGCCCTCGACATCGCGCGGCGGAACGAGCGCGCGACGGCGTGATCGTGCGGAAATCGCCCCCGCCGCCCGGTCCCTGGACCTAGGCTCCGAGCACGTCGACCGCGACCCCGAGCAACCGTTCGAGGCACGGTCGTCGTCTGGGACACCGGGGGCAGGTCATGAACCGCCGCATCATCAGCGCCGCGACGGCACTCGGCGTCGGCCTCGCCCTGACCGCCGGCGGCCTCGCCCCGGCAGTCGCCGCCCCCGCGACGCCCACAGCCACGGCCCCCGACCCCACCACCGCCGAGCGTCCGGACGACCGCGGTCCCGTGCCCGAGGCGACGTTCCCCGAGGTCGGCGACGCGACGTACGACCCCGACCACGTGCTGGTGAAGTTCGCCCCCAGCACGACCGGCGCCCAGCAGCGGTCCGCCCTCGAGGCCGTCGGCGGCAGCAGCGAGGGCGACGTCGACGGCACCCCCTACGTGCAGGTCGCGGTCGGCGACGAGGACCCCGTCGACGTCGTCGCCCGGCTCGACAGCGACCCGCGCGTCGCCGAGGCGCAGCTCGACCACGTCCGGCACGCGTACGGGTGGACCGACGACCCGCTGCTCGAGTGGGCCTGGCCGTACATCGACACGCTCCGGCTGCCGCGCGCGTGGGACGCGTCGACCGGCGCCGGCGTGACGATCGCCGTCCTCGACACCGGCGTGAGCGCGCACCCGGACCTGACCGTCCTGCCGGGCATCGACCTCGTCGACCACGACAACGACGCGTCGGACCCCCACGGCCACGGCACGATGGTCGCCGGCATCGCCGCCGCCACGGGCGACAACGGCATCGGGTCCGTCGGGGCCGCGTCCGACGCGAAGATCCTGCCGGTGCGGGTGCTCGACGCCACAGGCGGTGGCGACGACTCGACGATCGCCGCGGGCGTCGCCTGGGCCGCCGGCCACGGCGCCGGGGTCATCAACCTGTCGCTCGGCGGCACGGACCCGTCCCCGGTGCTGCGCGACGCGATCAGCGCGGCCGTCGCGGCCGGCGTCGTGGTCGTGGCCGCCGCCGGGAACGCCGGCACGGAGCAGGCGCAGTACCCGGCCGCGTACGCCCCTCAGATCGCGGGTCTGCTCGCGGTCTCGGCGACCGACGACGACGGCTCCCTCGCCGCGTTCTCCAGCTGGGGCGACTGGGTCTCGCTGGCCGCGCCGGGTGACACGATCATCGGCACCTACAAGGACGGGGGCTACGCCTACGGGTCCGGCACCTCGTTCTCCGCACCCTTCGTCGCCGGCGCCGCAGCCCTCGTCCGGGCGCACGCGACAATGACACCCGCGACGGTCGAGGAGCGGCTCGAGACCACGGCCCGCGACGCCGGGCCCCGTGGCACGGACCCGTACTACGGGTTCGGTGTCCTGGACGCGGCGTCGGCCGTCACGACCGCGGACCCGGTGCCGGCCGCGGTGGCGGTCCCGTTCGACCGGATGCCGGGCGACGGGCTGGACAACGACACCCCCGCGACGGCCGGCCCGCTCGCCCCACAGTCGGTCGGCACCATCGCGCCCGAGGGCGACGTCGACTGGTACCGGGCGACCATCGGGTCGGCCGGCTGGTACCGGGTCGAGGCCGACATCCTTGTCGCGCCGACCGGCGCGCAGGTGCTGGACCTCGCCGTCGAGGTGCGCTCGTCGACGGGCACCGTGCTCGGCACCGCGAGCGTCGCGGAACCCGCCGCCACCGAGAAGGTCGTGTTCCCCATGACCGCCGGTGGCGACGTGCTCATCGGCATCTCGAACGCCAACCCGTCCGCCAGCGACCAGTCCTACCGGGTCATGCTGTTCGCGGAGCCCGGGCCGGTCACGTTCACGTCCACCCAGTACGAGGACCCCGAGTGGGCGTCGTCGGCCGCAGCCGGTGACCTGACCGGTGACGGCATCGCGGACGTCGTCACCACCGACTACGACGAGGCGTTCTTCCGGGTCCAGACGGGCAACGGCGACGGCACGCTCGACAGCCCGGTCGAGGTCGCGATCCCCGCCGGGTACGGCCTCACCGTGACGGGGCTGTCCACCGCCGACGTCGACGGCGACGGGGACCTCGACGTCCTCGTCACCACCGTGAACGGTGTCGGCGTGTTCACGCAGGCCGGCGGCGTCCTCACCGCCCACGGGCTGATCGCCGACACCGGGGCGTGGGACACGATCCCGATCGACGCCGACGGCGACGGCGACCGCGACCTCGTGATCACGGGCTCGCCCATCCTGCTCGCGCTCAACAACGGGACCGGCACGTTCACCGTGCAGCCGGGGGACTTCGGCACCGGGGACCACGTCGACGCCGGCTTCCTGGACGGCGACACCCACGTCGACATCGTCGTCGACGACACGCTCCACCTCGACGCCGACCTCGGCGCGTCCGCCGGGTTGCCCGCCGGCCCGGACCTGCTCAGGTTCGCGATCGGCGACGTCACCGGCGACGGCCGCGCCGACATCGTCAACCTCAGCTTTGACGAGGTCGAGGTCATCCCAGGACGTGGCGACGGCACCTTCGACCCGAAGGTGGTCTACCCGCTCGACAGGGGGGCGTGGGTGGTCCGGATCGCCGACATGGACGGCGACGGCCTGCAGGACGTCGTCGCCCTCGGGGACGCGCCCACCAGCGTGGGACGCCTCACCGTGCTGCGGCAGCAGGCCGGCGGGACCCTCGGCGTCCCGTCCGGCTCCGACCTGCCCGACATCGTGGCCTTCTTCGGACATCCCGGGATCGCACCGGCCGATCTGGACGGCGACGGCGACCTCGACGTCGTCACCTCGGGGCTGTACCTCGTGGTCTCGGTCCAGCGAGAGCTCTCCGACACGGAGGGCCAGGCCTGGGTCCGTGCCGTGACCCCCGCGCCGCACACGACCGGCGCCGCGGCGCGGCAGGTCGTCTCCGTCACGCTCGACCGGCCGCTCAGGACGCCGGTGCCCTCGAGCGTGCGGATCGTCGATGCGGCCGGAGCGAGCGTGGCCGTCAACCGCACCTACAACGCGACCACGAAGACGATCCAGCTGACACCGACCGCCGACCTGACCCCCGGCTCGCACTACGAGGTGATCGTCGACGGCCTGACCGACACCAGCGGTGCGACCCAGTCGGTGCCGGTCCGGACGTGGTTCACGGTGGCGGCGCACGGCGACCGGTACACCCCGGTCGACCCGGTCCGCGTGCTCGACACCCGCACTGGGGTCGGCACCTGGGAGGCCGGACGCGTGCCCGCGGGCAAGGCGCTCGAGGTCGCCCTGTTCGGCCTGCCCGCCGACGCCACCGCGGTCGTCCTGAACGTCACGGCCGTGAACCCGTCGGCAGCCGGCAACGTCCGCGTCTACCCGGAGGGCCTCGGCGCACCCCCGCTGGTCTCCAACATCAACGTCATGCCCGGGGTCGACCAGCCGAACCTGGTCACCGTCGCGCTCGGCCCGGACCACCACACGATCCGGCTCCTCCCCGACGCGACCACCACCGACCTCATCGCCGACATCGCCGGCTACTACAGCCCGGGCGCCGCGACGGCGTTCGAGCCCCTGACCCCCACGCGCGTGATGGACATGCGCGACGGCACCGGCGTCCGCAAGGGCGCCCTGAAGGCCGGCCAGTGGGTCGACCTGTCCGTCGCCGACGGCTCCCTCGTGCCCAAGGACGCGACCGCGGTCGTCCTGAACGTCACCGGCACCCAGGTCACCGGACCCACCCACGTGCGGGTCTACCCGACCCCGGGCTCGGGCGAGGACCAGACCCCGCCGGACATCTCCAACCTCAATCTGCTGCCCGGCCGTGACCAGCCGAACCTCGTGACCGTCAAGGTCGGTGACGGCGGACGCGTCCGGTTCTTCACCCCGATCGCCTCGGAGCTCCTCATCGCCGACGTCGCCGGCTACTACACCGCCACGGGCGACAACGGGTTCGTCCCGATCAGCCCCGTCCGCATCGGCGACACCCGGTTCAAGGACGGGTTCACCGGCAAGCTCATTGCCGGCACGGCACAGGACCTCGCGGTGACCGGCCACGCCGGGGTGCCGTCGAACGCGGTCGCCGCCGTCCTGAACGTCACCGGCGTCCACCCGAGCCTGCCCACCCACGTCCGCGCCTACCCCACCGCACCCGGCACCCCGCCCGACGTGTCCACCATCAACCTGGTCCCCGGCCGCGACGACGCCAACCTCGCCCTGGTCAAGCTCGGCACCGGCGGCAAGGTCTCCTTCTTCACCCCCGTGGGCACCACCGACCTCGTCGTGGACGTCAGCGGATACTTCCGACGCTGAGCCGGCCGGCTCAAGAGAATGCGAGCACCGGCCGATACCACGTGATTGGACACGCGTCCGGATCACCTACGATTCCCAGGCCGACGTGACCCCGGGCAACCGTCCGAGGGCACGGCCGACGCGCGTCACGACCTGACGCCCAGAGGGATCCGAGGACTGCATGTACCGCCGCATCGTCACGACCGCGACGGCCCTCGGCCTCGGTCTCGTCCTCGCAGCCGCCGGGCCCTCACCCGCGGTCGGCGCGTCCGCGACGGCCGAGGCCCCGGACCCGACCTCGACCGACCGCCCTCATGACCGCGGGACCGTCCCCGCGGCGAAGCTCCCCGCGAACGACAACGCGACACCCGCGGCCGACCACGTGCTCGTGAAGTTCGCCCCGAGCACGTCCGGCACGCAGCAGCGGTCGGCGTTGGAGGCCGTCGGGGGGAGCCGCGACGGCTCGGTCCCCGGCACGCCGTACGTCGAGGTCAGCGTCGGTGACGAGAACCCCGCCGACGTCGTCGCGCGGCTCCAGGCCGACCCGCGGGTCGCCGCGGTGCAGCTCGACCACGTCCGCCACGCGTTCGCCTGGACCGACGACCCGCTGCTCGAGGAGGGCTGGCCGTACGTCGACCTGGTCCGGCTGCCGCGCGCCTGGGACGCGTCGACGGGAGCCGGTGTGACGATCGCCGTCCTCGACACCGGCGTCAGCGCACACCCCGACCTCGTCCTGGCGTCCGGCGGCAAGGACTTCGTCGACAACGATGCCGACCCGTCCGACCCGAACGGCCACGGGACACTCGTCGCCGGCGTCGCCGCGGCGCGCGGCAACAACGGTGCCGGCTCGGTCGGTGCCGCATACGACGCGAAGATCCTCCCCGTCCGCGTGCTCGACGCGGACGGCAACGGCAACGACTCGACGATCGCCGCGGGCCTGGCGTGGGCGACGAGCCATGGCGCCTCTGTCATCAACCTCTCGCTCGGCGGCACCGACCCCTCGCCCGTGCTGCGCGATGCGATCGCGACCGCCGTCGCCGCGGGCGCGGTCGTGATCGCTGCGGCGGGGAACGACGGCACGCAGGAGGCGCAATACCCCGCCGCGTACGCACCGCAGATCGAGGGGCTGCTCGCTGTCGCGGCCACCAACGACGACGGCCAGACCACTGCGTTCTCCAGCTTCGGTGACTGGGTCTCGATCTCCGCGCCGGGGTACCAGATCATCGGTCCGAGCAACCGCGGCGGCTACGTCTACGACTCCGGAACCTCCTTCTCCGCGCCGTTCGTCGCGGGTGTCGCGGCCCTGCTGCGAGCCCGTCCGGGCGTGCTGTCCCCGGCCGTCGTCGAGCGGCGTCTGATCGCGGGCGCTCGGGACGCCGGACCGCGCGGTGTGGACCCCTACTACGGCGCGGGGGTGCTGGACGCGGCAACCGCACTCACCTCTGCCGACGCCCTCCCCGCCGCCGTCGCTCCGCCGTTGGACCGCGCTCCGGTCGATCCTGGCGCCTCCGACGACACCCGCGCGACGGCCATGGTCCTCACCGCCGCCGGGGCTACCGGGACGCTCTCGCCCGAGGGCGACGAAGACTGGTACGCCTACGACGCACCTGCGCGCGGCTGGTACAGCGTCGAGGTTCCGGGCGCGAACGGCTACTCCGGCCGGGATCTGGACCCGGTCGTGGAGGTACGGGACGGCGAGGGACGCGTGCTGGCCACCGGACGCGACCTGAGTACGTATGGCGAGGTGGACGTGACCGTGGGTGCGCCGCACGCGATGCGGCTGTACATCCGGGTCACCAACCGGAACGGTTCCGCGAGCGACGTGGACTACCGCGTCTCGGTGAGGAGCTCCTCGACGGACCGGTTCACAGCCACGGCGACGGGGACGAGCGGAAGCTCCTGGGGCTTCTCGTCGAGCCTGGGACTCGCCGACGTCACCGGCGACGGCGTCGTCGACGCACTCAGGGTGTCAGGTGGACGGTACCTCCTGCTGAACCGCGGAGTCGGCGACGGATCGTTTGAGCACGTCGAGCTCGTTGGCCTGAGCAACAGTGACAGCGGTGGCGGATTCGTGGCTGCCGACCTGGACGGCGACGGGCAGACGGACCTCGCAGTCGGCAGCGTCGCGGGCATTGCGTTCTTCGACACCGGGACCGGCGGCATCGTGCCGACGGGGACGCTGCCGATGTCGACCAGCGCGGCCGTGATGGCAGGCGGTGACATCGACGGGGACGGCGACGTGGACCTCGTGGTCGGACGTGAGGCGTCGGACGTCGTGCAGGTGCTGCTCAACGACGGCGGGGGAGGCTTCACACCCGGAGCGAGCGCCACCCGCCCGGAGCCACGCCGCGTGACCCTCGGCGACGTCAACGCCGACCACCGGCCGGACCTGGTGTGGCCGACCGGTGTCAGCCTGCAGAACCCGGACGGCACGTTCGCGCCGGCCATCCCGCTGCCGGCCCTGCAGATGATGGACGGCGACCAACCCGACGTCGCGGTCGCCGATGTCACCGGGGACGGTGTGCCGGACGTGGTCCGCAACTCGCGCGTCGGCAGCGCCGTGCAGGTCGACTCATGGTCGGGCGCCGGATTCGGCCCGTCCGCCCTCTACCCGACCGCGTTCAACGCCATGCCGTACACCGTCGCCGTCGCCGACTTCGACCTCGACGGGCGCCAGGACGTCGTCGCCGCAGGCTTCGGCGTCCTCTCGTACTTCCCGCAGACGAGCGCGGGGACGCTCGGCGCCGCGGAGGTCAGCGTCCTCCGCTCGTCCGGCTCCCTCGCGAACGGGGCGCTGGCAGTGGCCGACCTCGACGCGGACGGCGCGCCGGACGCCGCACTCTCCATCGCCGACGGTGTCATCGCCATGCACCAGAACG
Source organism: Cellulomonas sp. P2_F12 (assembly GCF_056403775.1). Taxonomy (NCBI): domain Bacteria; kingdom Bacillati; phylum Actinomycetota; class Actinomycetes; order Micrococcales; family Cellulomonadaceae; genus Cellulomonas; species Cellulomonas sp. P2_F12. The sequence goes on along the minus strand of NZ_JBFUEV010000009.1, from coordinate 46,276 downwards.
CCCTGGACGCCGTGCACCGGTCGCCCATCGCGGCGAGCGCCGTCTCGCCCGCCCCGAACACCGCGGGCGCCGACGTTCGACAGGCGACCACGATCTCGTTCGAGCGCGACATGTCCGCGGCCTCGGCGACGCCCGCGACGGTCCGGCTGGTGGACGGCGCGACGCAGGCCGACATCCCCAGCACAATGACATGGACGTCCGCTCGGACACTGACGATCACGCCGACGTCCGACCTGGGCGTCGGCAACCACTACACGGTCATCGTGGACGGGTTGCAGGACGCGGCTGGGGCGACCCAGCGGACGCCAGTGCGCACGTGGTTCACGGTCGGCGCGAACGGTGAGCGATACACGCCCGTCGATCCGGTACGCGTGCTCGACACCCGAAGTGGGCTCGGCTTGCTGAACTCGGGCCCCGGACCGCGCCAACCCGGCGTGCCACTGCAGCTCCAGATCCTTTCGTTGCCCGCCGACGCGACGGCCGTCGTCCTGAACGTGACGGCCTCGAACCCCTCAGCGCCCGGGAACATCCGGGTCTACCCGACCGGCCCGGGCGCCCCGCCGAGGGTCTCCAACCTCAACGTCATGCCCGGGGTCGACCAGCCGAACCTGGTGACGGTCGCGCTCGGCACCGACCGCTCGGTGACCCTCCTGCCCGAGGCCACCACGACGCACCTCATCGCCGACGTCGCGGGCTACTACAGCCCGGGCGCAGCGACCGCGTTCGAGCCCCTCACCCCCACACGCGTGATGGACATGCGCGACGGCACCGGCGTCCGCAAGGGCGCCCTGAAGGCCGGCCAGTGGGTCGACCTGTCCGTCGCCGACGGCACCCTCGTGCCCAAGGACGCGACCGCCGTCGTCCTGAACGTCACCGGCACCCAGGTCACCGGACCCACCCACGTGCGCGTCTACCCGACCCCCGGCGCGGGCGAGGACCAGACCCCACCCGACATCTCCAACCTCAACCTGCTACCCGGCCGCGACCAGCCCAACCTCGTGACCGTCAAGGTCGGCGACGGCGGACGCGTCCGGTTCTTCACCCCGATCGCCTCGGAGCTCCTCATCGCCGACGTCGCCGGCTACTACACCGCCACCGGCGACAACGGGTTCGTCCCGATCAGCCCCGTCCGCATCGGCGACACCCGGTCCACCAACGGGTTCACCGGCAAGCTCACCGCCGGCACGGCACAGGACCTCGCCGTCACCGGCCACGCCGGGGTCCCGTCGAACGCGGTCGCCGCGGTCCTGAACGTCACCGGCGTCCACCCGAGCCTGCCCACCCACGTCCGCGCCTACCCCACCGCACCCGGCAACCCGCCCGACGTGTCCACCATCAACCTGGTCCCCGGCCGCGACGACGCCAACCTCGCCCTGGTCAAGCTCGGCACCGGCGGCACGGTCTCCTTCTTCACCCCCGTGGGCACCACCGACCTCGTCGTGGACGTCAGCGGATACTTCCGACGCTGAGCCGGCGAGCTCAGCGGGCGAAGTACCCGGCCACGTCCACCACCAGGTCGACGTCGGCGGTGGCCGGGTAGAACGAGACGGCGCCGCCGAGCCCGACCGGGACGACCGCGAGGTTCGCCTCGTCCCTGCCCGGCACCAGGTTGATCGTGGAGATGTCCGGGGGCGCCGCCGACGTCGTCGGGAACGCCCGCACGTGCGTGACGCCGCGCGGCTGGACGCCGGTGACGTTGAGCACGGCCGCGACAGCGCCTGCGGGCACCGACCCGGCGCCGGCGATCTTCACGCTGGACACGGTCCCCTTGTGCAGCGTGGTGGCGATCCCCCGCCCGCTGCGCGTGTCGACGACCCGGGTGGGCGCCACCGGTACGAAGCCGTTGTCGCCCGTGGCGGCGTAGTAGCCGGCGATGTCGGCGATCAGGTCGGCGCGGCCCTGGTGCAGGTAGAACCGGACGCGGCCGGCGTCCCCGATCGGCACGGTGACCAGGTTCGGCTGGTCGCGCCCGGGCGTGAGGTTGAGGTTGGAGATGTCCGGCGGGGTCTGGTCCTCGGAGTCGGCCGGAGCCGGGTAGACGCGCACGTGCGTCAGCTGCGCGACCTGGGTCGCCGTCACGTTGAGCACCACCGCGACCGCGTCGGCGGGCACCCCACCGACCCCGGTCACGCGCAGGTCGACCGACGATCCCCCCACCAGCGGGCCCCGGCGCACCCCGGTCCCGCTGCGCGTGTCGAGAAGCCGCTGCGGCGCGAGCGGCTCGTACGCCGTCGCTCCCCCGGGGGCGTAGTAGCCCTGCAGGTCCGCGATCAGGTGCGTCGACGTCCCGGACGGCAGCAGGTCGACGTAGCCGAAGTCCCCGAGGGGCACGGTGACGAGGTTGGGCTGGTCGATCCCGGGTGCGACGTTGACGTTCGAGACGCCCGGCGGCGTCGCCCCGTAGTGGTACGGGTAGACCCGCACGTTGCCGAAGCCCGCGGGCGACGCCGCGGTCACGTTCAGCACGACGGCCGTGGCGCCACGGTCGGCCAGCTCGTGCAGGTCGAGGACGAGCTGCTCGCCCGACGCGATCCGGTGCGGCGCCGCGTGCATCCCGGTGCCGTCCCGGGTGTCCAGCACCCGCAGGGGCTCGACCGGCGTGTACCGCGACCCGCCGGCGGCCACCGTGAACCAGGACCGGAACGGCTCGTCCTGCGGCACCCCGGAGGCGTTCACCAGCCCGTCGACGACCACCTCGTAGTGGAGGCCGGCCTGCAGGTCCGCCGACGGCGTGAGGCTGATGGTCCGGTCCGCCGCCGAGTACGTCCGCGTCGCGGTGACGGTCGCGCCCGCGGCGTCGACCAGGCGCACCGAGGTGGCAGTGAGCGAGTCGGTGCGCAGCGTGGTGTCGAGCGCGATGCGCACGGTGGGCCGGACGCCGACGCCCGAGGCGTGGACCGCCGGCGTCACGTCCTTGACCCAGGCGACGCCGACGCCTGCCCGGGCGAGGTTGCGGCGCACGACCTCGACGATGGGTGCGCCGTCGATGTCGGTGTGGAGGACGACGATCTCCTGGCTGCCGTCGCCGTCGAGGTCGACGGCTTGAACCGTCTGCGCCGGCGTCGAACCGGAGTACCCGACGAGCCGGTCCCCCGAGTGGTCAGGCCCGAGCGTCCCGTCGGGCAGCTGGGAGGAGACCCGCAGCTCCTGCCATCCGGTGAGGACCCCGACGACGTCCGTGCGACCGTCGTCGTTCGCATCGGTGAGCACGAGCCCGCTGCCGGACGAGTCCGCGGTGCGCAGGTCGATGCCGCCGTCGGCACGCTGCACCCCGACCACCAGCCCGAGCGTGGTCCGGCTCACGGCGTCGGCACGGCCGTCGCCGGTGACGTCCCCGATCCGCACCTCCGCCGCCGCAGGCCGCCCCGACGGTTCGTAGACGACCCCTGCCTCGAACGTCCCGTCACCCCGGCCCCGGAAGACCGAGCGGCCGTCGGCGATGTCCTGCCGCCCGTCACCCGTCACGTCGCCGACGGCGGGCATCTGGCTCGCGATCGCGACCGAGGCGCTGACCAGGCTGAACACGCCGTGCCCGTCGTTGAGCGCCACGCGTCCGCTGTCCCCGGACATCACCGCCGAGAGGAGGACGTCGACGTCGTGGTCACCGTCGAGGTCACCCAGCACGGGCATCAGCAGCCAGCCCGGGATCGCCAGTGCCGTCCCCGGCACGAGCTCGCCGTTGCGCTGCAGGAAGGGGAGCACCCCCGACACGATCCCATCACCGCTTCCCGACCAGGTGCCGGCGAGGACGTCGGTGCGGCCGTCGCCGTCCAGGTCCGCCGTCGCGAGCCGACCGCTGAGCGAGATGCCCGGCGGCGGCTCGACGAGCATCGGCTCGCTCAGTCGCCCGTCCCCGGACCCCGCCAGCACGCCGATGCCGCCGTCCGGCTCGCCGACGAGGACGTCGGGACGACCGTCGCCCGTCACGTCACCGGTCGCGAGCGTCATCGCCCCCGGCCCGGCGTCGTAGATCGCATTGCTCGCGGGCGCGGGGGCCGGCAGCGGACCGACCGAGATCCCGTAGCGGATGTCCGAGGTCGCGGCCGTCTGCATCGTGACCCGTACGAAGAGCGGACCGGCCGCCGGGAGCCAGACGTACTCCTGACCCAGCCCGTCGAACCGCCGGAGCACGGCCCCCGACCCGTCGCGGACCTCGACGACCGGGGACAGCACCCCCTCGAACTCGGCCGTGTCGGTGTCGTCGACCTCGAGCTGGACCGCGGACCACCCCGCGGCGCCGTCGAATCGGTACCAGTCGACGTCCCCCTCGGGGGCGAGCGTGCCGTTGACCTGGAAGCTGGCGGGCGTGGCCGTCCCGCGGGTGTCGTTGGACCGACCGTCGCCGCCGACGCGGTCCAGGGCGACGGCGGGCGCCGCGCGCGCGGCATCGGTCCAGGTGACCGCCGCGGCGGCGTCCAGCAGGCCGGCGCCGTAGAAGGGGTCGGTGCCCCGCGGGCCGGCCTCGCGGGCCGAGTCGACGAGCCGCCGCTCGAGCTGCGCCGGGGTGAGCGCCGGTGAGTGCGCGCTGACCAGCGCCGCCACGCCGCTGACCAGCGGCGCGGCGAAGGACGTCCCCGTCCCGACCTGGTAGCCCGTCCCCGCGGCGGGACCGAGGATCTGGGACCCGGGCGCGGCGAGCGTGACGTCGTCGCCCCACGACGACTCCGGCAGCATCGCTCCGTCGTCGTCGGTCGCCGAGACAGCGACCAGCCCGTCGACGGCCGGCGCGTACGCGGCGGGGTACTGGGGGGTCTGCGTGCCCGAGTCGCCCGCGGCCGCGACGACCACCGAGCCCGCGGTGATCGCGGCGCGGATGGCATCGAGGAGCACCGGCGACGTCGCCGGTCCGGCCAGCGACAGGTTGATGACATCCGCGTGCTGGGCCGCGGCCCACGCGATGCCCGCGGCGATCCGGGAGTCGGGCGCCGCGCCGTCGGCGTCCAGCACCCGCACCGGGAGAACCTTGGCCGCGTAGGCGGCGCCGACCCCGCCGAGCCCGTTGTTGCCGTTCGCTGCGACGAGGCCGGCCACCGTCGTGCCGTGCCCGTTGGGGTCCTGGGGCACGGAGTCCCCGTCGACGAAGTCCTTGCCGGGCAGGAGGCGCCCGGCGAGGTCCTCGTGCGCAGCGTCGACCCCGGTGTCCAGGACGGCGACGACCGCTCCCTGGCCGGCGGTGACGTCCCACGCCCGGGGCAGCCGGACCAGGTCGAGGTACGGCCAGGTCCAGTCGTTGCCGGGGTCGTCGGTCCAGCCGGCGGCGTGCCGGACGTGGTCGAGCTGGACGTCGACCACGCTCGGGTCGTGCGCCAGGCGGTCGAGCACCTCGGCCGCCGACTCCTCGGTCCCGACCCGCACGCGGACGTAGTCAGTGCCGGACACGATCACGCGTCCCGTGGCCCCGGCCCCGTCCAGCGCGGCGCGTTCCCGGACTGCGGAGGTCTGGTCGGCGAACTTCACGAGCAGGTGGTCGACCTCGGCGGCGGCAGGATCGACCGCAGGCCCCGGGACCTGCGGGTACGGACCCCGATCGGTCGGGCGGTCACGTGTCGTCGGGTCGACGCCCCCGCCCTGCCCGCTCGCGCTCGCGCTCGCGCTCACCGGGAGCGCCCCGACGACCAACGCGACGGCCACGAGAAGGGCGGTGGCGAGGCGAGGCATCGACGGCTCCGGTAACTGGTCGGGCGCCCGACCAGCAAGACGTCGTGGCCCGCGCGAGCGTACCGAGTCCCGGACGTCGCGGTCACGGGCTTCGCCCGGACGGGTGAGCGTCGGTCTCGTCCCTGTCACCCCCAACCCGGCTTTGGAACACCTGCTCCGGGTGGGGTTCGCCCACAAGCTCGGCACCGTCTACCCGCCCGTCGGCGCCACCGACCTGGTGGTCGAACGTCAGCGGGCGAAGTACCCCGCGACGTCGACCACCAGGTCGACATCGGCGGTGGCCGGGTAGAACGAGACAGCTCCGCCCAGCCCGACCGGGACGACCGCGAGGTTCGCCTCGTCCCGGCCCGGGACGAGGTTGATCGTCGAGATGTCCGGCGGTGCCGCGGACGTCGTCGGGAAGGCCCGCACGTGGGTGACACCGCGCGGCTGGACCCCGGTCACGTTGAGCACCGCGGCGACCGCCCCCGCGGGGACCGGCCCGGAGCCGGCGATCTTCACGCTCGAGACGGTCCCCTTGCGCAGGGTGGTCGAGATCCCCTGCCCGCTGCGGGTGTCGACGACACGGGTCGGCGCCACCGGCACGAAGCCGTTGTCGCCCGTGGCCGAGTAGTACCCCGCGATGTCCGCGATGAGGTCGGCTCGGCCCTGGTGCAGGTAGAAGCGGACGCGCCCCCCATCTCCGACCGGCACGGTCACCAGGTTCGGCTGGTCCCGCCCGGGCGTCAGGTTGAGGTTGGAGATGTCCGGCGGCGTCTGGTCCTCGGAGTCCGCCGGTGTCGGGTAGACCCGCACGTGGCTCCGCTGTGCCACCTGTGTCGCGGTCACGTTCAGCACGACGGCGAGCGCGTCCCGGGGCACCGAGCCGACGCCCGAGACGCGCAGGTCGACCCAGGAGCCTCCCGTGAGCGAACCGCGGCGCACACCCACGCCGCTCCGGGTGTCCATCAGCCGACGGGGGGCGGTCTGCTCGAACGCCGCGGCACCGGCAGCCGAGTAGTACCCGGCCACGTCGGCGATGAGATGCGTGGACGTCGACTCCGGGAGCAGAGCGACGACGCCGTCGTCGCCGATCGGCACCGTCACGAGGTTGGGCTGGTCGACACCGGGCGCGACGTTGACGTTCGACACCCGCGGGGGCGCGGAACCGGCACGGTACGGGTAGACGCGGACGTTCCCGAAGGTGGTCGGCGAGGCCGCGGTCACGTTGAGCACCACGGCGGTCGCGCCGACAGCCGTCAGGTCGCGCAGGTCGAGCTTGACGACCTCGCCGGACGCGATCTTGTGCGCCGCGACCGTCATACCCCGCCCGGTTCTGGTGTCCAGGACGCGCATCGGGTCGACCGGGGTGTATCGCGCGCCGCCCGCGGCGACCGTGAACCACGAGCGCTCGGTCTCCGTCATCGACCTGCCGTCCACGTACCGCACGCCGGAGACTCGCAGCTGGTAGTGCCCGCCGCCTGAGAGGTCGACGGACGGTACGAGAGAGATCGTTCGCGTCGCGGCGTCGTAGCTGGGCACGGAGGGGACCTCAGCCCCGGTGAGGCCGTCGATCAGGCTCACGGTCGACGGCGAGACCGACGCAGGGTCGACCTCTCCGTCGAAGCCGACCTTCAGGTTCGGTCGGGTGGCGACACCGGACGCCCCCTGTCCCGGCGAGACCGAGCTGACCCACCCCTTCCTCAATGGCGTTCTTCGATCGAGGCGGCACTGTCGGAACGTCGCGGGACCGTCGCGGTGGCCGAGCACGATGTCCGGCCAGCCGTCCCCATCCAGGTCCGACACCTGCAGCGCGTTCGTCAGCGGGGAGTCGAACGGCGCGTCGATGGCCATGCCGGCACCGAGGGTCCCGTCCGGCAGCTGCGGAAGGAGCCAGATGCGAGACCCGCGCCCGTCGGCGAGGAGCACATCGAGCCGTCCGTCCAGGTCCATGTCGCCGATCGCGACCGGCCCACTCGCGCCGCCCGGCGCGTAGTGCGTCCCGTCGCCGAGCCCGCCACCGGCCAGCTGCGGGTCGACGCGGACCCCGTCCCCGTCCGTGCGCACGACGTCGATGCGGCCGTCACCCGTCACGTCGCCCAGCCTGACATCGGGCATGAACACCGACGCCGAGAGCGGAAGGGCGACCGGGGCGCCGAACGTGCCGTCGGGCTGCTGCACCAGCATCGATCTCCCCCCGACGATGTCGGGCCGACCGTCCCCGGTGACGTCCCCGGCCTCCACGTGACCGAGCCATCCGGACACCGTCGACGACGATCGGGTGAACACCCCCGTCCCGTCGTTGAGCCAGACGGCGATGGAGTCGTTGTTCTCGAGGACGAGGTCGGGGTCGCCGTCGCCGTCCATGTCGGCGATCGTCGGGCTCCCGAACGGCGTGCCCAGGATCGATCCGACCTCGAACGAGCCGTGGTCCTGCAGCAGGACCACGGGCCCACCTGCCAGCGACATCGACGCCACGACGTCGACATCGCCGTCGTGGTCGAGGTCGGCGAGGTCGAAGTTGGTGGCGTACCCCAGGCTCATGTCTCGAGGGAGATCGGTCGGCGCGCCGACGTCACCGAACCCGGTCCCGGGGAACACCCAGAGCCCGTCGCTGACGACGTCCGGTATCCCGTCGCCCGTGACATCGCCCACGCGCACGTTGTCAGCCCCGACGTGCGCCCGCGGCGCCATCGTCTCGAACGCCGGGCCGGTGGTCGGAGTCACGGTGAGGCGGTAGTGGTTGTCCATCGCGATGCCCGACGCATTCGTGACCCGCACGAACAGCGGGCCCGCTGCGGCCGCGGAGACGAGCACGGACTCGTCGGACGACGGCCCCCAGCGGTCCGCACGCCCGAGCAGACCGCCCGAGGCGTCCCGCACCTCGATGACGGGGTCCAGCCGGTCGGCGTTGTACCAATGGTCGACAACCTCGACGTCGACCGCGTACCAGCCCCGCTCGGCCGCGGTGTAGCGGAACCAGTCGACATCACCTTCGGGCGAGAGCGTCGCGGTCGCACCGGCGTCGGTCAGAGCGCGGGCCGTCATGCGCGTGTCGTCGTCCGCACCGTCCGACCGCCAAGGCCCGAGAGGGACCGCCACTGCCGCGGGTGCGTCGTCAGACGCGGTGACGGCGGCCGCAGCATCGATGAGCCCGAACCCGTAGAACGGGTCGACCCCTCGCCGACCCACGTCGTTGGCGGTGCGCTCGAGCCGCAGCTCCAGCTCGGCAGGGGAGAGGTCCTCTCGCGCGAGCACCAGCGCCGCAACACCGGCGACGACCGGTGCCGCGTACCACGACCCGTCGCCCGTGGTGTAGCCCCACGTCGGCACCGGTCCGTACAGGCTCACGCCCGGTGCTGCGAGCGACACCGTGTCGCCCCACCGCGAGAGCGGCGCGAGCCGCCCGTCGTTGTCGGTCGCCGTGACGGAGATCAGGCCGGCCACCTCCGGGGCGTAGGCAGCGGGATACGCCGGCGCATCCGTCGCCGTGCCTCCGGCCGGAGCGACGACGAGGGCTCCGGCCGCAACGGCATCCTTGATCGCGGCGAGCAGCACGGGGCTCGGCTCGTCGCCCGACATCGACAGGTCGACGATGTCTGCGCCGTGGTCCACCGCCCACTCGATGCCCTCCGCCACGTCCGAGTCGGCGCTCGTCCCATCGGGGCCGACGACGCGGACCGGCAGGATCATCGCCTGAGGGGCGACACCCGCGGAGCCGACTCCGTTGTCAGCGCTCGCAGCGATGATGCCGGCCATGACCGTCCCACTGCCTGCGGGGTCGTCGGCGTCGTCGTCGTGGTCCACCAGGTCGATCCCGGGAAGAACGCCACCGACCAGGTCCTCGTGGGTCGCCTCGACACCCGTGCCCAGGACGGCCACGACGACGCCGTCGCCCACGGACTCGTCCCACGCCCGCGGCAGCCGGATCAGGTCGAAGTAGGTGGCCGACCAGGGGACGAGCGGGTCGGACGGCCACTGGCTGGTGGTCCGGACGTGGTCGACCTGGGCGTCGTCGACGCCGGCCGACGCCGCGAGCTCCGCAGCGACCTCGACCGGATCGTGGTCCCCAACGGCCAGCTGGACGTACCCCGTGCTCCCCACGTCGCCATCGAGTGCGGCGTCGGCTGCATCGACGACAGCCATCTGCTGAGCCCCCGACGTGCCGGCCGCGAACTTGACGAGCACATGGTCAGCGTCGGCGGAGTCGTCCGACGCTCCCACCAGATCGTCGGCTTGTTTGGCGCTCTGGGCCGACGTCCCGGAGTGGTCGCCATCCTCGAGGGCGCGTGCGGGCGCGGCCGCGAGGGAGAGGGGCACGGCAACGAGAAGCGTCGTGGCGGCGACGAGGAGGCGGGACATCGAGTACTCCAGCTGGGGTCAACTGCCCGACTGGCGTTCATCGAGGCGGGCGCAGCGTACTGACTCCGCGCGCCTCCCTGAAATCCCCGTGTCGCGGACCGGCTGAAGCCACGCAAAAGCCGGCACCGGGCGAGGTATCGAGAGTCGCGAGAGCCCGACCGCACGTGATTCCGCCGGATCGACGAGGGTGCTGGGGCTGACGCGCGCGCAGGGCCGGGTCTCCACCCTCCTGGAGACCCGACCCTGCGACGTCCACCCCAGCGTGCCTCGCCGCCGTCACCGAGTCAAGTGGTCATTGACGATGGTCATATGCACTATCTCGCGTCGGTGAGTCGTCCGCGCGCTCCGCAGTTCCAGACTCCGAGTCCTGAAGGCCGCGCGGAGCGAGCTGAAGAACATCGGCTACGAGATCTTCGTCGGCGTGCTGTCGCTGCTGTCGATCTTCGACCTCGTGCTGATCGGCTTCGCCCGGCGCGGCGGCGATCTCGACCAGGTGCTGCTGGTCATGAACGCGATCTTCAGCGGCACCTCCTCATCGACTTCACCTACCGGCTCGCGACCGCCCCCTCGCGCAGCGCGTACTTCTTCCGGCACTTCGGCTGGGCGGACCTGCTGGCCAGCGTGCCGTTCCCGCAGTTCAAGTTCCTGCGGATCTTCCGCCTGGTGCGGGTGTTCCGGCTGCTGCGCGAGGTGGGCGGTCGGGCCGTCGTACGCAGCCTGCTCCGCGACCGGGCCGAGAGCGCGCTCCTGATCCTGCTGCTCACGGGCATCCTCGTGCTCCAGTTCGGCAGCCTCGAGATGCTCCGCGTCGAGCACGCCGCCCCCGGCGCCAACATCACGACCGCGTCCGACGCGCTCTGGTACACGATCGTCACCATCTCGACCGTCGGCTACGGCGACCAGTACCCCGTGACCAACGCCGGCCGCGTCGTCGGGGTCGTCATCATCGTGGTCGGCGTCGGCATCTTCGGGACGTTCACCGGCTACCTGGCCAACCTCTTCCTGGCTCCCCGCAAGCGGCCGACCGGGACTGTCGACGAGCCCACGCAGCTGGACCGGCTCCGCGCCCTCCTGGCCATGCCCGACGTCACCGTCGCGGACGTCGACCGGCTCCTCGAGCTGCGGGGCGACACGTCGACCGGGGGCGACGCACCCCTCACGTGAGGTCGAGCGTCAGCGTCCGTCCCCAGTCGTGCTGGCTCTCCAGCTCGAACCCGACGCGGTGGTAGAAGGCGACCGCGCCCTGGTTGCGGTCGTCGACGCCCAGGTAGAGGCCCGGTACGCCACGGCCCCGCAGCGCCGCGGACAGCGTCTCGACCAGCCGGCGCCCGAGGCCCTGCCCCTGGGCGCGGGGCAGCAGGTCGATGTGCATGTGCGCCGGGAACCGCTCGAAGAGCGCCTCGTCCGCCCGCGGCCACTCGTGGATCCGCTCGATCAGCACGTGGTCCTCGCTGCCGTCGCGCGGGTCCTCCCGGCGCGGGTAGCGGGCCCGCAGGGCCGGCCACCAGGCCTGCTCGAGCCACTGCTCGAACCGGGCCGTGTCGGCCGTCGCCACGATGTAGCCCACCAGCCCGAGCTCGTCGACGACGACGAACGTCAGGCCGGGGTCGGCGATCGGGTATGGGCCGGCGTAGAGGTGGGGCAGCAGGTCGGGGTCCCCGTACAGCGACGTCGCGTCGCCGCCCACCTCGCCCGTCAGCAGGCAGATGCGGTAGATCGACGGCAGGTCGGACGGGTGGAACGGCCGGATCACAGCGGGCATGACCACGACCTTCTCACGGGCTCACAGGAATCAGGGGTCCAGGATCGGCGTCGACCTGCCGATGACAAGAATGTGACGCTCATCACCGACTCCGCCCCCGACCTGCTGCACCAGGTGCTCGTCGTCGCCGTCGGCAAGTGCGACGACGACGGCAACAGCGTCGGCCCCCTGTACAGCGTGCTCAGCTGCGCCCCCGCCCTGCACCCGGGTGCGGTCGTCGCCACGCCCGACGAGGCGTTCGCGCTCGCGCGGCAGCACATCGGCGCCCAGCCCGACCCCGAGACGTACGAGATCGTCAGCCTGCTGACCTGACGGAGCCTGCTGACAAATCGCCACGACTCAGTCACCCTGAGTCATGGCGACGCCCCCAGCCGGCCCCCGCACCGAGGTCTCGCGCGCCGCCCCCGAGTCGGACGGCGCCCACCGGTCGGCCTTCCCGCCGATCGCCAGCTACGCGTTCCTGTCCGACTGCGAGTCGAACTGCTTGATCTCCCCCGCCGGCGCCGTCGAGTGGATGTGCGTCCCCCGGCCCGACTCGCCCAGCATCTTCGCCTCGATCCTCGACCGCGGCGCCGGGTCCTTCCGCGTGGGTCCGCACGGCATCCGCGTCCCGACGGCCCGCCGCTACCTGCCGGGCACCCTGGTCCTGGAGACCACCTGGCAGACGCCGACGGGCTGGCTGATCGTCCGCGACGCGATGGTGATGGGGCCCTGGCACAACCAGGACGAGCGGTCCGCGACCCACCGCCGCACCCCCACCGACGACGACGCCGAGCACATCCTGCTGCGGACCGTCACCTGCGTGAGCGGCACGGTGGACCTGCAGGTCGAGTGTGCCCCCTCACCGGACTACGGCCGCAGCGAGCCGCACTGGGAGTACGACGGCACCGGCTACAACGCCGTGCACGCGATGTCCCCGGACGGATCGAGCTGCCCGACCCTGCGCCTCACGTCGAGCCTGCGGATGGGCATCGACGGACGGACCGCGTCCGCCCGCACCCGCATGGTCAACGGCGACAAGGCCTACATCGCCCTGTCCTGGTCGCCCCTGCCGGCGCCGGCCACGTGGGAGGCGGCCGCCGACCAGCTGTGGCGCACCCAGGAGTTCTGGCGCGAGTGGATCACGCAGGGCGTGTTCCCCGACCACCCGTGGCGCACCTACCTGCAGCGCAGCGCGCTCACGCTCAAGGGGCTCACCTACGCGCCGACCGGTGCCCTGCTCGCGGCGGCGACGACCTCCCTGCCCGAGACCCCCGGCGGCGAGCGCAACTGGGACTACCGGTACGCCTGGATCCGCGACTCGACGTTCGCCCTCTGGGGCCTGTACACGCTCGGCCTGGACCGCGAGGCCAACGACTTCTTCGCCTTCATCCACGACGTCTGCCGGGACAACAAGGACCTGCAGATCATGTACGGCGTCGGCGGCGAGGAGAAGCTCGAGGAGTTCGAGCTCGGCCACCTCTCGGGCTACGAGGGGGCGATGCCCGTCCGCGTCGGCAACGCGGCCTACGACCAGCGGCAGCACGACGTGTGGGGCGCGGTGCTCGACTCCGTCTACCTGCACACCCGCTCCCGCGAGCAGCTGCCCGAGGCGCTGTGGCCCGTGCTCAAGCGGCAGGTCGAGGCGGCGATCCGGCACTGGCACGAGCCCGACCGCGGCATCTGGGAGGTCCGCGGCGAGCCCCAGCACTTCACGTCCAGCAAGCTCATGTGCTGGGTGGCTCTCGACCGCGGCGCCCGGCTGGCCCGGATGCACGACGAGCACGACTTCGCGGCGCAGTGGAGCAAGCTGGCCGCCGAGATCCACGCGGACATCTGCGCCAACGGCGTCGACGAGCGCGGCGTGTTCGTCCAGCGGTACGGCTCCGACGCCCTCGACGCCTCGCTCCTGCTGGTCCCGCTCCTGCGGTTCCTGCCGCCCGACGACCCCCGCGTGCGCGCCACGGTCCTCGCGATCGCCGACGAGCTCACCACCGACGGCCTCGTCCTGCGCTACCGCGTCGAGGAGACCGACGACGGCCTGTCCGGCGAGGAGGGCACGTTCACCATCTGCTCCTTCTGGCTCGTGTCGGCGCTGGTCGAGATCGGTGAGCTCGACCGCGGCCGCGCCCTCTGCGAGCGTCTCCTCTCGTTCGCCAGCACCCTCAACCTGTACGCCGAGGAGATCGACCCCCGCTCGGGGCGGCACCTGGGCAACTTCCCGCAGGCCTTCACGCACCTGGCCCTGATCAACGCGGTCATGCACGTCATCCGCGCCGAGGAGACGGCCGGTCACGACGGGATCCACTTCGAGCCCCCCAACCGCGGCGGCTGAGGCGGGCGCCGCGGCACTCGCGTGAAGACTCCGTTCCGCTGGACGCAACGAAGTCTTCACGCGAGCCGTACACGGGGTCAGCGGGCGGAAGAACGCGCGCAGGTCGCCGACCAGCAGGTTCGGTGCCTCGAGGGCCGCGAAGTGGCCACCGCGCGTGTGCTCGGTCCAGTGCACGAGCCGGTGCTCGTGGGCGTCGAGGTGCCGGATCGCCGGGTCCGTGGGGAACAGGGCGTGGCCGAACGGGACGTCGTCGGCGACGACCGTCCGCGGCGCCGCCACCCGGTTCTCGTAGTACAGGTGAGTCGACGTCGCGCCGCTGCCGGTGACCCACAGCAGGGTCGCCAGGTCGAGCAGGTGGTCGCGCCCGACGGCCTCGGCGGGGTCGTCGACGGCCGGGTCGGTCCAGTCGTGGACCTTGTCGACGATCCACGCCAGCTGCGCGACGGGCGAGTCGGCCAACCCGTAGGCGAGCGTGTGCGGGCGGGTGGAGTGGATCGCGGCGTAGCCGGTATCGGTCTCGCGACGACGGGACGCCCATGCGAGCCGCTCGCGCTCGGCGTCGGTGCGCGCCTCGTGGGACGGCGGCACGTCGAGGTTGCCGTGCACGTGCACCCCGACCACGCTGCCGAGCGCCACCCGGCCGAGCTCGGGCGACACCACCGACCCCGTGTCCCCGCCGGCGGCGCCGTACCGGTCGTAGCCGAACGACGACATCAGGGCCGCCCAGGCGCGGGCGATCCGGCCGTGGTCCCAGCCCTCGTCGGAGAGCGGGGTCGAGAACCCCACGCCCGGCAGCGACGGGACCACGACGTGGAACGCGTCCGGCCCGGGCGCGGTGAGCGGCGCCAGCAGGTCGAGGTACTCGAGCACCGACCCCGGCCACCCGTGCGTGAGGACCAGCGGCAGCGCGTCGGGGTCGGCGGAGCGGGCGTGCAGGGCGTGGACCATCTGGCCGTCGATCGACGTCCGGACCTGCTCGACGGCGTTCAGCCGGGCCTCGACCCGCCGCCAGTCGTACCCGGAGAGCCAGTGCTCGACCAGCCCCTGCAGGTAGTCGACCGGCACGCCGCGCGACCAGCCGACGGACGTCAGCGTGGCGGGCCAGCGGGTCCGGCGCAGGCGGTCCCGGAGGTCGCCGAGGACCTCGTCGGGCACGTGCACCGTGAACGGCTGCACCGGGTCAGGCGTCCTCCGCCGCCGCGGAGTACGTCTTCTCGGGCCAGTACGCCCACTCCTCGAACAGCTCGGCGCGCCCGTCCGGCCCGAACCGCAGCACCCACAGGTCGCGGTACTCCTGCGGCTTGTCGC
This sequence comes from Cellulomonas sp. P2_F12, assembly GCF_056403775.1. Taxonomy (NCBI): domain Bacteria; kingdom Bacillati; phylum Actinomycetota; class Actinomycetes; order Micrococcales; family Cellulomonadaceae; genus Cellulomonas; species Cellulomonas sp. P2_F12. The sequence goes on along the minus strand of NZ_JBFUEV010000009.1, from coordinate 30,893 downwards.
CGCCGTACTGCACCTCCACCCGGACCACCGCGTCGCGCCCGTCGGCCGCGACCACGTCCGCCGTCATCTCGAACGGGGTGTCGTCCTTCCAGAAGCCCCGGATCGCCTCGATGCCCTCCAGCGGCTCCGGGTCGTACGGCGACCGCAGGTACCGGGCGTCCTCGTGGAACAGCCGGTCGAGTCCGTCCACGTCCTGGTCCCGCCACGCCTGCTCGTACCGCTCGACCCACCCCGTGACCGCGTCCCTGCCCATCAGCTTCTCCCTGGTCGGTGTCCGTCCAGTCGAGTCTCCACCCGGACACCGACAGGCTCAGGCCCGTTGCAGCGGCGGCAGCCGGTAGGTCCCGTCCCGGAGCGACGGGCCGCCGCCGTACCCGCGGACGACGAGGGTGAACGGACCCTCCGGCGAGGGGATCCAGTTGCTGGTGTCCGCCGGGGCGTCGTGCTGCACCAGGAGGGTCAGCGAGCCGTCCTCGGCGAACGCGATGCCGGGCGTCCGGTCACCGATCGAGTACCGGTCGATCGGGTTGGCGACCAGCAGTCGCTCCGGCAGCCGGTACATGGTGGCCGACCAGAAGAACGCCACGTCCGGCAGCTCGCCCGGGCCGAACGTCACGGTGTACAAGTGTGCTCCGACGGGGTGCTCGCCCGCCGAGTCGACCAGCCACCCGCCGTACCAGGCCTCGGAGGTCGGCAGTCCGAAGATGCCCTTCATCGCCCCGAGGTTGCGCTGGTCGTACCTGCCGGCCATCTCGGCGCGCAGGCCGAACAGTCCCACCGAGGTGGTCGTCCGCTCGGCGTGCTCCGTGAGGGTCGCCGCTCCGTCGGCGAGCCCGGCGAGCAGCTCCGCCTCCCGGCCCGCGGGATCGAACGTGCCCTCACCGGTCAGCCCGATCTCGGCCAGCCGAGCCCGCACCTCGGCGTCCTCGTCGGCGACCGGGGCGAGCTGCAGCAGGAAGTCGAGCAGCGTGAAGAACCCGACGCCGTGCGTGTGCTCCTGCTCGTCCCAGACCGGCCAGTCGATCGCGGGAGCGGGATCGGGCGAGGGGACACCGGCGAAGACGCTCAGGGGCTCGACCTCGTAGGACCGCTGGATCGCCTGGAGCGCGTCGAGGTCGCCGTCGACGGACGCCGTCCTGCCCAGGCAGCCGACGACGTCCGTGGCCGAGCGGACGACGCCGGCGATCCCGTCGGGGACCGTGCCGTCCCAGCCCGGCCCGGCCAGCAGGTACGACCCCGCGCCCTGGCCCGTGGTCACGGCGCCGACGTACCCCGCGTACACGGTGTCGAGCTGGTGGAACGGGAGGATGTAGTACCGGTCGACCGCCGGGACCGACACCACCCACGGCTCGGCCCGTAGGTCGAACCAGCCCCAGGAGTACGGGGTGTCGTTGTTCGGCGTGACGATGTCGGTGTTCTCGGGCCGCGCGGGCGTCGAGTAGTGCCGGTAGTGCCCGAACCCGCCGACGTACCGCGGGTCGTCCGCGTCGACCGCCTGCGCGTAGAGCGTCCGGTAGTTCTCGACCAAGGCGTAGCCGAAGCGGTAGGCCTCGGCGGCGAGCTCGCGGACGTCCGTCATCGATGTCTCCTCACGCGGCAGCGGTCGCAGCCACTCTGGCACGCGACCTCACTGCACGCGCGGGCCGGTCTCGCCCCGCCGCAGCACCGACAGCTCCACCCGGGAGCGCAGCTGCTCGGCGGGCAGGACGTGCGCCAGGTCGGCCAGGACGCGGTCGCAGGCCGACACGACCGCGTCGAGGTCGGAGTCCGGGTCGACCGTCGCCCGCAGGCGCACGACGAGCTCGCCGCGGTCGGCCAGCACGGCTCCGCGCGCGGAGCGGATCAGGGTGTCCTCGGCCAGCACCTCGGCGGCGGTGGCTACCGCGGGTCCGGGGTCGACGACGAGGCGGCCGGACTGCTCGCCGTCCGGCAGCCGCAGCGACCCGACCGTGCGGCGCGGCAGGTGCGCCAGCAGCCACCAGAGGCCGATGACGACGAGCGCGACGCCGACGACCCCGGCGAGGACGGCGTAGCTCGACGCCCCGGTCACCTGTCCCGTGTCGACCTCCACGGACGACGGCACGTCGGGCCACACGTCCGCGAGGAAGCCGACCTGCCAGCCCACGGCTGCCACGCCGAGGACGACGAGCACGAGGCCGAGGAGCAGCAGGAGCACCCGGTCGAACGCCAGGATCGAGCGCCTCATCGCCCGTCACCCCCGGCGTGCAGGCCGGCGGTCACCCTGCCGACCACCTTCACCGACAGGGGCCGCACCAGGGGCGCGAGCCGTTCGGTGACGGCCGCCCGGACCGCGTCGGTGACGTCGTCGCCCTCCAGGGTCGTCACGGTGACCGTGACCGAGCGACGCGTGGCCGAGGCGCGGGCGGACAGCACACGGTCGACGTCGTCGGCCGCCGACGCGGCGAGGCGGGCGGCGTCGCCGATCCCGATCGTCGTGCCCGCCGACGACGTGACGGCCAGGCGCGTGCGGACGCGGCGCCCGAGGGCGATCACGACGAGCCACAGGCCGAGCAGCGCGAGCACCACGCCGACCACGGTGACCAGCGTCGACGGTCCGACTCCGTCCGCGCGGTCCACGACAGGGGCGATCCACGGCTCGCCGTCGACGGTCCCGGCGGCCACGAGCGCGTCGCGGACCACGAGCACGCCGAGCACGACGAGGAGCACGGCGAGCGCGATGCTCCACCAGCCGACGCGGCCGGCACGGGTGGCGGCCGCGGCAGGCGCGAAGCCGCGTGGGGTCTCGACGTGGGTCATCGCACCCTCGCGGCCGGTCGGGCGTCGGAGGCGGCACGCACGACCTCGCGGACGGCGACGCTCACGTGGTCGACGTCCTGGCCCGCCTGACGTTCGAGCTCGCGGCGGACGGCCTCCTGGACGCCGACGGTGACGCGGGCGGCGGACGCGGGCCACGTGATGGCGACCTCGACCTGCACGCGCGCCCGGGTCCCGGCGCGCTGCCACTGGACCCGGGGGTAGCCGCGCCCGAGCCTCCGCTCGATCGTGCCCGCGGAGTCCTCCGGGGCGACTCCGGGCACCTCGAGGGTCACCTGACGGGCGATCCGCGTGAGGGCGCGGTCCGCGATGGTGAGCGTGCCGCGCGCGTCAGCCACGGCGACGTCCCGCGACGAGGCCGGAGACGTCGATGCGGCCCTCCACGACGAGGCCGACGAGCACCCCGACCGCCGCGAGCACGAGGGCGAGCACGAACATGCTGAACCCGCCGACGGCGGCGACGAGCGCGAGCAGCAGGCCGGCGAACAACCCGATGGCGACAGACGACATGGTGGCTCCTCAGACGATGGTGTCGATGTCCTCGACGTGGACGCGGACAGGACGCGGGGCGATCGCGGAGACCGCGCGCTGGACGCGGGCCGCGGTGTCGGGCACGGGGACGAGGTCGGAGACGACGACGTGCACCTCGGTGCCCTCGTCGTCGATCCGGACCCCCGTCACCCGGCGACCCGGCAGGTAGGTGCCCAGCTCGCCGAACCGGCCGCCGTGCAGCCGGACCACGCCGGGCACCGCGAGGACGGCAGCGGCCACCACCTCGGCCGGGGTGAGCGGGTCCGGGGCGACGTCGCCGATGACGACGACCTCGGGCCGGGGCTCGACCAGGTCGAGGGGGGCGACGTCGGGCGCGACCTCCAGCGGCGTGGGCACCGGCGCCTCGTCGGGACCGGTCACTGGACCCGCTGCTCCTGCGGGGCGGCCGGCTGCGCGTCGTCCTGCGGGAGGTGCACGTCGTTGACGGAGACGTTGACCTCGACCACGTGCAGGCCGGTCATCTGCTCGACCGCGCTGATGACGTTGCGCCGGATGCCGTTGGCCAGGTCGGCGATCGAGACGCCGTACTCGGCGACCAGGTCGAGGTCGACGGCGGCCTCGGTCTCCCCGACCTCGACCGACACGCCCTGGGAGTGGTTGGTGCGCGCGCCGGGGATGCGCTCGCGCAGGGTGCCCATGGCCCGGGCGGCGCCGCCGCCGAGGGAGTGGACGCCCGTGACCTCGCTCGCGGCGATGCCGGCGATCTTGCTGACCACCGTGTCGGCGATCGTCGTGCTGCCCTCGGGCGTGACCAGCGCGCTCTGGCGCGAGCGGGTGGCCGGGGCCGTGACGGTGGGCTCGCTCATGGTGACCTTCTCTCGACGTCTGCCCGCGCCGGATCGGCGCGTACCCCTGGTTGGTCGAGGTCGCGCCCGATTCGTCACGCCCAATCTGGTGTGACCTGCGTCACACTCGTCGGGATGCGGTCGTCGACGGCAGGGCACAGAGTGCTCGGGATGGACGAGCGCGAGGTTCCCGACGAGGTGCTCGCCCGGCGGGCCGGGCTCGGTGACCGCAGGGCGTTCGCGGTCGTCGTCGACCGGCACGGCCCCGCGCTCTATCGCTACGCCCGCCGGATGCTCGATGATCCTCGCGACACCGAGGACTGCGTGCAGGAGGCCTTCTCCGCCGCGTGGGCCTCGTTGCCGCACTTCGAGGGCCGGTCGTCGTTGCGCACCTGGTTGTTCGCCATCACGGCGCACAAGGTGCGGTCCCTGCAGCGCAGCCGCCCCCGCACCGCGATGCCCCTGCCGTTCGCCCCGGACGACGAGGAGGATCGTCACGCGGTCGACCCCGAGCGGTCGGCCGAGGCGACGGAGCTGCGCGAGGCGCTCGACGCCGCACTGCGCGAGCTCCCGCCGGGTCCGCGCTCGACGTGGCTGCTCCGGGAGGTGGAAGGTCTGTCCTACGACCAGATCGCCGAGGTCGCCGGCACGACGACGAGCACTGTCCGCGGCCAGCTCCACCGGGCGCGGGCGCACCTGGTCCGGCGGATGGAGGCATGGCGATGAACGGGGACCAGCTCCTCTCGCAGGCCGCCCGGACGCTGCGCGAGCACACCGACGCCGGGTGGGTCGCGCTGCGCGACGACGTCGTCGCCGCGGCCGTCCGCGCCTTCCGCCCCTCGGCGCCGGTCCGCGGTCGGCTGCCGGGGGGCGCGCTGTGGGTGGCGTCGACCGCGCTGGTGGCCCGGGTCCGGGTCGCGCTCGACGACCTCCCGCGTGCCGGTGCCCTGCGGATCACCTGCACGACCACCGCCGACGACGAGCTGGACCGCCTCACCGTCGAGGTCGTCGCGCTGTACGGCACGCCGCTCCTGCCGCTCGCCGACGAGGTCCGCCGTCGGGCCGCGACCGCCGCCGCGGAGACCCTGGGACTCACCGCCCCGCCGCTGACCCGGGTCCGCGTGGACGTCTCCGTCGGGGACGTCACGGCCGACCCGAGGCACCTGTGATCACCGCGGCGTGATGTCCCCCAGCGTCCAGGTGCGGTCGAAGTACGGCTCCAGCGGCCCGTAGAACCGGAAGTACGAGAACCAGTGCTGCCCGGGGATCGTCTGCACCCAGTTGTCGTCCCGACCCTCGGGCGCCGACGGGCCGAACCACAGGTCCACCGACCCGTCGGCGTTGCGCGCCAGCTCGGCATCCCGCGAGCCGCGGTCTCCGCGCTGCTGCGGGTTGTCGACGAGGCACCGCGTCCGGACGTCGTACACGGTGGCGGACCAGAACCCTGCGGCGGGCACGTCGGCCGGTACGTGCAGGGTGTAGTCGCGGCCGCCGTCGAGCCACTCGCCGTCGGACCCCACGTACGCCGCCAGGTACGCCTGCCCCTTGCCGGGCGTCCGGCTCTTCATCGCCTCGGAGAAGCTGACGGCCTGGTAGAACCAGGACGCCCGCTCGAGCAGCTCGTCGTGGTCGGGCCCGCGCTGCGTCGGGCTGCTCAGCGCGAGCGCCTGGTCCCAGGCCCGGTCCGGCCAGTACCTCGACCCCTCGAACCGCTTGGCGAACGTGTTGGCCTGCGCGATGAGCTCGCCCGCCTCGGCACCCTGCGTCAGGATCCGCTGCAGGCGCTCGTCGGGGGCGAACGGCTTGCCCTTCTCGATCCCCAGCTGCCGCATCATCGCGAGGTAGAACCGGTCGCGCTCGTCGACGATCTCGGTCTGGTAGACCGCGTGCAGCCGCTCGAAGTAGTCCAGGCCGCGGGGCTGGTCGCCGTCCCAGCGCCGGCCGTCGGGGGACAGCACCCGGGTGGGCGGCGACGCCATCTCGTCGAGCCGCGTGATCCGCAGGCCGTCGACGATGCCCTGCGCCCGGACCGGGTCCGGGTCCAGGGTCCGGAAGCCGAACATGACGTTCATCCCCGTGGCGCGGTGGACGTAGTAGTCCTCGTCGACCTCCGGCTGCTCGACCCCGGGCGGCAGGACCAGGTGCTTGCCGCCGCCGCCCTCGTCGGGCCCCATCTCGCCCAGGACCGCGAACTCCCGCTGCCAGAAGTCCGACGCGCCACCGGCGACGGGACCGGGCGGTACCTCGACCACCAGCGGGCCGGTCCGGCCCAGGTCGATGAACGAGACCAGGTACGGCGTCGTCGCGTTGGCCGTGATCAGCCCGAGCCGGTCGGCGTAGGTGACGTAGTGGACGATGTCGTAGTCGGTGGCCATGAACACCTCGCGGTGCTGCTGCTGCCACTGGGCGTAGGACACCAGCGGCAGCGCCCAGAGGTACACCTGGGTGGCCAGCTGGTGGTCGAGCGCGTCGAACACGAGGGGCAGGTCGTCCCGGTGCGGGAGCTCGCCGTCGAGGCGCACGCGGCCGAGGTCCCCGGGCAGTGTCATGGCCCGAGTGTGGCCGGGACACGCACGCCCGGCCACCGCAGACGCGCACACCTGCCGCCGTCGTAGGACACACTCCTGTCTGTGACCGACCTGCTCTCGTCCCCCCGCCTGCAGGGCGAGTCGGGGCTGGTCGACCACCGGGCCGACTGGTCGTGGCTGTCGGACCCCACGGACGTGCCCTCCGCACCGGACCTGGCGCGCGCCCGCGAGGAGGCCGAGCGGCTCCTCGCGGACCACGGCGTCACGTACGGCGCGGACCAGGAGGACGGCGAGCACCCCTGGCACCTGGACCCCCTGCCCGTCATCGTCGACGAGCCCGAGTGGGCCCGGCTGGACACGGCGCTGGTGCAGCGCGCGGAGCTGCTGGACGCGATCCTGCAGGACGCCTACGGCCACCGCCGCCTGCTCACCGACAAGCTGCTGCCGCCGACGATCGTCCTGGGGCACCCCGGCTTCGTGCGCGCGGTCGACGGGCTGCGGCTGCCGGGCGGTCGGGAGCTGGTCCTCACGGCCACCGACCTGGTCCGCGACGGGTCCGGCGCGTGGTGCGCGGTGGCGGACCGGACGCAGGCGCCGTCGGGCGTCGGGTACGCGATGGAGGACCGGCGGATCGTCTCGCAGGTGCTGTCGGGGGTGTACCGGCAGGCGTCGATACAGCGGCTCGGGCCGTTCTTCCGCGCGCTGCGGCTGGCGCTGCGGGACGTCGCCCCCGGGCACGCCGAGCAGCCCCGGGTCGTCCTGCTCACCTCGGGCCCGTCCAGCGAGACCGCGTTCGACCAGGCGTACCTGGCCTCCATGCTGGGGCTCCCGCTGGTGGAGGGCTCCGACCTGCTGGTCCGCGACGGCCAGGTGTGGATGCGAGGCGTCGAGGGTCTGGAGCCCGTCGACGTCGTGCTGCGCCGGGTCGACGCCGAGTGGTGCGACCCGTTGGACCTGCGGCAGGGCTCCCGCCTCGGGGTCCCCGGGCTGGTCCGGGCCGTGCGCGCCGGGACCGTCAGCGTGGTCAACCCGCTGGGCAGCTCGGTGCTGGAGAACCCCGCGCTGCTCACGTACCTCCCGCGGCTGGCCAACGCGGTGCTCGACCAGGACCTCGCCCTGGCGTCCGCCCCGACGTGGTGGTGCGGCGAACCGAGGTCCCTGCAGCACGTGGTCAGCCGGCTCGAGCAGCTGGTGATCCTCCCGACGGTCCGCGGCACCGACATCGGCACGATCCTCGGCTGGACGCTCAGCCACCGCGAGCGCGAGCAGCTGGCCGCGCGGATCACCGCCGAGCCGTGGCTGTGGGTCGGGCAGGAGCCGGTCGGACCGGCCGGCCCCACGGTGGACGGCACGCCGGTGGGCGTCGGCAGCGACCTGCCGTCGGCCGAGGGGGTCGGCCCCGCCGACCTCGGGCCGCGCGCCGCGGTGCTGCGGACATACGCCGTGGCGCACCGGTCGAGCTACACGGTCATGGCCGGCGGGCTCGCGCGCGTCGCGGCCGGCCACGTCGTCTCGTCGGCCCTCGGCGCCGCCGCCAAGGACGTGTGGGTGCTCTCGACGCAGCCCGACGCGCCGCTCGAGCCGTGGGTGCCGTCCGACGAGTCCTCGGCCGGCGAGCCGGCGACCCCGCGCCGCCCGGCCACCGGCATCTCGCCGCGCACCGCGGAGAACCTCTACTGGATGGGCCGGTACGCCGAGCGCGCCGAGGGATCGAGCCGGTCCCTGCGCGTGGTCATCGACCGCTGGGACGACTTCCACAAGCGCCCGGCCTCGGCGGGTGGGCAGGCCCTGCACGTGCTGCTCTCGACGCTGACGCCCACCGAGCAGTCGGCACCGGCCTTCCGCGACCTCGTGCTGGACCCCCGGAGCCCCGGCACGGTCGCGCGGTCGGTCCGTCGGCTCGCCGCCTCCGCCGCCGCGGTCCGCGACCAGCTGTCGACGGACACGTTCGGACCGCTGGCCCGGATCGACCGCGCCCTGCGCGACGAGCGGAACAAGACCCGGGGCCGGGCGCACGGGCGCGACTCGCTCGACCTCGGCGTCGTCGGCGGCAGCACCGTGACCGCCGGCCTGCGCCCCGCGCTCGACCGGGTGCTCGAGGGCCTGCTCGCCATCGCGGGGATCACGGCCGAGGGGCTGGTCCGGGACGTCGGGTGGCAGTTCCTCGACGCCGGCCGGCGCATCGAGCGCGCGCAGCACCTGGTGGAGAGCCTGCTGGCCACCGTGGTGCAGCAGCGGCCCGCCGACGTCGACTCGGTGGTCCGGGAGTCCGTGCTGCTGGCGCACGAGTCGGCCATCACGTTCCGCCGCCGGCACCAGACCGGCGCGGGCCTGGCGGAGGTGCTCGAGCTCCTGCTGCTCGACAGCACCAACCCGCGGTCGCTCGCCTACCAGCTGGACCGCCTGCGGGAGTCGCTGGCGCTGGTCCCGCTGGCCGGCCGGGCCCCTGACCAGCGCGATCACCTGCTCGCCGACGTCGTGGACCTCCTGGCCGAGGTCGACCCCGTCGCGATCGCCGGGGCCGTCACCGAGGACGGGCGCCGAGCGCGGCTGGCCGAGACCCTCGAGTCGATGCTCTGGCGCCTGCACTCCGCCGCCGACGAGATCGAGCGCGTCCACTTCGTTCGCCTCGCCCCCAGCCGCGCGCTCGAGGATCCCTGGGACGCCCGGGACGGTGGTGCCGAGTGACCCGCACCTACGACCTCGTGCACCGCACGACGTACACCTACGCGAACGTCGTCACGGACTCGTACGGCCGCACGACGATGACCCCGCGCGACGTGCCGGGCCAGTCGTGCGTGACCACGTCCATCGAGATCGACCCGCTGCCCGCGGACACCAACGTCCACGTCGACTACTTCGGCAACCGCACCACGTACTTCGGCGTCACGACGCCCCACACGAAGCTCGTCGTCACCGCGCGCTCGACCATCGAGGTCAGCCGCCACGCGCCCGACCCGACCGCGCTGCCGTCCGTCGGGTGGCACGAGGTCGCCCGCCGCGTCGCCGCGAGCGAGGTCGGTCGGCTCGACCCGAGCATCGTGGACCTGCGCGAGGCGCTGCTCCCCTCGCCGCACGTCACGTTCGCCGACGAGGTCCGCGCCTGGGCCGCCCCGACGTTCGCGGAGGACCGGCCGGTGGTCGAGGTCCTGGTCGAGCTGGCGCACCGGATCCGCACCGAGCTGGCATACCGCTCCGGCTCGACCACCGTGCACACCACGCAGGCCCAGCTGCTGGCGCAGAAGGCGGGCGTCTGCCAGGACTTCGCGCACCTGATGATCGCGGCGCTGCGGCTGCACGGGCTGCCCGCGCGGTACTCCAGCGGCTACATCGAGACCCGGCCGCCCGCCGGCCGCGAGAAGCTGCGCGGCGCCGACGCCTCGCACGCCTGGGTGTCCGCGTGGGTGCCCGGCGCCGGCTGGGTGGAGGTCGACCCGACCAACGACCAGCTGGTCGACGACCGGTACGTGCTGCTCGGCTGGGGCCGCGACTACGACGACGTGCCGCCCCTGCGTGGCGTCATCTTCACCGAGGGCTCGGGCTCGCGCCTCACGGTGTCGGTCGACCTGGTGCCGAGCGGCAGCGAGCCGTACCTCTAGCGCCGGGCGGTCGCCCGGTCGCGCAGCTCGTCCGGGGGCACGACGAACCCGCCGCTGTCGACGACCGTCCCGCCGACCGCCCGCCACAGGGCCGCAGCGACGCGCGCGACCGACGGCTCGACCCGTGAGCGCGCGATGAGGTGCAGCTGCGAGGGGTGCTCGGCCAGCAGCTCCTCGGGCTGCGGCGGGTGCCAGGTCACGTGGTACGACCACGGCCCGAACTCCCGCCAGTCGAGCCGCGACAGCGCGACGGGGATCTCGCGCGAGCGACCGGTGCGCACCGTGATCGCGCCGTCGTACTCGAACGTGCCGGTCACCGAGAAGGTCGCCGGTCCCTCCCCGGTCGACTGCTGCGGGACGTCCGTCGGTCCCACCCGGGCGCCGGTCAGGGCCGGCCGGACCAGCGGCAGCGCGTCCTGCGCCGACAGCGGGACCGGGGACCACAGGGTGAGGTCGACGGCGGACCCGGGGTCGGGGACCACCAGCCGGGCACGGTCCGCGGGCACGATGGCGCCGGCCGCGCGGCGGGCCGCGGCGGACATCCAGCCGTAGACGAGGTCGAGGGAGGCGTCCGCGCCCGAGGGCACCACGGCGTAGAGATCGACGTCCTGCGGCGTCAGCCCCGCGGCCCGTGCGTCGGCGGCGACCAGCGGCACCGGACCCTCCAGCGAGGCTGACGCGTCCAGGCGCAGAGCCCCGGGGACCGCCTCGACGTCGTCCGTGGCGACGCCCCGGAAGCGCGCCCCGGTCATCGGTCGGGCGCTCGCCGCTGCCTGCGCGGCGCTGACCGGCTCGCGGGTCCACGCGGAGTCCGGGAACCACGCCGTGGCCAGCGCGGCCAGATCGGTCCCGCGCGGGACGACCAGGACGTGGCGACCGTCGAGCACGCTGGGGAGGTCCACCTGCGGCAGGCTCATGCGGGCGCACGGTACACACCCCGTGATGCGGGCGTGTTACATGCCGACCGTCGTCTCGCAGGTCATCGCGTTATCCACAGGAATCGGCGTGTTGCACACGACTGTGGACAGAAGCTGTGGACAACTCTCAGGCGTGGACGTCGTGCAGGTGGTGGACCACGTCGTGCAGGAAGTACTGGCCCAGCGTCAGCACGGTGAACCCGGACCCGTTGGAGCGCCGACCCGTGCGGTCCCACCGGTCGCCGGCCACGCCGTCGAACCGCGCGGCGATGACCTCGGCGGCGTCGACCAGCTCGTCGGCCACCACGGTCGGGTCCTGCAGGTCGTACCGGTCCTCGAGCGCCGTGGCGTCCTGGTCCCAGTTGGCGAACGGCGGGTCGTCCTGCGTGAGCATGAGCTCGAGGCGCCCGTCGAAGACCCGGAACACGTCGCGCACGTGCGCCCCGTACTCGAGCGCCGACCACGTGGTCGGCGCCGGGCGCTCGCGCGCGTCGGGCCGGTGCAGCGCGGAGACCCAGCGCGGCGCGAGGTCGCGCACGGTGCCGCCGATGGCCGGGCCGTCGACGTCCGTCGCCGTGTAGCCGCACTCCGGGCAGCGCTGCGACAGGACCCAGGTCCAGTCCTTGGTGTCGGGCTGGATCTCTTCGTTGCTCGTCATGCACGGCACGCTAGACGACGAGCCCGCCGATCGACCGCCATCGGCCGTGGATGTCCCGCCAACAGCGTGCCGACGACGTCACCACGACCAGGTCCAACCCCGCGAAAACAACACTGGACGCGTTCTGGAGCCTCAGAACGCGTCCCACGTTGTTCTCGCGCGGCCGCGCGACCATGTGCTTGCCGCTCTCATCCGGCCCGAAGGCGGCGGTCACCACATGGTCGTGACGCTGCGCCTCTGGCAGGCGCGGGCGTTTGGTGACAAACCGTGCGATGATGTCACGATGCCCAAGATCATCGGCGGATCGCTGCACGAGCACCGTGAGCAGACCCGCCAGAAGCTCTACGCGGCGCTGTCGAACCTCATGGCCGACCAGGGCTTCGACGCCATCACGCTCGCCGAGATCGCGTCCGCCGCCGGCGTCGGGCGCACGGCGGTCTACAACCACTTCCCCGACAAGGAATCGCTCCTGCTCGGGTTCATCACGCACGAGACCGAGCAGTACGCGGCCACCCTGCAGCGCGCGCTCGACGACATCGACGACCCGACCGAACAGCTGCAGACCTACGTCCGCCAGCAGGCCGAGCTGACCCGCGTGTACCACCTGGCCCCCGGCCCGGAGCTGCGGTCGGTCCTGTCCCGCGGCACCCAGCAGCGCGTCCGCGAGCACGTCGTCGTGGTCGAGCAGATCCTGCGGGGCATCCTCGCCGCGGGGATCGAGTCGGGCGCGTTCCCGGACCAGGACCTCGACGTCACGGTCCCGCTGATCAACGCCTGCCTGTCGGGGCGCGGCGTTCCCCCCGACGGGCCCGAGCGGGAGCGCGCGATCGCGCAGACCGAGGCGTTCGTGCTCCGCGCCGTCGGCGCCGCTGCTGCTGTGCCGGCCTGACCCGGTGGCGCAGCGCGGACGCGGCCGACCCCCCGCCCACCACGGCAGCCACCCCGCCGACCGTCGACCCGGTCGTCGCCCGCCGGCCCGGCGCTCCACCGAGCTCGAGCTGACGTTCCTGCCCGGCCTGGGTTCCCTGGTGGCCGACGAGGCTGCCGGCCTGCTCATGCTCGACGGTTCCCCGGAGCCGGTCCCCGGTCGCGACGACGCCCTCGCGGTCTCCGTCTGGAGCCCGCCGGCCGAGGCCCTCGCCCTGCGCACCGCCGTCGCCGCGTTCCTCGTGCTGCACTTCGACGTCCCGCGCCCCAAGTCGCTGACCAGCGGCGATCACCTCGCCCGCATCGTCGACGCCGTGTACACCTCGCTCCGCGCCGGCGGCTCCTCGAGCTTCCGGTTCGAGGCCGCGGGCAGCGACTCGGCGGTCTTCGAGCGGCTCGCGGCGCTGCTGTCCGAGGCCACCGGCCTGCGCTACGACGATCGCGAGGGCGAGCTCGTCGTCCGCGTCCGCCGCGGCGTCCGCCCGGGACCGTCCGGGGACCCCGGCTGGGACGTCCTGGTCCGGCTCGGGTCGCGCCCGCTGTCCGCCCGCCGCTGGCGCGTCACCGACTACCCGGGTGCAGTCAATGCGACGATCGCGGCGGCGATGGTGCGACTGGGCTCCGTGGACGACGCCGACCGCGTCCTCAACCTCATGTGCGGCTCCGGCACGCTGCTGGTCGAGCGCCTGTCGGCCGGCGCGGCCGCCGACGCCGTCGGCGTGGACCTCTCCGCCGACGCCCTCACCGCCGCGTCCGAGAACCTCACCGCGGCGACGTTCGGCCGCGACGCCCGGCTGCTGAGCGCCGACTGCACGGGCCCCGCGCTGGTCGAGGCCGTCGGCACCGGCTACGACCTCCTGCTCGCGGACCCCCCGTGGGGCACCCTGCACGGCACCCACGCGACCAACGCCGAGGTCCACGCCGGCATGCTCCGGGCGGCCTACGACGCCGCCGCGCCCGGCGCCCGGTTCGTCGTCCTCACGCACGAGATCAAGGTGATGGAGCGCTGCCTGCGCGAGGCCGACGCCCTCTGGCGCGTCCGCTCCGAGACGCGCGTCTTCGCCAAGGGTCACCACCCGCGCATCTACGTCCTGGACCGCACCTGACGACGATTTCCGCGGCCGAAACGGTGTGATGCAGGTCATATCACCCTTCCGGACGTGCCCGATGTACGGATTCACCCTGTTCACCGCTCGACAGGCACGCCAGGCTGAACGCATGGAGAACGAGCTGCGGGTCGAGGTGACCGACCAGGACATCGCGCAGGCACGGCGCGAGTGGAAGCACTCGTGCGAGTCCTGCGCGCCGGCCGAGGTCGTCGCGCACCGCTACTGGCTCCTGCGCCAGCTCGTCCACACCCAGGCGCAGCAGATCGCGGACGACCTGCGGGCGGGACGACGCTGAACCCTGGGTGAGAATGGACCCGTGCGTGAGAGTCGTCTGCCCCGGGTCCGTGCGTCCGAGCTGGTCGGGCGCGGGTGGCTGAACACCGGCGGCCGGGACGTGACCCTGGCCGACCTGCGCGGCAAGATCGTCGTCCTCGACTTCTGGACGTTCTGCTGCATCAACTGCCTGCACGTCCTGGACGAGCTGCGCGAGCTCGAGGAGCAGCACCGCGACGTGCTGGTGATCGTCGGCGTGCACTCGCCCAAGTTCGTGCACGAGGCTGACCCGGTCGCGCTGGCCGCCGCCGTCGAGCGCTACGAGGTCCACCACCCGGTGCTGGACGACCCGGACCTGGTCACGTGGTCGGCGTACACGGCACGCGCGTGGCCGACACTCGTCGTGATCGACCCCGAGGGCTACGTCGTCGCGCAGATGGCGGGCGAGGGGCACAAGAACAACGTCGAGATCCTGGTCCGCGAGCTGATCGCCGAGCACGAGGCCAAGGGCACGCTGCACCGCGGCGACGGCCCCTACGTCCCGCCGGCGCCGAGCGAAGGAACGCTCCGGTTCCCCGCCAAGGCGATCGCCCTTCCCGACGGCCACCTGCTCGTCGCCGATGCCGGGCACCACAGCCTCGCGGAGCTGTCGGAAGACGGCGAGACGCTGGTGCGACGGATCGGGTCGGGTCAGCGAGGGCTGGTGGACGGGGGTCCCGACGAGGCCCGGTTCAGCGAGCCCAACGGCCTGTGCCTGGTGCCCGACGAGCTCCGGCCGTGGCTGGGCTACGACGTCCTGGTCGCCGACACGGTCAACCACGCGCTGCGCGGGGTCCGGCTCGCCGACGGCGTCGTCACCACCGTGGCCGGGACCGGCGAGCAGTACATGGTCGGCGCGGCGGACAACATCCTGGGCGTGGACGGCGCCGACGAGCCCGACGAGGAGCCCGCGTTCGAGCCGGCGATCGGCGAGCCCGGCGACGAGGTGGCGGCGTTCGCGTCGTCGCTGAGCATCACGTCCGACGACGACCGCGCCGCGGCCCGCGGTCGGCACGCGCAGCCCGCGGCGTCGTTCGTGCCCGGCCCTCGTCGCCAGAAGCTCTCCTCTCCGTGGGACGTCGCCTGGTCCCAGCCCCTCGGCGCGTTCGTCGTGGCCATGGCCGGCAACCACACCCTCTGGGCGTTCGACGACAAGCAGGGCTCGATCGAGCTGCTCGGCGGCACCATGAACGAGGGCCTGCTGGACGGCCCGCTGCACGAGGCGTGGTTCGCGCAGCCGTCCGGGCTCGCGGTGGGTGCCGACGACAAGATCTGGCTGGCCGACTCCGAGACCTCGGCCCTGCGCTGGGTGGACCCGGTGGGGCGGACCGTGCACACCGTCGTCGGCGAGGGGCTGTTCGACTTCGGCCACCGCGACGGGCCGGGCGCCGAGGCCCGCCTGCAGCACCCGCTCGGCGTCGCGCTCCTGCCCGACGGCTCGGTCGTCGTCGCGGACACCTACAACGGCGCCGTCCGGCGCTACGCCGACGGGTCCGTGAGCACGCTCGCCACCGACCTCGCGGAGCCCAGCGGGATCGTCGTCCTGGACGGCGGGGCGAGCCTGCTGGTCGTCGAGTCGGCGGCACACCGCCTCACCCGGATCGCGCTGCCGGCCACCCTCGTCGGACAGATCCTCGACTCGGGCAGCCACCGCACCCGGCGGCCGGTCACGGAGCTGGCCCCGGGAGAGGTGCGGCTCGACGTCGTGTTCACGCCCGCCGCCGGCCAGAAGTACGACGACCGCTACGGCCCCTCGACCCGGCTGCAGGTCTCGTCGACCCCGCCCGGGCTGCTGCTCGAGGGCGCCGGCGACGACGTCCCGCTCGACCGCGTGCTGCGGCTCGACCCGTCAGTCCCGGAGGGCGTCCTGCACGTCACCGCGCACGCGGCCTCCTGCGACGCCGACCCGGCGATCGAGTACCCGGCCTGCCACCTCAACGCGCAGGACTGGGGCGTGCCGGTCCGGCTGGTCGAGGGCGCCCCGGCGACCCTGACCCTGCCGCTGCACGGCTAGCGGGCGCCGTACTCGTTGGCGCTACCGCGCCCCCAGCACCGCCACCGAGGCCAGGGCGTCGAGCGACGTCGCCACGACCTCCCCGGTGGCCGCCGTCTTCGACATGCCGATCTCGACCTGCCAGAGGTCGTGGATGACGACCGCGGTCGACGACTCCACGCCGAGCTCCGCCGGGCTCCCGCCGCGCGCCACCGCCGACGGCGGCTGCTCCGGGCTGCGCCGGGTCAGGACCGCCCACGCGGACCCGCCGAGGGTCTCGGTCGCGGCCGCCGCGAACGCGCAGAGCCGCGGCACGACGCCGGGCTGGGCGGCGACGATCGCCGCGGTCCCGGCCACGAGCACGCGCTCGGCGGTCACGGCGGGGTCGGCCGTCGCCGGGACCAGCGAGCGCAACGCTCGGGCGCGGGCCCGCTTGGCCTTGTACTGCGCCGTGTCGGCCTGCCGGAACAGGTGCCGCGCGGACACCGACCCGGTCACCGCCGTCGAGGCGATGCCGTACGAGATGGCGGCGCCGTGCGGCAGCGGGAACTCGGCGATGGTCGCGGCCATCACGTCGGCCACCTCGGCCCGCCGGCGCCCGACGGTCACCAGGCAGAACTCGTCGCCGCCGATGCGTGCCGCGGTCGAGCCGGGCAGCGCGTCGGCCGCGCGGCTGAGCACGTCCGCCACGGAGCGCAGCAGATCGTCGCCGGTGTCGTGGCCGAGCTCGTCGTTCACCCGTTTGAGCCCGTCCACGTCGCACATGACGATGCAGGTCTCGTGCCCCGACTCGAGGGCCGACTCCGCCTCGGCGTCCGCGACACGACGGTTGGCCAGGCCCGTGAGCGGGTCGTCGGCCACCAGGTGGCGCACCTGCGCCTCGAGGTCGACGCGGGCGACGGCACCGGCGACGAGCGCGGCGAGGACCTCGGAGCGGGCGACGTCGTCGACCCGGAACGGTGCCCCGGGACGCGTGCGGACGGCGTAGAGCTGACCCCAGACGCTGCCGTTGACGATGATCGGGGACGACAGGGCGGACGACGCGTCCAGCTCCCGCAGGGTATCCACCTCGACCGGGTCGCCGGCGTCGGGGTCGTCCGGGACGGTCGGCTCGTCGTGCACCGTGCGGGCGTGGGCCACCCAGCTGGAGCGGTCGCGGATGAGGGCGCGCAGCGCCGGGCGGTCGTCGGCGCGGTAGGACGCCCGGGTCATCCAGACCACCCGAGGATCCGTGGGCGGCGGCTCGACCAGCACGATCCGGCAGGTGTCCTGGTCGATGCGGCAGAACGCGGCGCGACGGGCATCCAGCACCTCGACCGCGGTGGCCGCGGCCACGTGCGCGACCTCGTCGATCGACCGGCAGCGGTCCAGGCGGTGGGCGGCCAGGGCCAGCGCGCGCACGCCGACGAGGCCCGCGGCGGACCTGCTGTCCGCGCGCGCACCCTGGGCGGCCGTACCGCGACGCGTCACGTCGCCCATCATCGACCCTGAGCCCCGTCCCAGGCGACGCAGACGGATGAGAGGTCGGTGAGATCACCCGTCTGAACGACGCGAAACCGATCAAGCGTGCGCTAACGGGTCACGCGACGTGGATCGCGCCCAGCTCGCCGAACACGGCGGCGTTGAGCCGGAAGGCCTCACGCGCCTCCTCGACGACGTCCGCACGGGCCGGCTCGTCGAGCTCGAGCGCGTCGAGGCGCTCTCGGTAGACGTCCTTGAACGGCTTCAACCGGTGGATCTGCGGGAAGTCGTAGAACGCGATCCCCTCGGACCCGAACCCGTAGTGCCGCTGCAGCATGCGCCTGATGATCTGGCCGCCGGAGAGGTCGCCGAGGTACCGCGTGTAGGCGTGCGCGGCGTAGTGCGGCAGCGACCCGCCGGTCTCCTCGAGCCGCCGGACGTAGGCCAGCGTCGCCGGCAGCACGCGCACCCGCGAGCGCCAGTCGTCGCCGTAGAGGAACGCGAGGTCCTGCTCGATGGCCGGAACGCGCACCAGCGCCGCGAAGACGAGGCCGCCGTCGTCCTCGAGCCGGGAGCCGGCCCGCTCCAGGGCCGTGTAGATCGCCAGCTGCTGGGCCGCCAGGTCGGCATACGCGGCGCGGTCCAGGGCGCCCGACAGCAGGTGCTCGACGAAGCCCGAGCGTTCGGCCGTCTCGTGCTCGCCCCGGGTGCCCTCACGCAGCGCGAGCGAGAGGGGGACGGCCTGCGGCAGGACGGGCACGGCGGTCATGCGGCTCCTTGGCGGTGCTGACGAGATGTCAGGAAACCGTACCCGCACAGGTTAGGCTTGCCTACTCCTCGTTCACCCGTCCGGATGACGCCGTGTGGAGTCGGTCCGGCGCTCGCGCGATCCTCAGGCGCTCGCGCGTACGGCGCCGACCACGCGGACGTGGACGTGCACGCCGTCGACGGCCCCGGGTACGTCCGCCGTGACGTCGCCGGAGACGTTCACCTGGAGCTGGTAGCCGTCGCCGGACCTCGCGATCCCGATGCCGCGCACGTCCGAGCGGTCCTTCAGCGTGGCGCGCAGGTGCTCCTTCGCCGCGCGTGCCTGCTCGAGGTCCGCCATGGTGTCCGCCTCCCGCCGACCGCGGCGGCCGCGGGGGCGGCGGTCCGACGATCGTCAGACCAGTGTGACCCCGAGCGCGTGCAGAACGGCATCGATCGGGTTGATGTACGTCAACCCGGTGCCATTCTCTCCCCCGGACTCCGACCCCGCAAAGAGCAGACCGAGCGCGACGCCGTCCTCGCGGTAGACCAGCGACCCGGAGTCGCCGCCGCGGGAGAACGGCCCGGTGCCGGTGGACTCGACCTCGATCTGGTTGTCGAAGCTCAGCTCCCCCAGCTCGTCGCCGTACCCGACCACCACGTTGTCGAGCTCGATCGCGGTGACCCGCCCGTGCGTGACCGACGTGGTGCGACCGATCTTGGCCACCTTCTCGTCGCCCAGCGTCACGGCCGTCTTCGTGATGAGGCCGACGGGGTACTCGGGGTCGACCTGCTGGTCGTCGAGCAGCGCGATGGCGCAGTCGACGGTGGCGTCCCCGCCCGGCTCGAGCTCCACGCGGGCGGCCAGCGTGCCGACCTTGTCGCGGGGTGCCTTCCCGCCGTCGGCGGGTCCGGGCTGGACGATCACGTCGCCGACCTGCGCCGACGGCGTGCCCGAGAGCACGTGATAGTTGGACAGCGCGTGGACCGACCCGTTCTTCAGCACGAACGCGCCGAGCGTGCCGGCGGTGACGTCGACGTGGGCGATCGAGATGCCGGGCCGCAGGGGACGGACGCGCCCGGTCTCCCCGAGGGCGCGGGCCGTGATGACCGGCGGACGCGGGCGGACCTTGCGGTCGTCGTCGGACGCCTGCGTCTTGATGCGACCCGTGCGGCGGACGTCGGCGTCCGGGAGCTCGGCGACGACCTTGCGCGCGATGCTGCGCACCGAGGGCAGACCGAGGCGGTAGCGGACCGCGAGCGCGTACGACCCGTCCGGCTGGGGCGCGAGCCCGATGGCCAGCGCCGGGCCGCCGTCGGCGACGTCGGACGGTCGCACCAGGCGCTCCGACAGCTCCCGGGCGAGGTCGACCGCCTGCGCCTTGGTCTCGCGTGCCTCACCGTGGTCCATGCATCCCCCTGCTGATCGGTTCGTCCGGTACCTCCCGGAGCGTCTGCCAGTCTGCCCCGCACCACCCACACGCGCAGGCCGTCAGCGGTAGGCGGCGGCCTGGATCCCGTACAGCTCGGCGTACAGACCACCGCGGGCCACCAGCTCCTCGTGCGAGCCGGTCTCGACGATCCGGTGGTCGGCGACGACGAGGATGAGGTCGGCCATGCGGACCGTCGAGAACCGGTGCGACACCAGCAGCGTGACGGCGCCGGTGGTGGCGCCCACGGCGGCGGCGTGGGCCGCGTACCGCTCGTACAGGTCGTGCTCCGCCTGGGCGTCGAGGGCTGAGGTCGGCTCGTCGAGCACCACGAGCAGCGGCGACTGGCGCATCATCGCCCGACCGAGCGCGAGCTTCTGCCACTGGCCTCCCGACAGCTGCGCACCGTCCGCGTGGCTGGTGCCCAGCTGCGTGTCGAGGCCGTCGTCCAGCCGCGCGAGGACGTCTGACGAGTGCGCCCGGTCGAGGGCCTCCAGCACGGCGTCGTCCGAGTCGATCCGCGGCAGGTCGCCCACGCCGACGTTCTGCCGGGCCAGGAGCTCGAACCGGCAGGAGTCCTGGAACCCGGCCGCGGTCCGGTCCCGCCACGCCACGGGGTCGAGGTCGTCCAGCAGGACCCCATCGACGGTGATCGTGCCGGTGGTGGGCGCGTAGAACCGGCACAGGAGCTTGACCAGCGTCGTCTTGCCGGCCCCGTTCTCGCCGACGATGGCGACGCTCCGGCCGGCCGGGAGGACGAGGTCGACGCCCTCGAGCACCGGCTGCTCGGTGCCGGGATAGGTGAACGAGACGCCCTCGAACCGGATGCCGTCGCTCAGCGTGTCGGGCGCGGGCACCGTGGGTCGCGGCGGGTTCTGCGACCGCACCAGCGCGCGCATCCACGTGAGGTCCGCCATGGTCCGCGCGGCCCGCTGCAGCTGCTGCAGGATGGTCACCGCGGCCGTGACCTGCTGGTTCACCTGCGACGCCAGCGTGATGACGAGCACGACGGCGCCGACGGTCTGCTCCCCGGCGACCGCGTCCCGGAGCACCAGGAGGGTCGCCCCGACGTACGCGACCGCGAACACGAGCTGGCCGGCGGCCCGGAGGGCGTCGGCCCGGACCTCTCCCGCCCAGAGGACGGCGGTCGCCGACTCCCACGAGGTCCGCAGCCGCGTGCGCACCTCGTCGCCGAGCCCGCACGTCCGCAGCTCCTTGGCGGCCGAGGCGTCGAGCGACAGCAGGAACAGGTGCCGGGCGCGGCGGTTGTCGGTGGCTGCGGTCGTGCGCGCGGCACCCAGCACGCCCTCCGCGCGCCGCCCCAGCACGAGCGGGGGGATCGCGGCCAGCGGCAGCAGCAGCAGCCACGGGTTGAGCCCGGCGAGCAGGACGCCGGTGATGACGAGCGCGACCCCGAGGCCGATGGCGGACAGCAGCGCCTGCATGGACCCCCAGCCGGACCGGTCCAGCTCGGAGCGCAGCACCTGCAGCCGGTCGGCGTACTCAGGTCGTTCGTGGTGCTCGATGCCGGGCGAGTCGTGCGACAGGGCGATGAGGTCGCGCTCCAGCTCCATGACCGCGAGGTCGCCCAGCTCGAAGTAGAAGATGTGCGCGAAGTGCCCGGCGGTCAGTGCCGCGACCACCAGGACGGCGACGAGCACCGCGGCGACCGAGGCCCGTCGCGCGTCGCCGGCGATCGCGGCGTCGGTCAGGGCCGCCAGGGCGGGGGCCGCGAGCGGCATCGCGACCGACTGGACGACCATGAGCACCGCCGACAGCACGAGCTTGCCGGGGCTGATCCGCCCCGCGAGGCGCAGCAGCGCCCAGCTGCCGCGGACGGTCTGGGTCACGGCTCCACCTCGTTCCCGTCGGCATCGAGCCCCGCGGCGAACCGCTCGGCCTGCAGCCGGAACAGCCGCGCGTAGTGCCCGTCGGCCGCCACGAGCTCGTCGTGGGTGCCCTGCTCGACCACTCGACCGGCGTCGATGACGACGATCCGGTCCGCGCGCCGCACGCTGGAGAACCGGTGCGAGATGAGCACCGACGTCACCCCGCGGGTGAGGTCCACGAAGCTGTCGAAGAACGCCGCCTCGGCCCGGACGTCGAGCGCGGAGGTCGGCTCGTCGAGCACGAGGACCCGCGCGCCCGCCTCGAGCGCGTACAGCGAGCGGGCGATCGCGATGCGCTGCCACTGGCCGCCGGAGAGGTCGGCGCCGCCCTCGTAGGCGCGGGACAGGGTCGTGTCGAAGCCCGCGGGCAGCGCGTCGACGACGTCGGCGATGCCCGCGCGCTCCGCCGCGTGCCGGACGACGGCAGGGTCCCTCGGGGCGTGCACCGCGCCGACCAAGATGTTGTCCGCCGCCGAGAGCTCGTAGCGCACGAAGTCCTGGAAGACCACGCTCACGTGCCGCCGCCACGCGGCGACGTCGAGCTCCGCGAGGTCCGTCCCGTCGACGGTGAGCCGGCCCGCGGTGGGCTCGTGCAGTCGCGTCAGCAGCTTGACCAGGGTCGTCTTGCCCGCGCCGTTGACGCCGACGACCGCCGTGCAGAGCCCGGCGGGCAGCTCGAGGTCCAGCCCGTCGAGGACCGCGCGGCTGGTGCCCGGGTACGCGAAGTGCACGCCCTCGAACCGCACGGCGGTCGACGGCGCCCCGGCGGGCACGGGCCGCGCGGAACCGACCTGCGGGAGCCGGGACTCGGCGTCGTCCATCCGGGCCTCGAACTCCCCGAGCGCGGCGACGGCCTGCATCCCGTACTGGGTCTGCACGTCGGACTCCGGGTAGTACTCCCCGAGCGCGATCGCGGCGACGACCGACTGGATGCCGAGCGCGAGCGCGGTGAGCGTGATGTCGCCCGCCGAGGCCGACCGCGCGATCGAGACCAGCACGGCGGCGCAGACGACCAGCCCGATCGCCGTGTAGACCAGGTACGGCACGAGGTAGAGCTGGCGGCGGCGCACGGCCACCGGGCCCAGCATCTGCTCGGTCGCGCCGGTGTACTCGTCCGTGAACCAGCCCGCGAGCCCGAACACGCGCATCTCCTTGGCCGCGGCCGGCCCCATCGCCACCTCGCGCAGGTACACGGACCGGCGGCGGAAGCCGATCACGTGCTTCCACACCTCCGAGTACTTGCGCAGCCCGCCGCGCTGCCCGTACCGGAACACCAGCGTGGCCGCGAGGATCGCGAGCGCCGCCGGCCAGGAGGCGACCAGCCCGACGACGACGGCGAACCCGACCAGCTGGACGTACCGAGCGAGGAGCGCGAGCAGGCCGGCGGCGGCCGACCCGGGGCTGCGGAACTCGGCCTCGAACTCGCGGGTGGCCTCCGTCAGCGCCTCGAGGGTCGCCTGGTCCTCCATCGGCGCGATGCTGGTCGAGCGCAGGGCGACCCGCAGCGCCCGGTCCCGCAGCGCCCCGTCGATCCGGCGCTGCATGCGCACGCCGAGGGCGGTCTGCACCGGTGCCAGCACCTGCCGCGCGAGGAACAGGGCCGCCGCCAGCACGAACGTCCGCACCAGGTCGCTCCACGCCGCCGAGCCGGTGCCGCCCTCGACCGCCGCCGGGACCTGGCCGACCACGACGCTGGTGGCCAGCACGAACGCGACCGGCAGCAGCCCGAGCACCAGGTCGAGCACGACGAGCCCCACCACCAGCCCCGCGCCGGCGGTGGGCAGCAGGCGCGCGATGTCCCGTCTCGGCAGGACGGCGCTGCGGTACCAGGCGCGGATCACGTCGCCCTCCTGCGTCGTCGTGTCCCCAAGGAGCCGTTCGGCACGTGCTCTCGGCCGTCTGCCGCCGCCGCGAGCACCGCCGCAGGGAGCAGCAGCATGTCGACGACGGGCGGCACGAGACGCACGCGGACTCCTTCGGCCAGGTGAGAGCGCTCTCAAAGTATTGGGTGAGGCGCACCCACATCCAGCCCTTTCGCCTCGCGGATCGAGAACGTCGTCATCCTCAGTCCGACGCTCTCGCCGATACCGGCCGGGCGTCCGGCGGCGCCTCCCCGACGTCCGCGACAGGCCGCGGCTCGTACACCTCGGGTGTGAGGTCCGCCCGAAGAATCCGTCCGAGCCGGAACCACCGCAGCCCCTGACGGCTCTGGCACCACGCCACCAGGTACCAGGTGCCGCCCGTGCGGGCGAGGACGACGGGCTCGATCCGTCGGCGGCTCACGGTCCCGGACGAGCTGCGGTACTCGATCGCCAGCACCACGTGCCGGCCGAGCGACTCCTCGGCGGCCCGGAGCACCCGTGAGGACGGCCGCTCCGAGGGCGTGTCCGGCCGCGACCACACCCGGGCCGCCAGCTCGTCGGCACGGACGCGGTCGGCCGGCGACAGGGCGTCGAGGACCTTGGCGCGCGCGGCGTCGGCGTCGGCACCGAACGGGCTGCCCGGCGGCAGGGCGCTGACCGCGAGCGCGAGCGCGACCGCCTGCGCGGGCGTGAAGTTCACCGGCGGCAGCGCGACGGACGCGGCCAGCACGTAGCCGCCGCCCAGGCCCGCCTGCGCGACGACGGGAAGGCCGGTCTGCTGCAGCGAGGAGATGTCGCGCTTCACGGTCCGGGGCGACACCTCGAACAGCCGCGCCAGCCGCGTGCTCGTGGTGCCGGCGCGGCCGACGCGGCGCAGCTCCTCGGCGAGGGCGTAGAGACGGTCGGTGCGGTTCACGGTTCCAGCATGGTGACACAAAGGTGACATCCCGGTGTCACCGGACGGGTCGGATGATCGGTGCATGACCACATCACTGGTACTCGTCCCCGGTTTCTGGCTCGGCGCGTGGGCGTGGGACGCCGTCGTCGCAGCCCTCCCCGACGAGCTCGACGCCCGCCCGGTCACCCTGCCAGGCCTCGAGCCCGACGCGGCCCGGGGCAGCATCACGCGCGCCGACCACGTCCAGGCCGTCGTCGACCTCGTCGACAGCCTCGAGGGCGACGTCGTGCTGGTCGGGCACAGCGGCGGCGGCGCTCTCGTCGGCGAGGTCGTCGACAGACGTCCCGACCGCGTGCGGCGCGTGATCTACGTCGACTCCGGACCGCTGGAGGACGGCGCGGCCCTCGACGTCGCGACGACCGAGCCCGTCGAGGTCCCCCTGCCCACCTGGGCCGAGCTCGCCGCCCAGGGGTCCAGCACCGAGGGAATCGACGACGACGGCCTCGCCGAGCTCCGCCGCCGGGCCGTGCCGCATCCCGCGCAGGTCGTGCGGGACCCGGTGCACGTGAGCGACCCGCGCCGCTTCGACGTCCCGGCGACCGCGATCTGCACGAGCCTGCCGTCCGAGGTGCTGAAGACGATGGCGCACGGCGGCCCGCCCTTCCACACCGAGCTGGGCGACATCACGGACCTCACCTACGTCGACCTGCCCACCGGGCACTGGCCGATGTTCTCCCGGCCCGTCGACCTGGCGGGGGCGATCGCCGAGGCCGCCGGCGCGTAGTGCATCCGCGGACGACCCGGCGGCCGAAGAGGGGGTGTCAGCACATCGGCCGCCCGCGCGTACCCCGCCGGGCCAGTCCTCGAAGGACGCACCATGCGCGCACGACTTCTCGCCGGCATCGCCGCCGGAACGCTCGCTCTCCTGACCCTCGCCGCCAACCCGGCCTCCGCCGCCGACACCGCGAAGCTGTCCGTCTTCCACGGCGTGCCCGGCCTCACCGTCGACGTCTGGGTCAACGGAGAGCGCACGCTCGACGACTTCACGCCCGGCTCGATGGCCGGCCCGCTCGACCTGCCCGCGGGCACGTACACGGTCGCCATCACGGCGGCGGACGCTGCCGACGCCAGCTCCCCGGCGATCGGGCCGGTCGACCTCGCGCTCGAGGCCGGCAAGAACTACACGGCGGTCGCCCACCTCGACGCCGCGGGCGCACCGACCGCGACCCTGTTCACCAACGACATCTCCACCACGACGGCCGGGCAGGGCCGGCTCACCGTCCGGCACGTCGCGGCCGCACCCGGCGTGGACATCGTCGCCGGCGGCGCCGCGGTGATCAGCAATCTCACCAACCCGAACGAGAAGGTGCTGAACCTGCCCGCCGGCACCGTCTCGGCCAGCGTGACCGCCACCGGCACGACGACGCCCGCGCTGCTCGGCCCGACCGACGTGCCGATCACCGAGGGCACCAACACGATCGTCTACGCGTGGGGCAGCGCCACAGCCTCGCCCGCGACGCTCGCGCTCGCGGTGCAGACCATCACCGGCCTGCACGGCAACCCGTCCGGCGTGAACGCGGGCGAGGTCGGGCTCGTCGCCGACCCCGGCACCCCCGCGTGGCCGTTCGCGCTCGGCGCGCTCGCCGTCGCCGGTCTGGTCGGGCTCGGCTTCGCCCGCCGCACCGCCCTCCAGCGGGGCTGATCCTGCACATGACCGGTTCGTCGTGGCCCGGGACGGCGCTCGCGCCCTCCCGGGCCTCGGCACGCGTGCTCGCGACCGTCGTCGTCCTCGGCGCGACGCTCGGCCCGCTGACCGCGTGCACCGGCCCGGACCCCGCCTCCGAGCCGGTGGTCGCGGCGTCGTCGTCCCCCACGGCGACGCCGCGACCGACCCCGTCCCGCCCGGTCCCGGTCGTGCCGGTCTACGACGCCGACCTCTCCGCCCAGCAACCCGTCGCGGCGACGCCGCCGCCCGTGCGGCTCGTCGTGCCCGACGTCGGGATCGACATGCCCGTCGACCCCGTCGGCGTCACGGACGACGGCGAGATGCAGATCCCCGAGGATGCCGACCGCGCCGGCTGGTACGAGTTCGGCCCCGCGCCCGCCGACGCCGAGGGCGCGACGGTCCTGGCAGCGCACGTCGACAGCCGGCTGACGGGGATCGGGCAGTTCGCCAGGCTCCGGGAGGTGGCTGTCGGGGCGACGCTCACGGTCACGACGGAGGACGGCAGCGAGCACGCGTACCGGGTCGTCGGCGTCGAGAAGATCCCGAAGGAGGGGGCGCCCGTGGACCAGTGGTTCGACCGGTCCGGCGCGCCGCGACTCGTGCTGGTGACGTGCGGTGGCACCTTTCGCCGTGACATCGGGCACTATACGGACAACGTCGTCGTCACCGCCGAGCCGCTCGGTGGGTAGCCGTGACACTGGTGCACAGCGCTCCTGCGGTCGGGGAGCCGACGAGTGAGGAGTCGTGCGTGAGCGCACCCGGGCCCGGGTCCGCAGACCCGTCGCGCCCGTCGCACCGGCTCGACCCGGACGGCGAGGGTGTCGAGGAGCTCGGCGTGGCGTTCGCCCAGGGCGACGAGACCGCGATCGCCGAGGCGTACCGGCGCTGGTCCTCGCTCGTGCACACCGTCGCGCTGCGCTCGCTGGGCAGCCTGTCGGACGCCGAGGACGTGACGCAGCAGGTGTTCGTCGAGGCCTGGCGCAGCCGCGCGCGGTTCGACCCGGACCGGTCCCGACTGCCGGCCTGGCTGCTCGGGATCGCCCGGCACGTCGTCGCGGACACGCACGAGAAGCGGGCGCGCGACCGGCGACTGCGGGACAGGTCGGTGTCCGAGGCGCTCGAGACGCCGGTCCCCGCCGTGGACGGGCGCGTGGTCGACCGGGTCCTCGTGGCCGACGAGCTCGACCGGCTGGGGGACCCGCAGCGCACCATCCTGCGGCTCGCGTTCTACGACGACCTCACGCACGACCAGATCGCCAGCAGACTGGACCTGCCGCTCGGCACGGTGAAGAGCCACGTCCGGCGCAGCCTCGCCCGGCTGCGGACTCGATGGGAGGTGGACGGTGCCGTTCGATGAGTCGCACGTGGACGACGACGTGCTGGCGCTCCTCGCCCTCGGGGAGCCCGTCGGGTCGACAGCGGACCTCGCTCACATCGAGGAGTGCGAGCGCTGCACCGACGAGCTCACCGCCCTGCGCGACGTGGTCGGGCTCGCGCGCTCCGGCGGCCCCGACGACGCGCTCGTCGCGCCCGCGCCGGCTGTCTGGGGTCGCATCGCCGGCGAGCTCGGCCTCTCGCCCGGCGCGCAGGCGCTGGCGACCGCCGCCGCGCCGGAGCGCACCCCTGCCGAGCCCGCCGAGCCGCTCGCACCCGTCGTCGCGCTCGACGCCCGGCGCGACCGGCCCCGCGCCTGGCGCTGGGTCGCGGCCGCGGCGGTCTCCGGGCTCGTGGTCGGCGGCGGCGGGGCCTGGTGGGTGGCCAACCACGACGACGAGCCCACCGTGCTGGCCACCGCCACCCTCGAGCCGCTGCCCGGCTGGGACGCGTCCGGGTCCGCCGCGGTGGAGACGGCGGCCGACGGGAGCCGCGTGCTCGTCGTCGACCTCGCCGACGACGTGCCGTCCGGGGACGGCTTCCGCGAGGTCTGGCTGCTCAAGCCCGACGTCAGCGGCCTGGTCAGCGTGGGCACCCTCACCGGGACGTCGGGTCGGTTCGACCTGCCCGACGGGCTCGACCTCACCCAGTACTCCGTGGTCGACGTCTCCGAGGAGCAGTTCGACGGGAACCCCGCGCACTCTGGCGACTCGATCGTGCGAGGGCCCCTCAAGGCCTGACACGACGACGCGCCCCCGTTCCCGGGGGCGCGTCGCCGTGCGAGCCGTCAGACCGCGGGCGGGGCCGCGGGCGGCTGCTGCTGGACGGGGACCTGCTGGACCGGCGCCTGCTGGACCGGGGCCACCACCGGCGCGACCGGGGTCGCCGCCGGCGCGGTGGGCGTGCCGCGCTGCTCGATGACCTCGCGGTGCGAGGTGTTGTTGCGCGACGCCTGCAGCGCGACCGCCAGGATGATCGCGATGACTCCGGCACCCATGCAGATGTAGCCGATCACCGCCAGGTTGACGCCGTCGAGCGCGTCGCTGATCCCGAACGAGAGGATCGCGCCGACCACGATGAGGGCGATTCCGCCTCCGATACCCATGTCGGTCCTTCCTTCCGTCGTGCCGGGCATCTGTCGCCCGGCTCCGACCGGCGAGTCTGGTGCCGACCCGGTGACCTCGCACGCCGAGACGGCCCGCTACCCCAGAATCTCGGGATAAACCGGACCTTCCTCACCCGTCCGGGTGAGCACGTGCTCCGCCAGGAACGCCTCGACCACCTGGTACCAGACGATCGCGTGCTGGGGGCTGAGCACCCAGTGGTTCTCGTCGGGGAAGTAGAGGAAGCGGTGGGCGGTCCTCCCGTCGTCGTCGGCAGGCAGGCCGCTCTTGGCCAGCAGCTCGTACCAGAGGCGCAGGCCCTCGCCGACCGGTACCCGGTAGTCCTTGTCGCCGTGCACCACGAGCATGGGCGTGACGATCTTGCCGACGTGCAGGTGCGGCGAGTTCTCGAGCGCCATCTGCTCGGTCATCTCCCGCTCCCAGTAGTAGGCCGCGTCCGTCGTCGGGCCGAACTGGTCCAGCGCCCACAGGCTCGCGTGCGTGACGATCGCACGGAACCGGTCCGTGTGACCCGCCACCCAGTTGGCCATGTAGCCGCCGAACGAGCCGCCCATCGCCGCCGTGCGCGTCTCGTCGATGTCGTCCCGCGCCTCGACGGCGTCCGTGATCGCCAGCAGGTCCGTGTACGGCGCGGCGCCCCAGGCACCCCAGCCGTCCTGGACGAACTGCTGCCCGTATCCGGTGGACAGCGCCGGGTCCGGCAGCAGCACCGCGTACCCCTGGGCGACGAGGATCCACGGGTTCCACCGCCACGACCACGCGTTCCACGAGCCCAGCGGGCCGCCGTGGATCCACAGCAGCAGCGGGACCTTCTCGTCGCCCGCCGGGCGCGCCAGCCAGGCGCGCACGCGGCGGCCGTCCGCGTCCGTCGACTCGACCTCCTCCAGGGTGCCCGGGAGCTCGGGGGTCGCGATCGGGCTGCGGAGCGCGGTCGTCTGCTTGGTCGCGAGGTCGATGCGCACCGGGTGGCTCGGCGCCTCGTACGAGGTCCGCAGCGCGTACGCCGTGGTGCCGTCGGGGCTGATCGACACGTCGGTGAACGTCGCGTCGTCGCTGGTCAGCCGCGTGACCTCGTCCGTGTCGAGGTCGATCCGGAACACCGGCCCGCGGCCGTCGTCGTCGGCGAGCACCAGCAGGCTCTGGCTGTCCGGCGCCCACACCGGGTCGTGCGGCCAGCGGTCCCAACCCTCGGCCAGCGTGCGCGGCTCGCCGCCGGCGGTCGCGACCAGCTGCAGTGTCACCCTCGGGGCCTCGTGCGGGGTCGAGATCGTCTCCCGCGAGTACGCCACCCACCGACCGTCCGGCGAGATGGCCGGCGACCCGAGGTCCGCCGCCGGGTCGTCGACGAGCACCCGGTGCTCACCCGACGCGACGTCGACCGCGACCAACCGGCTGCGCTGGCTCCCGCGCGCCAGCGGCGCGTACCAGCCGGTCACCACCGTGCGGCCGTCCGGGCTGATCGCGGCGCCCTGCTCGACCAGCGCCGACCGCGCCTGCGGGGTCACGTCCGTGAGCTTCAGCTTCGGGTCCCCGGCGCCCGCGAGCGGGGTGGTGACCTCGTCGCCGACCGTCGCGACGAACAGGTGCGGGCTCTCCGGGCCGAGGTCGTGGTCCCAGAACCGGACCGGGTAGCCGTCGTGCAGGATCGCCGCGACCTTCTTCTCCTTGCGGGCCTTGCGCAGCTTCTCGTCCTGCTCGTCGTCCTTGGCGCTGGGCAGCACGTCCGACCCGACGAGCACGACCTCAGCGTCCTTCGCGACGTGCACCCCGCCGAGCCCCGCGGCCCTGCTCGCGACGACCCGCGCCTCGGCGCCGTTCTTCGGCAGCAGCCAGAGGGCCGGCACCGCGTCGTCGTCGTCCGCGTCGCTGTCCGGGTCCGGCCGCGCGCTGGTGAACAGCAGGTCGCCGCCCGGCGTGAACGCGGCGCTGGACTCACCCTTCGCGCTGCGCGTGAGCCGTCGCGCGGGCTCCTCGTTGGCCGGGTCGACCTCCCAGAGGGCCGTGACGTACTTGGTCTTCTTGCCGTTCAGCGTCGCGACGGCCGTCACCAGCCGCGTCCCGTCCGGCGAGAGCACCAGCCCGCTGAGCCGCGGGACGGCGACGTACTGGTCGAGGTCATGAAAGGGCGTCGAAGTCATGCGCTCCGTCCTACCATCTCGCCCGGGTCCCGCGCGCGGCCCGGCCCGCGGCCGGGGCCCGGCCGGGC
>NZ_JBFUEV010000008.1:0-200128 GCF_056403775.1 Cellulomonas sp. P2_F12 | reverse complement strand
GAGCAGAAGGGGCCTCTGACCTGCATGTGCGCCGACATCCGGCCCCTGGCCGGCGCAACGTCCGCCCCTGAAATGCACAACGTCCGAGCAAGTCGGGCCCCTGACCCGCAGGTGCTCGGACGTTGTGCAGCGAACGCGACAACGTCCGAGCAAGTGGGGCCTCTGACCCGCAGGTGCTCGGACGTTGTGCAGCGAACGCGACAACGTCCGAGCAAAGTCGGGTTCTGGGCCCTCTTTGCTCGGACGTTGCGGGCGGTGGAGGGGTGCCGGCGCCGGGGGTCAGGGCAGGCGGACGTGGTGCGGGCCGAGCTCCTTGACCGTGGAGACGCCGAGCAGCGCCATGGTCCGGCGGACCTCGCGCTCGAGGATCTCGACGGCCCGGTCGACGCCGCGCTCGCCGCCGGCCATGAGGCCGTACAGGTAGGCGCGGCCGACGAGCGTCGCGTCGGCTCCGAGAGCGAGGGCGGCGACGACGTCGGCGCCGGACATGATGCCGGTGTCGACCCAGACCTGCGTGCGGTCGCCGACCGCCTCGGCGACGTCGGGCAGCAGGCGCAGCGGCACGGGTGCGCGGTCGAGCTGGCGGCCGCCGTGGTTCGACAGGACGAGGGCGTCGGCGCCGGCGTCCGTCACGCGACGGGCGTCCTCGACGGTCTGGATGCCCTTGATGATCAGCGGGCCGTCCCACGACGCACGGATCCACTCGAGGTCCGCGAACGTCATGGTCGGGTCGAAGAGCTTGTCCAGCAGGTCTGCGACCGTGCCCGACCAGGTGGTCAGCGACGCGAAGGTCAGCGTCTCCGTGGTCAGCAGGTTCATCCACCAGGCCGGGTGCGTCGCCGCGTCGAGGACGGTCTTGACCGTGAGGGCCGGGGGGATGGAGAAGCCGTTGCGGGCGTCGCGCAGCCGGGCGCCCGCCACCGGGACGTCGACGGTGAGCATCAGGGCCTCGTAGCCGGCGGCCTTGGCCCGGGCCATGAGGTCCTCGCCCGCGGAGCGGTCCTTCCAGACGTACAGCTGGAACCACTTGCGGGCGTCGGGGCCGGCCTTCGCGACCTCCTCGATGGACGTCGTGCCCATCGTCGACAGCGCGTACGGGATGCCGCGGCGCTGGGCGACCCGGACGACCGCGCGCTCACCCTCGTGGTTCATCATCCGCGTGAAGCCGGTGGGGGCGAACGCGAACGGCAGGGCGCTCGGCGTGCCGATCATGTCGGTGGTGGGGTCGACGTGCGAGACGTCGTGCAGGATCGACGGCTGGAACTCGAGCTGGTGGAACAGCGACCGGGCGCGGCGCAGGCTGATCTCCGCCTCGGCGGCGCCGTCGGTGTAGTCGAAGACCGAGCGTGGCGTCCGCTTGCGGGCCAGGGTGCGCAGGTCCGCGATGGTCAGCGCGTCCGCGAGCCGGCGCTTGGTGCCGTTGAGCTCGATCGGCTTCGGGCGCATCAGCGGCTTGAGCTCGGACCACGAGGGGATCTGACGGTCGGTCACCGGTGACTCCAGGGGGTGTGGCGCATCGTTGGGCTGCACGGGTTTTGAAACGATACAACAGGATGCGGAGCGGCCGACAGCCCGACCGGGAACGGAACGCCGCCGGCGGCGACGAGGCCTCTCCCGACAGCATCCACCCGTGACGTCCGCAGGATCGAGCGTCCGGACGACCGAATCCGCGGACTTGACGAGATGTCCGCCGCCAACGTCCGCCGGATCGATCGTCTGGACACCCGGATGTGCGGACGTCGCGCGCGCCTGTTGCCGACGTCCTCAAGATCGAGCGCCCTTGAGGACCGAGTCCGTGGACGCCCCGGGTGGACGGCTGCAATGTCCGCACGAGCGAGCGCTCCCACGACCGAATCCGCGGACGTTCGCCGCGCCCGGTGTCGACCTCCGCACGATCGCAGGCCCCGACGACCGAATGCGTCGTCGCGCGCTCCGGCCGGCCCTGGAGCGAGGCTGCAGCTGCGCCCGTCGCGTGACATGGTACTGCGGGGACGAGGGCCTTTGTAACGATTCAGCGCGACCCGTTGACAGTCGGGTAAGCGCTCGCCTAACGTCCGGAATGCGCTTTCACACCCCGAGCAAGGAGGCTCAACGACGATGAAGCGAACCCTTTGGAGGACGGCCGCAGTTGCCGCCGTCGCCGCACTCGCCCTGACCGCCTGCTCGTCCGGCGATTCGGGCAGCACCGAGCCGACGGCCAGCTCCACCGGCCCCGACACGTCGCCCGTCACCATCAACTTCACGTGGTGGGGCAACGACGACCGAGCCGCCCGGTACAACCAGGCCCTCGCGCTCTTCAAGGAGAAGTACCCGTACATCACCGTCCAGACCAGCTTCGCCGGGTTCCCGGACTACTGGACGGCACGGTCCACCGAGGCCGCGGGTCGCGCCCTCCCGGACGTCATGCAGTTCGACCTGTCGTACCTGCGTGAGTTCAACCAGAACGGCCAGCTGCTCGACCTGCAGAAGTACGTCGACAACGGCACGATCGACCTGTCGGGCTTCGACAAGACGCTCACCAAGGCGGGCGTCCTCGACGACAAGATGATCGGCATCCCGACGTCGACCAACACGTTCGCCATGTTCCAGAACCCGAACGTCATCGAGCAGACCGGGGCGAAGGTCCCCGACGATGCCGAGTACACCTGGGACGACTACAACGACTTCATCAAGGACGTCTCGAGCGCCGGCGAGAAGACGGCGGACGGCTACGGCCTGTATGGCGCGGTCGACTACACGGGCACCTTCTGGTTCTTCATCCAGTGGCTGCTGCAGGAGGGCAAGACGCCCTTCAACGACGACGGCACGTTCGGGTTCGACGAGAAGGACGTCGTCAAGTTCCTCGACCTGACGGCGGACCTCCGCAAGGACAAGCTGGTCTACCCGGTCGACCGCAACATCGCGCTGCTTCCCAAGGGCGGCTTCACCGTGAACGAGACCGCGTCGGAGATGAGCTGGGACAACTTCCTGGCCGCCTACGTGGCGGACTCGGGCACGCAGAACCTGTCCATGGCGCAGATCCCGTCGGTCAAGCCTGGCGAGAAGCACCTGTTCTTCAAGCCGTCGATGCTCCTGTCGTCGGGTGCCAACACCAAGCACCCGGAGCAGGCCGCGACGCTGATCAACTTCCTGCTCACGGACCCCGAGGTCGGCAAGATCTTCGGCACGTCGAAGGGGGTGCCGGCGGACGCCGACCAGCGCGCCGCGGTCGACACGACCGAGGGCAGCGTCGACGCCCAGGTGATCGCGTACGAGGAGAAGATCGCCGAGCAGGTGACCGAGTCCACGCCGATCCCCGTCAAGGGCTTCGGCACCATCGAGGCCAAGTGGAAGACCCTGGCCGAGGACCTCGGCTACGGCAACATCACGCCGGAGGACTTCGCCTCGCAGTGGTTCGCTGAGGCGGAGATGTCCACCCAGTGATCTCGGCGGTGGGCCGCCCGCACGCCCGGGCGGCCCACCCCCGTCGCGATCCGCACGACGGATCGCAACGAACCGACCGCACAACGAACGGATCACGCTCGTGACCCTCATTGCCGAGGCTCCGACGACGGGCACTTCGACCGCCGCACACGCCGCAGCCAAGAAGCGGCGGAAGCGGTCCGAGACCCTGGCCGGCTACGCCTTCCTGAGCCCCTGGCTGCTCGGGTTCGTCCTGCTCACCGCAGGCCCGATGCTCGCCTCCCTGTACCTGGCGTTCACGAACTACAACCTGTTCGCGCCGCCGCAGTGGATCGGGCTGGAGAACTTCCAGCGACTGTTCCACGACCCGAACTACCTCCAGGCCTGGAAGGTCACCCTGACCTACGTGCTGCTGGGCACGCCGACCAAGCTCATCGCGGCCCTGGCCGTGGCGATGCTGCTGAACAACGCATTCAGCGGCAAGGGCTTCTACCGGTCCTCGTTCTACGCACCCTCGCTCATCGGCGCCTCGGTCTCGATCGCGATCGTGTGGAAGGCGATGTTCATCGACAAGGGCATCGTCGACCAGATCCAGCAGTTCTTCGGCTTCGCGGAAGGCGGCTGGGTGGGTGACCCGGCCCGCACGATGCCGATGCTCATCCTGTTGACGGTCTGGCAGTTCGGCGCGCCGATGGTCATCTTCCTGGCCGGGCTCAAGCAGATCCCCGTCGAGCTGTACGAGGCCGCGTCGGTCGACGGCGCCGGACCCAGCCGCAAGTTCCGTCAGATCACGTTGCCGATGCTGTCGCCGGTGATCTTCTTCAACCTGCTGCTCGAGATGATCCACGCGTTCCAGATCTTCGCCTCCGCCTACATCATCTCCAACGGCACCGGCGGGCCGGCGCGGTCGACGCTCTTCTACACGCTCTACCTCTACTTCCGCGGGTTCCAGGACTTCCAGATGGGGTACGCGTCTGCGATGGCCTGGATCCTCGTGATCGTCGTCGGAGCCCTCGCGGCCGTCTTCTTCAAGACATCGAAGTCCTGGGTCCACTACTCCGGGGAGGGCAAGTGATGAGCGCCGTCACCGCCACCGCAGACAACCTCGTCAGCTCGCAGGACAGCGCGCGGCTGCGCAGGTCGAGCAAGAACCGCAAGCGCGGCCGGGCACTGCTGTTCCACGTGTCCTCGCTGGTGCTCGTCGCGATCGTGCTCTACCCGGCGCTCTGGATGCTCATGTCGTCCTTCAAGCCGAGCAGCGAGATCGTCGGCAACGTCAGCCTGATCCCCACCGACGCGACGCTGGCCAACTTCACCAAGGCCCTCGAGGGCATCGGCGGCGTCTCGTTCTGGAAGTTCTTCACCAACTCGCTGATCCTGGCGGTCGGTGCCGTCGTGGGCATCACGATCTCGTGCTCGGTCAGCGCCTACGCGTTCGCCCGCATCGAGTTCCCCGGCCGCAACGTGTTCTTCGCGCTGATGATCGGCACGCTCCTGCTGCCGTTCCACGTCGTGATCATCCCGCAGTACATCGTGTTCAACCGGCTCGGCCTGGTGGACACGTTCGTGCCGCTGCTGATCGGCAAGTTCCTGGCCGCGGAGGCGTTCTTCGTCTTCCTCATGGTCCAGTTCATGAGGAACCTGCCGCGCGAGCTCGACGAGGCCGCGCGCATCGACGGCGCCGGGCACGTGCGTATCTTCCGCTCGATCATGCTGCCGCTGATGAAGCCGGCGCTGGTGACCAGCTCGATCTTCGCGTTCATCTGGTCCT
Organism: Cellulomonas sp. P2_F12; assembly: GCF_056403775.1. Classification (NCBI taxonomy): domain Bacteria; kingdom Bacillati; phylum Actinomycetota; class Actinomycetes; order Micrococcales; family Cellulomonadaceae; genus Cellulomonas; species Cellulomonas sp. P2_F12. The sequence continues at coordinate 194,955 of NZ_JBFUEV010000008.1, read as the reverse complement.
GGAACGACTTCTTCGGACCGCTGCTGTACCTCAAGCGGCCCGACCTGTACTCGCTCCCGATCGCCCTGCGGCTCTTCGTCGACCAGACCACGACCTCCGACTACGGCGCGCAGATGGCCATGGCCGTCCTCGCCCTCGTCCCGGTCATGATCTTCTTCCTCGTGTTCCAGCGGTACCTCGTCGAGGGCGTCGCCACGCAGGGGCTCAAGGGCTGATGAGCGTTTCCGCGGGGCCCGAGGAACGTGTGAGGCTGGACGGCATGAGCGCGCAGCCTCCCGACGACGACGCCCAGCCCCCGGTCGAGCCGGCACCCGACAAGAAGCCGCTGCTCGGCGGCGGACGGTTCGGGCTGTTCAGCGAGGCGCTGCTGGTCGGGCTCGGCGTCTCCGTCCTGAGCCTGCCGATCGTCACGGCCGTCCCGGCGCTCGCCGCGGGGGTGTCGCACGTCCGCCGGCACCTCGACGGCCGGCCCGACACGGTCGCCGTCCTCTGGCAGGACTTCCGGGCCGCGTGCCGAGGCGTCTGGCTCGTCTCGATCGGCGTCCCGGTCCTGCTGTTCGTCTTCCTGTTCAACCTGCAGCTCGCCGGCTCGGGCGGTCTGCCCGGGGGCACCGGCGTCCGGATCGCGACCCTGTTCCTCGTCGCCGTCCTGCTGGTGGTCACCCTCCGGGCCGCTGCCGGCTGGTCGCCGGGTGCGTCGTGGGGGGCCGTGATGCAGGCCGCCGCGAAGCGGACCGGCGACGACCTCGTCGGCACCCTGCTGCTGGGCGTCGCGCTCGGCCTCTGCGCGGTGATGGTCTGGATGCTCGCGCCGCTCGCGGTCATCGTGCCCGGCCTGCTCTCGCTCGCGGTCGTCGCGGTCGAGCACCGCGCGGCCGTCAGGAGCTGAGCGCGGCGATCGACGACTCGGCCCACTCGGCCTGCGCGCGAGCCGTCGCCTCGCCCGCCGCGATGGTCAGCAGGAAGTAGGGCCGGTCGGGCGTCTGCGCCTCGGCCTCGACCTCGGCGCGGATCGCCGCCAGCGTCGCCAGGGCGGAGAGCGCCTCCGCGTGTGCGTCGCGCAGCAGGTCGATGCAGGCCTCCGGTCCCAGCGTGCTGCCGAAGAACAGGCGCAGCAACAGGCCGTTGCGCGGTGGTGTGCGGTCGATCGGCTCGGCGAGCAGCTCGCGCAGCCGCGTGCGGCCGGCAGGGGTGATCGCGAAGGGTCCGTCGTCCTTGCGCACCAGTCCGTCGGCCTCGAGCCGGGCCAGCGTCGGGTAGATCTGGCCGAAGCTCTCGCTCCAGAAGTGCCCGAGCGTGCTCGTGATCGCCGCTCGCACGGCATAGCCGGACATGGGCTCGACGGACAGCGCGCCGAGGACGGCGAGCTCGGTCTGGGGTCGTCGGGACATGCTGGTGACTATATCTGCCAGATATGCTTGGATCGCCTCATGACGAACGAGAGCACGCGGGCGGGTCGGCTGGCCGCCGGCCTCATGGTGACCACGGCTGCGTTCCAGGCCGCCCTCGCGCTCGGCGCCCCGTGGGGCGATGCGGCCTACGGCGGTGCGACGAGCGGGGTGCTGGCGTCGGAGCAGCGGATCTCCAGCGCGATCGCCGTCCCGGTCTACCTCGCGGTCGCGGCGGTCGCGGCCGGGCGGGTGGGGTCGCCCACGGTCCGGCGGCGCGTGCTCCAGGCGGCGTCGGTAGTCATGGCGGCGGGAGCGGTGCTCAACCTCGCGTCGCCGTCGCTGGTCGAGCGGCTGCTCTGGGTGCCTGTCACCGTCGTCGCGGCGGTGGCCCTGTGGCGGGCGGCGCCCGACCTGCCGACGCCGGCGGTCGCCTGACCGCGGGTCAGGGCAGCCCGGCGACGAACTTCTGCATCGCCTTCAGCGCCAGCTGGCCCTCCTCGGTGCCCACGTGGAACTGGAACTCGTGCCCGATCGGCGGCACGTGGTCGTCGTCGAAGAACAGGGTCTCGTACCGGACCCCCAGGGACTCGAGCCTGGCGACGAGCGAGCGGGAGTGGGGCAGCGCCGAGTCGGCGTTCCCGCAGGAGACGAACGTCGGCGGGAAGTCGGCGGTGAGGTGCTCGACCACGGAGATCCCGGCGAAGCGAGGGTCGTCCAGGAAGGCCGACGAGCCCGTGAACGAGCGCATCACCGAGTCGACGAACCACCGGTCCCGGCCCCGCAGGCCGCGCGCGAGCGACATGTCGAAGACCCCGCAGAACAGGACGGTGCCGAGGATCTGGTCGGCGGTGATGCGCGGGTGGGCGCCGATCGAGGCGGCGTACGCCGGGTCGACCACCATGCCGGTGACCTGGGACGCGATCTGTGCGCCGGCGGAGTCACCCGCCAGGACGAGGCGCTTCGGGTCGATGCCCAGCTCCTCGCCGTGCTCGGTGAGGTACGCGAGCGCGTCGAGCACCTGCAGGGCGGGGGTCGGGTAGGTCGCCCGCGGCGCGATCGAGTAGCCGATGCCCACCACGGTGCTGCCCTCGCCGGCGACGACCCGCAGGTAGTTGGCGATGAGGTCCTTGCTGCCCGACAGCCACGCGCCACCGTGCACCCAGACGATCGTGGGGAGCGTCCCGTCGGCGGCCGTCGACCGGTGCACGTCGAGGCGCGCGTCGCGGTCCCCGTCGCGGTACGGGATGTCGAGCTGGGAGGTGACGTGCGTCGGGACGAACGGAGCGGTCGCCGTGAAGCGGGCCGAGCCGTGCCTGTCGAAGTTGCGTCGCAGCACCGCGGACGCCGGCTTCGGACTGAGACGCGCCGCGACGACGAACCCGACGATGCCCGCGGCGACCAGGCCCAGCAGCCAACCGATCGCGAGCCCGATGCGTCTCATCCGTCGATCGTGCCACCGCTCGGCAAGTCGGAGGGGCCGCCGGGCGCGGCGATCAGTCCCGGGCCAGGGTGCCGGGGAAGGCGGTCCACGACTCGGGGGCGAGAACGAGGACCGTCCGGGCGGTGCCGGCTGGAGGCCCGTCCACCTCGGACACGTGGCGCTCGGCCACGGCCGCGGCGTGCGCGGGACCCTCGACGGCGGGCTCGTGGTCGGCCGTGACCTGCACGCCACGGCCGAGCGTCAGCGCCACCCCCGGGTGCGAGAGCTCGACCTCGACCGGCTCCGCCGAGCGGTTGACCAGGAACACCGCCGCGTCGGAGCCGTCCAGCGTCGCCGCGGCGGTGACCACGGGGACGTCGCCGTGGGCGCTCGTCGGCATCGACGGGCCCGAGACGCGCAGGTCGAGCGCGGTGCCGTGCGCCAGGCGGGCCGTCGTCGCGAAGGGGTGGAACGTCGGCTGCCGCCAGGCCGGGCCGCCGGGCTCGGTCATGATCGGCGCGATGACGTTGACCAGCTGGGCCAGGCAGGCCACCGGCACGCGGTCGGCGTGGTTGAGCAGGGTCACCAGCAGGTCGCCGACGACCACCGCGTCGAGCGCCGAGTAGACGTCCTCGATGATCCGCGGGGCGTCGCGCTGGAGCGGGAGGTTCTTCTCGCCGACGAACCGCGACTGCAGGTACCAGACGTTCCACTCGTCGAACGAGATGGTCACCACCTTGTCGGACCGGCGGCGGGCGGCCACCGCGTCGGCGCTCGCGACCACCCGCCGGATGAACCGGTCCATCGAGGTGCCCGACCCGAGGAACGAGGCGCGGTCGCCGTCGAGCTCCTCGTAGTACGCGTGCATCGAGAGGTGGTCGACGACGTCCCACGTGTGGTCGAGCACCGTCTGCTCCCACGAGCCGAACGTGTCCATCATCATCGACGACGACCCGCACACCACCAGCTCGATCGACGGGTCCACCAGCCGCATGGCCTTGCCGGCCTCGGCCGCGAGCTTGCCGTACTCGTCGGCGTCCTTGTGCCCGATCTGCCAGGGCCCGTCCATCTCGTTGCCGAGGCACCAGAGCTTCACCGCGTACGGCTTCTCCCGGCCGTTCGCGATCCGCAGGTCGGCCCATCGCGACCCGGCCTGGCCGTTGCAGTACTCCACCAGCGCCGCCGCCGCGGCAACCCCGCGGGTACCCAGGTTCACGGCCATCATCGGCTCGATGCCCTCGCGCTCGGCCCACTGCAGGAACTCGTCGGTGCCGACCGTGTTGGGCTCGATGGTCCGCCAGGCCAGGTCGATGAAGGGCTTGCGCTCCTCGACGGGCCCGACCCCGTCCTCCCACACGTAGTTGGAGACGAAGTTGCCGCCGGGGTAGCGGACCATGCTCACGCCGAGCTCGCCGGTCAGGTCCGCGACGTCGCGGCGGAACCCGTGCTCGTCGGCGGTCTCGTGGCCCGGCTCGTAGATGCCCGTGTAGACCGCGCGGCCCAGGTGCTCGACGAACGAGCCGAACACGCGGCGGTCGATCTCCCCGACGCGGAAGTCGGGGTGGAGCAGGACGGTGGCGCGCTGGGGCATCGGGACTCCTGACGGTCGGGCGGCGACGCCCTGGTGTCGGACGGTCGGTCGGTCGTGACGGGTGCTGGTCCGGTCCTCGCGTGAAGACTTTGTCGCGCCGAGCGGAACGAAGTCTGCACGCGAGCGTGCGGGTCGGGCTGACGTGCGGGCGGGGCTGGGCCGGGCAGGTGTCCGACCCGTGATCGGTTGGGCGTGGGGCCTGTCGGGGACGGGCTCCACCGCTTAGGCTACAAGGCGACGGACAACGCTTTCCAAGTCCGCGCAACGAGGCGACGACACACACCGAGGACACCCGTGATCGACCAGAACCCGACCGCTCCCCGTCCCGCATCCAGCAGCAGCACGGCCGCCGGCGTCGGCGTGATCCCCGAGTTCGCCCCCGCGCCGGAGGGTCAGCAGCGGCGGTACGCCGTGGTCGGCACGGGCCACCGGGCGGGCATGTACATCGGCGCGATCACCGGCGAGCACGCCGACGTGGCGTCGCTGGTCGCGCTGCTCGACACGAACCCGGGCCGCATGGCGCACTACGAGGCGGTGGTCTCCGAGGCCCTCGGGCGGCCGGCGGAGCTCCCGACGTACGCGCCCGACGGGCTCGAGAAGATGATCGCGGAGCAGTCGGTCGACGTCGTCGTCGTCACCGCGCCCGACCACGCCCACGCCGAGCTGGTCGCGCGGGCCCTCGCCGCGGGGGCCGACGTCGTCGTCGAGAAGCCGCTGACGATCGACCGGCCGGGCTGCCGGCGCATCACGGGCGCGGTCGCGGAGACAGGTCGGGACGTCGTCATGACGTTCAACTACCGCTACGCGCCGCGGAACTCCTCGCTGCGCCAGGTCATTGCCTCGGGGGAGATCGGCGAGGTGACCAGCGTGCACTTCGAGTGGGCGCTCGACACCGTGCACGGCGCCGACTACTTCCGCCGCTGGCACCGCGACAAGAAGAACTCCGGCGGCCTGCTGGTGCACAAGTCGAGCCACCACTTCGACCTGGTCAACTGGTGGATCGGCGACGTGCCGGCCCGGGTCTACGCCCGCGGCGGCCTGAAGTTCTACGGCGACCGCAACGCGACCGACCGGGGCCTCGGTGCCCGACCGACCCGCGGCACCGGCGTCGTCGGCGACCCCTTCACGCTCGACCTCAACGACGACCCCCGCCTCAAGGCGCTCTACCTGGACGCCGAGCAGCACGACGGCTACCTGCGCGACCAGGACGTCTTCGGCCCGGGCATCACCATCGAGGACAACATGGCGCTGCTGGTCGACTATCGCCGGGGCGCCAACCTGACCTACTCGCTCAACGCCCACAGCCCCTGGGAGGGCTACCGCGTCACGGTCAACGGGACCGCGGGCCGCGCGGAGCTCGAGGTCATCGAGCGCGGCGCGATCGAGCTGGACGAGGACGGCAACGCGATCCTGGACCCGTCGGCCACCCCGACCGCGTCGTCGGACACCCTGCGCCCCGAGGGGGAGCGGCTGCTGGTGCAGAAGCACTGGGAGCGGGCGACCGAGTTCGCGATCCCCGACGGCATCGGCGGGCACGGCGGCGGTGACGCGATCCTGCTGAAGGACGTGTTCCGACGCCATCTGCGGGTCTCCGACGACGAGCTCGGCCGTCCGGCGGGGTACCTCGACGGGCTGCGGGCCGTGGCGGTCGGCATCGCGGGCAACCAGTCGCTGGTCACGGGCCTGCCGGTGACCATCGCGGACCTGGACCTCGGCGCGGACCTCGCCCGATGAGCGGCCTCCGCGCGGTCCACGACGTCGGCCGGGCCGTCGACGTCGAGCTCGGTGGCACCGCCCTCGCGCGCTACGTCTACGTGCCCACCGACGTGCAGCTGGAGAGCCCGCGCCCCTACCTGCACCCGGTCCGGACGCGGGGCGGCGACCTGGTCACCGCGTTCCGGCCCCACGACCACGTCTGGCACAAGGGCATCGCGTGGTCGCTCCCCGTGGTCGGCGACCACAACTTCTGGGGCGGGCCGACCTACGTGCACGGCGAGGGCTACGTGCAGCTCGAGAACGACGGGTCGATGGACCACGTCGACCTGACGGCGCTGACCGTGTCGGCGGACCGCGTCGACCTCGCCCACACGCTCGCGTGGCACACACAGGGCGGCGAGCACGTGATCGACGAGACGCGGACGGTCGGCTTCGTCGTCCCGGCGGGTCGCGACGACGCCTGGGTGCTGACCTTCGCGACGACCATGAGCAACGTGTCGGCCGCCGACCTGACCATCGGCTCGCCGACCACCCGCGGCCGGGAGAACGCCGGCTACGGCGGGCTGTTCTGGCGCGGCCCTCGGTCGTTCACCGGCGGCACCCTGCTGGCCCCGGACTTCGCCGGCGGCGAGGAGATCCGCGGGACGCGCGGTCCGTGGATGGGGTTCGTCGGCCGGCACGACGAGAGCGGGGGCACCTCGACGGTCGTCATGGTCGACGGCACCGACAACCCGTCGCACCCGCCGCAGTGGTTCGCTCGCACCGAGCTGTTCGGCTGCCTCAACCCCGCGCCCTTCTTCTCGACCGAGGTGCCGTTCGGACCCGGCGACACCCTGACGTTCCGGTACGCGGTCGTCATCGCCGACGGCGCGTCGGACCCCTCGTCGGCGGCGGAGCTGGCCACGCTCGGCGCCCAGGTGCTGGCTGCGTGAGCGCCGGCGGCGGGATGCTGGGGGCATGAGCGGACTCCCCGGCGGTGTGTCGATCAGCCATCTGCGGGTCTACGACTGGCTCGCGCCCGACGGGGTCGGCCGGGCCGGCAGCGGGTCACCGCACCTGCACGTCGTCTCGTCGGAGGCCTACGTCGTCCTCGGCGGTTCCGGGTCGGTGCGCACGCTGAGCGTGGCGGGCGCCGAGGTCCATCCGCTGCGGCCGGGATCGGTCGTCTCGTTCGGCCCCGGCGTGGTGCACCGCGCCGTGAACGACGGCGACCTCGAGGTGCTCGTCCTCATGTCGAACGCGGGCCTGCCCGAGGCCGGAGACGCGGTGCTCACGTTCCCCGCCGCGGTGCTGGCCGACCCGGCCGCGTACCGCGAGGCCGCCACGCTCCCGGACGGCGCCTCCGACGACGAGCTCGCGGCCGCCGCCCGTCGCCGCCGCGACCTCGCGCTCGAGGGGTACGCCGAGCTGCGCGCCGCCGTCGACCGGGTCGGGGCCGCCGAGGCCATGAAGCCGTTGCACGAGGCTGCCGCCCGGATCGTCCGGCCGCTGGTGCCGCACTGGCAGGACGTGTGGACGCGGAACGTCTACGCGGGAGACGGACGTCACCGCGAAGGCGCTCGAGGGGCTCGTCCGCGGTGTCGCGCCGTTCCTGGCCCGGGGGACTGCGACCGCCGTCGAGCCGGCCCCGGCGCCGCGGCGGTACGGCATGTGCGGGCGCCTGCAGACCTGGCCGGTGGGCCCGTGACGCGGCGCGCGCCCGCGTAGGAGACGATGGGTGCAGTGCCGGTCGACGACGGAGGTTCGATGGTTTCCGACAGCTCGCTCACCTTCGTCGGCCGATTCCTGCGCAGCAAGGGCCCGGCCGAGCTGCTGTACGGGGCGCTCGTCTCGGCCGTCGTGCTCGCGACGACCAGCGCCAGCTTCGAGAGCGGCGACACCGTCCTCATCGCGACGGCGCTGGTCTCGGTGACGTACTGGTTGGCGCACGTCTACGCGGACGCGGTCGGTGGCCGGTTCGACGACATCGAGCACTCGTCCACGCACCGCTTGCGCCACGCGCTGCGGAACAACACCGGCGTCCTGCTGGGCAGCCTCCCCGTGCTGGTGGTGTTCTTCGTCGGGCGGCTGCTCGGCATGACGGTCGCGAACGCCGCCTTCCTCTCCCTGTGGTTCACCGTCGCGATGCTGGCGGCCGTGGCGGCCCTCGCGGCTCACCGGGCCGGGGTGCGGGGCGGCAAGCTCGTCGCGGAGACCGCCATGGCGGGCGCGTTCGGCCTGCTCGTCATCGCGCTCAAGCTGATCCTCAGCCACTGATCTACTTCGCCTGGTCGTAGGTGTCCACGACGGCGACGTCGAGCGCGAACTCCACGGGGGTGTCCCCGAACAGCAGCCGCCCGGCCTCGATCGCCGACGACCGCACGGCGGCCGCGACCTCGTCGGCGACTGCCGCGGGCGAGTGGACCATGACCTCGTCGTGCAGGAAGAACACCAGGTGCGGCCGGCCCTCCAGCTCCAGGAGCCGGCGCCGCAGGGACGCCATCCAGCACAGGGCCCACTCGGCGGCCGTCCCCTGCACGATGAAATTGCGTGTGAACCGGCCCCAGTCGCGGCCGCGCCGACGGGCGGCGCGGACGTCGTCGGCACCGGCGCCCTCCGCCGAGGCGGCGGCGAGCTCCGACTGCCAGTCCGCGTTCGGGCGCGGGGAGGTGCGGCCGAGCCAGGTGGCGACGACGTCGCCGCGCTCGCCGGCCCGGGCGCCGGCCTCGACCAGGGCGACGGCGCGCGGATAGGCACGGGTCAGGCGGGGCATGAGGACGGCCGACGGGCCCGTGGTCGCGCCGTAGATGGCGCCGAGCATCGCGTACTTGGCCTCGGACCGGGTCTCGACGATGCCCGCGTCGACGACGCCCTGGTAGAGGTCCGCCTGGCGACCGGCCGCGGCCATGGCGCCGTCGCCGGACATCGCGGCGAGGACCCGGGGTTCCAGCTGCGCTGCGTCGGCGACGACCAGCTTCCAGCCGGGATCGGCTCGGACCGCCGAGCGGATGCTGGCGGGCAGCTGCAGGGCCCCGCCGCCGCTGGTGGCCCACCGGCCGGTCACCACCCCGCCGGGCACGTAGTCGGGGCGGAAGCGGCCGTCGTGCACCCACGCGTCCATCCACGCCCAGCCGTTGGCGCTGAGCAGGCGCGACAGCTTCTTGTACGAGAGCAGAGGATCGCGCACCGGGTGCTCCAGCTCCTTGATCTCCCACGTGCGCGTGGACTCGACGTCGCACCCGGCCGACCGCAGGCCGCGCAGCAGGTCGGGTTGCGAGTCGAGGTTGAGCGACGGCTGCCCGAGCGCCGCGCGGACCTCGTCGGCGAGCGCCTCGAGCTTGGCGGGCCGCCCGCTGCGCGGACGCGGACCCAGCAGGTCGGTCAGCAGCGCGTCGTGAGCCTCGACGCTCCAGGGCATGCCGTCGTGCTGCATCTCCGCCGCGATGAGCGCGCCCGTCGACTCGGCGGCGAGGAGAAGGCGCAGGCGGCCGGGCTCGTCGGCGCCGGCCACCGCCGCGAGCTGGCGTCGCAGCTCGTCCAGGGCGTCGTCGGGGGCCTCCGCGCGCGGCTCGTCGAACAGGCTGACCTCGACGGGCGCCGACGTGCGCGGTCCGTCCCACGGGCCGGGGTCGGCCTGCGCAAGCGCGGACGACTGCGAGTAGATGCTCCGCCGCAGGATCGCGTGGCAGAGCCGCAGGTCGTGGCACCGCTCGACCCGCACGCCGGCGGCCAGCAGGGGCGGATAGCGGCGGGACGTGTCGTCCCACACCCACCGCGGCCGGTCCGCCTCGCGCTCCCGGACCGCCGCCGCCAGGTCCCCGACCGCGACGTCCGACGACGCCTCGTGCGACCCGTCGTCGGACAGCGACTGCAGCACGACGACTCCGGGGCGCGAGGGGTCGTCGACGAGCAGCAGCAAGGACACGGCTCATTGTCGCCGCCGGGTCCGACACGGCCCGTCGCGTGTCCGCTAGCTCGCGGCGCCCACCACGTGCCCGACCGTCTCGGGCTGGTCGAGCACCCGGAGCATCAGGTGGGCGACGTCCGCGCGCGAGACGGACCAGCCGCCGCGGATGTTCCGGTCGAGCGCGGTCCGGTACTCGCCGGTGAGGGGCTTGTCGGTCAGCTTCGGCGGGCGCGCGATGGTCCAGTCGAGCCCGCTGGCGCGGACCACGTCCTCCATCGCGGCGAGGTCCGCGTAGTGGGCCTTGAACAGCACCTTCGGGATGCGGCTGACCAGGTGGCGCATGAAGAACCCGTCGCCGTCGTCGTGCTTCGGCGGGCGCGGGATCTCCGGGGAGGGCACGGTCCCGATGGGCGCCGCGCTGACCACGACGAGCCGCGTCGAGCCCGTCGCCCGCATGGCGTCGACGATCGCGCGGGTCCCGCGGGTCGCGATGCCCTCGTCGGACCTCGTCCGCGCGCCGAGCCCCGACAGGACCGCGTCGGCGCCGGCGACGGCGCTCTGCAGGGCCGCCGTGTCCTTCGCCAGGTCCACGGTGACCACGCGCGCCGTCGTGCTCGGCAGCCGGCTCGGGTCGCGGACCACCGCGGTGACGTCGTGCCCAGCGGCGGTGGCCTGCTCGAGGATCTGACGTCCGATGCCGCCGGTCGCGGCGATGATCGTGAGCTTCATGGATGTGCTCCAGGTGCGGGTGTACGGTCTCATCAGAGATCGAGAAGATATGAGGACCGTAACATATGCCTTCCGAAGTGTCTGCCGACGACCGCCGGCGCAAGCGTCGGCTCACCGTGACCGTGCGCGAGTCCATGCGCGACCTGAGCATCCAGCTGGACCTGCTCAACCACCAGGTCAGCCAGCGCCTCGACATGCGCGACGTCGACCTCGACTGCCTCGACCTCATCGGCCGCCACGGACCCCTCGGCGCCTCGGCCCTCGCCCGCCTGGCCGGCCTGCACCCCGCGACCATGACGGGGGTGCTCGACCGGCTGGAGAAGGGCGGCTGGATCGTCCGCGAGCGCTCCCCCGAGGACCGGCGCGCCATCGTCGTGCGCGCCGCGAAGGAGCGGGGAGCGGAGATCTACGAGCTGTACTCCGGGATGAACGGGTCGATGGAGCAGCTGCTCGACGGCTACTCGGAGCCCGAGCTCGCCGTGATCGCGGACTTCCTGACCCGGGCCCGCGAGGCGGGATCGGTCGCGGCGGGGGAGCTTGCTCGGGACTGAGGGTGAGACCAGCGTCGTGTTGCCGTGCGTCGACTCGACGCAACTACTCGTCTTCCGTCGCCTCGTAGTCGTTCACTACGTCGATGGCGAGGTTCAATGCGCGGGCAACCTCATCAAGGAAGCGAGTGCTCGTCACGAACCACTCTCGACCTGCCGTCCGAGCGACGCTCCTGGAATGGGCAGCAGCCTCAAGTAAGCGGTGGAACGTCGCTTCAAGATTAACCGTCGAAGCTTCTTGACTCGCTCGGTAAACCCTGAGCAGGATCGGCTCCTCCGGTAACGCCGTTGTGCGCGTCTGATTGCGGAAGCGCATGATCACGTCGCTGTCGCTCCGACCGACTTTCATTAGCGTGTGACCCGACGAAGCGTCCATCGGGTAATGCAGGTAATGCGGGAGGGCGTAGACGTAGATCCCGCGGTCGTTGCGGGACTCGACCGCCTGAGTCTTTCTCTCGGCAATCTCAATCTCCGCGGAGCGAGCCTCGGGGTCGTCCGCGCGGCGCTCCAACTCCACGAGGTTCGCGTCGAGGTAGACCCGCATCGCAGTCGAAAGCGTTCGATCTCGGAGTAGCTTTCGGAATTTGCGAGCGATTCCCAGCGCAACTGTGGGTGCTGACGGCAAGTCACCGTTCAGGAGAGCATCGGCCATGCGCGTGTAATTCCAGACAAAGTTCGAAGTGCTCACGTCGAGACGACGAGCAATCTCCTCGGGCGTGAAGCCTTCGCCGTTCAGACGGTAGACCTGCCCAAGCCGGGTTTCGTCTGAATGGAGGTACGCGCGCATCTCCTCCTGAACTTCTGGACCCGGCCTGACGGGCCCCCTGGCGATCACAGTCGGCTCCGGCAATGAAGCCTCGTCCGGCACGTCCGGCAAGTGCGCTTCCATGGTGGCCATGCTTCCACGTTCACAACTCGAGTAGGTGCTTCGGACCGCCTCACCGCGGGTTCGCGCGCAGTGGGCTGCCGCCGAAGAGTTTCCGTCCCCATGACAAGGTGTGTAGACAACTTGTCGGCTTGCCGGCGCGGGTCGCCCCGCTCGGTCAGACGTCCCCGCCCGGCTCGTTCGCGAGCTGCGTCAGGTACGCGTCGACGTCGTCGCCGGTGAGCGTCCCGATCCGGTCCTCGGCCGTCTCCAGCCCCCGGTTGCTCGCGGCCTCGATCTCGACGCAGTACGGGATGTCGTCGTAGCAGAGCGCGAGGAACGGGGCGTCGAAGTTCTTGGTCGCGGGCGTGCTGCCGGAGAACGTGGGCCCGAGGGCGTCGCCGGTCGGCCAGCGCTCGGGGTAGTACTCGGTGAAGCCGTTGTAGTCGGCGATGTCCCGCCAGATCGCGGGTCCGTCGTCGATCGTGGAGAACCGGGCGATGAACACGTCGACCTTGAGGTCGGGCCAGGTGCAGTACCAGGACTCCTTGGCCTCGGGGAAGTAGTCGTCGCCGCGCATCCGGTCGCAGTCCGAGGCGACGACCTGGTTCGGGTCGAATGCCCACATCGCGCCGGTCTGGCCCTCGAGCGGGAGGCACGGGTCGGTCGCGATGCCGTTCCAGCAGGAGGCCTGCGGGGCCGACGGCCGGGGGAGGGCCAGGACGATCGTCACCGTGCTCGCCGCGAGGAACAGGGTGCCGACGACCGCCATCACGATGATCCACGCGGTGCGCGGGGGTGCGGGCTCGGTCGTCACAGGGCTATATCGGCTCGGGACCCGACCGCCTCAAGCCCCGCCGCCGTGACGCGGCACTCACCGCCGCGAGCTCCGCATCGCCGCGGTCACCGTGACGGGTGACCCGTCGGGGGCGACGCCGCCGGCCAGGGCGGCGTACTCCGCGGACCCGACCGCGTACACGGCCAGGCGCCCGTCGGCGTCGGCGTGGATGCCCCAGCCGTACCGCTTGCCGAGGTCGCTGGACCGCAGGCAGGCGTGGGACGTGGAGTAGAACGCTGCCCACTCGTCGGCCGAGAGCTCGTCGACGTCGTGGCGCTGCGCCCAGACGCGGAAGATGACGTCGGACGACCGCAGCGCGTACGGCGACGAGGCGATCAGCGCGAAGGTGGACGCGGCGATGGTGGGGCCGACGGGCTCCACGCCCGCCACCGCGGACGTGTCCGGCGCGACCACGATGAAGGTCGAGGTGTAGTCGACGCGTTCCATCCCGCCGACGCTAGCGGGAGCCACCGACAGTCAGGCCTTCACGAGCGCGTCCTTGAGCTTGACCCGGCCGCCGCTGCGCAGGATCGCGTTGGAGTAGATCCGGCCGGCCAACCACACCAGCACCGGGATCAGGGCGAGCGACAGGCCGAGCGCGAGCGCGACCTCCCACGGCTCCACCTCGCCCAGCGCGATCCGCATCGGCATGAGCAGGGGCGCGCAGAACGGGATGTACGACAGCCAGACCACCAGCGGGTTCGTCGGGTCCCACGGCGCGATGCTCACGCCGATGATGTACGGGATCATCATCAGCGTCATGACCGGCGCGGTCACCGACCCCACGTCCTCCTGGCGCGACACCAGCGCCGCGAGGGCGCCCAGCGCCAGCGCGTACATCGTGAAGCCGATGACGAACCAGATCACCACCCAGAGCGCGGTCACGCCGAGGTTGATCGAGCTGGTGTCGGCGAGCCCCAGGGCGACGGCCGTGCCGGCACCGGCGCCGACGACGAGCACCACCTGCGACAGGCCGATGACCCCGATGCCGAGCACCTTGCCGGCCATGAGCTGCCACGGCCGGACCGTCGCCAGCAGGAGCTCGACCACGCGGCTCGACTTCTCCTCGACCACGCCCTGCGCCACCAGCTGCCCGGCGGTCATCAGCGAGATGAACAGCAGGATGCCGGCGACGAACCCGGCGGCGATCTGCGCGCCGTCCCGGGCCGGCTCGGGCTCCAGCGCCGTGACGGCCGGCGACGCCTGAGCGATCTCGCGGCCGACCTCGCCCGGGTCGCCGCCCAGCGAGGTGACCGCCGACGCCAGCGCCTCCTGCTGTGCCAGCGACGCGAACACCGGGGCCAGCGAGTCGGAGAGCTTGCTGTGCACCACCACGGTCAGCGGGTCCGTCGACGTGATCAGCGCGTCGATGGTCCCGTCCTTGAGCAGCGCCTCGCCGCTCGCCTGGTCGGCGACCTCCTGCGTCTCGATCGTCGCGCCCGTGACCTTGCCCGTGGCGACGACCTGGTCGGCGACGTCCGCGGCCTCCGACGTCACGCCGACGTGCTGCGTGTTGTCCTGCTTGCCGACGAAGCTGAGCAGAACCCCGCCCAGCACCACGGCCGCGACCAGCGCGATCGTGGTCCAGACGAACGCCTTGGACCGGATGCGGGTGCTGATCTCGCGGCCCGCGATGAGCCGCACGGCCGCGCCGGACGACAGCTCGACGACGGTCGGTCGGGCGGCGTTCATGCGGACACCGCCTCCGTCTCGACGGTCTCGGCCGCGTCGGCGTCGGTCGCCACCACGTGCCGGTACAGCTCGGTCAGCGACGGCCGCAGCAGGCTGAACTCGCGCACCGCGCCGGCGTCCAGCGCCGCCCTAAGGATCTGCTGGTCGGCGTCGTCGGCAGCGTGGCCCTGCACCTCGACCACTGCCCGCGGCCCGTCCGTCGAGACCAGGCGGGCCGACGGGACCGCGGGCACCCACGACGCGGCCGGTGGTCCGTCGACGACCCAGCGCCGGTGATCGGTCCGACGCAGCTCCTCGATCCCGCCGAACGCCACCATCGACCCGCTCTTGATGATGCCGACCCGGTCGCACAGGGACTCGACCAGCTCGAGCTGGTGCGAGGAGAACAGCACAGGCACGCCGGCCGCCGCCTGGTCCCGCAGCACGCCGCTCATCACGTCGACCGCGACGGGGTCGAGGCCGGAGAACGGCTCGTCCAGCACCAGGATGTCGGGGAAGTGGATCAGCGCCGCAGCCAGCTGCACGCGCTGCTGGTTGCCCAGCGACAGCTTGAGGATCTCGTCGCCGCGGCGCTCCGCGATGCCCAGCACCTCGGTCCAGTGCTCCATCGCCGCCTTGGCCGACGCCGTGTCCAGCCCGTGCAGCCGCGCGAGGTAGACCAGCTGGTCGCTGACCTTCATCCGCGGGTAGAGGCCGCGCTCCTCGGGCATGTACCCGATGCGCTGCCGCACGGCCAGGTCCACCGGCTCGCCGTCCCAGCGCACCTCGCCGGAGTCGGCCTCCAGCACGCCGAGCACGATCCGCATGGTCGTCGACTTGCCCGCCCCGTTCGAGCCGACGAAGCCGACGATCTCGCCCGCGCGCACCTCCATCGAGAGGTCGCGCAGCGCGCGGATGTCGCCGTAGGTCTTGTTGAGGGACTCCATCGTCAGTGCGCCCATGCGGTCGATCCAAACATGCCCGACCCGCCCGGATCGACCCCTTAGCGACGTTCCCGGCGGTCAGACCTGTGCGGCGTCGTACGTCGCGCGGTGGCCGTCGATCTCGTCCGCGTGCTCCTGGCTCCAGGCCACCAGCTCCAGGACCGGGCACAGCAGCGTGTGGCCGAGGTCGGTGAGCTCGTACTCGACCTTCGGCGGCACCACGGGGTAGACCTCGCGGCGCACCAGGCCGTCGCGCTCGAGGTGGCGGAGCGTGAGGGTGAGCATGCGCTGCGAGATGCCGTCGATGGCGCGCAGCAGCGCGGTGAACCGCTGGGGGCCGGCCTGCAGCGTGCCGAGGATGAGCAGGCTCCACTTGTCGCCGATGCGGTCCAGCAGGCTCCGGATCTGCGAGTTCACGGCGTCGCCGGAGCAGGCGACGTCCGGCAGGAGCTCGGGCTGTGACATCGACGACACCTCCACAGGCACATTCGTGTGCCTTCTTGTCTTCCGTCTCCACTGTTCCGCACGATGTGGTCAGGCACAAGAGGTAACCGACCTGCAGTGCAGTAACCGTGAGAGAGAACACGCATGAACCTCGCCCTCTGGATCGCCTCCGGGCTGCTCGCCGCCGCCTACCTCGGCGCCGGCCTGATGAAGTCGACGCAGCCGAAGGAGAAGCTCCAGGCAAACATGGCCTGGGTCGAGGACTACTCGGCAGGGACCGTGCGGCTGATCGGCATCGTGGAGTTCCTGGGCGCGCTCGGGCTGATCCTCCCGCAGGCCACGGGCATCGCCTCGATCCTCACGCCCATCGCGGCGACCGGCCTGGTGATCGTGCAGGCGTTGGCGATCCGCGCGCACCTGCGCCGCGGCGAGAAGCAGGTGCTGCCGGCCAACATCGCACTGCTCCTGCTCGCGCTGTTCGTCGCGATCGGTCGCTTCGCGGGCTTCTGATCGCGACGACGCCCGCCGGCTCATCGACCCGGCGGGCGTCGGGGCGGTCAGCCCTCGCGCACCACCGCGACCGCGCCCGGCGGCACGACGAGCGTCCCGCCGGCCACCGGCTCGTCGCGCAGCAGCTCGTGCCCGGCCGCCCCGACCTTGACCTCGTCGTCGGTGTGGTTGAGGACGAACAGCCAGGACCGCCCGTCGTCGGCGTGGCGGCGCACGACCTCGACCCCGTCGGGGGCGTCGCCGGGGGTCAGGCCTGCCTCCGCGATCAGCGCGTCCGTCACGCTCTGCAGCCCGTCGGCGTCGAGCCGTGTCGCCAGGTACCAGGCGGCTCCCGCGCCGACCGACCGACGCGTGAGGGCCGGCCAGCCCGCCAGGTCGCCGTCGGCGAACGTCCGGACCACGGAGGCGTCCGGCCCGACGTGGATCTGCTCGGACCAGACGTCCGCCGACGAGCCGTCGTCGAGCGTGAGCACCTCGCCGTCCTGCAGCGCCCAGAACTCCTCGGACCGGACGCCCAGCAGCTCCCGGAACGCGCCCGGGTAGCCACCGAGGCGGATGCGGTCGTGCTCGTCGGCGATCCCGGAGAAGTACGTGACCAGCACGGACGCGCCGTCGGCGGCGGCCTGCGCGATGTTCGCCGCGTCGTCGTCGGTGACCAGGTAGAGCGCCGGGACGACGACCAGCTCGTAGCGCGACAGGTCCGCCGACGGCCGCACGATGTCGACGGTGATGTTCCGCCGCCACAGCGCCCGGTAGTGCGCGAGGACCCGGTCGGGGTAGGTGACCGCGGCCGACGGGTGGCTGTCCAGCTCGGTGCCCCACCAGGCCGGGTAGTCGAAGACGATGGCGGCCTGCGCGCGGACCTTGCTCGAGGCCACCTCACCCAGGGCCTTCAACGACGCCCCCAGCGCCACCGTGTTCCGCCACACCGCGGTGTCCGTCCCCGCGTGCGGCAGCATCGCCGAGTGGAACTTCTCCGCCCCGGCGGCGGACTGCCGCCACTGGAAGAACATCACGGCGTCGGCACCACGGGCGACGTGCGCCAGCGAGTGCCGGACCATCTCGCCGGGCCGCTTGGTGCGGTTGCGCGGCTGCCAGTTCACCGCGCTGGTCGAGTGCTCCATCAGCATCCACGGCTCGCCGCCGGCCACCCCGCGCGTCAGGTCCGCGCTGAACGCGAGCTCGATGTGCGCCTCGGGGTCGTGGGCGCGCGTGTAGTGGTCGTTCGCGATCACGTCGAGGTCGTCGGCCCAGGAGAAGTAGTCCATCCACTTGGTGCCGGTGCTGAGCATGAGGTTGGTCGTCGCCGGGATGTGCGGGGTGACCTCCCGCAGGACGTCCCGCAGCGCGCGGTAGTGGACCAGCAGCTCGTCCGAGCTGTAGCGCGCGAAGTCCAGCTGCTGCGTCGGGTTCGGGTACGTCGGGGCGCTGCGCGGGGGCAGCACCTCCTCGAAGTCGTCGTACCGCTGCGACCAGAACGCGGTGCCCCAGGCGGCGTTGAGGGCGTCGACCGTGCCGTACCGGTCCTCCAACCAGCGCCGGAAGGCCGCCGCCGAGTCGTCGGAGTAGTCGTGCGGCACGTGGCAGCCGAGCTCGTTGTCGACGTGCCAGAGGGCGAGTGCCGGGTGCGTGCCGTAGCGCTCCGCCATGGTCCGCGTCATCCGGAGCGCGTACTCACGGAACAGCGGCGCCGACACCCGGTAGGCCTGCCGACCGCCGGGGTGCAGCACCGTGCCGTCGGCCAGGACGGGAAGCAGCTCGGGGTGCTTGCGCGTCAGCCACGGAGGCGGGCTGGCCGTCGCCGTGGCCAGCGTGACCTTGATCCCTGCGGCGGCGAGCCGGTCGAGGACGTCGTCCAGCCAGCCGAAGTCGTACTCGCCCTCCCGGGGCTCCAGCTGCGCCCAGCTGAAGATCCCGACGCTCACCAGGGTCACGCCGGCCTGCTGCATCAGCTCGACGTCCTCGATGCGGGTGGCCAGGGGCCACTGCTCGGGGTTGTAGTCGCCGCCGTACTCGATCATCGGGTCCTCGTCGCTCGTCGTAGGTCCAGCTCAACAGGTTCGTCGGGGTCGCACACGAGGTGGCCGTCGACCACGCGCGCCACCGCGACGCGCACCACCGCAGGTCGGGTCGCACGCTCCTCGCCGGCAGCCGTCTCGCCGAAGGGTGACACGGCGTGCGTGAAGTAGAAGATCCAGGCCTCGTCCCGGGTCGCGACGACGTCCGCGTGGTGGCCCGGCGCCTGCGTGAGGATCCGCCCGTCCCGCGTCCACCGGTCCAGGTCGTCCGACCGGTACACCGCCTGCCCGCGCCACTCGTCGACGATCAGCCAGTGCCAGCCGCCGAGCGTGAACACGTTCGGCCCCTCGTGCGCGCGACCCTCGATCACCGGCCGCGACGGACCCCACGACTCCAGGTCCGGCGAGTCCGCGCACCACGTGGTCGACCCCGCGGCCTCGTCCTTGAACCACATCCGGTAGCCGCTCCCGGTGGGCGCCACGCAGGCGTCGATGACGTAGTCCGAGCTCAGCGGCACGATGCCGCGGTACTCCCAGTGCTCCAGGTCGTCGGACACGTGGTGCAGGACGTGCCGCTCGTGGCCGGGCCACCGGTCCGGCACGCCCGTGATGTAGCTGACGAACATGTGGAACCGGCCCTCCGCGAACACCACCTCCGGCGCCCAGAGCGTGTTCTGTCCCGGGTGCGGGTCGAGGTTCTCGACGATCCCGCGGTGCGTCCACGTCAGGCCGCCGTCGTTGCTGGTCGCCCGGACGATGTCGGTCCCGTGCACCCAGCTGACCCCGGGGCGGTCGTCGTCGACCCGCCGCTGCGTCGCGAACAGCCACCAGACGCCGTCGGGCCCCTCGACCAGCGTGGGGTCCGTGGGCGCGCCGAGGGGGTCGGTGAACAGGGGGTCCGGCGCCACGCCGACTTCCGGGACGTCCGCGCTCGTGCGGGTTGGGCCCCCATCAAGTGCGGACGTTGCGAACTTGCCGACAGCTGCGTCCGCACTCGTGCGGGTCGGAACCCCATCGAGTGCGGACGTCCCGTCGGAGGTGAGGGCTGCGGACGTCGTCGGGACGGTCATGACGGGCGGAGGTCTTCGATGCCGTGCAGGAAGCCGTGGCGCAGCTCGCTGCCCGGGGCGAGGTCGGACTTCGTGACCGGCCGACCCAGCGATGCCGACGCGTAGATCGCGGTGACCAGCTCGAGCGAGCGGTGCGGGTCCGACGCCACCGGCGGCAACGGCTCGCCGGCCCGCAGCGCCGCGTAGACCGCGCGGAGCAGCGGGGTGTGGCCGCTGGGCTCGTCGTCCACGGGCAGGGTCCACGACGACGGCGCCGCGGCCGGGTCGCCGCCCGTGACCGACGGTGCCGGCGTGAGCCGCCAGGAGCGGGCGTCGTGACCGTAGAGGTGCTCGACCTCGACCGTCCCGAGCGTGGTGTCCACCCGCACGTAGCTGGTCTGTCGCGGGGCGAGCGCCGTGGTCAGCACCGACACGATGGCGTTGTTGGCGAACCGGATCACCGCCGTCGACGTGTCCTCGGTCTCCAGGTCCCGGTCGAGACGGAAGGCGCGGGCGTCGACCTCGGCCCACTCGCCGAGCAGGAAGCCGAGCAGGTCGAGCTGGTGGATGCCGAGCCCGAGCAGGGGTCCGCCGCCCTCCGTCGCCCACTTCCCGCGCCACGGGACCGCGTAGTAGTCCTCCTGCTTGCGGTACCAGAGCGTGTGGCAGACCCCGACGAGCGGCCGGCCCAGCGTCCCGTCCGCGAGCAGCCGCTGCACGTGGCCGACGGCAGTCCCGGTCCGCTGCTGGAACACCACCGCGTACTCACGGCCGACCTCGCGAGCGACCTCGAGCACCGCATCCAGGTCGGCGAGGGACAGCACCGGCGGCTTCTCGCAGACCACGTGCGCGCCGGCCCGCAGCGCGGTGATCGCCTGGTCCTTGTGCAGGCCGGGCGGGGTGCAGAGATGCACCACGTCGACCGTCTCGTGCTCCAGCAGCTGCTCGAGGCTGTCGTACCTCCCGGGCACGCCGAACTGGTCCGCGAACGCGTCCCGCACGGCCGGGCTCGGGTCCGCGACGGCGACGACCTCCGCGCCCGGGTCCGCCCCGAGGACCCCGGCGTGGGCGTGGGCGATGGCCCCGGTCCCGACGAGGGCGACCCTCAGCCGGCCCTCCGACAACTCCGTCACGTCCGCTCCCTTGCGTCTGCGTGCTGTGCTCGTCGGCAACGGTAAGCGCTTGCCTGCCGATCCGTCCACGCCGGACGCCGATGCCGACGAGTCGCGGCGCGTCGAACTCGGTGCTCCGAGCCGAACGCGGTGGCGACAACCACCGGTCTCGACGACAACCACCGGGCTCGAGGCCCTCGACGGCGACCCGTCTCGATCGGGCGGCGCGACGAGATCGTGAGTTTGCGACGAGAGCGTGAGTTGCAACTGCCGATCTCGTCGCAAACTCACGAATTCGCGCGTCCGGCGCGGCGCCGTCCGCCCCCCGGGCGGACGGCGGGAGCCTCGGGGTCCGGCGAACGGGCGAGCGCGCGCGGCGGGGCCGGCTCGGCGTCAGGCGGTCGGGTCCGAGGAGCCTCGGACCACCAGCTCCGGCTGGAACTGGACGCGCTGGTGCTGGAACGCGGCGCCCTCGGAGCGCTGGCGCAGGAGGAGGTCCGCGGCGGTCCAGCCGAGCTGGTGGGTCGGCTGGCGGACGGACGTGAGCGGCACGGTGAGCATCGACGCGAAGACGACGTCGTCGTACCCGACCACCGCCATCTCGCCGGGGATCGCGACGCCGTGGGCCCGCAGCGCGCGAAGGGCGCCGAGGGCGGTGAGGTCGTTGACGCAGAACACGGCGGTCGGGCGCGCGCCGTCGAGGCCGAACAGCTCGTCGATGCCTGCCTCGCCGCCGTCGGCGTTGAGCGACCCGATGGTGATCTCGACCAGGGCGTCGGCGGGGTCGAGGCCGGCGGAGGTGAGCGCGTCGAGCACGCCGGCGCGCCGGTCCTGGCACTGCTTGATGGTCAGCGGCCCGTTGATGAACGCGATGCGCGTGTGGCCCAGCCTGATGAGGTGCTCGACGGCGAGGGCTCCGCCGCGGACGTCGTCGACGGCCACGGACGAGACGTCGTCGAGCGGGGAGGTCGTGTCGAGCAGCACGACGTCGATGCCGCGGTCGCGCAGGGCCAGCACGCTCTCGAGCGAGCCGGCCGACGGGGTGACCATGACGCCCTGCACGCCGTGCTCCTCGAACAGCCGCAGGTAGCGGGCCTCGCGCTCGGGATCCTCGTCGGAGGACGACAGCATCAGCGTGTACTCGTCGACGGCCAGGCGGTCCTCGACGCCGCGCGCGACCTCGGTGAAGAACGGGTTGGCGATGTCCAGGACGATCGCGCCGACGGTCTGGATGGTCCCCGCGCGCAGCTGCCGGGCCGAGGCGTTGCGGACGAACTGCAGCTCCTCGATGGCGACCAGGACGCGGTCGCGCGTGGAGTCGCTGACCTGGTCCGGGCGGTTGAGCACGTTGGAGACCGTGCCCACGGACACGCCCGCCCTCTTGGCGACGTCCGTGATGGACGGGCGGCGGTCAGCGCGTCCCCGTGTCGTCGTCGACATCGACCGTCGTCCTCTCGTCGATCGTCAGGCGTGCGTGCGGGCGTGATGGCGGCCGCGCGTGCGCCCGATGCTAGTTGTCGCCGAACGGCCCGGGGTGTCGCCCCGAGCGTGCGGTCGTCCCTGTGCCTACGGTCGCTCACCATGAATCGATTCACAATAGCTCGCGGATGGCTTGACACTCGACAGGACACCTCCTTAGAGTGCGTGAATCGTTTCAACGACGAGATGATCCCAGGAGGCCCAGCCATGACCCGCGTGTGCTTCATCTCCCGTGTCCGGCCCGACCGGCTGGACGAGTACCGGTCCCGGCACGCCGCCGTGTGGCCCGAGATGCTCGAGGCCCTGCGGGACACCGGCTGGCGCGACTACTCCCTGTTCCTCGCCGACGACGGACTGCTCGTCGGCTACCTCGAGACGGACGACTACGCCGCCGCCCAGGAGGCCATGACCCGCACCGCGGTGAACCCGCGGTGGCAGGCCGAGATGAGCGACTTCTTCGTCGCCGACGGCAACCCGGACGAAGGCTTCCGCGTCCTCGACGAGGTGTTCCACCTGGAGGACCAGCTGCTCGCGGCCGGCCTCGCCACCCACTCCCAGGAGCTCCGCGCATGACCACCCTCGACGCACTCGCCCAGCAGACGATCGAGCTCCCCTCGTGGGCGTTCGGCAACTCGGGCACCCGGTTCAAGGTGTTCGCCCAGCAGGGCGTCCCTCGCGACCCGTACGAGAAGATCGCCGACGCCGCCCAGGTGCATCGGTTCACCGGCGTCGCCCCGCGCGTCAGCCTGCACATCCCCTGGGACCTGGTCGACGACTACGACGACCTGGCGGCCCACGCGGCCGGTCTCGGCGTGAGCATCGGCGCGATCAACTCGAACCTGTTCCAGGACGACGACTACATGCTCGGCTCGCTGACGCACCCGTCCGCGGACGTGCGCAAGAAGGCGGTCGCGCACCACCTGCAGTGCATCGACGTCATGCGCGCGACGGGGTCCACGGACCTCAAGCTCTGGCTGCCGGACGGTCTGAACTACCCCGGCCAGGACTCGCTGCGCGCCCGGCAGGACCGGCTCGCGGACTCGCTGGCCGAGATCTACGCGGCCCTCGACCCGAACCATCGGCTGATCCTCGAGTACAAGTTCTTCGAGCCCGCGTTCTACTCGATGGACATCCCGGACTGGGGCACGTCGCTGCTGCACTGCCTGGCGCTCGGGGACCGCGCGTTCGTCGTGCTGGACACCGGGCACCACGCGCCGGGCACCAACATCGAGTTCATCGTCGCCCAGCTGCTGCGCGCGGGCCGGCTCGGGGCGTTCGACTTCAACTCCCGGTTCTACGCCGACGACGACCTCATGGTCGGCTCGGCGGACCCGTTCCAGCTGTTCCGGATCATGCACGAGATCGTGCAGTCGGGCGCCCTGGCACCGACGAGCGGCGTGAACTTCATGCTCGACCAGTGCCACAACATCGAGCCGAAGATCCCGGGGCAGATCCGCTCGGTCATGAACATCCAGGAGGCGACGGCCAAGGCGCTGCTGGTCGACGCCGACGCGCTCCTCGAGGCGCAGACGACGGGCGACGTGCTGGGCGCGAACGGGCAGCTGATGGACGCGTACAACACGGACGTCCGGCCGCTCCTGGCGGACCTGAGGGAGTCGCAGGGCCTCGACCCCGACCCGATCGGGGCGTACAAGGCGTCGGGGTACGCGGAGAAGATCGTCGCCGAACGGGTCGGCGGCAACCAGGCGGGATGGGGAGCATGAGCACGGTCGCAGCAGAGCTGGTCGCACGGTCGAACCGACTGGGGGCGGACCCGCGCACGACGAACTACGCCGGCGGGAACACGTCGGCCAAGGGCACCGCGACGGACCCGGTGACGGGTGAGGACGTCGAGCTGCTCTGGGTCAAGGGCTCCGGGGGCGACCTGGGAACGCTGACGGAGAAGAACCTCGCGGTGCTGCGCCTGGACCGGCTGCGTGCGCTGGTCGACGTGTACCCAGGGGTGGAGCGCGAGGACGAGATGGTCGCCGCGTTCGACTACTGCCTGCATGGCAAGGGGGGTGCGGCGCCGTCGATCGACACGGCGATGCACGCGCTGGTCGACGCGGTGCACGTGGACCACCTGCACCCGGACTCGGGGATCGCGTTCGCGACGGCGGCCGACGGGGAGGCGCTGACCGAGGAGGTCTTCGGCGACTCGGTCGTGTGGGTGCCCTGGCGCCGGCCCGGTTTCCAGCTCGGGCTCGACATCGCGGAGATCAAGGCGAAGAACCCGCAGGCCATCGGCTGCATCCTGGGCGGGCACGGCATCACGGCGTGGGGCGACTCGTCGGACGAGGCCGAGGAGCGTTCGCTGGAGATCGTGCGGACCGCGGAGGCGTTCATCGCCGAGAAGCTCGCGGCCGGCCCGCACCCGTTCGGTGACGTGGTGCAGGCTCCGCTCGCCGACGACGAGCGCCGCGCCCGTGCCGCCGCGCTCGCGCCCGTGATCCGCGGCCTGGCGTCGACGGACCGGCCGCAGGTCGGGCACTACACCGACTCGGACGTCGTGCTGGACTTCGTGTCCCGCGCCGCGCTGGGTCGCCTCGCGGAGCTGGGCACGTCCTGCCCGGACCACTTCCTGCGCACCAAGGTCAAGCCGCTGGTCGTGGACCTGCCTGCGGACGCGCCGCTGGAGGACGTCGTCGGGCGGCTCAAGGAGCTGCACGCGCTGTACCGCGCCGACTACCAGGGCTACTACGACCGCAACGCGACGCCCGACAGCCCGGCGATCCGCGGCGCGGACCCGGCGATCGTGCTGGTCCCGGGCGTGGGGATGTTCTCGTTCGGCAAGGACAAGCAGACCGCCCGCGTGGCCGGGGAGTTCTACGTCAACGCGATCAACGTGATGCGCGGGGCCGAGGCCATCAGCACCTACGTGCCCATCGACGAGGCGGAGAAGTTCCGCATCGAGTACTGGGCGCTGGAGGAGGCCAAGCTGCAGCGCATGCCGGCGCCGAAGCCGCTGGCTACCCGCGTCGCGCTGGTCACGGGCGCCGGGTCGGGCATCGGGCGCGCGATCGCCGAGCGCCTCGCCGCGGAGGGGGCTTGCGTGGTCATCGCGGACCTCAACCTCGAGGGGGCCCAGGAGGTCGCCGCGTCGCTGGGCGGTCCGGACGTGGCCGTCGCGGTGCGGGCCGACGTGACGTCCGAGGCCGAGGTGGCGGACCTGATCGCGGCCACGTCGCTCGCGTTCGGCGGCATCGACCTCGTCGTCAACAACGCCGGGCTGTCCATCTCCAAGCCGCTGCTGGAGACCACCGCCCGCGACTGGGACCTGCAGCACGACGTCATGGCGCGCGGCTCGTTCCTGGTGGCCCGGGAGGCCGCGCGGGCGATGATCGCGCAGGACATGGGCGGCGACATCGTCTACATCGCCTCGAAGAACTCGCTGTTCGCCGGCCCGAACAACATCGCGTACTCGGCCACCAAGGCGGACCAGGCCCACCAGGTCCGGCTGCTCGCCGCCGAGCTCGGGGCCTTCGGCATCCGCGTCAACGGGGTCAACCCCGACGGCGTCGTGCGCGGGTCCGGCATCTTCGCCGGCGGCTGGGGCGCCCAGCGCGCGGCCACCTACGGCGTGCCCGAGTCCGAGCTGGGCGCGTACTACGCCCAGCGCACGCTGCTCAAGCGCGAGGTGCTGCCCGAGCACGTGGCCGCCGCGGTGTTCGCCCTGACCGGCCCGGACCTGGTGCAGACCACCGGCCTGCACGTCCCGGTCGACTCGGGCGTGGCGGCGGCGTTCCTGCGGTGAACCCCCAGAACGTCACTTCACCGCGAGAACGGCACTGCGAGGTGCCGTTCTCGCGCCGATCTGCCGTTCTCGGCGCATTCCCGGTGGCACCGTGAGCGCGTTCGCCGCGGTCGATCTCGGGGCGTCCTCCGGCCGCGTCATCGTCGGGACCGTCGCCGACGAGCGCGTGACCCTGCACGAGGTCAACCGGTTCCCCAACGGGCCCGTGCGGGTGGGCGGCTCGCTCCACTGGGACGTGCTGGGGCTGTACCGCGGCATCCTCGACGGGCTGCGGGCGGCCACCCGGGAGGCCGGGGTGCTCGACGGCATCGGCATCGACTCGTGGGCCGTCGACTACGGGCTGCTCGATGCCGACGGGGCGCTGCTCGGCACCCCGTTCCACTACCGGGACGCCCGGACGGACGGGGTGCCGTCGACGGTCTTCGCCACGATCCCGGCCGCCGAGCTGTACGCGCGCACCGGGCTGCAGGTGCAGCCGTTCAACACGGTCTTCCAGCTGGTCGCCGCGCAGGGCACGGCCGCGCTCGCTGCCGCACGGCAGCTGCTGCTGATCCCTGACCTGCTCGGCTACTGGCTGACCGGCGAGCGCATCGCCGAGGTGACCAACGCGTCGACCACCGGCCTGCTCGACGCGACCACCCGTTCGTGGGCGCCGGATCTCGCCGAGCGGGCGGGCTTGGACCCACGGCTGCTCCCGCCCCTGCGCGACGCCGGCGTCCTGCTCGGCCGCGTGCGCGACGACGTCGGGCTGCCCGGGTCCGTCCCCGTGTGGACGGTCGGGTCGCACGACACGGCGTCGGCGGTGGTCGCGGTGCCGGCGTCGGGCAGCGACTTCGCCTACATCTCGTGCGGCACGTGGTCGCTGGTGGGGCTCGAGCTGGACCGGCCGGTGCTCACCGAGGAGAGCCGCGCGGCGAACTTCACCAACGAGGCCGGCGTCGACGGGACCGTGCGGTACCTGCGCAACGTCATGGGCCTGTGGGTGCTGCAGGAGTCGATCCGCACCTGGAACGAGGCCGGCCTGCCCGCGGACCTGCCCGACCTGCTCGCCGCCGCGGCCCGGGTCCCGGCGCTGACCACCGTCGTGGACATCGACGGACCGGCGTTCCTGCCGCCCGGGGACATGCCCGCGCGCATCGCCGCCGAGGCCGTCCGCACCGGGCAGACGCCGCCGCAGTCGCAGGCCGAGACCGTGCGGTGCATCCTCGACTCGCTCGCGCTGGCGTATCGCCGGGCGGTCCGGCAGGCGTCGGTGCTCGCCTCGCGCGACGTGTCCGTGGTGCACGTCGTCGGCGGGGGCGTGCGCAACGAGCTGCTCTGCCAGCTGACCGCGGACGCGACCGGGCTGCCGGTGGTCGCCGGGCCGGTCGAGGGGGCCGCGCTGGGCAACGTCCTGGTCCAGGCGCGGGCGGCCGGGGTGCTGTCCGGGGGGCTCGGGGACCTGCGGGCGGTCGGCGCGCGCGGGCTCGACCTGCGCCGCTACGAGCCGGGCGCGACCGGCGGCCCGACGCAGCCGCAGTGGGAGTCGGCGGAGCAGCGGGTGGGCTGACTCGCGAGCGCGGGACGAAGGTCCATAGGCGGGCACGCGCGCACTTCCTAGCGTGGAGACGAGGCCCCTCGATGGCGTCGGGCCCTGTCCCGAAGGAGTCGTCATGCGCACCGTCGTCGTCACCGGATCGGCATCGGGCATCGGGCTCGCGACCGCAGAGATCCTGCGTGATCGCGGCGAGCGAGTCATCGGGGTGGACCTCCACGACGCGGACGTGATCGTCGACCTCACCACCGTCCAGGGCCGGGCGAGCCTGGTCGAGCAGGTTCGGGAGCTCAGCGGCGGGACGATCGACGCGGTCGTCGCGAACGCCGGCCTGGCCCTGCCGATCCCCGCGACCATGGCCGTCAACTACTTCGGCGCGCTGGCCACCCTCGAAGGCCTCCGGCCGCTGCTGCTCGGCTCCGACGCTCCCCGCGCGGTGCTCACCAGCTCGATGGCGAGCCTCATGCCGCACGACGAGCTGCTGGTCGACGCCGCCCTGGCGGGCGACGAGACGAAGGCGATGGCCCGCGCGCACGAGGTGGTCGACGCCGGCCACGGCGACCTCGTCTACGCGTCGAGCAAGGTCGCGCTCAGCCGGTGGATGCGCCGGGTCGCCGCGACGCCGGAGTGGGCCGGCGCGGGCATCCCGCTCAACGGGATCGGCCCCGGGATCGTCGAGACGCCGATGACGGCCGACCTGCTGGCGACCGACGAGCAGCGTGTCGCGATGGCGGAGATGGTGCCGATGCCGCTGCACGGGTACATGCAGGCCGAGGTGCCGGCCCGGCTGCTGGCGTGGCTGGTCGGCGAGGAGAACACGCACCTGTGCGGTCAGCTGGTCTTCGTCGACGGCGGCTCGGACGCGGTGATCCGGGGCGACAGCACCTGGTGAGGCTGGAGACCGGCGCGAGGTACCGCTGCGGACGGGACCGCGCGCCGGTCGTGCCATCGTGCAACCGACCGGTCGCCCCGGTCGGGGACGAAGGTCCCTCGTTGCCCCCGTCGGCCCGCGGGATGCTGGTTGAAAGGATTCACCGCCTGACCGAGAGGCCCCCGACATGCTGATGGCGACGCCGACCCGCGCGACCTCCCGGGTGCGCGAGGAGATCCTGTACTACTGCCGGGAGTCGGTCCGTTGCGGCCTGAACTTCAACACGCAGGGCAACATCAGCGTCCGCCTGACCGCTCCCGACGGCACCGAGGCGATCGTCATCACCCCGTCCGACGTGCGCTACGACGTGATGACCCCGGACGACCTGGTCGTCGTCGCCATGGACGGCACCGTGCTCGAGGGCGACCTCCTCCCGTCGACCGAGCTGCCCGTCCACCTCGCCCACTACGCGCGCCGGCCGGACGCCCAGGCGGTCGTCCACACCGAGTCCACGTTCGTGAACGTGCTGGGCGTGCTCGGTCGGACCATCGACCCGGTGCTGCTCAACATGGTCCTGTACGCCAAGGGCCCGATCCCGGTCATGCCGTTCGAGTTCTCCACCAACGCCGACTTCGGGCGCCGCAGCGCCGAGCTGATGGGCGACGACGTCAACGCCGTGGTGTGGGCGAACCACGGCCTGCTCGCGGTCGGAAGCTCGCTGAAGCTGGCGTTCAAGGTAGCGGTGGCCGTGGAGGAGAACGCCGAGGTGCTCCACCGCGCGAGCCTGGCCGGGTCGCCGAACGTCCTCGTCTACGACCGCATCGCGATCCCGGAGGGAGCGCGCCTGCCCTGACGCGAGTCAGCCCAGGGTGCCGGCCACCACGAGGAGCACGGGTACGCACAGCACGGTCGTCACGAGGCCGGCGTCCCGCGCGAGCGCCTCGCCGTGCCGGTACTGCATGGCGTAGACGAGGACGTTCTGTGCCGTCGGCAGCGCCGCCATGGCGACGACGGCGAGGAGGGCGTGCGGCGGGAGGCCGAGCGCGGTACCGAGCGCCCACGCCAGCACCGGCTGCACGACCGTGCGCAGCGCGACGGCCAGGACGAGGTCGCCCCGGGGAGCGGCGGTGTCGACCGTCCGCGGCACGGCCAGCGACATGCCGAACGTGAGCAGCGCGAGCGGCGCGGCGGCGGCGCCGACCAGCCGGAACGGCTCGAAGAGCACCTCCGGCGGTCGCCAGGGCAGGGCCGCCAGGACCAGGCCGACCAGGGTCGCGACGATGATCGGGTTGCTCAGCGTGCGCCGCAGGACCGGTCCGGGCCGCAGCGGACCTGTGCGGGCGTCGAGCACGGCGAACGCGACGGGCGCCAGCACCAGCAGCTGGAACAGCAGCGTCGGGACGACCGCGACGGCGTCCCCGAGCAGGTAGACGGCCAGCGGGAGCCCGAGGTTGCCCGCGTTCACGTACGACGACGCGAGCGTGCCGACCGTGACGTCGGCCGACGACCGGCGCCAGGCCGCCCGGAGCACCAGCACCGCGACGAGGGCGACCGTCGCCGTCGACGTCCACGTGACCACGGCCGTCCGCGACAGCAGCAGGTGCAGGTCGGTGTGCGCGACCGTGGTGACCAGGAGCGCGGGGGTGGCCACGGCGAACACGACCCGGGCGAGCACGGGCGCGGCGCGCTCGCCGAGGACGCCCCGCCGGGCGAGCACCCAGCCGAGCGCGATGACCGCGCCCATGGTGCCCAGCGCCGTGAGCACGGCGGTCATCGCGAGATCACGTGCCCGATCCTCGCACGCGGTTCTTCAGCCGGAAAGCGCTTGCCTCGACCGCGGCCCGCGTGGCACGATCGGGGGGACGCGCAGGTCACGCGCGCGTCCCGCACACGAGGGAAGGCAACGATGCCGGCAGTCGCACTGGTCACCGGGGGCAATCGGGGGATCGGCCTCGGGATCACGCAACGGCTGCTCGCCGACGGCTTCGCCGTGTCGATCCTGGCCACGCGCGAGGAGCCGACCGAGCTGCTGGAGTCGCTGGACGCGCCCGGTCGGGTGCGCTACGTGCGCGGCTCGGTGGCCGACCTCGAGGACCACGCCCGGTTCGTCGACGACGCGGTCGAGGCCTGGGGTCGCCTCGACCTGCTCGTGAACAACGCCGGGGTCGCTCCCGCCGTGCGGGCGGACCTCCTCGAGGCCGGCCCCGAGAGCTTCGACCGGGTGCTCGGCATCAACCTGCGCGGGCCGTACTTCCTCACGCAGACGTTTGCGAACCGGGTCATCGCGCTCGGGTCGGACCGTCTCCCTCGGGCCACCATCGTCAACGTCTCGTCCATCTCCGCCACCGCCGTCTCCACCAACCGCGGCGACTACTGCGTCTCCAAGGCGGGCGTCGCGATGGCCACCCAGCTGTTCGCGGTCCGCCTGGCCCCCGAGGGGATCGTCGTCTACGAGGTGCGCCCCGGGGTCATCGCCACCGACATGACGGCGGGCGTGACCGAGAAGTACGACGCGATGATCGAGAACGGGCTCGCGCCGATCAACCGCTGGGGCAGGCCGTCCGACGTCGCCGGCGCCGTCTCGATCCTCGCCTCCGGCCAGACCCCGTACTCCACCGGCGAGGTGTTCCACGTCGACGGCGGCATGCACATCCCGGTGCTGTGATGTCGATTGAGCTGGACGGCGTCCCCGTCGTCACCGTGAACACCGTCGTCGTCGGCACCGGCTCGGCCGGCTTCTGCGCGGCGGACCGCCTGTGGGAGCTGGGCCAGACCGATCTCGTCATGGTCGCCGACAAGGTCAACGCGGGCTCGTCGCGGAACGCCGGCTCCGACAAGCAGACGTACTACAAGCTCACGCTCTCGGGCGGCGACGGCGACTCCGTGCGGGAGATGGCCGAGACCCTCTACTCCGGCGGCGCCATGGACGGCGACAACGCTCTCGCCGAGGCCGCGCTGTCGGCCCGCGGGTTCTTGCGCCTGTGCGACCTCGGCGTCCCGTTCCCGCAGAACCGGTACGGCGAGTTCATCGGCTACAAGACCGACCACGACCCGCGGCGTCGGGCCACGTCCGTCGGGCCGTACACCAGCCGGTCGATGGTGGAGCAGCTCGAGAAGAAGGTCCACCGCAACGGCACGCGGATCTACGACGAGTGCCGCGTGGTCGACGTGATCGTCCAGGACGGCGCGGTCGCTGGGCTCCTGGTGCTCCGGACCGACGTCCCGCACGACGGCGCCGAGAGCCCGTTCCTGCTGTTCCGCTGCACCAACCTCGTCTACGCGACCGGCGGACCGGCCGGGATGTACGCGACGCGCGTCTTCCCGAACGGCCAGTGGGGCGCGTCCGGCGCCGCCTACCGCGCGGGCGTGCACGGCAAGAACCTCACCGAGTGGCAGTTCGGCCTGGCCTCGACCCACCCCCGCTGGAACGTGTCCGGCACGTACATGCAGGTCGTCCCGCGCTTCGTGTCGACGGATGCTGACGGCGGGGACGAGCGCGAGTTCCTGACGGAGGCCATCCCCGACTACGGGCGGCTCATGTCGCTGGTGTTCCTCAAGGGGTACCAGTGGCCGTTCGACATCCGGAAGGCGCGCGACGGCTCGTCGCTGATCGACCTGCTGGTCTACCGCGAGACGGTGCTGCGCGGGCGGCGGGTGTTCCTCGACTTCCGGCGCAACCCGGTGCATGCGGAGTTCGACCCGACCGCGCTCAGCCCTGAGGCGCACGACTACCTCGACCGCGCGGGCGTGCTGTTCGGGACGCCGATCGAGCGGCTGCGGCGCATGAACGAGCCCGCGTACCAGTTCTACCTGGGCAAGAACCCGTACGTGGACCTCGAGACGACGATGCTCGAGGTCGACGTCTGCGCGCAGCACAACAACGGCGGGCTCGTCGTGGACGCCTGGTGGCAGTCCAACGTCGAGGGCTTCTTCCCGGTCGGCGAGGCGGGCGGCGCGCACGGGGTCTACCGGCCCGGCGGCGCGGCGCTGAACAGCGGGCAGGTGGGCGCGACCAGGGCGGCGCAGTTCATCGCGGCGCGACGCGCGTCGGCACCCGCGCCCTTCGACGACGCCGCCATCCCCGTCCTCGAGGCCGCCCGGGACCTGGTCGCCGCGTCGTCGGCGCGCGCGGCCTCCGGCATCCCCGACAACACCGGCGACCTCCTGCGCGAGGTCCAGGTGCTCATGAGCGCGAAGGCCGGCCCGGTCCGCTCCGCCGCGTCGATCGACGAGGCCCTGGCCCAGGTGCACGAGTGGCTCACCGCGTACGAGTCCACGGTCTCCGCCGATGCCTCCTCGCGCCGCTCGATCAACCGGGTCTTCCTGGTCCGCGACATCCTGACCAGCGCGTACGTGTACCTCTCGGCAATGGCCGACTACGTCGCGCACGGCGGGCGGTCCCGCGGCTCGGTGCTCTACACCGACCCAGCCGGCGAGCTCCCGCACGGGCTGCCCGCCCTCCCGGACGTCTTCCGGTTCACGCTGGACGCCGGCGCACTCGACGACGAGGTGCAGGAGACGTCGTGGGTGCCGGCTCGTGGATGGCGCCCGGTCGTCCCGCGGGCGTCCGAGGACCCCGCCGGCGAGCCCGTGTTCCGCTGGCGGCCGCGCCGGCCGATCCCCGAGGACGACGACTTCTTCGAGAACGTGTGGCGCGAGTTCCGCGAGCACGGGAACGTCCTCTGATGGGGTTCCCGGCCACGATCCCGCTGCCCGATCCGCGCGTCGAGATCCGCGGCGCTGCCTGGCTCGAGGAGTCCCTCGACGGCGTGCTCCCGCACCGGCTCCCGGCGTGGGCGCGACGTCAGTTCCCCGACGGCTTCATGGCCATGGTGGAGGCGCAGCCCGCCGGTGTCCGCCTGCGCTTCCGGACCGCCGCGCGCACGGCCGACCTGACCGTCCGGGTGCTCCGGGTCGCCGTCGAGCACGCGCCGCCGGGAGCGCCCCAGCCGTACGACGTCGTGGTCGACGGGGCGGTCGTGCCGCAGTCGTCGGCCGTCGCGTCCGAGGCCGGCGTGCTGCTGCTCGAGCCACTCGCCGGCACGACCGTTGAGCTGCCCGGGCCGCCCGGCACCGTCCACCTCGCGCTCGGCGGCGACGGGATCACCGAGCGGGACGTCGAGATCTGGCTGCCGCCGGGGGAGACCACCCGGCTCGTCGCGCTCAGCACCGACGCGCCGGTCTCGGCGGCTCGGCCCGTGGACCCCCCCCGATGGGTGCACCACGGCTCGTCGATCAGCCACGGCGCCGGCGCGGCGTCGGCCCTCGGCGCCTGGCCGACGGTCGCCGCGCGCGCCGCCGGGCTCGATCTGGTCAACCTCGGGTTCTCGGGCAACGCCGTGCTGGACCCGTTCGTCGCACGCGCCGTCCGGGACCAGCCCGCCGACGTCATCTCGCTCAAGCTCGGCATCAACGTGGTCAACCACGACGCCATGCGCCTGCGGGCGTTCGTCCCGGCAGTGCACGGGTTCCTCGACACCATCCGCGAGGGTCACCCGACCACGCCGCTCGTCGTCGTCTCGCCCCTGCTGTGCCCGCTCGTCGAGACCACCCCGGGTCCGACCTCCCTCGACCCCGCGGACCCGTCGGTGTTCCGCACGCTCGGTCACCCGTCCGAGGTCGCCGCCGGCAAGCTCTCGCTCACGGTGATCCGGTCGGCGCTCGCGGCCGTGGTCGCGTCGCGTGCCGACGCGGCCCTCACCTACGTCGACGGCACCTCGCTCTACGGCTGGTCCGACTGGGACGACCTGCCGATGCGGGACCTCATGCACCCCGACGCGGCGGCGCACCGGCTGATCGGGAAGCGGTTCGGCGCGGTGCTCGGGGGCGTGCTGGCGTAGGTCGCCGCGGCATCCTCAGAGCCCGTCGATGATGCGCTGGCGGATCTCCCCGAGTTCGTCGGCCGTGATCAGGCCGCGATCGTGCAGGTCCTGCGCCTCCGCGAGCCGGGCCTCCGCCGAGCGGTCGGTCGGCTGCTCGGGTGCACGGTCGGACGCCCGCTCGGGAGCGAGCAACTGGCTGTTCCGGGCCTGGGCGAGGAGCTGGGCCTCCGCCGTGAACGGGTCAAGGCCGGCCTTCCGCAGGACCGACGCCTTGCGGACGGCGGTCACCACCGAGAAGACGATCCCCAAGACGATGATGATCGGGATGATGACCGCCGCCGCGCTGAACGTCGCGTCGAAGGCTGTGGGGGCGAGCGGGTCCATCGCGGGTCCTCCGGCGGTCGGCGTCGACGTCGTCACACGCTAGCGGCGGCGACCCCCGCCCGTCAGAGGAACGGCTGGACGTGCTCCAGGTAGCGCGCCGAGAGCGTCGCGACCGTCTCGTCGCCGGGCGCGTCCCAGACGGCCTGGTTGAAGATCTCCACCTCGACGTCGCCCGCGTAGCCGGTCTCGGCCACCCAGCGCGTGATCGTCGGGAAGTCGATGAAGCCGTCACCCACGTGCCCGCGGGACAGCAGGGCGTCGGACGCCAGCGGCAGGATCCAGTCGCACACCTGGTAGCCCGCGATCCGGCCGGCGGCACCCGCTCGCGCGATCTGCCGGCGCAGGTCCGGGTCCCACCACACGTGGTACGTGTCGATGACGACGCCGACGACGTCCGCCGGGAACGGCTCCGCGATGTCGAGCGCCTGGCCCAGCGTCGAGATGACCGCGCGGTCCGCGACGAAGATCGGGTGCAGCGCCTCCAGCACCAGCCGGACGCCGTGGCCCGCCGCGAACGGCGCGAGCTCCCCGATGCGGTCGGCCACCCGCCCCCGGGCGGCGACCAGGTCGCGCCCACCCGTCCCCGGCCGCGCCGGACGGCCGGGCTCGGTGGACGCCGGGAGGCCGCCCACGACCATGACCAGCTCGCGCGTGCCCAGGGTCGCCGCCTCGACGATCGCGCGGCGGTTGTCGTCGAGCGCGGCCTTGGCGTCGGCGTCGTCCTCCGCGGTGAGGAAGCCGCCGCGGCACAGCGACGAGACGCGCAGACCGGCGTCGGCGACGATCTTCGCCGACTCGGTGACGCCCGCCTCGTGCACGCGGTCGCGCCAGAGGCCGATGGCGGGCAGGCCGGCGCGCACGGCGCCGTCGACCGCTTCCCGCAGCGTCCATGACTTCGTGGTCGCCGTGTTCAGGGACAGCCGGCTCAGGTCACCGGTCGCTGCGCGTCCGGAGGTCACGGCGTGGACCGTGCTCACAGCGTGATCGTCGGGACGTCGAGCCGGCGGCCCTCCGCCGACGACCGCAGACCCAGCTCGGCCAGCTGCACGCCGCGCGCGGCCGAGAGGAGGTCGAACCGGTGGGTCCGCCCGGCGACGACGTCGCGCAGGAACTCCTCCCACTGCAGCTTGAAGCCGTTGTCGAGGTCGCCGTTCGCGGGCACCTCGAGCCACTGGTCGCGGAACGACTCCGTGACGGGCAGGTCGGGGTTCCACACCGGCTTCGGCGTGTGCGCGCGCTGCTGGGCGACGCACTTGTTCAGTCCGGCGACCGCCGAGCCGTGCGTCCCGTCGACCTGGAACTCCACCAGCTCGTCGCGGTACACGCGGACGGCCCACGACGAGTTGATCTGCGCGACCACCGGGTCGCCGTCGGGCGTCTCGATCTCGAAGATCCCGTACGCCGCGTCGTCGGCGGTCGCGTCGTACGCCTCGCCCCGCTCGTCCCAGCGCGTCGGGATGTGCGTGACGGCCTGCGCGTTCACCGTCCGGACCGTGCCGAGGATGCCCTCCAGCACGTAGTTCCAGTGGCAGAACATGTCGACGACGATGCCGCCGCCGTCCTCCTTGCGGTAGTTCCAGCTCGGGCGCTGGGCCTCCTGGCCGTCGCCCTCGAACACCCAGTAGCCGAACTCGCCGCGCAGCGACAAGATGCGGCCGAAGAAGCCCTCGTCCACCAGTCGGCGCAGCTTGACCAGGCCCGGCAGGTACAGCTTGTCGTGCACGACGCCCGCCGTGACGCCCGTACTCTCGCGCAGCCGCGCCAGGTCGATCGCGTCCGCCAGCGTCTCGGCCGTCGGCTTCTCCGTGAAGACGTGCTTGCCGGCCTTCATCGCCGCGGCGAGCGCCTCGTACCGGCGGCTGGTCACCTGCGCGTCGAAATAGATGTCGACCGTCGGGTCCGCGATCACGGAGTCCGCGTCGGTGGTCCAGTGCTCGACCCCGTGCAGCTCCGCCAGCTCCCGGACCTTCTCCGCGTTGCGGCCCACGAGGATCGGCTCGACCTGCACCCGCGTGCCGTCCTCGAGCGTGACCCCGCCCTGGTCGCGGATCGACAGGATCGAGCGGACGAGGTGCTGGCGATAGCCCATCCGACCGGTGATGCCGTTCATCCCGATGCGCAGGGTGCGAGTGGTCATGGGTGCTGCTCCGAGGGTTCGGGACCGCGTTGTCGGTCGGAGTGGAATGCGCTTTCCAATGTAGCGCATCCCGGTCCGGTCGCGTCAAGGGGACGACGCGATCGGCCCGGCCCGGCCCGACCCGACTCGACCCGGCCAGGGGGGCATCTAGGTGAAGACTTCGTCGCGCCAGGCGCGACAAAGTCTTCAACCAAGCCTCAAACCGCGACGAAGTCGCCGCGCAAGCCCCAACCGCGACGAAGTCGTCGCCCAACCCCCAACCGCGACGAAGTCTGCAACCAAGCCTCGGCTCGGTGGCGCGATCGGCCGAGGTCAGGTGCGGACGGTGACCAGGTCCGCGACGGCCGCGCGCACGGCGACCCGGAACGGCGTCGAGTCCGCCAGGTCGTCACCGAACACCGGGCGGACGGCGAGCATCCGGTCCGCGAGCGTGTCGAGTGGGCCGGCCGCAGCCTCCGCGAGCGTGGTGGCCAGCGGGTCGTCGAGCGCGATGCGCCGCCCGTCGACCGTTAGGTCGCCCTGCGTCGTCGCGTGCACGTACGCGATCCAGGCGGCGACCGTGCCGGCGGCCGCCACGGGCACCGCGCCGGCGGCGAGCCGGTCGCGCACGGTGCCGAGCAGTCGTTGCGGGAGCTTCTGCGACCCGTCCATCGCCACCTGCACCGTGGTGTGCCCGGTGTTGGGGTTGGCGAACCGCTCGAGCACGTCGTCCCGGTACCGCGCGAGGTCGAGGCCGTCGGGCGCCACCAGGGTCGGCAGGACGTCCTCGTCCACGAGCGCCCGGACCGCACCGGCCAGGTCCGGGTCGGCCACCGCCTGCGCGATCGTCGGGTGCCCCCGCAGGGCGCCGAGGTACGCGAGCGTCGAGTGGCTCGCGTTCAGCACCCGCAGCTTGGCGCGCTCGAACGGAGCGACGTCGGAGGTGAGAGTGGCCCCGGCGCGCTCCCATGCCGGTCGAGGTCCGGCGAACGAGTCCTCGACGACCCACTGCGAGAACGGTTCACCCACCACCAGGCCGGCGTCCGTCAGGCCGAGGAGCCCGAGCGCCTCGTCGCGGTGGGCGTCGGAGGTGGCCGGGACGATCCGGTCCACCATCGTCCCCGGGAAACGGACCGAGCCCTCGATCCACCCCCGCAGAGCGTCGCCGCCCGGGACGGCGTCGAGCGCAGCGCCGACCAGCGCGCCGAGCACGGCGCCGTTGTCCGCGAGGTTATCGCAGCAGACCACGGTGAGCGGGCCGGAGTCGCGGCGCCGGCGGAGGGCCAGGCCGCGCAGGAGCAGGCCGACCGGCGAGCGCGCCGGCGCCGGGTCGGTCGACCCGCCGCGCAGCTCGGCGGCGAGCGAGGCGAGGTCGGCCGCCAGGTCGGGGTCCGTGAGGTCCGGGCCCCCACCCGCGGCCCGTCGGTAGCCCTTCTCGGTCACCGTCAGCGTCACGACGTGCGTGGTCGGCGCCGCGATCGTCGTCATCACCCGGGCGGTGTCGGTGCCCGGGAACGCGACGTCCCGCAGGGACCCGACGAGGCGGAGGGACGTCTGCTCGGCGCCCTTGGTCAGGACGCCGTAGAGGCCGTCCTGGGGCGCGAGCTGGTCGACCACACGGGCGCTGCGCTGCGTCACGCCGAGGATTCCCCAGCCCAGCTCGCCCGTCGCGGCCGCCGCGTCCTCGGTGAACACCGCCTGGTGCGCCCGGTGGAACGCGCCGAGGCCCAGGTGCACGATCCCGACGCTCACCGAGCCCGGGTCGAGCACGGGCAGCCGGACGGTCGGGGCCAGGCGGCGTGCATCGAGGGAGGCCAGGGCGGCGCGCGAGAGCCGGTCCGTCATCGTGCCGCCCCGCTCGCGATGCTCGCCACGCCGGTCGACGCGCGGACCACCAGCTCGACGCCGATGCGCACGGTGGGGGCGTCGCCGTCGGCCGTCGCCGTGCTGGTGATGCCCTGCCTGCTCTGCGCGGCCGTGCTGAGCGCCGCGGCGAGCGCGGACTCCACGGCCGTCGGCACCGACCCCGTCTCGACCAGCAGATCGACGGCCGCGCGGCCCAGCCGGGCGAGCGGGACGGTGACCGTGGTGAGCGCCGGCGACACCAGGGTCGCGGCCGGGATGTCGTCGTACCCGACGACCGAGACGTCCTCGGGGACGCGTATCCCGCGTGCCCTCAGGCGGCTGAGGACGCCGAGCGCGAGCAGGTCGTTGTGGGCGAGCACGGCGGTCACCCCGCTGGCCGCGACCAGGTCGCCGGCGGCCACGCCGCCGCCGAACACCGGCGGGAAGTGCCCGAGGTCGACCACCTCGACGCTGCGCAGGCCGTGCGAGGCGTGCTCGAGGCCGCGCCTCCGCTGGGCGTCGGACCACGAGCCGACGGGGCCGCCGGCGTAGCCGATCCGCCGGTGGCCCAGGGCGTGCAGGTGCGTCACGGACTGGCGGATCCCGTCGGCGTTGTCGATCACCACGGACGGCAGGCCGTCGTGCAGGCGGTTGACGAGCAGGAGCGGGACGTCGCGGTCGAGGACGGCCCGGCTGAGCCGGTCCAGCTCGGTCTCCGACATGCGCGGGGAGCAGAGCACGACGCCGTCCACCTGCGCGCCGAGGTGCCCGACGAGCTCGGCCTCGAGCCGGGGGTCCTCCTCGGCGTCCGCCACGAGCAGCGCGAACCCCAGGGCGCGCGCCCGCGCCTGGACGCCCTTGGCGACGGCGGCGAAGAACGGGTTCTCCAGGTCGGGCACGACGAGGCAGAGGTTGCCGGTGCGCCCGGTGATGAGCTCGCGCGCGGCGCGGTTGGGGCGGTAGCCGAGCTCCCGGGCGACGTGCTGGACGTGCTCGCGGCGGGCCGGCGCGACGAGGTCGGGGGCGCTGAGCGCGCGGGAGGCCGTCGCCGGCGAGACGCCGGCGGCCCGCGCGACGTCGCGCAGCGTGACCACCACGTGGCACCCCTCTCTGTGTCGGTTCTGTGTCGGTCGACCGGATGAATGCGATTTCAGCACGCTCCAGCACGCCGCGGCAAGCCTGTTCTCGAGATGCGGGACGAAGGCGGCCTGCCCCTTGTGGTCTGCGCACTCACCTGGTTGGCTGCGATGAATGCGTTTGCACCGCGAGTCATCGGACGTCGCGGTATCGAGGTCGAGGAGGAGCTAATGGTCGGCGAGAAGGGCTGGTCGCTGCACCCGGACCGGGCGCTGCCCAGCGATCCCGCCGTGCGCCCGATCGCGCGGGAGATCCTCGCCTCGACCGCTGGTCTGCCGATCGTCTCGATGCACGGTCACGTCGACGCGGGCGTGCTGGCGCGCGACGAGCCGTTCGCGGACCCCGCGTCGCTGCTGGTGACGCCGGACCACTACCTGGTCCGGATGCTGGTGTCGCAGGGTGTCCCGCACGACGCCCTCGGGGTCGCGCGCGCCGACCGGCCCGGCGTGGCCGCGGATCCGCGGGAGGTCTGGCGCACGTTCGCCACGCACTGGTCGCTGTTCCGCGGCACGCCGACGCGCTACTGGCTCGAGCACGAGCTGGTCGAGGTGTTCGGGCTCGACGAGCGACCGTCGGCCGAGTCCGCCGACCGGCTCTACGACCTGCTGGCGGAGCGGCTGGCCGAGCCCGCGTACCGCCCGCTGGCGCTGTTCGAGAGATTCGGGCTCGAGATCCTGGCGACGACGGACGCGGCGACGGCCACCCTGGCCGACCATGCCGACCTCGCGGCCCGCGGGTGGGGTGAGCGGATCGTGCCGACGTTCCGGCCGGACGCCGTCCTGCACGTCGACCGCCCCGGGTGGCGCGCGGACGTGACCCTCCTCGAGGAGCGCTCGGGCGTGCCCATCGGCGGGTACCGCGACCTCGTCCTGGCGCTGGAGGAGCGTCGGCGCACCTTCGCCGCGGCCGGCGCGCGCGCGACCGACCACGGGCACCTGTCGGCCGACACCACCCCGCTCAGCGTCGGCGAGGCCGAGCGGATCGTGTCCGCCGCCCTGCGGGGCGACGTGTCGGTCGCCGACGCGCAGGCGTTCTCCGGTCACATGCTCCTCGAGATGGCACGCATGTCCTGCGAGGACGGCCTGGTGATGCAGCTGCACCCGGGAGTCCTGCGCGACCACGACCCCGCCGTCGCGGCGCTCCGCGGACCCGACGTCGGCTACGACATCCCCGTGCCGACCGACTATGTGCACGGGTTGCGGCCGCTGCTCGAGGCGTTCGGCCACCACCCGAACCTGCGCCTGGTCCTGTTCACGGTGGACGAGGACACGTTCAGCCGGGAGCTCGCCCCCATCGCGGGCGTCTACCCGGCCGTGCGGCTCGGGGCGCCGTGGTGGTTCCTGGACACCCCCGACGGCATGCGCCGGTTCCGCGAGGCGGTGACCGACACGGCGGGGTTCGCCAACACCAGCGGGTTCGTCGACGACACGCGCGCGTTCTGCTCGATCCCCGCCCGGCACGACCTCGCCCGCCGGGTCGACGCCGGGTTCCTGGGCAGGCTGGTGGCCGAGCACCGCCTCGAGCTCGACGAGGCGATCGACACCGCGATCGATCTCGCCTACCGGATCCCGCGGCAGGCGTATGCTCCACCACGAGCGGCAAACGCTTTCCCGCCTCCGAGCGCCGAGCCGGACGTGGCGGCGATCGGCGACGAGCACGGTGCGAAGGAGCACGAGTGAGCGAGATCCTCCAGCGTCTGGCGGCCCACCGCCTGGTCCCGGTCGTCGTCATCGACGACGCGGCACACGCGGACGCCCTGGCCCAGGCACTCGTCGACGGCGGACTGCCGGTCGCCGAGGTCACGTTCCGCACGCCGGCCGCCGGCGACGCGATCCGCGCGATGGCGGCCCGCGGCGACGTGCTCGTCGGCGCAGGCACCGTCCTCACCCCGGCACAGGTCGACGCCGCCGTGGCGGCGGGCGCGTCCTACGTCGTCTCACCCGGTACCAGCCGCGCGGTGGTCGAGCGTTGCCAGGAGCACGGCGTGCTCGCGCTGCCCGGCGCCGTGACGGCGACCGAGGTCCAGGCGGCCCTCGAGCTCGGGCTCACCACGGTCAAGTTCTTCCCCGCCGGCACGTCCGGGGGTGCCAAGGCCGTCGCGGCGCTCGCGGCGCCGTTCGGGGACGTCGGCTTCGTGCCGACCGGCGGCATCGGCCCGGCGAACCTGGCCGAGTACCTCGCGCTGCCGTCCGTGCGGGCCGTCGGGGGCTCGTGGATGGTCCCGCGCGACCTGGTCCGCGCGGGCGACCTCGACGCCGTCCGCGACCTCACGGCCGAGGCAGTGAGCCTCGTCGCACACCTCTGACCTGCGAGGAGACCCCGCTCATGTCCGACCTGCATATCCGCCCCGCGAACGAGACGCGGTACGACGCGGTCTCCCTCGGTGAGGTCATGCTCCGCCTCGACCCCGGCGAGGGCCGGATCCGCACCGCCCGGTCCTTCCGGGTGTGGGAGGGCGGCGGTGAGTACAACGTCGCCCGCGGCCTGCGCCGGGCGTTCGGGCAGCGCACGGCGATCGTCACCGCGCTGGCGGACAACGAGATCGGGCGGCTGGTCGAGGACTGCATCCTCACGGGCGGCGTGGACACGTCGTTCCTGCGCTGGGTGCCGTACGACGGGGTCGGGCGCGCGGTGCGCAACGGGCTCAACTTCACCGAGCGCGGGTTCGGGGCGCGGGGCGCCGTCGGCGTGAGCGACCGCGGGCACACCGCCGCCGCGCAGCTGGCGCCGGGAGACGTCGACTGGGAGCACCTGTTCGGCGAGCTGGGCGTGCGGTGGTTCCACACCGGCGGCATCTTCGCGGCGCTGTCCGACAGCGCGGCCGAGACCGTGATCGAGGCGGTGACCGTCGCCCGCAAGCACGGCACGATCGTCAGCTACGACCTCAACTACCGCCCGAGCCTCTGGAAGGCAGTCGGCGGGCAGGCACGCGCGCAGGAGGTCAACCGGGCGATCGCGTCGTCCATCGACGTGATGATCGGCAACGAGGAGGACTTCACCGCCTCGCTCGGCTTCGAGGTCGAGGGCGTCGACGAGAACCTCAGCACGCTCGAGCTCGACTCGTTCGCGGCGATGATCGACCGCGTCGCCCAGGAGTACCCGAACTTCCAGGTCATCGCCACGACCCTGCGCACGGTGCACTCCGCCACGGTCAACGACTGGGGCGCGATCGCCTGGTCGAAGGACACCGGACTGGTCAGCGCGACCCACCGGGAACGGCTCGAGATCCTCGACCGCGTCGGCGGCGGCGACTCGTTCGCGTCGGGGCTGGTCTACGGCCTCCTGGACGGCCAGAGCCTGCAGACCGCCGTCGAGTACGGGGCCGCGCACGGCGCGCTGGCCATGACGACCCCGGGGGACACGACGATGGTCAGCAAGGCCGAGGTGCTCAAGCTCGCCGGCGGGG
Source organism: Cellulomonas sp. P2_F12 (assembly GCF_056403775.1). NCBI lineage: Bacteria > Bacillati > Actinomycetota > Actinomycetes > Micrococcales > Cellulomonadaceae > Cellulomonas > Cellulomonas sp. P2_F12. The sequence goes on along the minus strand of NZ_JBFUEV010000008.1, from coordinate 151,875 downwards.
GCGGTGCGCGGGTCGACCGATGACGCCGGCGGGTGCGCGCGACCCGCTGACTACTCCGTGAAGCTCCACGACCCCACCGGGGCGTACGAGGAGTCCGAGATCGTCTCGCCCGCGTCGGGCTCCATCGGGTAGTGCTTCACGTTCCCGGCCCAGTAGCGCAGGATCCGGCCGAGCTCGCCGAGGACGTCGTCGGGGACGACGCCGGCGGACAGGTCGACCTCGAGCGTGAACTTCATCGGGGAACCTCCTGACGGGTGGCCTCCGACCGTACGTCCCCCCGCCACGGCACGGTCAAGAGCGGGAGCACAGGAGCGTCAGGTCACCGCGCCGAGCTGCCACGGCACGAACTCGTCGGCCCCGAGGTCGAGCTCCTCGGAGACGGTCTGCTGCCCGGAGGCGACGGCGATGATCAGCTCGAACAGCTCCTCGCCGACGGAGTCGACGGTCGCAGTGCCGTCGACGATCCGCCCGGCGTTGAGGTCCATGTCCTCGGCCATCCGCAGGTAGGTCGCGGTGTTCGTCGCGACCTTGATGGACGGCGTGGGCTTGCACCCCAGCACGGACCCGCGGCCTGTGGTGAACACGACGACCGTGGCGCCGCCGGCGACGAGCCCGGTGACGGAGACGGGGTCGTAGCCGGGGGTGTCCATGAAGGTGAACCCGCGGGCGGTCACGGGCTCGGCGTACTCGTAGACCTCGACCAGCTCGGCGGTCCCGCCCTTGGCGACGGCGCCGAGCGACTTCTCGAGGATCGTCGTCAGCCCGCCGGCCTTGTTGCCGGGCGAGGGGTTGTTGTCCATGGTCCCGCCGCCGGCGGCGGTGTAGCCCTTCCACCAGTCGAGCCGATCGAGCAGCTTCTGGCCCACGGAGCGGGAGACGGCCCGGCGCAGCAGGAGGTGCTCGGCGCCGAAGACCTCGGGGGTCTCGGCGAGGACCGAGGTGCCGCCGCGCGCGACCAGCAGGTCGGAGGCGTGGCCGAGAGCGGGGTTGGCGGTGATGCCGGAGTACCCGTCAGACCCGCCGCAGTTGAGCCCGAGCACGAGTGAGGAGACGGGCGCGGGGGTCCGGCGCATTGCGTCGATGCCGGGGAGCATCGTCTCGATCGCGGCGACGCCGGCGCGCACGGTGGCACGGACCCCGCCGGTCTCCTGGATGACGAGCGTGGTCACGGGCTTGTCGGCGGGCAGCGCGAGGCCGTCCAGCAGCGACTGCGCGGGGATCATCTCGCAGCCGAGGCCCAGCACCAGCAGGCCGGCGATGTTGGGGTGGTCGGCGTACCCGCGCAGGGTGCGCCGCGTGATCTGGGCGCCCTCGCTCGTCGGGACCAGGCCGCAGCCGGTGTCGTGCGTGAGCGCGACGACGCCGTCGACGTGCGGGTAGGCGTCGAGCACCCGGCCGCGGAACTGGTCGGCGATCAGGCGGGCGGTCGACGCCGAGCAGTTCACGGACGTGACGATGCCGACGTAGTTGCGGGTGCCCCAGCGGCCGTCGCTGCGGGCGTACCCGTCGAAGGTCCGGACGGGCCCGGCGGGGGTCGGCAGCGTGACGCGGGCGGTGCCGAACTCGTAGGCGCGCTCGTCGTCGTCCATGCCGAGGTTGTGGCTGTGCACGTGGTCGCCGACGGCGATGTCGCGGGTCGCGCGGCCGATCGACTGCCCGTACTTGTGCACGGCGGCGCCGGCGGGGACGGCGCGGAGCGCGAGCTTGTGGCCGCGCGGCACGCTCTGGTTGACCACCAGCGCGTCGAGCTCGGTGCCGGACTGCAGGTCCCGCGTCGCGACCCCGACGTCGTCGTCCGGGCGCAGCACGAGCACGCAGTCAGCCAGAGCCAGCGTCATCGGCGTCCCTTCCACGTGGAATCTACCCGCAGGATATCGCTTTCCCGACGAAGGTACCGGCGTTGCCCGGCCCGAACGTGCCGCGCGGCCGGGGCAAGCGCCTACCCTCCAGACATGGCCGCTTCCGTCACCCTCAGCGACGTCGCACGCGAGGCAGGCGTGTCGCTCGCCACCGCCTCGCGCGCCATCAACGGCAGCGCCAACCGCACGGTCCGCGCGGACCTGCGCGACCGGGTGCTCGCCGCGGCGACCCGCCTGCGCTACACGCCGGACGCCAACGCGCAGGCGATGGCCCGCGGCCGGACGACGTCGCTCGGCCTGGTGGTGCACGACATCGCGGACCCGTACTTCTCCTCGATCGCGGCCGGCGTCGCGCGCGCGGCGGAACGGGCGGGCCTGCAGGTGACTCTGGCCAGCACCCAGCACGACCCGAGCCGCGAGAGCGGGCTGGTCGACCTGCTCAAGCGGCAGCGGGCGCGCGCCATCGTCATCGCCGGCGGCCGGCTGGACGACGAGGCCACCAACGACGAGCTCCGCGCGGCGCTCGCCGACTATCGCGCGGTGGGTGGCTCTACCGCGCTCATCGGCCAGCCCATCCTCGGTGTCGACTCCGTGGTGATCGACAACGCGCAGGGCGCCGGCGACCTGGCCAAGGCGCTGCACGGGCGCGGCTACCGGCGGTTCGCTGTGCTGGCCGGTCCCGCGGGCCACCTGACCGCGCGCGAGCGCAGCGAGTCCTTCCGCGGGGCGCTGGCCGAGCTGGGCAGCCCGGTCCCGGACAGCGCCGTGCTCACCAGCGCGTTCACGCACGAGGGCGGCGAGGACGCGATGCGGACGCTGCTGCGCGGCGGTGACCTGCCGGAGCTGGTGTTCGCCGTCAACGACGTCATGGCCCTGGGCGCCCTCGCGGCCGCGCGCGAGGCGGGCGTCCGGGTCCCGGACGACATCGCGCTCGCGGGGTTCGACGACATCTCGACGCTGCGCGACGTCGTCCCGGCGCTGACCACCGTGCGGATCCCGCTGGTCGACGTGGGCATCGCCGCGACCGAGCTGGCCCTCGCGGACGCCTCGGACGAACCCCGGCTCACGCACGTGCCCACCGAGGTGGTCCTGCGCGACTCGACGCCGGGGATCTGACATGACCCAGCCGATCGTCGAGATCCACGTGCCCCTGACCCCGGACCCCGACGTCGCCCCGGGTGCGTACCCGTTCCCGTGGATCGACGACATCGAAGAGACGCTCGAGCTCGGCGCGGAGGACGGCGTGTACGAGGTGTACGACGACGCCGAGGAGCTGGGCGACGAGTACGTCTTCTTCATCACCGGCGACGAGGAGTCGGACCTGCTCGTCGTCGCGACGCAGGTGGCCAACCTCGTCGGCGTGCCGGACGGGACGTTCGCCGTGGTGACCGACGAGGACCAGCAGGACCTCGGCACGGGCCGCCGCGTGGAGCTGTCGAGCTAGTCGTCCCAGGGCGCGCGGGCTCCGGTCGCCGAGTCCTCGAGGCCGAGCAGGTGGGTGGCCATCCGCAGCCGCGCACGGTCGGGGTCGCGGGCCGCGACGGCGGCCAGGATCGCCTCGTGCTCGACGAAGGCGCGGTCCTCAGCGCCCTCGTCACTCAGCCCGCGCCAGAGGCGGGTCCGGGAGGCGCGCCCGGCCAGGCCTTCCACCAGAGCGGCGAGCACGGGGTTGCCCGACGCCCGTGCGATCTCCTCGTGGAAGGCGAGGTCGGCGTCGACCAGCCGGTCGTGGTCGAGCGGGTGCTGGACCAGCGCGCGGGCGGTCTCGTCCAGCACGGCCCGCAGCCGGGCGAGCCCGTCGTCGTCGATGTGCAGCGACGCCAGGCCGGCGGCCTCGGTCTCCAGCAGGCGCCGGACCGCGTGGAAGGCCGCGGCGTCGTCCTGCAGCTCGGCGACGAACCCGACGGGGGCGAGCAGCAGCGCGGGGTCGAGCGTCGTGACGTAGGTGCCGTCGCCGTGGCGGGAGTCGAGGATGCCGAGGGTGCCGAGCGCGCGGACCCCCTCGCGCAGCGAGCCGCGGGACACCCCGAGGGTCGCGGCGAGCTCCTTCTCGGCGGGGAGCCGCTCGCCGGCCTGCAGTCGCCCGTCGAGGATCATCTGCTTGACCCCGTCGACGACGTCATCGGAACGTGACACGGAGCGAACCTAGCGGTCGGCGGGTCAGTAGGCGTCGAAAGGCAACCCGTACACCCGGGTGGCAGTCCCTCCGAGCACCAGCGCGCGGTCGGCGTCGGGGAGGCCGTCGACGGTGCTGCGCAGCCCGTGCCAGACCTGCGCGTACGAGTCGCCCTCGAGCAGCGCGTAGGGCCAGTCGCTGCCGAGCATGAGCCGGTCCGGCCCGAACACCTCGAGCGCGCGCTCGACGGACGGGAGCAGGTGGTCGGGCCGCCAGCCCGCGCCCGCGGCGGTGGCCAGGCCCGAGAGCTTGGCGACGACGTTCGGCAGCTGCGCGACCGCCCCGAGCAGGGCCGACCAGTGCGCCCAGGTGTCCCGGTCGCCGGCGCGCTGCGCCGCGATCGGCGGGGAGCCGAGGTGGTCGAGCACGATCGTGAGCTTCGGGTGCTTCTCGGCCACGGTGGCCACGTGGGCCAGCACGGTCGAGTTCGGGGTCCGCAGGTCGAAGGTCAGACGCCGCTCGGTGAGGAGCGAGAGCCCGTCGTCGACGGCCGGCCGCAGCAGCCAGTCGGGGTCGCGCTCGTCGTGCACCCGGTGGCCGATGCCGACGATCGGCTCGCGCCGCCACTTCTCCAGCTGGGTCGCGGCCTCGTCGGGGGCGTCCAGCGGCACCCACGCCACCACACCGGCCACGCGCCGCGAGGACAGGGCCTGGAAGAGCATGAGCTCGGAGTCCGCGCGGTTGTCGGCCGCCTGCACCAGCACCACCCACGCGACGCCCTCGTCGGCGAGCTGATCCTCGATGTCCGGCACCCGGAACTCGCGGTGCAGCGCCGTGTTCTCGGAGGTCATCCAGGGGTAGTGGACGGCGTCGGGATTCCACACCTGCAGGTGGGCATCCACGACGTCGGGCATGTGCCGACGCTAACAGTGGTCCGATCTCTGGGCCTGACGGCCCGGCGGTTCCTCATCGAACCCTCATCAAGGGGTCGATTCATCGGAGGACTTGCCTAGCGGCCGACCGCGTAGCCCTGCATCCCGCGGGGGTTGGCGGCGGCGACGAGCAGTCCGTCCGACCGCACGCCCGCCGCGCTCAACCGGCCGAGCTCCCACGGGCCGGTGGTCTCGATCGCGTGACCGCGCTCGGCGAGCCCGTCGATCACGTCGGACCCGAGCCGCGACTCGACCACCAGGCCGCGCGGCGTGTGCGTGCGCGGGTAGAACGAGCCGGGCACGTGCGACGAGTGCCAGGCGGGGGCGTCGATCGCGGCCTGCAGCCCGGCGCCGCCCAGCAGGTGCCGCAGCAGGAACGGGACGGTCCACTGGTCCTGCTGGTCGCCGCCCGGCGTGCCGAACGCGAACCCGGTCCCGTCGTCGTCCAGCAGCATCGCCGGGCTGAGCGTGGTGCGCGGCCGCTTGCCGGGCGCCAGGCTGTTCGGCAGCCCGGGCTCGAGCCAGAACATCTGCGCGCGCGTCGGCAGGGCGAACCCGAGGCCGGGCACCACGGGGCTCGACTGCAGCCAGCCGCCCGACGGCGTGGCGGACACGCGGTTCCCCCAGCGGTCGACGACGTCCACGTGGCAGGTGTCGCCCGGGCTCAGGCCGAGCGGCGAGACGGTGGGTTCGCCGACGCCGACGCCGGAGCTCTCGCGGGAGTCCCACAGGCTCGCCGACACCCGCGGCACGCGCCCGTCGGGGGAGCCGGGCAGCAGCCCCTCGGAGGCGGTGGGCCCGACGAGCGCGGCCCGCGCCGCGGCGTACTCCGGGGACAGCAACGTCTCCAGCGGGACGTCCGGCACGTCGCCGTACCAGGCCTCCCGGTCCGCGAACGCGAGCTTGGCCACCTCGACCACGGTGTGCACGAGGGCAAGCGTGTCGTTGCTGCGCACCAGCCCGGCCACGTCGAGCGCGTCGAGCATGGCGAGCTGCTGCAGGAGCACCGGACCCTGGCCCCACGCGCCGGTCTTGTGGACGGTCCGGCCGGCGAAGCGCAGGGACGTCGTCGGCTCCTCCGTCGCGCGCCAGGCCGCCAGGTCCGAGGCTCGCAGGAACCCCGTGTGCCGCCGGCCCGACGAGTCCTGCACCGCGACCGACGACTGGAAGTCGTCCACCGCCTCCGCGACGAACCCCTCGTAGAACGCCCGCCGCGCCGCCTCGATCTGCGCCTCCCGCGTCCGGCCGGGCACCAGCAGCCGCTCGAACGTGTCGGCCAGCGCCGGGTTGGCGAACCGGGTCCCCGCCGCGGGGACCTGGCCGTGCGGCAGGTAGACCGCGGCGGACGTGGGCCAGTGCTCGGTGAACAGGTCGGCGACGGTCGCGATGGTCCGCGACGCGGCCCGGACCAGCGGGTACCCGTCGCGCGCGTAACCGATGGCCGGGGCGAGCACGTCGGCCAGGGGGAGCGTGCCGTACCGCGCGAGCAGGTCGAGCCACGCGCCGAACGCCCCCGGCACGACGGCGGCGAGGTGGCCGGTCCCGGGCACCAGGTCGAGCCCGAGGTCGCGGTAGGCGTCGATGGTCGCCAGGGCCGGCGCGGAGCCCTGCCCGCAGACGACGAAGGTGTGCCCGTCGGACGCCCGGTGCCCGATGATCGGCGCGTCGCCGCCGGGCCCGTTGAGGTGCGGCTCGACCACGCTGAGCGTGAACCCGGCCGCGGCCGCGGCGTCGAACGCGTTGCCGCCGGCCTCGAGCGTGCGCATCCCGACCGCCGACGCCAGCCAGTGCGTCGAGGCGACCATGCCGAACGTGCCGAGGAGCTCGGGGCGGGTGGTGAACATCCGTCGATCCTGCCGCAGCGAGCGGGCGCTCACACCCCGCCGTCGAACCCCAGCTGCCGCCAGGCCTCGTACACGCCGACGGCGGCGGCGTTCGAGAGGTTCATGGAACGCCTGCCGGCGAGCATCGGGATCCGGACGCCCGCCGTGACCCGGGGGTGCGCGAGGACCTCGTCCGGCAGGCCGGTGGGCTCGGGCCCGAACAGCAGGACGTCCTCGTCGGCCCACGCGACGTCGGTGTGGTGCTGCGTCGCCTGCGTGGTGAACGCGAAGACCCGGCCGGGCAGCGCGGCCAGTAGGGCGTCGAACGAGGGGTGCACGACCACGTGCGCGAGGTCGTGGTAGTCCAGGCCGGCCCGCCTCAGCCTCGCCTCCGACAGGTCGAACCCGAGCGGCTCGACCAGGTGCAGGGTCGCGCCCGTGCCCGCGGCCATCCGGATCGCGTTGCCGGTGTTGCCGGGGATGCGGGGCTCGAAGAACGCGACGTGCAGCACGGGCCGATCCTACGGATAGCGTTGTCTCATGCCCTTCCTCGCCGACGACGCCCGGTACGACTCCATGACCTACCGCCGGACGGGCCGCAGCGGCCTGGACCTGCCGGCGCTCTCGCTCGGCCTCTGGCACAACTTCGGGGACACCACGCCCCTGGACACGCAGCGCGCCGTCCTGCGCCGGGCGTTCGACCTCGGCATCACGCACATCGACCTGGCCAACAACTACGGCCCGCCGTACGGCTCCGCGGAGGAGAACTTCGGCCGGATCCTGGCCTCCGACCTGCGGCCGTACCGCGACGAGCTGGTCATCTCCTCCAAGGCCGGCTACGACATGTGGCCCGGCCCGTACGGCGACGGCGGCTCGCGCAAGTACCTGCTGTCCTCGCTGGACCAGTCGCTGGCGCGCATCGGCGTGGACTACGTCGACATCTTCTACTCGCACCGCCCCGACCCGTCGGTGCCGATCGAGGAGACGATGGGCGCGCTGCACACCGCCGTGACCAGCGGCAAGGCCGTCTACGCCGGCATCTCGAACTACTCGCCGGCCCAGACCCGGGTGGCCCAGCAGGTGCTCGCCGACCTCGGCACGCCGCTGCTGATCCACCAGCCCAGCTACTCGATGTTCAACCGGCACGTCGAGAATGTCGCCGACGGCCAGACCGAGAGCCTGCTCGACGTCGTCGGCGACCTCGGCATCGGCACCATCGTGTTCTCCCCGCTGGCGCAGGGTCTGCTCACCGGTCGCTACCTGTCCGGAGACGTCCCGGCCGACTCCCGCGCGGCCGTCGGTCACTTCCTCAAGCCGGCCGCCATCTCGGAGACCTACCTGTCCCGTGCGCGGGCGCTCAACGAGATCGCCGCGGGCCGCGGGCAGTCGCTCGCGCAGCTGGCGCTGTCGTGGGTGCTCCGCGACGACCGCATCACGTCCGCCCTGGTGGGCGCGAGCTCGGTCGCGCAGCTCGAGGACAACGTCGCCGCCCTGAAGGCCCCCGCCCTCACGGCCGACGAGATCGCCGCGATCGAGCCCCACGCGGTCGACGGCACGGGCCGCTAGACCGGGGCTCCGGGCCCCGTCACACCACCGCGGGCGGCGCCGTGCTGTCGCGGATCACGAGCTCGGTGCCCAGCTCGATGCGTGGGTTGGCCGGCACCTCGCCGCGGGCCAGCGCGAGCACCATGCGGGTCGCCGTCGCGGCCATCTCCTGCAGGGGCTGGTGGATGGTGGTGAGGGCGGGGCCGATCCACTCGGTGACGGGAAGGTCGTCGTAGCCGACGACGGACAGATCCTCGGGGATCCGCAGGTCGAGCTCGCGGGCCGCGCGCATGACACCGAGCGCCTGGAAGTCGGAGCCGGCGAAGATCGCGGTGGGCCGGTCGGGCCGGTCCAGCAGGTCCATGCCGTGGGTGTAGCCGCCGCCGACGAAGAAGTCGCCGTACCGGATCAGCGCGGGGTCCACCGCGACGCCGGCCTCGTCGAGCGCGGTGCGGTACCCGTCGATGCGCGCCCGGCTGCACAGCACGTCGACCGGGCCGGAGATCACGGCGATCCGACGGTGGCCCAGCCCGAGCAGGTGCCGCGTGGCGGCCAGCCCGCCGGCCCAGTTGGCGGACCCGACGGTCGGCACGCCGGCGGGCTGCTCGCCCGCGGTGTCGACGACGACGAACGGGATCGACCGGGTCTCCAGCTGCCGGCGCTGCGCGGGGTCCAGGTCGGACAGCACCAGGATCACGCCGCGCGGACGCCGGGCCAGCACGTCGTCGAGCCACTCCTGGCGGGGCCGGTGCGCGCCGCCCAGCTCGGATAGCACCACGCCCATGCGCTCGGGCCCGGCGACGGACTCGACGCCCTTGATGATCTGCACCGCCCAGCCGGCATCGAGCTCGTGGAAGACGAGGTCGAGCAGTCCCGGGCCGGCCTGGCTGCGGGCGCGACGCCGGCGGTACTGGTACCGGTCGATGACCTCCTCGACGCGGGCGCGGGTGACCGCGGCGACGTCGGTGCGGCCGTTGAGCACCTTGGACACGGTCGGGATGGAGACCCCGGCCTCGGCCGCGATCAGGGCGATGGTCGCCACCGGCGTCGGTTCGGTGGCGGCATCGCCCAGCGGTTCGGGCGTGGCGCGGCCGGGGGATGCGCTGGGGGCGGTCATGGGGGTCCATCCGGTCGTCGCAACTATCGGCTCGAACGTAGCACCACCGCCCCGACGCCCGGGGCGCGCGTCGCCGCAACGCACCCGTACGCCGCGGTCAGGACGAGGAGAGACAACCGTCATGGTGGCCTGCACCGTCGGACCGTGGGCGACCCGCAGGAGGCCGATACTTTCGGACCGAGCTGTCGCCCGGAGGCGGACGTGCGCAGCCCGCCGGTCGTGAGTCCGGCGGGTGTGGTCGGATGACGGCCATGGCGGCGAGGAGCGACGACGAGATCGGCCCCGGCCTGCTCGCGCGCTCGTCGGCGGCCGTGTACTGGTTCCTCGTGGTCGAGGTGCTGCTGCTCCTGACCAGCGCACCCGGCCTGGTCCTCGTGCAGGTGCTGGACCGCGACGCGAGGAGCATCCCCCTGTTCGCGCTGGCGTGCGTGCCTTTCGCGCCGTCGGTCGCCGCCGCCCTGTTCGCGTGGCGGGTGTTCGCGCGTGACCGCGACCTGTCGCCCGCCCGGCACTTCTGGCGCGGCTACCGGCTCGACGCGCTCGACGTGCTGCGCTGGTGGGTGCCGACGCTCGTCGTGCTCGCCGTGATCGCCGTCAACCTCACGCACCTGGCCGACGCCGGTCTGCCGGCGCCGCTCGGGATCGTGCTGGCGGCGCTGGCCCTGCTGCTCGTCCTCTGGTCCGGCCACGCGCTCGTGCTCAGCGCGCTCTTCTCGTTCCGCACGCGCGACGTCGGCCGACTCGGCGCGTACTTCGTCGCCACCAAGCCCCTGGTCACCCTGGGGTTCGCGGCGCTGCTGGTGCTCACCGTCGGGATCGCCTACCTGTCCGACTGGCTGCTCGTCCTGCTGGCCGCCCCGCTGACCTACGTGTACTCGCGCACGGCCGCGCCGGTCGTGGCGCTCACCGAGCAACGCTTCACAGCCTGACGACGGTCTTCCCCGTGGTCTCGCCGCGCATCATCGCGAGGAACGCGTCCACCGCGTGGTCCAGGCCGTCGATCACCGTCTCGTCGTACGCGATCTGCCCGGTGGTGAACCACTCACGCATGTCCGCCAGGAACGCCGGGTAGTGCTGGGTGTGGAACCCGACGGTGAAGCCCTTGAGGGTCAGCCCCTGCTGGATGATCCGCGCCATGTTGCGGGGCCCGGGCTGCGCCTGCTCGTCGTTGTACCCGGAGATGGCACCGCACACCGCCACGCGCCCGCCGCGCCGCAGGGTCCCGAGCGCCGCCTCGAGGTGCACCCCGCCGACGTTGTCGAAGTACACGTCGATCCCGTCCGGCGCCGCGGCCCGCAGCTGCCGGTAGATGTGCCCGTCCTTGTAGTCGAACGCGGCGTCGAACCCGTACTTCTCCTGCACCAGCGCGACCTTCTCGGCCGACCCCGCCGACCCGATCACGCGTGACGCGCCATTGAGCTGCGCGATCTGCCCGACCATCGACCCGACGGCCCCGGCCGCCCCGGAGACGAACACGACCTCGCCGGGCTTCATCTGCGCGATCTCCAGCAGCCCGAGGTGCGCGGTGAACGCCGTCATCCCGAGCACCCCGAGGTACGCGGACAGTGGGACGCCGTCCTGGACCACGCGGAACCCGTCCGCGGAACCCTGCGCCACGTCGCGCCAGCCGAGCCCGTGGGTGACCGCGGCACCCACCGGCACCTGCGACGACGTCGACTCGACCACCCGACCGACCGCGCCGCCGGTCATCGTCTCGCCGAGCGCGAACGGCGGCGTGTACGACTCCTCGTCGTTCATCCGCCCGCGCATGTACGGGTCGACGGAGAGGAACTCGTTGGCCACGCGCACCTGGTCCGGTCCGAGGTCGGGCAGCTCGACGGCGACCGTGCGGAAGTCCTCGGGGACGGGCCACCCCTGCGGCCGGCGGAGGAGCTGGACCTGGGTGCTGAGCGTCATGCCCCGAGTCTGCGCCACCGACGTCCGTCCGGCGCGGTGCGCTGGTCTCGGCCCCGCCCTCGACGGCAGGCTGACCCCGTGACGATCACGGACGCCGACCTCATCCACCTGACCCGGGCCGTCGAGCTCGCGCGCGAAGCCCTCGACGACGGCGACGAGCCCTACGGCTCCGTCCTGGTCGACGCCGACGGCCGGGTCCGCTTCGAGGACCGCAACCGCGTCAAGGACGGCGACCAGACCCGCCACCCCGAGTTCGAGATCGCCCGCTGGTCGGCGAACCACCTCACGCCCGAGGAGCGCGCGGCAGCGACCGTCTACACGTCGGGCGAGCACTGCCCGATGTGCGCGGCGGCCCACGCCTGGGTCGGCCTGGGCCGGATCGTCTACGTGACGTCGTCGGAGCAGACCGGCGGCTGGTTGGCGGGCTGGGGCGTCCCCGCCGCCCCGGTCGCCGCCCTCCCGATCAACGCCGTCGCCCCGGGCATCCTCGTCGAGGGTCCCGTGCCCGGCCTCGACGACGAGGTCCGCGAGCTCCAGCGCCGCCGGTTCGGGGCCTGATCAGGGCACGTTGACCTGGTCGTCGAACCAGCCCAGCGAGTCGGTCTCAGCCACCTCCAGGACCTCCAGGTCCGGCGCCGCGAGCAGGTCGTCGACCAGCGCGCGGGTCCCGCCGACGACGGTCGAGTCGAGGTCGACCTCGGTCGCCAGGCACCACGAGCGATCGTCGGGCCAGAGCAGGTTCGGTGTCCGGAAGCCCGGGTCGAACGGCTCGACGTCCGCCACGGCCCGACCGTCGGCGAGCGCCTCGAGGTCGCTGGGCGCGGCGCGGAACAGGACGTGGGCGCGGTGCGGGAGCTCGAGCTTCGGGCCTCGCAGGACCGCCGGCGCGAGTGCGTCGGGCGCGCGACGAGGCGGGGGCGGCGTCGCGTCGGGGTCGTCGGACCACCACGCCACCACCTGCCACCCGCCGTCCCAGCCCGAGCCCTCCCAGAACGCCGCGACGAGGGCGTCGGCGGTGTGCCGCCCCAGCACCCGCGAGAGCGCGCGCAGCTCGGGCGCCGGGAGCGAGCCCTCGGCCGGATCGTCGCCGGGCCACTCGCCGTCGGCGGGCTCGTCCGACGGCCGGCCGGCGTGCACCGCCGAGCGGCCCGCCACCCGCCACGACTGGGCTGTCGGGTGCAGCACCCGCCCGGTGGTCCGGGCGACCTCGGCCCAGGAGACGGGTGCCCACGCGACGTCGAGCATCGGGTGCAGGACGCGCGCGTAGGCCTCGAAGCCCCGCGGCACCAGCGAGCCGACGGTCGCGCCGAACGGGCCGAGCCGGGGGCTCAGCCAGTCACCGACGCGCGGGTCGGACTCGTACCGGAACATGAGGTCCAGTGCACCAGAGCCGGTCCAGCGGATTGCGGGTCAGACCGGCTCGCCGACCCCCGCCAGCGCCGCGAGCAGCCCGGGCCCGTGCCGCTCGAGCTTGGCCGCACCGATGCCGCTGATCCCGCCCAGCTGCTCCAGCGACGTCGGCCGCTGCGTGACCACCTCGCGCAGGGTCGCGTCGTGGAACACCACGTACGCGGGCACGCCCTGTTCCTTGGCCACGCCCGCCCGCCAGGCCCGCAGCACCTCGAACAGCTCGAGGGCGTCGTCCGACAGGTCCGCCGCGGCCGTCGGCCGGCTGGAACGCGACCCGCGCGTCCGCACGACCTTCTCGGTCTCGCGGCGCAGCCGGACCTCGCGCGCCCCGCGCAGGACGTCGGCGCTGTCCGGCGCCAGCCGCAGCGTCCCGTAGCCGTCGGTGTCGACGCCGAGAAGCTCCATGGCCAGCAGCTGCCGGACGACCCCGCGCCACTCGCCGTCGGACAGGTCCTTGCCGACGCCGAACGTCGAGAGGTCCTGGTGCCCGAGCTGCGTGATCCGCGGGGTCACCTTGCCGAGCAGGATGTCGACCAGGTGCCCGGCGCCGTACCGCTGCCCGCGCTGCTCGAGCCGGACGACCGTCGACAGCATCTTCTGCGCGGCGACGGTCCCGTCCCACGACTCGGGCGGCGTGAGGCAGGTGTCGCAGTTGCCGCAGGGCTCCGAGGGCTGGCCGAAGTAGTTGAGCAGCTGCACCCGGCGGCACGAGACCGTCTCGCAGAGGGCGAGCATCGCGTCGAGGTGCGCGGTCAGCCGGCGCTTGTGGGCGGCGTCGCCCTCGGACGTATCGATCATGCGGCGCTGCTGCACCACGTCGGCCAGCCCGTACGCGAGCCACGCGGTGGACGGCAGACCGTCGCGGCCCGCGCGGCCGGTCTCCTGGTAGTAGCCCTCGACGGACTTCGGCAGGTCGAGGTGCGCGACGAACCGCACGTCGGGCTTGTCGATGCCCATGCCGAACGCGATGGTCGCGACCATCACGATCCCGTCCTCGCGCAGGAACGTCGACTGGTTGCGCGCCCGCACGTTCCGGTCGAGGCCCGCGTGGTACGGCAGCGCCGGCACGCCGTGGTCGACCAGGAACTGCGCGGTCTGCTCGACCGAGTTCCGCGAGAGGCAGTAGACGATCCCCGCGTCGCCCTCGTGCTCGGTGCGCAGGAGGGTGAGCAGCTGGTCGCGGGGCTTGTCCTTGGGCGCGATCCGGTACTGGATGTTGGGCCGGTCGAAGCTGGCGACGAAGTGCTTGGCGTCCCCGAGCTGCAGGCGCTGCGCGATCTCCGCGTGCGTCTGCTCGGTAGCCGTGGCGGTCAGCGCGATGCGGGGGACCTCGGGCCAGCGCTCGTGCAGCATCGACAGCTGCAGGTAGTCGGGCCGGAAGTCGTGCCCCCACTGGGACACGCAGTGCGCCTCGTCGATGGCGAACAGCGCGATCGTGCCGCGGTCCAGCAGCTCGATGGTCTCCCGCACGCGCAGGCGCTCGGGCGCGAGGTACAGCAGGTCGAGCTCGCCGGCGAGGTACGCGTCCTCGACCGTCCGACGCTCGAACGACTGCTGCGTCGAGTTGAGGAACCCGGCGCGCACGCCCAGCGCGGACAGGGCGTCGACCTGGTCCTGCATGAGGGCGATGAGCGGCGAGACGACGACGCCCGTGCCCTGCCTGACCAGCGCGGGGACCTGGTAGCAGAGCGACTTGCCGCCGCCGGTGGGCATGAGCACCAGGGCGTCGCCGCCGCGGACCACGGTGTCGATGATCTCGGCCTGCTCGCCACGGAAGGCGCCGTACCCCCACACGCTGTGGAGCACCTCGGCCGCGGCGGCCAGCGCCGCCTCGGGGTCGAGCACCTGGGCGACCTCGCGGGGGATGTCGGGCCGCGCGGGCGGCTCGGCGCGGCCGCCGCGCGCGGGCTCGTGCTCCGGCGGCGCGGCGTCGTAGAACGGGTCGAACGGCGGCTCCTCGTCGAGAGGCCAGTCCGGCACGTCGCCACCCCACCCGTCAGTCACGCGCACACCCTACGTGCCGGCACCGACGCCCGGATGGTGCGCTCCACAGCGGCGCGCGACGGCCGGGACCGATCCGTAGGGTGGTCCCCATGGCAACCGCACTCATCACCGGCGCCAGCGCCGGGCTCGGTCTGGAGTTCGCCTGGCAGCTGGCCACGGCCAAGCACGACGTCGTCCTGGTGGCGCGCAACGAGGAGCGGCTGACCCGGCTCGCCGCGCAGCTCGAGGCCGCCGCGGGCGTCCGCGCCGAGGTGCTCGTGGCCGACCTCTCCGTCCGCGCCGACGTCGAGCGCGTGGCCGACCGCCTGCGCGCCACCGAGCGACCGGTCGGGCTGCTGGTCAACAACGCGGGCCTGGGCCTGAACCAGCGGTTCGTCACCGGCGACCTCGCCGCCGAGGAGGCCGCGCTGGACGTCATGGTGAAGGCCGTGCTGGTCCTCTCCCACGCCGCCGCGGGCGCCATGGTCGAGCGCGGCCGCGGCGCCATCCTCAACGTCGCGTCCGTCGCCGCCCTCCTCGCGTCGGGCACGTACTCCGCCCACAAGGCGTGGGTCCGGGTGTTCACCGAGGGGCTCGCGGTCGAGCTGCGCGGCACGGGGGTCACCGCGACGGCCCTCTGCCCGGGGTTCGTGCACACCGAGTTCCACGAGCGCGGACAGATCGACACGACCGCGTACCCGGAGATCGCCTGGCTCAACGCCGAGGACGTCGTGGCCACGGGCCTTGCCGACGTCCGCCGCGGGGCGGTCATCTCGACGCCCAGCGTGCGCTACCGCACCCTGTCCGCGGTCGCCCGCATGGCCCCCCGTTCGGCCGTGCGCGCGTTCGGGCGCTACCGCCGGGCGCTGCAGGAGTCCGAGTAGCCTGACGGCCGTGAGCACCGACCTCTCCCCGACGCCCCGCGAGCAGCTGCTCGAGCTCATCAAGACCCTCGCGGTCGTGCACGGGAAGGTCACGCTGTCGTCCGGCCGTGAGGCCGACTACTACGTCGACCTGCGCCGCGTGACGCTGCACCACCGGGCCGCGCCGCTGATCGGTCACCTGCTGCTGGACCGGCTGGAGGAAGTCGGCCTCGGGACGGCGGAGATCGACGCCGTCGGCGGCCTGACGCTCGGCGCCGACCCCGTCGCCACGAGCCTGCTGCACGCCGCCGCGAGCCGCGGGCAGGACCTCGACGCGTTCGTCGTCCGCAAGGAGGCCAAGGCGCACGGCATGCAGCGCCGCATCGAGGGTCCGGACATCGCCGGTCGCAAGGTCGTGATCCTCGAGGACACCTCGACCACCGGCGGCTCGCCCATCGCGGCCGTCGAGGCCGCGCGCGAGGTCGGGGCCGAGGTGCTCGGGGTCGCCGTCATCGTCGACCGGGCCACCGGCGCCCAGGCCAAGATCGAGGCGCTCGGCGTGCCGTACCACTACCTGTTCAGCCTGTCCGACCTCGGGCTCGCCTGACCGTGAACGGCGTCATCTTCGCGATCGTCGCGCTCGGCGTCGTCATCGTCGCCGTGCTCGCCTACATGATGCAGAAGAAGCGTCAGGAGGCGTTCCAGCAGTGGGCGCTGCGCAACCGCTGGACCTACGAGGCCTCGGACCCGACGCTGGTCCACCTCTCGGACGCCCAGCCGTTCGGTCAGGGCCGCGACCGGCGGGCGACCGAGGTGCTGCGCGGCGTCTTCGACGGGCACCCGGCCGTCTCGTTCACGTACACGTGGACCACGGGCGACGACAAGGACAAGTCGACCCACACGGCCCACGTGGTCGCGTTGGGGCTGCCGGCGTACCTGCCGACCGTCGAGGTGACCCGCGACGGGTTCGGCGCCAAGCTGGACAAGCTGTTCGGCGGCCAGGACATCCAGTTCGAGTCCGAGGCGTTCAACAAGGAGTTCCGCGTCAAGGCGTCCGACGCGCAGGTCGGGCACGCGATCGTGCACCCGCGCCTGATGGAGCGGCTGCTGCGCGACGGCTCGGTCACGCCGTGGCGCATCGAGGGCACGTGGATCATCTCGTGGGAGCCCGGGTCCTCAGCGCTCGAGACCATGGCGACGCGGCTCGGCCTGCTCTCCGCGGTCGTCCGCTCGATCCCGCGGCACGTGTGGCTCGACCACGGGTACGACCCCCTCGACGCTACGATCGGCTGACCTGACCGACCGCTGAGAGGCCTGCGCTGTGAGCACCGGTGTCATCGTCCTGATCGTCCTCGCCGTGATCGTCGTCATCGCGCTGATCTGGGCCGTCTCGACCTACAACGGCTTCATCCGGCTGCGGAACCTCGTGCAGGAGGCCTGGCGGCAGATCGACGTCGAGCTGCACCGCCGGCACGACCTGATCCCGAACCTCGTCGAGTCCGTCAAGGGCTACGCGGCCCACGAGAAGGGCGTGTTCGAGGAGGTCGCCCGCGCTCGGGCGGCCGCGATCGGCGCCGGGTCGGGCCCGGCCGAGCAGGCCGCCCAGGAGAACCAGCTGACCCAGGCACTCGGCCGGCTCTTCGCCGTCGCCGAGGCGTACCCGGTGCTGCGGGCCAGCGAGAACTTCCAGCAGCTGCAGGCCGAGCTCACCAACACCGAGGACCGCATCGCCGCCGGCCGCCGGTTCTACAACGCGAACGTCCGCGAGCTGAACACCAAGGTCGAGTCGTTCCCGTCCAACGTCATCGCGGGCGCGTTCCACATCGAGCGCGCCGAGTACTTCGAGGCCGACGAGCCCAGCGTGCGCGCGGCACCCGAGGTCAGCTTCTAGTCAGACCCGCTCGACCAGGTCCTGGACCGAGTCCAGGATCTCGGTCGGCCGGAACGGGAAGCGCTCGACGTCGGCCAGCCGCGTGGAGCCGGACAGCACCAGGAACGTGCGCAGCCCGGCCTCGATCCCGGCGACGACGTCGGTGTCCATCCGGTCGCCCACCATGACGGTGGTCTCCGAGTGGGCGTCGATGCGGTTGAGCGCGGACCGGATCATCATCGGGTTGGGCTTGCCGACGAAGTACGGCTGGCGGCCCGTCGCGGCGCTGATCATGGCGGCGACGGCCCCGGTGGCCGGCAGGTCGCCGTCGGCGGACGGGCCGGTGACGTCGGGGTTGGTGGCGATGAACCGCGCGCCGCCCTGGATCAGGCGGATGGCCTGCGTGATCGCCTCGAACGAGTAGGTCCGCGTCTCCCCGAGCACCACGAAGTCGGGCTGGGCGGCGGTCAGCGTGTAGCCGGCCTCGTACAGCGCGGTGGTCAGCCCGGCCTCGCCGATGACGTACGCCGAGCCGCCGGGCATCTGGTCGGTGAGGAACTGGGCGGTCGCGAGCGCCGAGGTCCAGATCGCGTCCTCCGGGACGTCGATGCCGGACGCCGCCAGCCGGGCGCGCAGGTCGCGCGTGGTGAAGATCGAGTTGTTGGTGAGGATGAGGAACGGTCGCTCACCGTCGCGCAGCGCCTTGACGAACTCGGCGGCGCCGGGCAGGGCCGTGCCCTCGTGCACCAGCACGCCATCCATGTCCGACAGCCACGACCGGATCTCTCGCGGGCCGTGATGGGTCACGCGCCGAACGCCTTGCGCTCGACCTCGTCGCGCTCCGCCTGCTCGTCGTACCGCTCGTCACGGCCCTCGTCGGCGGGGAGCCCGGCCTTCGCGCGGCGGCGCTTGCGCCACACCTCGACCAGCACCGGTGCCACCGAGATGAACACGACGAGGACCAGCAGCACCTCGATGTTGTTCTTGATGAAGGAGATGTTGCCCAGCAGGTACCCGAGCATCGTCACGCCACCGGCCCAGAGCACGACGCCGATCGCGTTGAAGAGTGCGAAGTGCCGGTAGGGCATCTTGCCGACGCCGGCCGCGACGGAGGCGTACGTCCGCACGAAGGGGATGAACTGCGCGACGATCAGCGTCCGGCCGCCGTACCTGTCGAAGTAGGCGTACGTCTGGTCGATGTACTTCTGCTTGAAGAACCGCGAGTCCGGCTTGCTGAACACCTTCGGCCCGAGCTTGCGGCCGATCAGGTAGCCCGTCTGCGTCCCCGCGTAGGCCGTGACGATCATCAGCGCGCACAGGCCCCAGATGTTGATGTTGACCTGGAGGTTCTCCTGGGCGACGAGCGCACCCGCGGTGAACAGCAGCGAGTCGCCGGGCAGGATGGGGAACAGCAGACCGACCTCGATGAAGACGATCGCCATGATGCCGAGGAGCACCCACGTCCCGAACGAGTCGATCAGGTGCTGCGGGTCGAGGAAGTCGGGGCCCAGGGCCCCCAGGGTTCCGGCGGCCGGGAGAACGGTCGTCATCAGCATGGCGCTCAGCCTACGGGCCGGAAAGTTAAGGGCTCCTGAGGAACCTGTGCGCGAGGTGAGCAGACCCTGCGCGGCGCCGTGCTGAACAATGGCGCCGTGCGGGCCACCGTGAAGGACGTCGCAGCCCGCGCGGGCGTGTCGCCCAAGACCGTCTCCAACGTCATCAACGGCGTGGTCTTCGTGCGCCCGGAGACCCGCGAACGGGTGGAGCGAGCCCTCGCGGAGCTCGACTACGTGCCCAACCTGGGCGCCCGGGGGCTGCGCAACGGCCGGTACGGGCTGATCGCGCTCGCCCTGCCGGACCTGTCGACGGCGTACTCGGCCGAGCTCGCGCACCACTTCGTCGAGGAGGGGCACGCGCGCGGCTGGTCGGTGCAGATCGAGGAGACGGCCGCCGAGCCCGAGCGCGAGCGGGCGCTGCTGTCCCGGGCGCGGTCGCACCTGGTCGACGGGCTGGTGCTCAACCCCGTCTCGCTCGAGGACTCGGTGGTCCCGGTGGTCGCCGGTCCGCTGCCGCCGACGGTGCTCATCGGCGAGGTGCTGCAGGACCGCGCCGACCACGTCGGCGTGGACAGCGTGCGGGCAGCGCAGGACATGACCGAGCACCTGTTGGCGACGGGTCGGCGGCGCATCGCGGTCGTCGGGCCGCCCGGACCGGTCGAGACGGCGGCCGCGCGGCAGCGCACCGAGGGGTACCGGCTGGCGCTCGCGGCCGCCGGCGTCGCCCACGACCCGTCGCTCGAGATCCCGACGGCCGTCTGGACCATGGTCGAGGCGGTCGGCGCGACGCGAGCCTTCCTGGACTCGCACGCCGTGCCCGACGCGTTCTTCTGCTTCACGGACTCCATGGCGTTCGGGGTGCTCAGCGTCCTGTGGGAGCGGGGGCTGCGGGTGCCGCAGGACGTCGCGGTGGCGGGTTTCGACGACATCGGGGGAGCCAGGTTCGCGGTCCCTCCTCTGACGACCGTGGCGTTCGACCTGCGCGGTTACACCACGACCGCGCTCGACCTGCTCAGCGACCGCATCGACGACCCCAGCCGTGCCGCGCGACAGGTCGTCGTCCCGCACCGCGTGGTGGTCCGCGCCAGCACGGGCTGAGGTCACGACACATCTGACTGGTGTCGCCCGATCTGTTGCGCATCCATTCCAACGATGTAATGCTACGAACCGGGCACGGCAAGGACGCCGACCTGCACCGGAAGTTGTGTCTCACGAAGGAGTGAGGGCATGGCACTGCACCATCGGCCGCGCACGCTCGCGGCACCCCCGCCCCCCTCGGGCATCACCCGGCGGCAGATGCTCGTCGGCTCCCTGGCCGCCGTCGGTGGCCTCGCCGCGGTGGGCAGCCTGGCCGGCTGCGCGCCCGGCGCCTCGGCCGCGGACGGCGTCCGCGAGCTCGCCTTCTGGCACCTGCTCAGCGGCGGCGACGGCATCAACATGGCCGGCCTGGTCGACGACGTCAACGCGCTGAACCACGGGTACGAGGCCACCCAGACCGTGCTGGCCTGGGGGGCGCCGTACTACACCAAGCTCGCCATGGCGAGCGTCGGCGGACGCGCGCCCGACACGGCGATCATGCACGCCTCACGCGTGGCCGGATACGCGCCGGGCGGGCTGCTGGACCCCTGGGACCTCGACCTGCTGGCCGAGAACGGCGTGCACGAGTCGGACTTCCTCGACCGGGTCTGGGCCAAGGGCGGGCTGAACGGCAAGCAGTACTCGATCGCCCTCGACTCGCACCCGTTCATCATGATGTACAACCTCGACGTGGCCGAGCAGGCCGGTGTGCTCGGCAGCGACGGGCAGCTCGCGCCGATCGACAGCCCGGACCAGTTCCTCGAGGTCGCCCGGGCCATGCAGGGCGTGACCGGCAAGCACGGGCTGTCCTACGGGTACCTCGGCGACGGCGCCCAGATGTGGCGGCTGTTCTACACGCTGTACAAGCAGCACGGCGCCGACTTCGACCTGTCCGGCCCGCGGGCCGAGGTCGACAAGGACGCCGCGGTCTCGTCGCTCGAGTTCGTCCAGCAGCTGCTGGACGGCACGATCTGCACCCCCAGCGGCGACTACGGCACGGCCGTCTCCGAGTTCATGTCGGGGGAGAGCGGCATGTTCTTCACCGGCGTCTGGGAGCTGCCGACCGCCAAGAACGCCGGCATCAACTTCGACGCCCAGCCGATCCCGACCCTCTTCGGCACGCCAGCGGCGTACGCCGACTCGCACGCGTTCACGCTCCCGCACCAGTCGAGCCCGAACGCGGACCAGCGGCGGGCGACCTACCGGTTCGTGGCGGACATCCTCACGAACTCCCTCGCGTGGGCCGAGGCCGGGCACATCCCGGCGTTCCAGCCCGTCGTGAAGAGCGCCGAGTACCAGGCGCTCCTGCCGCAGGCGCACTACGCCCCGGCCGCGGAGATCCTCAACTACGACCCCGAGGCGTGGTTCACCGGGTCCGGCAGCGACTTCCAGAACTACTTCCTCGAGACCGTGCAGGGCGTCTACCTGGACGGATCCGACGCGGCCGAGGGCTTCAACGCCTTCGTCCGACGCGTCAACGTCCAGCTCTCCAAGCCGAACCCCGTCTGACCGGAAGGAGTCGAACATGTCCACGGCAGCCCTCAGCGTCGCCGCCGGCACGCGCGCAGGCTCGGAGCAGGTCCGGGCCGGCGAGCGCTCGGCCCGCAACCGGAACAACCGGATCGGCTGGGCGTTCGTCGCGCCCTTCGTCGTCGTCTTCGCGATGTTCCTCATCTGGCCGCTGATCCACGGCTTCTACCTCAGCTTCACCGGCGAGAGCATCACGGGCGCGAACGGCGAGCTCATCGGCTTCGCGAACTACGCCGAGGCGCTGCGCGACCCGATCATGTGGCGCTCGTTGCTCAACACCCTGTGGTTCACGGTGCTGTCGACGATCCCGCTCGTCATCGTCGCGCTGGCTCTCGCGCTGCTCGTGCACCAGGGGCTGCCCGGCCAGTGGCTGTGGCGGCTCTCGTTCTTCATGCCGTTCCTGCTGGCGTCCACCGTCGCGGCGCAGTTCTGGATCTGGATGTACAACCCCCAGCTCGGGCTCGTGAACTACCTGCTGGGCTTCGTCGGCGTCGATCCGGTGGCATGGCTGCAGGACCCGACCTGGGCGATGTTCGCCGTGGTCGTCATGACGACCTGGTGGACCGTGGGGTTCAACTTCCTGCTCTACCTGACCGCGCTGCAGAACATCCCGGAGCAGCAGTACGAGGCCTCCGCCCTCGACGGCGCCGGTAGGTGGCGGCAGCTGCGCTCGATCACCGTCCCCCAGCTGGGCCCCACCACGGTGCTCATCGTGATGCTGCAGATCCTGGCCTCGCTCAAGGTGTTCGACCAGATCTACGTCATGACGAACGGCGGCCCCGCCGGCGTCACGCGGCCGGTCGTCATGTACATCTTCGAGACGGGCTTCACCGGCTACCGGTTCGGGTACGCGTCGGCCATCGCGTACATCTTCTTCGCCCTCATCGTCATCATCTCGGTCGGACAGGTCCGGCTGACGTCCCGCAGGAGCGCCTGATGACCGCCATCACCACCGAGCCCACCACCCAGCCCGTCGCCCACCACCCCCGCGGCCGGTTCGCCGAACGCGCGGGCCTGCGCATCGGTGAGCGCTTCGCCAGCCCCGGCCGCATCGGGGCGCTCGTCGCCCTCGTGGTGCTCGCCCTGCTCTGGCTCCTGCCGTTCCTGTGGGCCCTCGTCACCTCGTTCAAGTCCGAGACGGACGCGGCGGCGACACCCGTGTCGTTCTTCCCGAAGAGCGGCTTCACCACCGACGCGTACTCGAACGTGCTGAGCCAGGGGAACATCCCGCTCTGGACCTGGAACAGCCTGCTGACGGCCACGGCGGTCACGCTCATCACGCTCGTGGTGTCGGCGCTGGCCGCCTACGGCTTCTCGCGGCTCGACTTCGCCGGCCGGCGCTGGCTGTTCTGGGGGATGATCGCGTCGATCATCATCCCGCCGCAGGTGCTCATCGTCCCGCTGTTCTACGAGATGCTCACGCTCAACCTCGTCGACACCTACTGGGCGATCATCCTGCCGCAGGTGGTCGCGCCGGCGATGGTGTTCATCCTCAAGAAGTTCTTCGACCAGGTGCCGATCGAGCTCGAGGACGCCGCCCGGATCGACGGTGCCGGACGCCTGCGGGTGTTCTGGTCGATCGTGCTGCCCCTGTCGCGGCCCATCCTCGCGGCCGTCGCGATCTTCGTGTTCATCGCGGCATGGAACAACTTCCTGTGGCCGTTCATCGCCACCAGCGACTCGTCGCTCATGACGCTGCCCGTGGGGCTGCAGACCGTGAAGAGCGCCTACGGCCTGCAGTACGCGCAGGTCATGGCGTCGGCCGTGCTGGCGGCGATCCCGCTGGTCGTCGTCTTCCTCTTCTTCCAGCGCCAGATCATCCGCGGGTTCGCCACCACCGGCTTCGGCGGTCAGTAGCACCCCCTCGTCACAGAGATGCAAGGAGACCCATGTCCCGCGCACGCGTCACGCTCGACCGCGACTTCGTCGTCGGCGAGGTCCCCCGACGGATCTTCGGGTCGTTCGTCGAGCACATGGGCCGGTGCGTCTACACCGGCATCTACGAGCCCGGCCACGCCGCGGCCGACGAGCAGGGCTTCCGCCGCGACGTGCTCGACCTGGTCAAGGAGCTGGGCGCCACGGTGATCCGGTACCCGGGCGGCAACTTCGTCTCGGGGTACGCCTGGGAGGACGGGGTCGGCCCGGACCGCCCCCGCCGGCTCGACGGCGCCTGGCACACCGTCGAGTCCAACGCCTTCGGCCTGCACGAGTTCATGGACTGGTCGCGGGTGGCCGGGGTCGAGGTCATGGAGGCCGTGAACCTGGGCACCCGCGGCGTCGAGGAGGCCCGCGCGCTGGTCGAGTACGCCAACCACCCCGGCGGCACTGAGCTGTC
Organism: Cellulomonas sp. P2_F12; assembly: GCF_056403775.1. NCBI lineage: Bacteria > Bacillati > Actinomycetota > Actinomycetes > Micrococcales > Cellulomonadaceae > Cellulomonas > Cellulomonas sp. P2_F12. Next base: position 127,942 of record NZ_JBFUEV010000008.1, on the reverse strand, counting down.
CGACCGGCGGCGCAAGAACGGCCACGAGGACCCGTTCGACATCCGCCTGTGGTGCCTGGGCAACGAGATGGACGGCCCGTGGCAGATGGGCGCCAAGACCGCCGACGAGTACGGCCGGCTCGCGGTCGAGGCGGCCAAGGCCATGCGGCTGGTGGACCCGCGCATCGAGCTGGTCGCCTGCGGCTCGTCGAGCTCGGCGATGCCGACGTTCGGCGCGTGGGAGCAGACCGTGCTCGGGCACACCTACGACGAGGTCGACTACGTCTCGCTGCACGCCTACTACCAGGAGCACGACGGCGACCACGCGAGCTTCCTGGCCAGCGCCGTCGACATGGACTACTTCATCGAGTCCGTCGTCTCCACGGCCGACGCCGTGCGCGCCCGCGGCAAGCACAAGAAGCACATCGACCTCTCGTTCGACGAGTGGAACGTCTGGTACCAGTCCGGCCGGGACACCGAGGACCAGCCGCACGTCATCGAGAAGGCCGGCGTCTGGAAGGAGCACCCGCGGATCATCGAGGACGAGTACTCGGTCACCGACGCCGTCGTCGTCGGCACCCTGCTCAACTCGCTGCTGCGCCACGGCGACCGCGTGAAGATCGCCAACCAGGCGCAGCTGGTCAACGTCATCGCGCCGATCCGCTCCGAGGAGGGCGGACCCGCGTGGCGGCAGTCGATCTTCTGGCCGTTCGCGCGCACGGCGGCCCTCGCCCGCGGGGTGGTCCTGCGGGCGGCCGTCACGTCCGACCGGTACGACACCTCGAGGTTCGACGCCGTCGACCTGGTCGACGTCTCCGCCACCTGGGACGAGGAGCACGGCCGGGTCGCCCTGTTCCTGGCGCACCGGGGTCTCGACGAGGACGCCGAGGTCACGGTCGACCTACGGGGCTGGGCGACGGGCCGGGTCACGCGCGCCGAGGTGCTGACCGTGCCGGACGGCGGCGACCGGCACACCTCGAACTCGCAGGAGGCCCAGGACCGGGTGGGCTTGGTCCCGCTCGACGGCGTGGGTGCCGACGACGGCAGCGTGAGCCTGCGGCTGCCGCCCCTGAGCTGGGCCGTCGTGGAGCTGGAGGTCACACCGGGCTGAGGCTGCGGTTACCGTGGCGCCCGTGGACGAGGAGCGCGCGGAGGTCGGGGTGGGCCCGTGGACGGGCGAGTGGCCCGTCAGCGACCGGTACGACCCCGTGCTGCTGGCGGAGGGCGACCGCCGCAACGTCGTCGACCGCTACCGGTACTGGTCCCTCGAGGCGATCGTCGCCGACCTGGACACCCGCCGGCACCCGTTCCACGTGGCCATCGAGAACTGGGCCCACGACATGAACATCGGCTCGGTGGTCCGCACCGCCAACGCGTTCCTGGCGGCCGAGGTGCACATCGTCGGCAACCGCCGCTGGAACCGCCGCGGCGCCATGGTGACCGACCGCTACCAGCACGTCCGCCACCACCCGACGGTCGAGGACCTGCTGGCGTGGGCGTCCGCCGAGGGCATCCCCGTGCTCGGCGTCGACAACCTGCCCGGCTCCGTGGCGCTCGAGGGGTACCCGCTCCCGCGCGCGTGCGTGCTGCTGTTCGGCCAGGAGTCCGTCGGGCTCTCGGACGCCGCGCGCGACGCCGTCGTCGACGTCCTGCACATCGCGCAGTTCGGCTCGACCCGCTCGATCAACGCGGGCGCGGCCGCGGCGATCGCGATGCACGCGTGGATCTCGCAGCACGCTGTCCAGGGGTAGAACGTCCCGGACGGCGCCTCGCGCAGGCGTGCCAGAATCTTCCTGATACCCCTCCCACAACCCGCAGGAGATGCTGCAGATGGCCATCGCCACCCCCGAGGTGTACGCCGAGATGATCGACCGGGCGAAGGCGGGCAAGTTCGCCTACCCGGCCGTGAACGTCACCTCGTCCCAGAGTGTCACCGCCGCCCTGCAGGGCTTCGCCGAGGCAGAGTCCGACGGCATCATCCAGGTCTCCGTCGGCGGCGCCGAGTACGCGTCCGGCGCGACCGTCAAGGACCGCGTCGCCGGCTCGCTCGCGCTCGCGGCGTACGCGGCCGAGGTGGCCAAGGGCTACCCGATCACCGTCGCGCTGCACACCGACCACTGCGCCAAGCAGAACCTCGACTCCTGGGTGCGGCCGCTGCTCGCGCTCGAGATCGAGCAGGTCAAGGCCGGCAAGCTCCCCACGTTCCAGTCGCACATGTGGGACGGCTCGTCCGTGCCGCTCGACGAGAACCTGCTGATCGCCGAGGAGCTCCTCGAGCTCTCCGTCGCCGCCCGCACGATCCTCGAGATCGAGGTCGGCGTGGTCGGTGGCGAGGAGGACGGCCACACGGCCGAGATCAACGACAAGCTGTACACGACCGTCGAGGACGGCCTGGCCACGGTCAAGGCGCTCGGTGCGGGCGAGAAGGGCCGCTACCTGACGGCCCTCACGTTCGGCAACGTGCACGGCGTCTACAAGCCGGGTGCGGTCAAGCTGCGCCCGTCGATCCTCGCGGACATCCAGAAGGCCGTCGGCGACGCCATCGGCAAGGCGAACCCGTTCGACCTCGTCTTCCACGGCGGCTCCGGCTCGACCGAGGCCGAGATCTCCGAGGCCGTCGACAACGGCGTCATCAAGATGAACATCGACACGGACACGCAGTACGCGTTCAGCCGTCCGGTGGCGGACCACTTCTTCCGCAACTACGACGGCGTGCTCAAGGTCGACGGCGAGGTGGGCAACAAGAAGGCCTACGACCCGCGCGCCTGGGGCAAGCTGGCCGAGGCCGGCATGGCGCAGCGCCTCGTCGAGGCCGCCCAGCAGCTCCGCTCGGCGGGGCACACGCTCGGCGCCTGAGTCCTGCTATGCGAAAGGGCCCCTGCGGGGGCCCTTTCGTGTGTCTAGCTGGTGCTGTCGCCCACCGGCTGGAACTGCGACTCGTCACCGTCGACGACGTCGAGCAGCTCGCCGATGCGCGTGACCTCGAGCAGGAACCGCACGGTCGGCGGCACGCGCAGGAGGCGTACCCGGTGCTGCGACCGGATGGACAGGCGCGCGAGGAACGCGACGCCCGAGGAGTCCATGAACGTGACGTGATGGGCGTCGACCTCGATGGGCAGACCCACCTGCTCGGCCTCCGCTGTCGCCTCCTGCAGCTCCGCGCCGAGGTCGGCGTCGACCTCTCCCGAGAGCACGATCCGGGTGGCGTCCGTCCCCACGATGACGTGGACGGCACCGGGCTCGCCGACGATCCCCGCGCCCTGGTCGGCCTTCGAGACGTCCGCAGGCCCGTCGGGGATCGTGCTGTTACCGTCGCGCACGGTGCTCCTTTCGCTGACAATCGCCGTAGGCCAGTGCCGGCTGCTCGACGACTCGCCTGTTCGGCACGCTAGACGATCGGAGGTGGTAGCGGTCAACTCCCACGCTGCCCCCTTTCCCGATCACGATCACGATCTCGTCGACGTGCGCGACCGCGCCCTGCGGGCCACCTCCGTGCCGATCGCCTTGCTGGATGCGATCGAGCCTGGTCTGCCCGTCGTGTGGGTGAACGACGCATTCGAGAGGGTCACAGGGTACGGCCTGGACGAGGCACGACGGCGACAGTCCGACGTACTGGCCGACACTGCCCTCCAGACGCCCGACCTCGAGCCCCTGCAGGAGGCGCTCCGGACGCAGCAACCGGTCGCGCACACCCTGATGCTGCGCCGGGCCGACGGGTCCCGCTTCGCCTGCCGAGCGCACCTGTCCCCGGTGCTGGACGACGGGCAGCTCACGCACTGGGTCGCCGCGCTGCAGGACCTCACCGAGCAGATCTCGCACGACGCGGAGCAGGCCGCGCTGGTGGAGGCCGAGCGGCGCGAGCGGCGCAGCCTCGGGCTCATCGCGCAGGTGTCGGACCTGCTCATGGACGTCGACGAGCCGCACGCCCTGCGGGAGATCGCGACGATGCTGCGCCGGTCCGTCGTCGGCTGGGCCGCGTTCTACCTCAACGACGGCGGCCTGCGGGCGGCGGACGGCATCGACGGGTCGCGCCCGCCGACCGGCAAGGGCGCCCGGCACGGCGAGGGGCCTGCGGTCCGGGACGTGCGCACGGACGCCGTCCAGGAGCTGCTCGACGGCGAGCGCGACCGGGCCGTCGAGCTCGAGCTCAGCGGCTCGTACGGGCTCGGCACCGCCTCGGCGTGGCTGGCCCGCGAGGTCGACGGCGAGCTGGGCGGCTCCGAGGCCGCCGAGGACCGCCGCGTGCTCGTGTTCCCCCTCCCGGGTCGTCGCCGGGTGCTCGGGGTGCTGGTGGTGCACGCGCTCGGCGGTGCCGGGCTCCGCGAGATCGAGCCGTCGGTGCGCACGGTCCTCGACCTGACCGCCCGGCGCGTGGGCCTCGTCATCGACAACGCCCGGCTCTACGACCGCGAGCACCGCCTGGCCGAGACCTTGCAGCGGGCGATGCTCCCCGAGCAGGCCGAGGTGGACGGGCTCGACGTGTGGACGTACTACGCGCCGAACTCGGAGAACGCCCAGGTGGGCGGCGACTGGTACGACGTGCTGCAGGTGAGCGCGGACGTCGTCGGCGTCGTCATCGGCGACGTCGTCGGGCACGACGTCGAGGCCGCCGCCGCGATGGGGCAGCTGCGCTCGGTGGTTCGCTCGTACATGTTCGACGTCTCGACCCCCGGCCCGGTCCTCGACCGGGTCGACCAGCTGGTGGCCGGCATGCGGGTCCCGCGGCCGGCGGGGCTGGTCCTGTCGACCCTGACCCGCACGGGCGACTCGTGGCGGCTGCTGTACTCGCGCGCCGGCCACCTGCCGGCGCTGCACGTGCGCAGCGGGCAGGTCACGCAGCTGAGCGACGCGGGCGGCGCGCTGATCGGGTTCGGGGGAGTGCCGCGGACGACGGCGACGGTGGACCTCGCGCCCGGCGACGTCGTCCTCTACTACACGGACGGCCTGATCGAGCGGCGCGACCGCGGCCTGCGCGACGGGCTCGTGGCCCTGACGGCGGTCGCCGCGGCGATCACCGCGCGCGACGCCGCGGGCATCGGGGAGGAGCTGCTGTCGCGGCTCGCCGACCACCCGGAGGACGACGTCGCGGTGGTCGTCGTCCGCGTGCCGTCGCCCCTGGACGCCTCCGAGCGCACGCGCAGCCCCCGCCGTCGACGCTGGTCGCTGCCCAGCGAGGCGGCCTCCATCGGTCGCGCCCGGCACGCGGTCGTCCGCACCTGCCAGGCCTGGGGGATCGAGGATGCCGCCAACGCCGAGCTGGTCGTGTCCGAGCTGGTGGCCAACGCCGTGCTGCACGGCTTCGGGCACGTGACGCTGCAGCTCTACGACACGGGCGACGGTCTGCGCATCGAGGTCACCGACTCGAACCCCGCGCCGCCGGTCACCACCGACGGGCACCCCGGACGGGTGGGCGGGTTCGGCATGCAGATCGTCGAGCGCCTGGCCGACTGGGGCTGGCGGCAGTCGCGCGGCGGCAAGCTGGTGTGGGCGAAGGTCCGCCCGGGGTCGCTGCCCGAGTCCTAGGCGGGGGCCGAGGCCTCGTCCGGGCGGCGGAACCCCGTCGAGCTCACGGCGGACTCGCAGTGGTGCTCCGCGTCGATGCGGAACAGCTCGAGGGCGCCGCAGATCTCGATGACGAACAGGTCGCGAGGGTCCGCCCCGCGCAGGACCGTGGCGCCGCCCCGCTTGCGACCGGCGTCGGCGAGCGAGATGAGGAACGCCGCGCCCGTCGAGTCCATGAACGTGACCTGGCACATGTCGATGACCAGCAGCTGGCGGCGCAGGCCGACGACCCGCGCGGCGATCTCCGGGAACTGGTCACGCTCGGCCAGGTCCAGGTCGCCTGCGACGGTGAGGGTCGTCGTCGTCGAGGACGTCGAGATCTCGATCATGTCCGCCCTGTCGTGAGGGGGTTGGGCGTGCCGAACAACGGTCCAGGTCGGCGGGTCGACTGTAGTCGCGCCGTCGCGAGCCTGCACCCGGAACTGAGGGAGACTGGCCGCATGAGCCACGAGAACCTCCTGGACGGACCCGCCCCGACGCTCCTGCCCGCGGACGGCGCCGACGCCGACGCCCGGTCCGCACTGAGCAGCGGCTCCTCGCCGCGCGAGGCCGTGCCGGCCGCTCCGGCGTCCTCGCTGCTGTGGGCGCTGCTCGCCGAGGGCGCGCTGGCCGACGAGGGCGACCCCGTCGCGGCGTACGCCTACGCGCGGACCGGCTACCACCGGGGGCTCGACGCCCTGCGCCGCGCCGGGTGGCACGGCCGCGGCCCGATCCCCGCGTCGCACGCCCCGAACGAGGGCTTCCTGCGGGCCCTGCTCGCGCTCGCGGAGGCCGCCGAGGCCATCGGCGAGTCCGAGGAGGCCGAGCGCTGCGAGAAGTTCCTGGTGGACAGCGGCACGTCCGTCGACGAGGTCGCGAACCTGCGCTGACATGACCATCTCTTGACGGTCCGGTACCCTCTCGGAGGTACTGGGTCACTGCCGCCCGGTGCCCGGGCCCCGTACACGGGTCCGCACCGCAGGCAGGGTGGGAGTGGTGATCTAGATGCCGGCCGTCGTGGTGCTCGGTGCCCAGTGGGGCGACGAGGGCAAGGGCAAGGCGACCGATCAGCTCGGCTCGCGGACCGACTACGTCGTGAAGTTCAACGGCGGCAACAACGCCGGGCACACCGTCGTCATCGGCGGGGAGAAGTACGCCCTGCACCTGCTGCCGTCGGGCATCCTCTCGCCGGGCGTCGTCCCGGTGATCGGCAACGGCGTCGTGGTCGACATCGAGGTGCTGTTCGAGGAGATCGACGCGCTCGAGGCGCGCGGCGTCGACACCTCCGCCCTCAGGGTGTCGTCGGCCGCCCACGTCATCGCCCCGTACAACCGCACGCTCGACAAGGTCACCGAGCGGTTCCTCGGCAAGCGCCGCATCGGCACGACCGGTCGCGGCATCGGCCCCGCGTACTCCGACAAGATCAACCGCGTCGGCATCCGCATCCAGGACCTCTTCGACGAGAAGATCCTGCGCGAGAAGGTCGAGGGCGCCCTCGACCAGAAGAACCACCTGCTGGTGAAGGTCTACAACCGCCGCGCCATCACGGTCGACGAGACGGTCGACGACCTGCTGCGCCACGCCGACCGCCTGCACCCCCTGGTCGCCGACACCCCGCTGCTCCTCAACCGGGCGCTGGACGACGGCAAGACCCTCGTCTTCGAGGCCGGCCAGGCCACCATGCTCGACGTCGACCACGGCACCTACCCGTTCGTCACGTCCTCGTCGGCCACGGCCGGCGGCGCGTGCACGGGCTCGGGCGTGGGGCCGACGAGGATCGACCGGGTCGTCGCCGTCGCCAAGGCGTACACCACCCGCGTCGGCGAGGGCCCGTTCCCCACGGAGCTGCTCGACGACGACGGCGAGTGGCTGCGGCAGACCGGCGGCGAGTTCGGCACCACCACCGGCCGTCCGCGGCGCACCGGCTGGTACGACGCCGTCGTGGTGCGCTACGCCGCCCGCATCAACGGCCTGACCGATCTCGTGGTCACCAAGCTCGACGTGCTCACGGGCCGCGACAAGATCCCCGTCGCCGTGGGCTACGACGTCAACGGCCGCCGGTTCGACGAGATGCCGTACGACCAGTCGGACTTCCACCACGCGACGCCGATCTACGAGTACCTCGACGGCTGGTCCGAGGACATCTCGGGGGCCCGCGACTTCGACGACCTGCCGGTCAACGCCCAGCGCTACCTGCTGCGGCTCGAGGAGATCTCGGGCGTCCGGATCTCGTCGGTCGGCGTCGGACCCGGCCGCGAGGCCACGATCGTCCGGCACGAGCTGCTCAGCTGACCTCGGGGTCGCCCACCACGCGCGCGTGCAGGTGCATGTCGTGCCAGCCGTCGGCGTGGCGGGCGACCTCGCGCTTGGTGCCCTCGAGCCGGAACCCGGCGCGGGTCGCCACGGCGCAGGACGCCGGGTTCGCGGTCGAGTGGTCGACCTCGATGCGGTGCAGCCCGGCCGTCCCGAAGCCCCAGGCGGCGACGGTGCGCAGCGCGGTCGTGGCGAGGCCGCGTCCCCGGGCGGCCGGCAGCACCCAGTAGGAGACCTCCGAGAGGCCGTCCTCGTGGTGGAGCACGCGCAGGCTGATCTGCCCGACGGGCTCGTCGTCGATCGTGACGGCCCAGCCGACACCCGTCTCGTCGCGCCACCGGCCTGCCCAGTGGGCGACCCACGCGGCCGCCTCGTCGGCGGTCATCGACCGGTCGTGCCAGCGGCGGATGCCGGGGTCGGCGTAGGCGGTCTGCACCGCGCCGGCGTCGCGCGCCCTCCAGGGCCGCAGGACCAGGCCGTCGGCGTGCAGGACGGGCTGGGGCTGCGCGCAGATGCTGCCGGGTGCGATCGCGGGCGGGGTCAGCCGGGGCACGCCGCCAGTATGTCGGGGCTCAGGCGGAGACGGTCTGCCTCTCCTGCTCGACCGCCGGCAGCTCGAGGTCCGCGACCATCCGCTGGCGGACGACCGCGATCGGGTAGGCGACGGCCAGCAGGCACAGGACGGTCGCGCCGACGAACACGGCGGGCAGCCCCCACTGCTCCGCGACGAACCCGGCGAGCAGCGCGCCGACCGGCATGAGCCCGTAGCCCAGGGTCCGGCTGGCGCCACCGACGCGGCCGAGCATCCCCGGGGCCACCATCCGTTGCCGCATGGACTGCGAGATGACGTTGCCGATGGTGTTGAGGAAGCCGAGGAAGAACGCGGTGATCGAGATGGCGGGGACGTTCGGCAGCAGCACGGGGACGAACAGGAGCGCCGAGTTGAGGGTCCAGCAGCCGAGCAGCAGGCGGACCTCGGGGACGAACCGGCCGAGGGATTCGGCCGCGATCGAGCCGGCGACGGCGCCGACCGCGAGCACGGCGACCACCAGGGGATAGCGCTCCGGCTCGAGCCCGACGCGCGAGCCGGGCCCGACCACCCAGAGCACGAACACCGCGAAGTAGCCGGTGTTCGCCATGTTCATCACGCTGCCGGCCACCAGCAGCGGGCGCAGCACGGGGTGCCGGACGAGGAAGCCGACGCCCTCGCGGATCTCCGTGGTCGCGCGGCGCTTCTCGGGCCGGGCGTGCTTGTAGCTGCCGGGGATGCGGGTGGCGACGAGCAGCAGCGCGGCCACGGCGAGCCCGGCGGGGACGCCGAACACCCAGCCCGCACCGAACGCGAGCATGGCGCCGGCGATCGGTCCGCCGACGAACGCGGCCATGACCTGCTGGGCGGCGAGCGTGCGGCCGTTGGCGGCCTCGAGCCGGGAGCGGGGCACGAGGTCGGGCACCAGCGCGGAGCCTGCCAGGTCGACGAACACGTCGGTCACCCCGTAGGCCAGCACGACGACCGTGAGCGCGGTCATCGACATGTCGCCGGACGCGACCAGCCAGACCGCGACGGCGAGGAGGACGGCCCGGGCCGCGAGGCCGACCACCTGTGTGTACTTGCGGTCGCGGCGGTCCACGACGACCCCGGCGGCGAGCCCGAGCACCAGCCACGGCAGCCACGCGGCGGCGGTGAGCAGCGCGATCTGGCTCGGGGAGCGGGTGAGCGTGAGGGCGTAGAGCGGGACGCCCGTCTGGATCACGCCGTCGCCCAGGTTGGCCAGGCCGGTCGCCGTGAGGTGGGCCGTGAACCGGCGGCCCAGGGGTTCTCGCGTGGCGACGACGTCGCTCATGGGGGACTCCGCGTAAGATCGAAGAGGAAACTCTGCAAAGACAACTCTGCAAAGGTATCTCTGCGAATGAGCGAGAGCAAGCCCCTGCCGTTCCGGGCCCGCGCGATCGGGCCCGAGGAGCTCAAGGCGTTGGCCCACCCCCTGCGGATGGCGATGTACGACTACCTCTCCGAGCACGGGTCGGCCACCGCCAGCCAGCTGGGCCGGCACCTGGGCGAGAGCAGCGGGCAGACCAGCTACCACCTGCGCCAGCTGGAGAAGCACGGGTTCGTCGAGGACGACCCCGCGCACGAGCGGGGCCGCGACCGGTGGTGGCGGGCGGTCGGGTTCAGCCTCGACGGGCGCGACATGCTGCGCGACCCCCGGACGGCGGACGCGGCCAACGCCCTGCTGGCCGGCGTCGTCGCCGAGCGCGCGCAGGTGCTGCAGCGCTGGCTGAGCACGGGCGACACCCCGGAGTGGGAGGCGGCGTCCCTCAACGACCGGTCGACGGCCGACCTCACGGTCGAGGAGCTGCAGGAGGTCGTGCTGGCGGTCCAGGAGAGCATCGGCGGCGCGCTCAAGCGGGCAAAGGAGCGGGCGGCGGCGGGCGAGACGGCGGGCCGTCGGCGTGTGCGCCTCTACTTCGACGCGCTCCCGCTCCCCGAGCAGTGAGCGGGCCGGTAGGCTCCCGGCCCGTGAAGATCCTCGTCGTCGGCACCGGTGCCCGTGAGCACGCCCTCGTGCGCGCGCTGTCCCTCGACCCGGCGGTGACGGCGCTGCACGCGGCCCCGGGCAACCCCGGGATCGGGCGGCTCGCGACGCTGCACGCGGTCGACCAGCTGGACGGCGACGCGGTCGCCGCGCTCGCGACCTCGCTGGGCGCGGACCTCGTCGTCGTCGGACCCGAGGCGCCGCTCGTCGCGGGCGTCGCGGACGCGGTCCGCGCGGTGGGCATCCCGGTGTTCGGGCCGTCGGCGCAGGGCGCCCGGCTCGAGGGGTCCAAGGCGTTCGCCAAGGAGGTCATGGCCGCAGCCGGCGTGCCGACCGCCGAGCCGCGCGTGGCGACGACGATCGAGGAGGCGTCGGCCGGGCTGGACGCCTTCGGCGCCCCCTACGTGGTCAAGGACGACGGGCTGGCCGCGGGCAAGGGTGTCGTCGTGACCGACGACCTCGCGGAGGCCCTCGCCCACGCCGCGGCCTGCCTGGCCAAGCCCGACGGCCGGATCGTCATCGAGGACTACCTCGACGGCCCCGAGATCTCGCTGTTCGTGCTGTCCGACGGCATCGACGTGGTGCCGCTGGTGCCCGCGCAGGACTTCAAGCGCGCGCTCGACGGCGACGAGGGCCCCAACACCGGCGGCATGGGTGCGTACTCGCCGCTGCCGTGGGCGCCCGCGGACCTGGTCGACGAGGTGGTCGAGCGCGTCGCGCGGCCGACGATCCTCGAGATGTCCCGTCGCGGCACCCCGTTCTCGGGCGTCCTGTACGTCGGCCTCGCGCTCACCACGAAGGGGCTGCGCGTGGTCGAGTTCAACGCACGCTTCGGCGACCCCGAGACGCAGGTGGTCCTGGCCCGGCTCGCGACGCCGCTGGCGGGCGTGCTGCTCGCGTCGGCGACGGGCACGCTCGGCTCGCTGCCCCCGCTGCAGTGGCGCGACGACGCCGCGGTGACGGTCGTCATCGCGTCCGGCGGGTACCCGGGCACGGTCCGCTCGGGCGACCCGATCACGGGCATCGAGGACGCCGAGGCGCTCCCGGGCGTGCACGTCCTGCACGCCGGCACCGCCCTGCGGCTCAACGCGCCCGGCGACGACGACGACGTGATCGACGGCGCCCACCTGGTCTCCGCCGGCGGCCGTGTGCTCTCGGTGGTCGGCGTCGGCCGCGACCTGGCAGCCGCCCGCGCGGCGGCCTACGCGGGGGTCGAGCAGATCGAGCTGCCGGGCTCGCACCACCGGTCGGACATCGCGGCGGCCGTGGCGGACCTCCCTCTCGTCTAGCCCGTCAGCGCGCGCACGTCGGCGACCACGCGCCCCACGGTCCGCCCCGCGGTGTCGACGACGGTCGCCTCCGGCCAGGGTTCGAGCACGCGCGTCGACACGTCGGCCCAGGCCGGCTGCCGGTGCCCCGGGATGTCGGCCACGCGCTCCTCGACCCGCCTGCGGTGCTCGACGGGGTCGGAGCAGACCACGAGGACCTCGACCAGCCGCGCGCCGGCCTCGTCGGCCACCGCCTGCCAGCCCTCCTGGCTCGCGCGCACGGGGTTGACGGAGTCGGCGACCACGGGCAGCCCGAGCCGCAGGTTGTCGAGCGCGACGCGGGCGCCGGCGGCGTAGCCGGCTTCTCGGGCGTCCGGCACGGCCAGCGACGACTGCACGATCGCCTGCTCGAGGGTGTCGATGCGGACGTGCACGGCGCGCAGCTCGCGGGCCAGCGCGCGGGCGAGGGTGGTCTTGCCGGACCCGGGCAGCCCGCCGAGCACCACGAGCAGGGAATTGTCGGTCATGGGTGCCATCATCGCGGGATGGCCACCACCACGTTCGAGTACGGCGACGGCTCCTGGGGCGGCGATGTCGCGGTGACCCCGAGCCTGCGCATCGAGGTCCAGGACGGCGACATCGCGACCGTCGACTACCGGCCCGCCCCCGAGGGTCTGGGTCGGTTCTACCTGGGGTTCCAGCCGCGGGACTTCTTCGACGACCCGGCCGAGAGCGACCCCGTCGACCTGGCTGCCGAGGCGGAGGCGTTCGCCGAGTGGGCGCTGCTGGTGGGCGCCGTCGACGTCGAGGCCAAGCACGTGCGGCGCCTGCTGGCCGAGGCGCACGTCGACGAGCCCGAGGACACATTCGTCGAGGAGACCGTCGAGCGGCTGGTGCGGCTGGTCGGGCTGCCCATCCCGGAGGGGCTCGAGGGCGGCGACGAGGTCATCTGATCCTGCACACTTAGGCCCGTGACCTCTGCGCTCCCTGGCTGGACCCACACCTACTCGGGCAAGGTCCGGGATCTCTACGTCCCCGACGGCTCGGCGCTGACGTCGGACCTCGGCGACGTCGTCCTCGTCGTCGCGAGCGACCGGGTCTCGGCCTACGACCACGTGCTCAGCCCGGGCATCCCCGGCAAGGGCGTCGTGCTCACGCAGCTCAGCCTGTGGTGGTTCGAGCAGCTGGCGGACCTGGTGCCCAACCACGTGGTGTCGACGGACGGCCCCTCCGAGGTGGCCGGCCGCGCCATGATCTGCCGCCGCCTGGAGATGTTCCCCGTCGAGTGTGTCGCGCGCGGCTACCTCACCGGCTCGGGGCTGGCGGAGTACCGGGTGTCGAGGTCGGTCACCGGCATCGCCCTGCCGGACGGCCTGGTCGACGGGTCCCGCCTGCCGGAGCCGATCTTCACGCCGGCGACCAAGGCCGAGCTGGGGGAGCACGACGAGAACGTGCCGTTCTCCGCCGTGGTCGACCAGCTCGGGTCGACCACCGCGACGTCGCTGCGCTCGTTGACCCTCGCTGTCTACGCCCGGGCCGAGTCCATCGCGCGCGAGCGCGGCGTGATCCTGGCCGACACCAAGCTGGAGTTCGGCACCGACCCGACCACGGGCGCGATCACCCTGGGCGACGAGGTGCTGACCCCCGACTCGTCGCGGTTCTGGCCGGCGGACCTCTGGGAGCCGGGCCACGCCCAGCCCAGCTTCGACAAGCAGTTCGTGCGCGACTGGCTGACGTCGGACGCCTCGGGCTGGGACCGCGCGTCGGACGCCACGCCGCCCGCGCTGCCCGCCGACGTCGTCGAGCGCACCCGCGACCGCTACCTCGAAGCGTACGAGCGCCTGACGGGATCCGCCCTGGCGGTGTGACCTTTCGCTCACGGTCGACGGCCGGAGGCGATCGGAGCAGAGGTTAGGCTTACCTCATTCGATCCCCGAACGAATGGGAGCATCCCCGTGCGCATCGCGCGCCTCGCGGCAGCCGTCGCGGCGACCGCCGCCGTCGTCCTCACCCTCTCGGCCTGTGGCAGCGACGCCGACGACGCCGGCGCGGAGCCCTCGGCGACGGACGCCGCCTTCCCCGTCTCGATCGACTCCGCCCTCGGCACCGCGGAGATCACCGCGAAGCCGGAGCGTGTCGTGACCCTCGGCTGGGGCGCGGCGGACATCGCGTTCTCGCTCGGCACCACGCCCGTGGGCATCGAGTCCGACACCTGGGGCGGCGACGCCGACGGGTACGAGCCCTGGTTCCGCGAGGCCGTCGAGAAGGCCGGCGACGAGCTCCCGAAGACGATCGCCATGTACCCCGAGCTCGACATCGACGCCGTCGTCGCGCTGAACCCGGACCTCGTGCTCGCCCCGCAGTCGGGTCTCGACCAGGCGACGTTCGACCAGCTGTCGGCGTTCGTGCCGGTGGTCGCGTACCCCGGCGACGCGTGGCAGACCTCGATCGAGGACCAGGTGACCATCGCCGCGAAGGCCCTCGGGGTGCCGGACAAGGCGCAGCCGCTGCTCGACGAGCGCCAGGCCGCCATCGACGCGGCCGCCGCGGCGCACCCGGAGCTCGCCGGCACGACGTTCGCGTACGTGTACGGCGGCGACCAGCCCGGCGCCCTGTCGGTGTACCTGCCCGGCGACCCGCGCGTGGAGCTGCTCACCGGCCTGGGCATGACGCTCGCGCCCTCGGTCGCGTCGCTGACCGCGTCGCCCGGCACGTTCGTCGCGACTCTGGGCCTGGAGAACGCGGACCAGCTGGACGACGCGCAGATGCTCTTCACGTGGTTCAACGACGCGGACGAGCAGGCGTCGACCGAGGCGCAGCCGCTCTGGGCGCAGATCCCGGCGTTCGCGTCGGGCGCGTACGTGCCGATGCTCGACCCGCAGCTGGGCATGGCCGTCACGGTGGCGACGCCGCTGAGCGTGCCGTGGGCGCTCGACGCCTACCTGCCGCTCATCACCGCGGGCGCGGCGAACGTCGCCTCGTAGCCTTCACCCCGTGAGCATCGCCGTCGCACGAGCCCCGCACGCCACCCGCGCGCGGTGCTCGCGCGCGCTCGGGCTCGCGCTCGGCCTGGTCGGCGCGGCGGCGCTGCTCGTTCTCGTGGTGGGGCTCAGCATCGCGATCGGGTCGAAGCAGGTGCCGCTCGGCGAGGTCTGGGCGGCGTGGCGGCACCCCGACGGGTCGTACGTCTCGACGGTCGTCGCGTCGCGGATCCCGCGCACCGAGCTCGGGCTGCTCGTGGGGGCCGCGCTCGCGGTGGCCGGCGTGGTGATCCAGGGGCTCACGCGCAACCCGCTCGGCGACCCCGGGCTGCTCGGCGTCAACGCCGGGGCGTCCGCGTCCTTGGTCGTCACGGTCGCGGTGCTCGGCGGCGCCGCCGGTCGGTCCGTGTGGGCCGCGGTGCCGGGTGCGCTGTTCGCGGCCGTCGCGGTGTACCTGGTGGGGTCCGGGGGCCGACGAGCGACGCCCGTGCGGCTCGTGCTGGCCGGCGCGGCCGTGTCCGCCGTGCTCGTGGCGCTGGTCGAGACCATCACGCTGGCCAGCCCGACCATCTTCGACACCTACCGCTACTGGGTGGTCGGCTCCCTGGCCGGGCGGCCGCCGTCCACCGTCGGGGCCGTGCTCCCGTTCATAGTGGTCGGGCTCGTGGTCTGCCTCCTGCTCGCGCGGCAGCTCAACGCACTCGCGCTCGGCGACGAGGCCGCGACCTCCCTCGGCCTGCGCGCCGGCCGGACCCGGCTGCTCGGCGCCGCCGGCGCGACCGTGCTGTGCGCCGCTGCCGTCGCCGCCGTCGGGCCCATCGCGTTCGTCGGCCTCGCCGTGCCGCTCGTGGTCCGCGGGTTCACCGGCGGGGACCACCGCTGGCTGCTCCCGTACTGCCTGCTCCTGGGTCCGGTCCTGCTGCTGGCCTCCGACGTCCTCGGGCGCGTGGTGGCCCGGCCCGGTGAGCTCCCCGTCGGCGCGGTGACTGCGTTCGTCGGGGCGCCGTTCCTCATCGCGGCAGTGCGGCGGGGGAGGGTCGGCCTGTGACCGCGGTCCTGACGCTCGGACCGTCGGTGGTGCTGCTGCGCCGCCGCCGACCGGTCGTCGTCTGCCTCGTCGCGCTCGCGGTCGTGCTGGTCACCATGCTGGTCACGCTCGCCGCCGGGGAGCTGGGCATCCCCCTCGCGGAGCTGCCGTCGGTCGTCGCCGGCCACGGCTCCCGCGTGCAGGAGTGGGTGCTCTGGACCAACCGGCTCCCGCGGCTGCTGGTCGGCGCGGCCGCCGGCGCGGCGTTCGCGGTGTCGGGCGCGATGTTCCAGTCGGTCACGCGCAACCCGCTCGGCAGCCCCGACGTCATCGGTCTCGGGTCCGGCGCCGCCGCGGGTGCCGCGGCCGCGGGGCTGCTGTGGCCGGGCGTGGTGCCGGTGCCGATCGGGGCGCTCATCGGCGCCGGGGTCGCGATCCTCGCGGTCTACCTCGGATCCGGCGCCGGGCTCCGCGCGCCGCTGCGGATGGTGGTCGTCGGCATCGCGGTCGGCGCCATGTCGCTCGCGTTCGTGCAGCTGGCCCTCGCGCGGGCCACCCGGCAGGACGCGCAGGTGGTCGCCGCGTACCTCAACGGAAGCCTCGCGGCGCGGTCCTGGGCGGACGTCGTGCTCATCGTGGTGGCGCTGCTCGTGCTCCTGCCCGCGGCGCTGGTGCTCACCCGGCCGATGCAGCTGGTGGAGATGGGCGACGAGGTCGCCGTGGCGGTCGGCGTCCCCGCCGACCGCGTGCGGACCTGGGCCGTGGTCGTCGGCGTGCTGCTGATGGCCGCGGCCGTGACAGTGAGCGGACCGATCGCGTTCGTGGCCCTCACCGCGCCGCAGATCGCGCGCCGGCTGACCCGTTCGACCGGGCCCGGCATGGTCGCGGCGGCGTGCTGCGGGGCCGCGGTCCTCGTGGTCGCCGACCTGATCGCGCAGTACGCCGTGCACGGTGTCGTCTATCCCGTCGGGGTGGTCACGGCCGCGCTCGGCGGCGTGTACCTCGCGGTCCTGCTGGTCCGCGAGTGGAGAAGGAGTGCCGCGTGAACGGTCCACCGCTGGAGGCGTCGGGCCTGACCCTGGCCTACGACCAGCTCGTCGTCGCCACCGACCTGTCGGTGCAGATCCCGCCGTCCTCGTTCACGGTGATCATCGGCCCGAACGGCTGCGGCAAGTCCACGCTCCTGCGCGCCCTCGGCCGCACCCTCAAGCCGCGCGCGGGTCAGGTCCTGCTCGACGGCGTGCCGATCGCGTCGCTGAAGAGCAAGGACGTGGCCCGCCGGCTGGCCCTGCTCCCGCAGAGCCCGATCGCGCCGGAGGCGATCACGGTCGGCGACCTGGTGGCCCGCGGCCGGTACCCGCACCAGGGGCTCCTCCGGCAGTGGTCCGCGGCCGACGCGGTCGCCGTCGCCGACGCGCTCGCCGCCACCGAGGTGGCCGACCTGCGTGACCGGTTCGTCTCCGACCTCTCCGGGGGCCAGCGGCAGCGCGTGTGGCTGGCCATGGCCCTCGCGCAGCAGACCGACCTGCTGCTGCTCGACGAGCCGACGACGTTCCTCGACATCGCCCACCAGTTCGAGGTCATGGACCTCTGCGCGCGGCTGCACGAGCAGGGGCGGACGCTCGTCGCGGTGCTGCACGACCTCAACCAGGCGGCCCGGTACGCCACCCACCTCATCGCGATGAAGGCCGGTGTGGTCGTCGCCGAGGGGCCGCCGGCGTCGGTCGTCACCGAGCCGCTGGTCCGCGAGGTCTTCGGGCTCGCCTGCCGCGTGGTGCCCGACCCGGAGACCGGGACGCCGATGGTGGTGCCGGCCCGCCGCGACGCGCACGTGCGTCACTAGAGCGTCAGCTGCTCCAGGGCGGTCAGCTCGACCCAGCGCGCGCGCTCGCCCTGGGCGCCCACGGGTTCCAGGACGTCCGCGGCGGCGAGCGGCCCGAGGTCGAGTCCCGTGAGCTCCTCGACGTCGGTGACGGGCACCTGGAACGTGCGGAACGGCCCGAGCGGCGGCACCTCGTCGGCGGACTGGATCCCCGCCACCAGCGACGTCTGGTCGAGCACGAACGCCGTCGAGCGCAGCTGCCCGGCCGCGGTCGACCACGCGGCGACCTTCCAGAACAGCCGCGGGATGCCGACGCCGCGGTAGACGGGGTCGTCGTCGGCGAGCACCGGTCCCGTGAACACCGACAGCCGGCTCCGGTGGGTCTTCGCGTACGTCAGCACGTGGTCCTCGAGGCCCACCCAGAGCAGCTCGCCCTGGTTGAACGCCGACGCCTGCGGGGCGGCGTTGGGGTAGGCGAACGTGTCGAAGTTCGCCTGGCGCGCGACGGCGAGGTCGCCCCAGACGGGATCCCTGCGCCGCACCAGGTGGCCGCGGTCGAGGTCGTTGCGCACGTAGAGCTCGGGACCGGCCTGCTCGTTCGCGGGCACGCGCGGGTCGAGGTGCCAGTCGTCGCCGCGCTCGAGGTCCACCAGCTGGGCCCCGTCGATGTTCACCGCGGTCGCCGCCGCGAGTCGGCGCGCCGGGTCGAGCAGAACGGTGAAGTGCGTCGACGGGAGGACGCGCACGATCTGCGACGGCACCGGGAGCGGCACGCGTGGACCAAGGAACGTCGGGTCGTATCCCACCTCTACCGTGCTCACATGGGGACCGTACCGACGTCGTGGCTCCTCCGCTCCGCGCGGCTGGTGGGTGCGGCCGAGCCCGTCGACGTCCTCCTTCGCGACGGGCGCGTCGCCGCGGTCGGCCCGGCACTGTCCGTCCCCGACGTCGCGCACGTGTCGCTCGACGGTCGGTGGCTCATGACCGGCCTCTGGGACGCGCACGTGCACCTCACGCAGTGGGCGCTGGCCCGGCGCCGGCTGGACGTCTCGTCGGCGACCTCGGCGGCGCACGCCGCGGCGCTCGCGGCCGCCGCGCCCCCACCGGCCCCGGGTACGGCGCTCGTCGGCTTCGGCTTCCGCGACGGGCTCTGGCCCGACGTACCGACCGCCGCCCTGCTGGACGCCGCCGTGGGCGACGTGCCCGTCGTGCTCGTCTCCGGCGACCTGCACTGCGCGTGGGCCTCGACCGCCGGGCTGCGGTTCCTCGGCGTGCAGTCCCACCCCACCGGCCTGCTCCGCGAGTCCGAGTGGCTCCCCCTGTCGGGTGCCGTGGACCACGTTCCCGACGACGTCGCCGACGCCCTGGTCGACGACGCGTCCGTCGCGGCCGCGGCCCGCGGGGTGGTCGGCGTCGTCGACCTCGAGATCGCCGACAACGTCTCCGTCTGGCGTCGGCGCGCCGCGGCCCGGCCCGGTCGGCACCAGGTGCGGGCGGGGGTCTGGGAGGAGTTCCTCGACCGCGTCGTGCGCGAGGACCTGCACTCGGGGGACACCATCGCCGGCCTGGTCACGCAGGGGCCGCTCAAGGTCATCACCGACGGCTCGCTGAACACCCGCACCGCCTACTGCCACGACCCGTACCCGGGGCTGACCGGCCCGAACGCCCGCGGGATCCTCGCCGTCCCGCCCTCCCGGCTCGCACCCCTGATGGGTCACGCGCACCGGCACGGGCTGCGCTGCGCGATCCACGCGATCGGCGACGCCGCCAACGAGCTGGCCCTGGATGCGTTCGCCTCCTCCGGCGCCGCCGGGTCGATCGAGCACGCCCAGCTGGTGTCGTGGTCCGACGTCGAGCGGTTCGCCTCGCTCGGCGTCGTCGCCAGCATCCAGCCCGAGCACGCGATGGACGACCGCGACGTCGCCGACCGGCACTGGGCGGGCCGCACCGACCGGGCCTTCGCGTTCGGCTCGCTGCACCGGGCCGGCGTCCGGCTGGCACTCGGCTCGGACGCGCCGGTCGCGCCCCTGGATCCGTGGATCGCGCTGGACGCCGCGGTCACCCGGTCCCGCGACGGGCGCGACCCGTGGCACCCCGAGCAGGCGCTGGAGCGGTGGGTCGCGTTGGAGTCGTCGGTCGACGGGCGCGGGCTGGTGCCCGTCGTCGGAGCGCCCGCGGACCTCGTCGTGCTCGACGCCGACCCGTTGTCCGCGCCGCTGCGGGACATGCCGGTGTCGGGCACGCTCGTCGCGGGAGGCTGGACGCACCTCGCGTTCTGAGGTGGCCTTTCGCGTTGCTGTCTAGGCCTCGGTCCCACGTCCGCGAGGATGGGCGCCATGCGTGCCGTGGTGATCGACGAGTTCGGCGTCCCTCCGACCCTGCGCGAGGTCCCGGCGCCGACGTGCCCCGCGGACGGCGTCGTCCTGCGGGTCACGGCCACCGGGGTGTGCCGGTCGGACTGGCACGGCTGGCAGGGTCACGACGACGACATCACGCTCCCGCACGTCCCGGGCCACGAGCTGGCCGGCGTCGTCGTCGCGGCGGGGCCCTATGTGTCGTCGTGGGCCCCTGGGGACGAGGTCACCGTGCCGTTCGTGTGCGCCTGCGGCGCGTGCGCGGCGTGCCTCGCCGGCGAGCACCAGGTGTGCGAGAGGCAGCGGCAGCCGGGGTTCACCGACGACGGCTCGTTCGCCGAGCTCGTCGCCCTCCACCACGCCGACGTGAACCTCGTGCGGCTCCCGGCCGGCATGTCACCCGTCACGGCCGCGGGGCTCGGCTGCCGGTTCGCGACCGCCTATCGCGCCGTCACGGTCCACGGCCGGCCCGGTCCCGGCGACTGGGTGGCGGTGCACGGCTGCGGCGGCGTCGGGCTGTCCGCGGTGATGATCGCGGCCGCCGCCGGGGCGAAGGTGATCGCCGTCGACGTCTCTCCCGCCGCCCGCTCGGCGGCCCTCGACATGGGCGCGTCCGTGGTCCTCGACGGGTCCGGTGACGTCGGTGCGCAGATCCATGCCGTCACCGGCGGGGGAGCGGCCGTGTCGATCGACGCCCTCGGCAGCCGCGAGACCGCCGCCGCCTCGATCCTGTCCCTGCGCCGCCGCGGCCGGCACGTGCAGGTCGGCCTCCTGCTGGGCGCGGACGCCGCCCCGCCCCTCCCGATCGGCCGCGTCATCGGGTGGGAGCTCGAGCTCTACGGCAGCCACGGCATGGCGGCGCACGAGTACCCCGCGATGCTCGCCCGGATCGCCTCCGGCGAGCTCGACCCGTCCCGACTGGTGGGCCGCACGATCGGCCTCGCCGACGCCCCGACGGCCCTCGCCGCGCTTGGCTCCGGCACTGGCGGCCCGGGCATGACGGTCATCGTGCCCTGACGCCGCCGTCTTGGCCGGGCGCCGACGGCGGTCGCCGCCGGTGCGAATCGCGGCGCGGCTCGCGCGTGCCGACGGTCCCCCGGCGCCCAGGGGAGTGACGCCCAGGGCGGCGCCCAGCCGCGATCACCGAGGCCAGCCGTCGCGCCCGGAGGCCCGGACGCAGACGACGACCACGGAGCCGTTACCGCCGCGGTGGCCCGCTGGCGCTCGGCTCGCTCGACCTCAGGTCAGCAGGGACCTCGTCGCCGATCGGCTCCTCGATGCTCGCCGCGGCGGGCATTCCGGCCGCGTCCAGCGTGTCCGGTGTGGGTTCTGTCGTCGCGGCCGCCGCCGCTGAACGACGCCGGGCCGCCCCCCACTGCGTCAGCGCGACACCGGCGAGAACCACGGCCCCACCGACCGGCTCGTACCAGTGAAGGCCCTCGTGCAGGACGAGCACGCCGAGCGTCGTGGAGACGAGCGGGATCACGTAGGTGACGCTCGCCGTCACGGTGGCGCCGGCGATGGCGAGAACCCGCCAGAACAGCACGTACGCCAACCCGGTCCCGCCGAGCCCGAGAGCCAGCAGCGCCAGAGCCGGTGCGGGCGCGAGCGGACCGGCCAGCGGCGTCGAGACCGCGAACGGCAGGATCACCAGGGCTCCGACGGCCAGCTGGATCGCCGGGAGCGCCACGTTCGACAGGCCGGTGCTCGTCAGCCGTCGCCGGCTCCACGCGTTGCCCAGCCCGTAGCAGAACGTGGCCCCGAGCAGCATCAACCCGCCGGCCAGGTCGATGGCCCCCGAGTCCCACACCCCCAGCAGAACCGCGATGCCGCCGAACCCGATGATCAGCCCGCCGACCTGCACCCGGTCCGGCCGCTCCGCCGGAAGCAGCAGCGCGACGAACACCGCCGTGAACAGGGGAGTCGTCGCATTCACGAGCCCGGCGAGCACGGAGCTGACCCGCTGCTCCGCCAGCGCGAACAGCACGAAGGGGATCGCCGTCATGACCGCGCCCACCACGACGAAGTCGCCGATCCGTCGCCGCTCGACCCTGACCCTCTCCCGCCTGACCAGGAGGATCAGCCCGAGCATGGCGAAGCCGACGACGATGCGCCCGAAGGCGACCTGGGTCGGCGCGAACGTCTGCAATGCCGTCGCGATGAACAAGAAGCTGCAACCCCACAGGGCGGCGAGCAGCAGGTACGGGCCGATCCAGCCGCGTGTTGAGGGGGCCGGAGAACTCATGCGCGCATCATCCCCCGCGCCACCGACATCCACGTCCACCAGCGTCGGCGGCGACGTGAGCGGAGCGCCAACCGCGGCATCGGGGATAGCCGGCGCGCGGCTAGGCGTGTTCGCTGGGTGATTGGCCGAATTCGGACCACCAGTCCGGGCGCGCTGATCGCCGAGCCCGTCTGGCGGGTTTGCCCATGCGATCGGTGGGCGTCGCGCTCCGGTCCGACGGGCGGGTCGCTGATGTCGAGTGCGCGGGCGGGAAGGGCGGGGGTCCCTGGGTCGGGCGGGCCGGTCAGAAGGGTGGGTCGCCGAGGTCGACGGGTGGCGGTGGTGGTGGTCGGTGGGTGAAGAGGTCGGGGGTGGTGTAGATGCGGGCGGGGTGGCGGGCGTAGGTCAGCCCGTGCCGGTCGGTCCAGGTCGAGACCCCGGTGGCCCGGTCGTAGGTCACCTGCCACCAGCCCTCGGTCTTGGCCTGGTGGTGGTGCTTGCACAGGGCGTCCAGGTTCGCCTCGCACGTCTGCGGCTCGGCCCCGGGCGGGTGGTCGTGGTTGTCGGGGCTGCGGTCGTGGTCGTCGGGGGTGCGGTGGTCGATTTCGCAGCGGGTGGCGGGTTGTCGGCAGCCGGGGAAGGTGCAGGTCACGTCCCGGGCTTGCACGGTGCGGGTCAGGTCCGCCCCCGGCCGATACGCCTGGGTGCCGACCGCGCAGACCTGCCCGGTGTCCGGGTCGGTCAGGACGCGGCGCCAGGTGCCGTCCTGGGCCAGCTCGCGGGCCACCTGCGCGGGGACCGGCCCGTAGGAGCCCAGGAACCCGGGCGCGTCGTCCAGCCCGAGCAACGTGGTGGCGGCCACGGAGAGCTGCACGGCGACGCGTTGCCCGTGCTTGCGGGGCAGCGGGGTGCCGTCCGGGGTGGCTTGCCGGTCCAGGATGCCGGCGAACACGTCCGCGAACGCGTCCGCCCGCCGCTGATCGATGCTCCGGGTGTCCCCGTCCACCGCGGCGTGGCCGGCCAGGGCGTCGATCGCGGTGAACGCCGCCGTCGCCTCCGCCGCCGGCAGGTACGCGATCAACCGCGCCATCGCATCCGGAGCCAGCACCAGCTCCACGCCGCGGCGCTCCCGTTCGGCGACCCGCCGTTGTTCGACCTGGTCGGGGTTCAGCGCGATCAGGGTGGCGCGCACGTGCCGGGTCAGCTGCGGTGCGGTCAGCTCCCCAGCGCGCTGCACGGCGTCGTCGACCACCGCGCGCACCGCCTCCGGGTCCAGACCGACCCCGCCCTTGGCGACCTCGTCCAGGATCACGTCGACCTTGCGCGCCTCGATCGCCCCCGCCGCCCACGCGTCCGCCAAAGCCGGGTGCTGGGCGGTGCCCCACGCGCGTAGGAACAGCATCTCCGCGGACCGCCGCGTGCACACCAGGGCGCAGGCCAGCTCGTCGGGGACGCGCCGCAACGCGTGCACAGTGCGCGCCTCGATCTCCCGCACCACGACCGCTTGGGCGGCCTGCAACATCGCCATCGCCTGCTGCATCCCGGTCACCGTGTTCACCAGGGCCACATCGGAGACCTCCGCGACCGGCACCGAAGTCAGCATCGCCACCAGCTCACCGAGATCGACCCCAGGCAGGGGGAACTCCTCGATGGCCCCCAGATCGATCACCCGTGCACCCAGCGCCGGCGCCGCACCCGGGCGTGCACCATGACCCGAGTCCGCCCACACCAACCCGGCGACCGCGGGCGCGGCCGACAAGAACGCAGACCCAAGCTCAGGTGCCGTGGCGGTGGTGGTGGACGAGGAGGTGGACGCAGCCGCGGTGGTGGGTGACGTGGCGGGCGCGGACGGGGTGGTGGCGGTGGGCGAATCGGCGGGCGCGGTGGTGGAGTGCGGATCTGCGCAGAAGTCCGGCCAAGCGTCGGCGGCGTCGGGTCGCCCGGCCGTGTGCGCAGCCGGGCCAGCAACCTCGACTCGCTCCATCACCGCCGTCACCGCGCCACCTCCAGCTGCCCGGAACCGCCCGATGCGGGGATAGAACAAGTGTACGACTGACCACTGACATTCACCTCTGACCTGCACAAACGCGACATCGCAGCGCGTCGGTGCGGTCCGCCGATCGCATGGAGCCGCCTCGGACCGTCATCGGATGGAGGCGACGATGCACCTCACCGGCGCTTCCCCAGTGGAACTCCGCTAGTCACGCAGGACAAGCGCGCGGCCGCGCGCTCTCCCGGAGCGAGGCTCGTCGGCGGAAGCGTCGCCCGGGGAACACCAACGGTCCAGCCCATCGCCGAACCCGAAGCGGCCCGCGCGCCGATCGCAAGAGAGCCCAGCCGCCCTCCCGGCCACCGACTGAACGCCTGCGCCGACCCGCCCCGCGCACTCGCTAGAATCGCCGCGACCCCCACCGCCGCGTGAACACCTGGAGCCCCCCTGTGGGACGAGTCGTCGTCGATGTCATGCCGAAGCCGGAGATCCTGGACCCGCAGGGCAAGGCCGTGGCCGGTGCGCTGCCGCGACTCGGCTTCGGCCAGTTCGCGTCCGTCCGTCAGGGCAAGCGGTTCGAGCTCGAGGTCGACGGGCCGGTGACGGAGGAGATCCTCGCGGCGGCCCGCGCGGCCGGCGAGCACGTGCTCTCCAACCCGGTGATCGAAGACGTGGTCGCGGTCTACGAAGACACGCAGGACTCACACGCATGACCCGCATCGGCGTCGTCACCTTCCCGGGGACGCTGGACGACCGGGACGCCGCGCGCGCGGTCCGCCTCGCGGGCGCCGAGGCCGTGAGCCTCTGGCACGGCGACGCGGACCTGCACGGGGTCGACGCGGTGGTGCTCCCGGGCGGCTTCTCCTACGGCGACTACCTGCGCGCGGGTGCCATCAGCCGGTTCGCGCCGGTCATGGGCGAGATCGTCGCCGCGGCGCACAAGGGTCTACCGGTCCTCGGCATCTGCAACGGCTTCCAGGTCCTCACCGAGGCGCACCTGCTGCCGGGGTCGATGATCAAGAACGACCACCTGCACTTCGTGTGCCGCGAGCAGGTCCTCTCGGTCGACAACGTCGACACCGCCTGGACCCGCGACTACACGGCGGGAGAGCACATCACGATCCCGCTGAAGAACCAGGACGGCCAGTACGTCGCCGACGAGCACACGCTGGACGAGCTCGAGGGCGAGGGTCGCGTGGTCTTCCGGTACCAGGGCTGGAACCCGAACGGCTCGCGCCGGGGCATCGCGGGCATCAGCAACGCGGCCGGCAACGTGGTCGGCCTCATGCCGCACCCCGAGCACGCCGTCGAGGAGGGCTTCGGCCCGGACGGCGCCAAGGGCCCCCGCACGGGCACCGACGGCCTGCGGTTCTTCACGTCCGTCCTCAAGGCCCTCGTCGGCTGATGGTGCTGGAGCTCGTCGACTGGGACCACCCTGACGCCGCACGGCTGCGTGACGCGCAGCAGGCCGAGCTCAAGAGCCTCTACGGCGAGGACGACATCGGCCACACGATGACCGGCGACGGCATCGCCGCGATGGTGGTGCTGCGGGTCGACGACGAACCCGTGGCCTGCGGCGCCATCCGTGACGCCTCCGACGACGACGGGCTGGGCCCCGGCGACGGCGAGCTCAAGCGCATGTACGTGGTCCCGGAGCAGCGCGGTCGGGGCCACGCGCGCGTGATCCTCGCGGAGCTCGAGCGGCTGGCGACCGAGCGGGGTTGGCGACGGCTGGTGCTGGAGACCGGGGTGCTCCAGGTCGAGGCGATCGGCATGTACCTGTCGTCGGGCTACCGGTCGATCCCGGGCTTCGGCCCGTACGCCGCCGAGACGAGCTCCCGGTGCTTCGCGAAGGACCTCGGCCCGCGCCCGGAGCGCACCAGGAGCGTCCGGACGGACCGCACCCTGACCCTGCGGCACGTGGACTGGAACCATCCCGACGCGGTCGCGCTGCGGTACGCGATGTGGCAGGACATCGAGGTGCGCTACCCCGAGATCGTCGCCGTCACCCCTGGTGGCTTCGAGGCCGACGACCCGCGGCAAGGGATCGGCGACCTGGGCACGGTGATCGCGGACCTCGACGGCGTCCCCGTCGGCTGCGCGTCGCTGCGTGCCGCCCGGGAGGGGTACCCCGAGGGCTCCGGCGAGCTGAAGAAGGTCTGGGTCGACCCGGTGGCCCGCGGGAGCGGCGCGGCCCGCGCACTTCTCCGGGCGATCGAGGACGGCGCCCGCGCGGCCGGCCTGCGCAGCGTGGTCCTGCAGACCGGGATCCGGCAGCCCGAGGCGGTCACGCTGTACCTGTCCACCGGCTACCGCCCGGTCGCGCCCTTCGGCCCGTACCGCGACGACGTCCTGTCGCTCCTGTTCGCCAAGGACCTCTAGAGAGTCTCGTATCGCGAGATTATCCGCTCGAACCCTGGTCAGGTCGTCGACCCCTTCCTACCTTGTGCGCGCCATCCCGAGCGACCGAGAGACCTGGCTCGTCGACGTCGCAGCAACCCCCCGGCCATCCGGGTGCGGGTGCTCCTGCCAGGACCGATGCGCCCGACGACCGGAAGACACGATGACCCTCCCTGACAAGCGCCCGTTCCCCGTCGCGATCGAGCTCACGGCGGCGGGCCGCCATCCGGCCGCCTGGCGGCTGAGCCCGACCGACCCCTTCTCCGCGCAGCACTGGGTCCGGCTCGCGCGCGCCGCCGAGGACGCCGGCGCGACCCTCGTGATCCTCGACGACAGCGCGGCCCCACCCGTCGAGCGGCCCGGCGTCCTCGTCGGCAGCCTGGACGCCGTCGGCGTCGCCGCCCTGCTGGGTCCGCTGACCGAGAGCGTCGGCCTCGCTCCCGTCGTCCCGGTCACGTACCGCGAGCCGTTCCACGTGGGCAAGGAGATCCAGACCGTCGACCACGTGAGCCTGGGCCGCGCCGCGGTGCAGGTCGACGTGGCCGCGCCGGCGGGGGACAGCCGGGCCGGCGCCGAGGCGCTGCGGTACGACGAGCGCGTGCCGCGGGACCTCGCCGCCCTGTGGCGGGAGGCCGACGACGTGCTCGAGGTGCTGGGCCGGCTCTGGGACAGCTGGGAGGACGACGCGATCGTCCTCGACGCGGAGAGCGACCGGTACATCGACCGTGACCGCATCCACGCCATCGAGTTCGAGGGGGAGTTCTTCTCGGTGCAGGGCGCCTCGATCACGCCCCGCTCGCCGCAGGGCCGCCCGGTCGTGATCGTCCGCGGCGACGAGCCCCACGCCCGCCGGGTCGCCGCGCGCCGCGCGGACGTCGTGCGGGTTGCCGACGAAGCCACCGTGCCGCTCGTGCGGGCGGCCGCCGCCGAGGCCGGCCGCGAGGTCATCGTCCTGCTCGACGTGGACGTCCTCCTCGGTGCGTCCGACGACGACGCGCGTGCCCGCCACGAGGCCCTCGACGCACTCGAGCCCTGGGCGACCGACGCGGTCGTCGCGGGCGTCGGGACGGCGGCGGCAGCCCTGCGCGACCTGGTCGACCGTTCGGGCGCCGACGGCCTCACGATCCGCCCGCTCGCGCTGACGAGCGACCTCCCGTTCCTGGCGGCCGCCCTCGACACCGGCGACCGAGGACAGACCCTCCGCGACTCCCTCGGTCTGCCCCGCCCCGCCAGCCGCTACGCGACCGCTCGCTAAGGACCCCCGATGACCAAGCAGATCCACCTCGCCGCGCACTTCCCGGGCGTCAACCACCACACGGTCTGGACGGACCCGAGCCACCACGCCGACACCCAGTCGTCGTTCGCGTCGTTCCAGCACCTCGCCGCCACCGCCGAGCGCGGGCTGTTCGACTTCGTCTTCCTGGCCGAGGGCCTGCGCCTGCGCGAGCACCGCGGGCAGCTGGTCGACCAGGACGTCGTCGGCCGACCGGACACCTACGCGGTCCTGGCCGCGCTGGCCGGCGTGACCACCCACGTCGGCCTCGCCGGCACCATCAACGCCACCTTCAACGACCCGTACGAGCTCGCCCGGCAGTTCGCCACGCTCGACCACCTCTCGGGCGGGCGGGCCGCGTGGAACGTCGTGACGTCGTCGGACGCGTTCCACGGCGCGAACTTCCGCCGCGGCGGCTACCTCGCCTACCCGGACCGGTACGAGCGGGCCCGCGAGGTCGTCGAGGCCGCCCGCGCGCTCTGGGACGCGTGGGCGCCGGACGCGGTCGTCGCCGACGCGGCCTCGGGCGAGTTCGTCCGGCCAGGCTCGCTGGGCACCGTCCGCACGGGCGGCCGCCTGGTCGACATCGAGGCGACACCGACCCTGCCCCGACCCCCGCAGGGCCACCCGGTGATCCTGCAGGCCGGCGACTCCGACGGCGGTCGCGAGCTCGCCGCGCAGGTGGCGGACGCGGTCTTCTCACGGCACTCCGAGCTCGCCGACGGCCAGGCGTTCTACGCCGACGTCAAGGGCCGCCTGGCCGCGTACGGCCGACGCCCCGAGGACCTGCTGATCCTGCCCGGAGCGTCGTTCGTGCTGGGCGACACCGAGGCCGAGGCCGAGGAGAAGCTGCGCGCGATCCAGCACCAGCAGGTCCGGCCCAGCGTGGCGCGGTCGTTCGTCGAGCAGGTGTGGAACCGGGACCTGTCCGAGTACGACGTCGACGGCCCGCTGCCCGCGGTCGACCCGCTGGTCGACGCCCCGTCGATCACGCAGGGCCGCGCCTCGCACTTCCGCGACCCGCTGGCGATCGCCCGTCAGTGGCGCGAGCTCTCCGAGGCGAAGGGCCTGTCCATCCGCGAGCTGGTCATCCAGGTCATCGGCCGCCACTCGTTCGTCGGCACCCCGCAGCACGTCGCCGCCGAGATCGACCGCTACGTGCAGCAGGACGCCTCCGACGGCTTCATCCTCGTGCCGCACCTGACCCCGCACGGGCTCGACGAGTTCGTCGACAAGGTGGTCCCGCTGCTGCAGGAGCGGGGCTCGTTCCGCACGTCCTACGAGGGCTCGACCCTGCGCGAGCACCTCGGACTCCCGCCGGCCGACGCCTTCGGCCGCACTCTCGACGCCGATGTGAGGGCCAGCTGATGACAACCACGACCGAGCGTTCCGCCTTCGTCGCCGACTGGGAGGACTGGCACGCGACCCGCGAGGCCTACTTCCGGCAGCCGCACGGCTGGGTGGCGATCACGGCCCTGCACTGGCTCTCGGCCGAGCCGCGACCGCTCGCGGACGTCCCCGGGCTCTGGTCGGCGGACGGCGTCGTGCGCATCGAGGCGGTTGCCGACGACGGTCTCGTCCTCCCGGACGGCACGATCGTCGACGGCGTCGCCACCCTCGACCCGGTCGAGGGAGCCCCCGGCCTGCAGGTCCGCGCCGGCGACCTCCTCCTCGAGGTGGCCCGCCGCACCGGTCACGCGATCGTCCGGGTGCACGACCCGGCGGCCCCGCAGCTCGCCGCGTTCGACGGCATCCCGGCCTACGTGCCGTCGCCGGAGTGGGTGCTGACCGGCCGGTTCGAGCCGTACGACGAGGCCCGCACGGTCACCACGGGCGCGGTCGTCGACGGCCTCGAGCACCACCACACCGCCGTCGGCACCGTGCGCTTCGAGGTGGCCGGGATCCCGCAGTCGCTGATCGTCTTCGACGGCGGCGCCCGCGGGCTCAGCGTGCTGTTCCGGGACGCGACCAGCGGCGTCACCACCTACCCCGCCTCGCGCACGCTCGCGCTCGGCCCGGTGGCCGACGACGGCACGGTGACGCTCGACCTCAACCGCGCCAGCAACCTGCCGTGCGGCCTGACGCAGTTCGCCACCTGCCCGATCCCACCGCCGGAGAACGTCCTGACGGTCGCGGTCGAGGCCGGGGAGCAGTGGGTCCGCTAGCGCTTCGAGGCTCGCACGCGCGCGATCTCCGCGAACCGCATCCACTCGTCCTCGAGCGCGGCGGGCAGCGCGACCCAGTCGTAGAACAGCCGTCCGCTGTCGCCCGGTGACCAGACCGTGACGCCGGGCAGCGCCAGCGCCTCCGCGTGCTCGGCGCTGTCCCGGCCGAGCTTGACCACCAGCCGGTCGCCGCCGACGTGCCCGGCGAACATGGTCGAGCCGACCTTGAGGATCGGGCGGCCCATCATCTGCGCGCGGGTGGCGCCGCGGGCGACCAGGTCGTCGGCGATCGCCTCGTAGTCGCTGTCCGTCATGGACCGAGCATCCCGCGCCCCTCCGACATGCGACAGCCGCGCGGCGTGCCTACGGTGGCCCGGCCGCCGCGGTCAGCAGCCCCGCGGGTGCGCGCCGCTCGAGGAGGACGCATGACGCACGACGACGACGAGGCCACGGTGGCCGGGCTGATCAAGGACGCCAAGATCGCGATGCTGACGACGGTCGGCGCCGACGGCTCGCTGGTGAGCCGGCCGATGGGTGTGCAGGACGTGGACTTCGACGGGGACCTCTGGTTCTTCGCCGACGCCGACAGCCACAAGGTGCACGAGATCGAGGCCGGCAGCCCCGCCAACGCGGCCTTCGCCGACTCCACCGCGTGGGTCTCGGTGTCCGGCCCGGCCGAGGTGGTCCGTGACGTGGCCAAGAACCGCGAGCTGTGGGGCGTGACGGCCGAGGCCTGGTTCCCCGACGGCCCGGAGACGCCCGGACTGGTCCTGGTGGTGCTTCGCGGCGAGACCGCGGAGTACTGGCACGCCAAGGGAGGCCGCCTGACCACGGCGTTCAGCCTGGTCAAGGCCAAGGTGACCGGCGAGCGCTACGACGGCGGCGAGAACGAGACGGTCCGGCTCTGAGCGGTCACATCGACGCGACCAGGTTCACCAGCAGCGCGATGATCACGGTGCCGAACAGGTAGCTGAGCAGCGCGTGCCCGAGCGCGGTCCGCCGCATCGGGGACGAGCCGAGGTCGGTGTCGGAGATCGCGAAGCTCATCCCGACGGTCACGGCGACGTACGCGAAGTCGGTGTACCGCGGCGCCTGCTTCATGTGGAAGTCGATGCCGCCGGCGCCGTCGGTCAGGTACATCCGCGCGTACCGCAGCGCGAACACCGTGTGGATGGCGGCCCACGACGCCAGCACGCTGGCCAGCACCGCGATCGTGGGCAGCAGCTGGCCGATGTTCTTGTCCACCAGCACGACGACGACGCCGACCAGGGTGACGAGCGCCGCGAAGAGGACGACGGCGTGAGCGCCCCACCGGGTCGGCTCCTCGCGCGTCGCGTGAGACGCCGTCTCGTCGGGGTCCATCGGGGCGACCGCCGCCCACGTCCAGACGACGAAGACGGCCGCGACGGTCGCCCACCCGGCCAGCACCGCCGCGACCACGGACGTCCAGCCGACGATGATGCCGACGAGGACGCCGGCCAGCGCACCGACGATCAGCCTGACCAGCGACGACGACGCCTTCATGGCGCCAGTGTTCCGCGCGAGGTCCCCCAGGTCGGGGAGGTGTCAGCCCGCGAGTGTGTCGAGCGCCTGCGTGAGGTCGTCGATGAGGTCCGCGGGGTCCTCGAGGCCCACCGACAGCCGCACGGTCGACTCGGCGATGCCGACCGCCGCGCGACCCTCGGGGCCGAGCTTGCGGTGCGTCGTCGTCGCCGGGTGCGTGACCATCGACTTGGCGTCGCCGAGGTTGTTCGAGATGTCCACGATCCGCAGGGCGTCGAGCACGCCGAACGTGACCTTCTTGGCGACGTCGGGCTGCGCGCCGTCCGGCACCGCGAGGTTGAACGTCACGACGGTGCCGCCGCCGGACTGCTGGGCGAGTGCGAGCTCGTGCTGCGGGTGCGACGGCAGGTACGGGTAGCGGACCAGCGACACGCCCGGCTGCTGCTCGAGCCACGTGGCCACCTGCAGGGCCGACGCCGTCTGGTGCCGCACGCGCAGCGACAGCGTCTCGAGGCCCTTGAGCAGCACCCACGCGTTGAACGCCGACAGCGACGGCCCGGTGTTCCGGATGAGCGTCTGCACCGGACCGTGGATGTACTCGTCCGTGCCCAGGATCGCGCCGCCGAGCACGCGCCCCTGCCCGTCGATGTGCTTGGTCGCCGAGTACACGATCACGTCCGCGCCCAGCTCGAGCGGCCGGGACAGCACGGGTGTCGCGAAGACGTTGTCGACGATGACGGTCGCGCCGGCGGCGTGCGCGAGCCTGCTCACCGCCGCGATGTCGACCAGGTCCTGCATGGGGTTGGACGGCGTCTCGAAGAACACGACGTCCGCCGGCGTCGAGAGCGCCTCCTCCCACTGCGCGAGCTCGTGCCCGTCGACGTAGTCGGTGCGCACGCCCCACTTGGCCAGGATCTCCTCGAAGATCACGACCGTGGACCCGAACAGCGCCCGCGCGGACACGATTCGCGACCCCGACTGCACGATCGCGGCGAGGGACGTGAAGACGGCGGACATGCCGGACGCGGTGGCGTAGGCGGCCTCGGCGCCCTCGAGCAGGCGCAGGCGCTCCTCGAACGTGGACACGGTCGGGTTGCCGTAGCGCGAGTAGAGGAAGCGGTCGGCCTCGCCGGCGAACGCGGCCTCGGCCTCGGCGGCGGCGTCGTAGACGTAGCCCTGCGTGAGGAACAGCGCCTCGGAGGTCTCCTGGAACTGCGAGCGGACCAGCCCGCCGCGGACGGCGAGGGTGTCGGGCCGCAGGTCGGAGCGCGGTGTGCGGCGGTCGTCCCAGTCGGCGGGGCCGGGGACGCGCCGGGGGCTCACGCCTGCCGCCACGGCAGGCCGGCGGCGCGCCAGCCGGAGTGGCCGCGGTGGCCGTCCGGGCCGACGTCGCCCTCGAAGCCCTCGAGCACGTTGTACGCCGGGCCGAGACCCGCCGCGGTGGCGGCCTGCGCGGCGGCGATCGAGCGGACCCCGGATCGGCACAGGAACACGACGGGACGCCCCGCCGCGACGCCGGCGTCGGCCAGCTGCTTGAGGAACTGCGGGTTCGGCCGTCCCGACGGGTACGACACCCACTCGACCAGCGCCGCGCGCCCGTCGATCGGCGCGGAGTCGGGGATGCCGACATAGCGCCACTCGGCGTCGGTGCGGACGTCGACGAGCACGGCGGTCTCGTCGGAGGTCAGGAGGTCCCAGGCCTGCTGGGGGGTCAGGTCGCCGGCGTAGCTCATGCAGTTCCTCGTCTCATCGGTCCTGGCGGTAGCACCCTCGGCCGGGCACAAGGTGCCCGCGGGTTGCTGCGGCGTCGTCGAGCCAGATCTCTCGGCCGCTCTGGATGGTGCCGGTGATGCTACGCGCGGCGGTACCGTCGCTCCAACTGGTGGACAAGGCGTCCCGACATCCGAGACGAACCCCGAGGTGCGTTGACAGGCGCCCGGGCCTGCCGGGACCCTCGTTGCAGGTCATGAGCGCCAGCGACAAGCCCCGGCTCGCTGGCCGGCAACCCTCCTCCGCGGTGGGGTGCCCCGGGTGACGACCTGGCCGCGTCCCGTCCGGGACTCGGCAAGCGCGGGGTTCCACCTCCCAGGGGTCCCCCGGATCGTGTCGGAGGACCACCATGACTGCCATCGCCGAGCGCCTCTCGTGTGCCTCCGTCGACGACGTGAGCGCCCTGCTCCCCGTCGTCGGCGGCACCACCACCGTGCCGCTCGTGGACGGGTCCCAGCGGGTCTACGCGAACCTGGACTACGCCGCGAGCGCCCCCGCGCTGGAGTCGGTCGCAGCCCGGGTGACCGAGGTGCTCCCGCTCTACGCCTCCGTGCACCGCGGCGCCGGGTACCTCTCCCAGGTGTCCACCGCGCTGTACGAGTCCGCGCGTCAGACCATCGCGCGGTTCGTCGAGGCCCGTCCCGACGACGTCGCGATCATCACGCGCAACACCACGGACTCGCTCAACCTGCTGGCCGGTGTGGTGCCGGAGGGCGGCCGGGTCCTCGTGCTGGACGTCGAGCACCACGCCAACCTGCTCCCGTGGGTGCAGTCGACGGGGCGTCACGGCAACCGCACGACGATCCTGCCGATCAAGGACACGGTCGCCGCGACCCTCGATGCGCTGCGCGACGAGCTGGCCCGCCAGCCGTACGCGCTGGTCACCATCACGGGCGCGTCCAACGTGACGGGGGAGGCGCTGCCGATCGAGGAGGTCGTCGCGCTCGCCCACGCCGAGGGTGCGCGCGTGGCCGTCGACGGCGCCCAGCTGGTGCCGCACCGCGGCTTCTCGCTGGCGGCGACCGACGCCGACTACATCGCGTTCTCGGGGCACAAGACGTACGCACCGTTCGGCGCGGGGGCCCTCGTCGGCCGCCGCGACTGGCTCGACACAGGCACGCCGTACCTCGCAGGGGGAGGTGCGGTGCGCGACGTGCGGGCCGATCGGACGGTCTGGCAGCCGGCACCGGCGCGGCACGAGGCGGGCTCGCCCAACGTGCTCGGCGCGATCGCGCTGGCGGAGGCGTGCGACCAGCTGGCGGCACTCCCCGCCGGCGCCCTCGCCGCGCACGAGGAGGCTCTGCGGGCCCGCCTCGTCGAGGGGCTGTCCGGCATCGACGGCGTCGAGATCGCGCGCATCTGGCCCGACTCCGCGCCGCCGGTCGGCGTGATCACGTTCACGGTCCCGGACCACGACCCGGGCCTGGTGGCCGCGTACCTCGCCGCCGAGCACGGCATCGGCGTCCGCGACGGCCGGTTCTGCGCCCACCCGCTCCTCGCGCACCTCGGTGCGTCCGGCGGGGCCATCCGGGCGTCGGTGGGCGTGGGCACGACGAGCGAGGCGGTCGACCGCCTGGTCGTGGCGCTGACCCAGTACCTGGCCGACGGCCCGGCCGTCCGCTACGAGGTGGTCGACGGCTGCTGGGCGGTCGTCGACGACACCCGCCCGCTCCTCGCGGTCCACGGCCTGGACCACCTGGCGGCGACGGCGGCGGCAGCCTGCGGCCCGGCCCTGGACGACTGAGCACGCTCGCCGCACCCGCGATCCCCGCAGTCCGGCAGCAGATCCGCCAGCCCGAGTACGTCACTTCGCCCCCGAGAACGTCACAGTGAACTGCCGTTCTCGCGGCGACATGACGTTCTCGGCCGGACGCCGGACGCGTGACGTCGCCCATGATGGCTCCGTGAGCGAGCCCCAGCAGCCACCCGTCGTCCCTCGCGTCGGCGTGCTCGGCGTGCTCGCGTTCCTGTGCGAGCTCGTCATGGTCGCTCTGCTGGCGGTGTCCGGGTGGCGCCTCGGGACCGCCACGGCGGCGTCGGTCGCGCTCGCGGTCGGGCTTCCCCTCGTCGCGATCGCGATCTGGGCCCGCTGGATGGCTCCGGCCTCCGGTCACCGGCTCCGGCGCGGGCCGCGGGTCGCGGCGCAGACCGGACTGTTCGTCGCGGTCGGCACCGTCTGCATCGTCGCGGGTCTGACGGCCTGGGGCGTGGCCTTTGCCCTCGTCGCGTCGGCAGTGTTCGCCCTCGCGAGGGACGCCGACCCGGCACGGCGACCCTGACCGGGCCTAGACGCCACGGCCTCGACCGGCCCGATAGCAGCGCGAGGTCGTGAGTTCGCCACGAAGTCGTGAGTTGCAACTCACGACTTCATCGCAAACTCACGACCTCACGACCACGAGGTGCATCCGGCCGACGGGTACCGGGCGAAGAGGACACAGGGCGCCCACCGGTGCCCGCGCGGTGCGGCGCAGGGGCGTCGGCCGCGACCCTCGTCCGTAGGAGCCCACCATGAGGATCCGTCGCACGCTGTCCGTCCTGCTCGTCGCCGGGGTCGTCGCCGGCGGGGGGCTGGCCCTCGCGCCGGCCGCCACCGCCGCCGCCCCGCCGACGGGCACGGCGAGCCTCGCCGCCCTGCTCGCCTCGGACGGGGACACGTTCGACCACAGCTGGCGGGACTTCGACATCCTCGACCAGGCCGTCGGCGCGGTGCTGGCCGCGAAGCCGTCGAGCCCGGTCGCGGTCCTCGCGGACGGCACGGTCCCGCTGACGGCGTTCCTGCCGACGGACCGCGCGTTCCAGTACCTGGCCAAGGACCTGACGCACCGGTGGTACTTCACCGAGGAGCAGGTGTTCACGGCGCTCGCCGGCGCCGTCGGCATCGACGCCCTCGAGCAGGTGCTGCTCTACCACGTGGTCCCGGGCGCGACGATCGACTCCGGCACCGCGCTGGCCAGCGACAACGCGGTCCTGACCACCGCGCAGGGCGGCACGTTCACGGTCGACGTCATCTCGAAGCGCTTCGGCATCGTGCAGCTGCGCGACCAGGACCGCAACGACCTCAACCCGTTCCTCATCCCCGGCAGGCTGGACCTCAACGCCGGCAACGTGCAGATCGCGCACGCGATCACGTTCGTCCTGCGCCCCGCGGACCTCTGAGCCGATCCTCAGGCGAGCGGGCGGACCGTGCCCGTCAGGTGCGGTCTGCCCGAGCGGGCGTCCCAGCCGGCGAACGTGAACCCGTCGGACCGTGACCCTGCGACCCGCACGGTCACGGTCCCGGGCAGGAGCACGGGCTTCACGAACTCGACCGACCAGTCGAACGCGTCCCCCCGGCCGGCGCCGACGTCGGCCAGCGCCCGGGAGGCCGTGTACATCCCGTGCGCGATGGCCCGGGGGAACCCGAGGGCCTTCGCGGACAGGGCCGACAGGTGGATCGGGTTGCGGTCGCCGGACACCGCCGCGTACCGCCGGCCGACGTCGCCGGAGAGCGTCCAGCGGCCGGTCGGGGTCGGCGGGACGAAGGGTGTCGGCTCGTCGGCAGGCGACGCGGCGGCCTCGGCGAGGGACACCCCGCGTGCCAGGTAGGTGGACACCCCGCGCCAGGCGAGCGTGCCGTCGACGGAGACCTCGGTGACCAGGTCCACCTGCGTGCCGGAGCGGTGCGGGCGCAGGTCGGCGGCGGACGCGCGGACGTCGAGCGCGTCGGACAGCGAGAGGGGCCGCAGCTGCGTGACCCGGTTGGCCAGGTGCACCAGCCCGACGAGCGACAGCGGGAAGTCGGACCGGGCCATGAGGGCGGTCGCCACGGGGAACGCGAGCACGTGCACGAAGCCGGCGGGGAGCTGGTCCGAGGCCGACTCGCCCAGCAGGTGCTGGTAGTCGGTCAGGTGCGACGACGAGGCCCGGACTCCCCTGACCGCGTAGTCCACGGAGGGGAGCGCCGACGGCGCGGACCGGACCTTGTGCGCCACGGCGAGCCCGGCGCCGCGCGCGTACAGCCGGCCGAGCCCGGGAACCTCGGGCAGGACGACCGTCGTCGTCACTGGCCCACCATGTTCTGCCCGCACACGCGCAGCACGCGGCCCGTGATCCCGCCGGCGGCGGGGGAGGCCAGGAACGCGACGGTCTCGGCGACGTCGACGGGCTGCCCGCCCTGCTGCAGCGAGTTGAGCCGACGGGCCACCTGCCGAGTGACGGCGGGGATCCGCGCGGTCATCTCGGTCTCGATGAAACCCGGGGCGACGGCGTTGGCGGTGCCGCCGAAGGCCGCGAGCAGCGGCGCGGTCGCGCGGACCATGCCGATGACGCCGCCCTTGGACGCCGCGTAGTTGGTCTGCCCACGGTTGCCGGCGATGCCCGACGTCGACGCCAGCGACACGATGCGCGGGGCGTCCGTGAAGTCGCCGGACGTCAGCAGCGCCTCGTTGATCCGCAGCTGCGACGCGATGTTCACCGCGAGCACCGGGTCCCACGTGTCCGCGGACATGTTGGCCAGCAGCTTGTCGCGCGTGATGCCGGCGTTGTGCACCACGATGTCGAGCCGCCCGTGCCGCTGCAGCGCGTGCTCGAGGATGCGCGCACCGGCGTCGTCGGCCGTGACGTCGAGCTGCAGGGCGGTCCCGCGCACCCGGTTGGCGACGGCGACGAGCTGCTCCCCGGCGGTGGGCACGTCGACGGCCACGACCGTCGCCCCGTCGCGGGCGAGGGTGTCGGCGATCGAGGCGCCGATGCCGCGGGCCGCGCCCGTGACCACCGCGACGCGACCCGCCAGCGGCTTCTCCCAGTCCTGCGGCAGCGCGCCGGCCGACGAGTCCACGGCCAGCAGCTGCCCGTCGACGAACGCGGACCTCGTCGACAGGAAGAACCGCAGCGCGCCGAGCACGGACACGGCGGTGACGGCCACGTCGTCGGCCAGCACGACGCCGTTCCCCGTCGAGCCGCCGCGCAGCTCCTTGGCCAGCGACCGCAGGAACCCGTCGACCCCCTGGCGCGCGGCGGCGACCGCGGGAGCGTCGTCGGGTCCCGCGGCACGCGAGACGGTGACCACGCGCGCGCCGCGCGGGAGCGACTTGAGCAGCGCACCGACGGCCAGCACCGGCTCGGCCAGCTGGTCGGGGTGCGTGAGCTCGGTGAGCGCCAGGACGACTGCGCAGTAGCGCGTGCCGGGCGTCGCGTCGCGGTGCACGTCGAGGTCCCAGTCGGCGGCGAGCACCCGCGACAGGGCGTCGGCCTCGCCGCCGCGGCCCAGGAGCAGAACGGCGCCGGCGACCAGCGGCTGACCCGGCTCGTAGCGGCGCAGGGGAGCCGGCTGGGGGAGGCCGAGCTGCTTGGCCAGCTTCTTGGTGAACCCGCTGTTGACCAGGTTGAGGTAGGTGTCGGTCATGGTCAGGCCGCCTCGAGGATCGCGGTCAGGCCCAGCCCGCCGGCTGCGCAGACGGACACGAGCGCGCGCACCGGGGCGTCGGACCCGGACGCCGCCTTGCGACGGTGCAGCTCCTTGCTCACGGTCGCGATGATCCGCCCGCCGGTCGCGGCGAACGGGTGCCCCGCGGCCAGCGACGAGCCGTGCACGTTGAGCTTGGCGCGGTCGACGGTGCCGAACGCCCCGTCGAGCCCGAGCCGGGTGCGCCCGAACTCCGCCGACTCCCAGGCCGCCAGCGTGGTCAGCACGGTGGCCGCGAAGGCCTCGTGGATCTCGACGAGGTCGAAGTCCTCGAGGGTCAGGCCGTTGCGGGCGAGGAGGCGCGGCACGGCGAACGCGGGGGCCATGAGCAGCCCGTCGTCGCCGTGCACGAAGTCGACCGCGCCGGCCTCGGCGTCGACCAGCGACGCGAGCGGCACGAGGTCGTGCGCGGCGGCCCAGTCGGCGGACCCGAGCAGCACCACGGAGGCGCCGTCGGACAGCGGCGTGGAGTTGCCCGCCGTCATGGTCGGGGGCGTGTCCAGCGTGAGCCCGAAGGCGGGCTTGAGCTTCGCCAGCTTCTCCAGCGAGGAGTCGGCGCGCAGGTTGGCGTCGCGCGTCAGCCCGCGGAACGGGGTGACCAGGTCGTCGAAGAACCCGTCGTCGTAGGCGGCGGCGAGCCGCTGGTGGCTGGCCAGCGCGACCTCGTCCTGCGCGGCCTGCGTGATGCCCCACTGCGCCGTCGTGAGCGCCTGGTGCTCGCCCATCGACAGGTGCGTGCGCGGCTCGGACGTGCTGGGGGCGGACGGTGCGAGGTCCTTGGGGCGGATCTGGGCGAGCGCTGCCAGCTTCTGCTTCGTGCTGCGGGCGCGGGAGAGGTCGAGCAGCGCGCGACGCAGGCGGTTGCTCACGGCGATCGGGGCGTCCGACGTGGAGTCGACGCCGCCGGCGATCGCGGACTCGAGCTGGCCCAGCCGGATCTTGTTGCTCAGCGACACGATGGTCTCGAGCCCGGTCGCGCAGGCCTGCTGCACGTCGTACGCGGGCGTCTCGGCCGAGAGCGCGGACCCGAGGACCGACTCGCGCGTGAGGTTGAAGTCCTTGCTGTGCTTGAGCACGGCGCCCGCGGCGACCTCGCCGATGCGCTCGCCCTGCAGCCCGAAGCGGGCGACGAGACCGTCGATCGCGGCGGTCAGCATGTCCTGGTTGCTCGCACGGACGTACGGGCCGCCGGCGCGGGCGAAGGGGATCCGGTTGCCGCCCAGCACGTAGGCGGGCCTCACGGTCGGGGTGGGGGTGCGACGGGCCATGGGGGCGCGTTCCTCTCGCAGTCGGCACTGAGCGCAGGGAAGTCGAGCGAGTGCGCTCGTGGTGTCCGAAACCCACAGTACCTGATACCTTCGGTCTCGTGAGCCCTGTCACACCGGGCCCGTCGAAGGCGACGGCCCTCACCCTGTTGACCACCGAGGCCGGTCGTGCGCGACCGGCCCTTCCCGTGCCCCCCACCAACCGGCGACCGCCCGAGGACGCGTTCGCGGCCGACGGCCGGTCCACCCGGTGGGCCGACCACCGCGAGGCCCGTCGCGCCGAGCTGGTGCGCATCGCGCGCCGCACCGTGCACCACAAAGGCCCCGACGTGTCGATGGAGGAGATCGCGGCCGCCGCGGGCACCTCCAAGTCGATTGTCTACCGCTACTTCGCCGACAAGACGGGCCTGCAGATCGCCGTCGCCGAGGCCGTCGTGCTGCAGATCCAGGGGGCGCTCGAGGGCGTCCTGCGGATCGCGCCGACCCCGCGCGACGGCCTGCGGGCGATGGTCGCGGTCTACCTCGAGATGATCGAGTCGTCGCCCAACGTCTACGCGTTCGTGACCCGCAACGGCTCGGTCGAGTCCGGCGGCCCGCTGGGGCACTTCCTCGACTCGGTCACCGCGCTGGTCGCCGCGCCGTTCGCGCGGGGGCTGACCGAGGAGCACGCCGACGGCCGGCGAACGGCCCGGCGCCCCGAGGGCGGCGAGGCGGCGGACACCGACGCGCTGGCCGCCCGCGTCGCCCTGGCCGAGTCCTGGGCCGCCGGCGCCGTCGGCTTCGTCCGCGGTTCGGGCGAGTGGTGGCTGGCCCACCGCGACGACCCGGCCAGCGCGGACCGCGAAGAGATCACCGCCCAGGTCGCCGCCTGGCTCTGGGCCGGACCCGTCGGGCTGCTCGCCCGTGACCGTCACCGCACCACCCCTGACCACACGATCGCCCCGGAGGACTCTCGATGACCACCACCGCCCCCCGCCC
This sequence comes from Cellulomonas sp. P2_F12, assembly GCF_056403775.1. Classification (NCBI taxonomy): domain Bacteria; kingdom Bacillati; phylum Actinomycetota; class Actinomycetes; order Micrococcales; family Cellulomonadaceae; genus Cellulomonas; species Cellulomonas sp. P2_F12. The sequence continues at coordinate 87,109 of NZ_JBFUEV010000008.1, read as the reverse complement.
CACGGTCGAGGCGCCCGACTCCGGCGACCCGCGCCTCGACGCCGACGTCACCAACATCGACATCGAGCACCTGCACCAGGTGCTCCTGGGGCACTACCCGGAGCTGCGCCTGGCGGCCCGCACGCTGATGCGTGACGAGCGTTTCCACCGCATCGAGGGCCAGTCGCTGGCCGACCACCGCGAGCGGGTCATCGGCCAGCTGCGGCTGCTGGCGGCCGAGGGCGACGTGCACCGCTCGTTCCCCGAGCGGTTCGGCGGCGCCGAGGACCACGGCGGCTTCCTGGCCCGGTTCGAGGAGCTCACGCACGCCGACCCGTCGCTGCAGATCAAGTCGGGCGTGCAGTGGGGCCTGTTCGCGTCGGCGATCTACCACCTGGGCACCGAGCGCAACCACGACCAGTTCCTCGCGGACGCCCTCTCGGTCAAGGTGCCGGGCGCCTTCGCGATGACGGAGACGGGCCACGGCTCGGACGTCGCGGCCATCGGCACCACGGCCACGTACGACCCCGCCACGCAGGAGTTCGTCGTCCACACGCCGTTCCGCGCGGCCTGGAAGGACTACCTCGGCAACGCCGGCCAGCACGGCACGGCCGCGACGGTGTTCGCCCGGCTGGTCACCGAGGGCGTGGACCACGGCGTGCACGCGTTCTACGTCCCGATCCGCGACGCGGACACGATGGAGTTCCTGCCGGGCGTCGGCGGCGAGGACGACGGGCTCAAGGGCGGCCTCAACGGCATCGACAACGGCCGGCTCTGGTTCGACCACGTGCGGGTCCCGCGCACCAACCTGCTCAACCGGTACGGCGACGTGGCCGAGGACGGCACCTACTCGTCGCCGATCGCCAGCCCCGGCCGCCGGTTCTTCACGATGCTGGGCACGCTGGTGCAGGGCCGCGTCTCGCTGGACGGCGCCGCGGTCACGGCCGCCCGCGTGGGCCTCACCATCGCGATCACGTACGGCAACCAGCGCCGGCAGTTCAACGCCGCGTCGCCGACGGACGAGGTCGTCATCCTCGACTATGCCGAGCACCAGCGCCGCCTGCTCCCGCTGCTCGCGGAGACGTACGCCGCCGGGTTCGCGCACGAGGACCTGCTCGCCGCGTTCGACGACGTGTTCTCGGGCCGCAACGACACCCCCGAGACCCGCGAGGACCTCGAGACGCTCGCCGCCGCGCTCAAGCCGGCGTCGACGTGGCACGCCCTGAACACCCTGCAGGTCGCCCGCGAGGCCTGCGGCGGCGCGGGCTTCCTGGCCGAGAACCGGCTCACCGGGCTGCGCGCCGACATGGACGTCTACGCGACGTTCGAGGGCGACAACACGGTCCTGCTGCAGCTCGTCGGCAAGCGCCTGCTCGCCGACTACGCGAAGGGCTTCAAGCACCTCGACGCGACCAAGGTCGCCCGGATGGTGGCCGAGCGCGCGTCCGACGCCGCCCGGTACCGCACGCCGCTGCACCGGGCCGTGCAGACGATCGCCGATGTGGGCGACCCCCGACGCTCGGCGGGTCAGCTGCGCGAGACGTCGACCCAGCGCGAGCTGCTGGTGGACCGGGTCGAGACGATGGTGGCCGAGGTCGCCCAGGCCCTGCGCCCAGCCCAGAAGGCCGACGCGGCGACGGCTGCGGCGCTGTTCAACGCCCACCAGCACGAGCTGATCGCGGCCGCGCGTGCGCACGCCGAGCTGGTCCAGTGGGAGTCGTTCACGGCGGCCCTCGAGCGCGTGACCGACCCGGGCACGAAGCAGATCCTCACGTGGGTGCGTGACCTGTTCGGGCTGACGGTGGTCGAGCGGAACCTCACCTGGTACCTGCTCAACGGCCGGCTCTCGGCAGGTCGCGCCCGCACAGTCACGTCGTACATCGACCGCCTGCTGGCCCGGCTGCGCCCGCACGCGCAGAGCCTGGTCGACGCGTTCGGCTACGAGCAGGCGCACCTGCGCGCGCCGATCGCGTCAGGTGCCGAGCAGGAGCGGCAGGACGAGGCCCGCGCCTACTACCGGGCGCAGCGTGCGTCCGGCGAGGCTCCCCGCCCGGAGAAGCACACGCGCTGACGCGCCCCGAGCCCCACCTCTACGGCGCGCGATGCGCCGGGAGGTGGGGCTCGGTCGTCGCGGCGGCGGACGGGTTGGTGCGGAGCAGCACCGCGAGTGCGGCGAGCGCGACGAGCCAGCCGTACAGCAGGCCCCACAGCGCGTTGGTCGGCAGGGTCGCGGCGAGCACGTTGAGCACGACGCCGAGCGACCAGTCGTCGCCCGTGCCGACGACGTAGCCCAGGGCGGTCACGACGGGGCCGACGGAGGCGGCGAGCACCGACCCGAGCCACACGGCCAGCACGAAGGGCGTCCGCGCCGAGGCCACGTCGACGGACCGCGCCGCCACCCGCGCGACGACGCCGGCGACGACGCCGACCGTCACGGTGGCCACCACGAACGCCACGACCGGCGCGGCACCCGGGGCGTCGAGGTAGTCGGTCGAGGTGTTGGACAGCAGGATCGACAGGGGCCGGGTCTGGGCCGCGCCCCGGTGCAGCAGGCCGGTGAACGCCCAGCCGAGTCCCGCGACGAAGCCGGCTGTCAGGGCCGCGTCACCTGCGCGGACGCCCGCGGGCGAGGGCAGGGTGACGCCGGCCCGACGCAGGACCGCCACGGCGACCAGGCCCACCGACCACCCGTAGAGCACCCCCCAGTACGGGCCGCCCCACAGGGCCGAGGGCAGGTCGTACCCGACGACTGGCCAGCCGCTGCCCTGCACGAGCAGCCCGGCGACCAGTTGGCCGAGCACGCTGCCGGCCACCGCGGCGAACCAGCAGGCGAGCACGGCGGTCGGCCTACCGGCGCCGCCGGTGCGCAGCGCGACGAGGGTCACCAGCCCGGTCACGGCGCCGACGACGAGCGCGCCGACCAGGCCGGCGAGCACCAGCGGCGGCACGGTGCTGTGCACGAGGGAGCCGCCCGTCGTCGGCACCAGGAGCTCGACCAGCGCGCCCGAGCTCCAGGTCGACCCGGCCAAGGAGGCGCGGACGGCACCACTGAGCAGCCACCCGATCGCGGCGACCAGGGCCGCCGCACCGGATGCGCGGTTCGTCGGGTTCCGGCGCATGCGCGCGACCGTAGCAGCGGCCGGGCCCGGGCCGCTCACTCCGGGTTGCAGCGGTCCTTGATCATCTCGAGCGAGTCCACCACCGGCCGCCACGGCTCGAGGTTCCAGGTCTCCTTGTCGGGTGCGCCGAGCTCGTGGCACTCGAGCTGCGCCTGCATGCCGGGGGTGTCGGCGTCCGGGGCGTGGCTCACCACCTGCGCCCACAACCCCTCCTGCGCGGCCAGGCTGCCGACGCGCGCCCACCCGCTCGGGGAGACCGCCAGCGACCGACCGCCCTCGGCCTGGCCCCAGACTGCGCTGTCCACGGCGACGGACGTGAACCAGGCCCCGGTCGGACTGGTGGTGTCGTCGGCGGACGTCAGCCGGACGACCTCGGGGCCCACCTGCACCAGCCGGGCGCCCCACGGTTCGATGGTCAGCCCGGCCACGAAGGTGCCGCTGCCGTCGCGGACCACGCCCGAGCCGTCCGGCAGCGCCGTGACGGTCATGCCCTCGGGCGCCGCGAGCCGGGCGTCGCCACCGGGGACGGCGAGGTGGGTCGAGCCGTCGGGGTCGGGGGTCACCACCATGGCGGGCGTGGCGACGGTCATGGTCACCGTCCCCGAGGTCAGGGGGGCGCCGGTCGCGCGCACCACCACCGGGTCGTCCGGGTTCGTGGCGACGGTCGGTGCCGGGGTCGCGACCGGGCTCGCGGGTGCGGGCGGCTCGGCGTGGCCCGGGGTGCAGGCCGCGAGCGCGAGGACGAGGAGAGTCGTCGCCAGAGCCCCCCGTGCAGTCACCCTCGGAAACGTACCGGTCCGACGCGCAGCCAGACACACTCCGATGGGGTGACGATCGACGCATCGGCGGACGGGTTGCTCCGCGCGACCACGACTCCCGGGGTCAGCCGCTCCAGCGGCCACGGTCGCGACGACGCGTTGAGCACCACGACGGCGTCGCCGCGACGGGCGACGAGCACCCCGCGCGGGGCGTCCTGCCAGCGGAGGTCCTCCGACTCCCACAGGTCCGACCGGACCACGAGGGCGCCGTGCAGGACGGACCACGACGACGTGGGGTCGGCCTCCTGGCGGTCGCGCGCGTAGTCCGCCCACCCGGCGGGGATCGGGAGCCAGGGCTCGCCCGTGGTGAACCCGACGCCGGCGCCGGAGGTCCAGGGCAGGGGGACGCGGGCGCCGTCGCGGTTGGGCAGCCGGCCGCCGGACCGCAGCGACTGCGGGTCCTGCCACGCCTCGGGCGGCACGTCGGCGTCGGGCAGCCCGAGCTCGTCACCGGCGTAGAGGTAGAACGCCCCCGGCAGCGCGAGCAGGAACAGGTGCAGCGCGAGAGCACGCTCAGGTCCGAGGCGGGTGGCGACGCGGGCGATGTCGTGGTTGCCCGCCACCCACGCGGGCAGCGCGCCGACCGCGCGGTGGGCCGCCAGCTGGGCGTCGACGGTCCGGCGCAGCGCGGCCGCCGACCAGGGCGTGCGCAGGACGTCGAACGCGAACGCCTGGCCCAGCTCGTCGGGCCGGGCGAACGCGGCGGTGCGCTCGGGCGGCCCCCACGCCTCGGCGACCGCGAGGACGCCGGGCCCCAGCACCTCGCGCCACGAGCGGTAGATCTCGTGCACCTCGGCCCGGTCCCAGTGCGGGTGGTCGGCACCGCGCCGGACCTCGTCGTAGGACGGGTCCTTGGCCAGCCCACCCGCGACGTCCACGCGGAACCCGTCCACCCCGCGCGCCAGCCAGAACCGCAGCGTCTGCGCGAAGTCCTCCTGCACCCGCGGGTGGGACCAGTTGAGGTCCGGCTGCTCGGGCGCGAACAGGTGCAGGTACCAGGCGCCGTCGGGCAGCGGGGACCAGGCGGAGCCGCCGAACATCGACCGCCACCCGGTGGGCTCCGGGCGCACGTGGAAGAGGGCGCGCTCGGGGCCGCCGGCGCGGGCGGCGACGAACCAGGGGTGCTGGTCGGACACGTGGTTGGGCACCAGGTCCATCACCACGCCGAGCCCCCGCTCGTGGGCCGCGGCGACGAGGGCGTCGAAGTCGGCGAGGTCCCCGAACAGCGGGTCGATGTCGCGGTGGTCCGCCACGTCGTACCCGTGGTCGGCCTGTGGCGAGCGGTAGACGGGCGTCAGCCACACGGCGTCGACCCCCAGGCGCGCGACGGCGTCGAGACCCGCGGTCAGTCCCGCGAGGTCACCGACGCCGTCGCCGTCCGCGTCCCGGAAGGAGCGGACGTAGACCTGGTAGACGACGGCCGTGCGAGAGATCAAGCCGGCCGCACCAGCTCGACCAGCACGATCGAGGGGTTCGGCAGCTCGACGGTCACGTCGGTGCCGTCCCACGGCCGCTCGGTCACCGACAGCACGTCCGCGGCGCGCAGGGCGGACCACTGCTCGTCGGTGGGCCAGTCGGCACCGCCCGACATCGACGCCCAGACGGCGGCGATGTTCGAGTGGTCCGCGTCGACCCGCGACTCGCGCACGACCCAGGAGCCGTCCGGCACCCCGTCGAGCACGACGCGCGCGGTGCGGGCGAGCTCGGCCGACCCGTCGACCTTGGTCTGGTCGAGCGTGCCGTTCCAGAGCGCGACCGCCACGCGGTCGTCGTCCCGCGACGCCCACGCCTCGACCAGGCTGTCCGCGCCGTCACCGGTGACGGTCGCCGCGACCTCGTCCACGCCGAGCTGCTCGAGCAGCCACAGCGCCCACCAGCGGGGCTTGCGTAGCTCACCCACGGTCCGCAGGCCGAACCCGCCGTGCAGCAGCCGCGGCGGACGGCCCAGCTCCTCGAACTGGTCCGAGACCACCCAGTAGGACAGGGCGTGGATCCGCCCCGCCGCCGAGCGCATCCCGCGCGCCAGGAACGCCGCGGAGAACACGCCGTCGTTGGCGTTGCCGAAGTGCGTCGGGCTGACGCCCCACTCGGTCCACCAGATCTGGGCGTCCTGGCGGTCGTGGCGCGCGAGCGTCGCCCGCAGGTCCAGGGGCGCGTTGCCGTAGGTGTGCGTCGAGACGAAGTCGACGGGCGCACCCGAGCCGGCGACGTGCTCGAGCAGGCCGTCGACCCACCCCGCGGCGGCCGTGGAGGGACCGCCCACGACGAGCTCGTCGTCGACCGCCCGGACCGCGCGGACCGTCACGTCGTAGAGCCGCCAGAACTCCTCGCGCGTGCCGGACCAGAACACCTCGAGGTTGGGCTCGTTCCACACCTCGAACGACCACTGCGAGCGGACCTCCTCGAGCCCGTAGCGGTCGACCAGGTGCTGGGTGAGCGCCGTGATCAAGGACGCCCAGCGGTCCCAGTCCTTCGGCGGCGACACGATCGCGGCGTAGTCGAACACCGTCACGGACGGGTCCGCGGCCAGGTCCCGCGGCATGTACGACAGCTCGACGACCGGCCGCAGGCCGAGCGCGAGCAGCGCGTCGTACGTGGCGTCGATGCCGGAGAAGTCGTGCACCGGCTCGCCGTCGATCTCGCGGTACACGCCGAGGTCGTCGCAGAGGATCGCGTGCGCCCGGACCGTGGAGACCCCGAGCTCGTCGTGCGCCGCGCGCAGCGCGCCGGTGAGGTCGGCGGCGATGCTCTGACCGCCCACCGTCTCGTCGCTGAGCAGCAGGCTCAGGTGCTCCGAGCCGATCATCGGCCGCCACGGGCGCGGCAGGTCGCGCACGACCGACTGCAGGTCCACCAGCACCTCGACCTCGGCCGGGGCGTCGGCCGGCAGCGAGGCCGCGACGACCTCGCTCCCGGCCGGCCCGGTCACATCGACGTCGGTGACCGTGGCCACCGCGTACCGGTGGGGCACGCCGGGCTCGCCCGTCGTGTCGGCGTACGGCCCGTGCGGCACGGCGAGCACGTCGCCGCCGTGGTGGTCCAGCGGGACGCCGTCCCGGAGCACCTGGTAGCCGACCGCGCCGTCGACCGGGTCCCAGTGCAGGGTGACCTGGCCGACGCCCGGCGCCGCGTAGACGCCCGAGGGCGGGGCGAGCACCGGGATCTCCCCGGCGGCCACCGTGTCCGACCGACGCCCGATCCGGGCCTCCCAGTCCGTGCGGGCCCCGGTCACTTGGTCACCAGCCCGGCAGAGAACTCCTCCTGGCCGATGAGCGGGCGCAGGACCTTCTCCACGTCCTTGGTGCCGAACGAGCGGTGCAGCACGTCGTTGCCCAGCAGGTTGCCGACGGCGCCCAGGACCATGCCCTGGTCGAGCGACAGGTACCGCTTGGCCTGCGTGTTCGACCGCACCGCGACCGAGTCGTAGAAGCCGCCGTCCCCGTAGGCGCCGAGCGTGGTCTCGATGTTGCGCAGGTTGTCGACGGCCTCCCGGGGCGCGTACGGCAGTGCGAGGAACGAGGCGTGCGGGGTGACGACGCCGTCGCCGAACGTCGGCGTCGGGTTCGTCGCCGGGCGGCAGCCGTCGTAGCCCGCGTCGACGTTGGTCGCCTCGTGGTCGGACGGGTAGCCCTCGGGGCTCATGCCGATGGCGTCGACGCCGTACACGTTGTACTCGGCGAACGGGTCGCTGGCGGGCGAGAAGCCCCAGTAGCCGTAGCCGGCCTCGTCGAGGCCGTGCTCGATCTGCGCGCGGACGGCCAGCGGGTGGTTGACGCCCCAGCTCTTCGGGGCCCAGGTGGACTCGGGCACCAGCAGGTCGGGCATGAGCTCCTCGAACATGTCGCCGCCCCACGTCGGGACGATGTGCATGCCGCGGTAGGTGAAGGCGCCCTCGAACACGTCGATGCCCTCGTACGTCCGCGTGACGCCGACCGGCCGCTGCTCGAGCCACGACCAGTCACAGCTGGCCGGGAACGTGCGGTTGGTCGCGAAGTAGTGCGCGGGCGGGATCTGGCCGCGCGCGATGCCGATGTAGCTGGCGATCCGCGGCTCGGAGTTGGTGATGTCGTAGTGGTTCTTGGTGAAGTACACGGGCGACCCCGCGACCTTGCCCGGGTCGGTCTCGACGTTGGGCGCGTCGGCCCAGAAGCCGCCGCGCATCATGCCGGGCCTGGTGCCGCCGAACTGGTTCGCGTCGTAGAACGCCGCGAAGTTCATCGGGTCCAGCAGCACGTCGACCTGCTTGCGCAGCGACGGCTCGGCGGTGCGGACCACCATGAGCGCGGCCGCGAACCAGCCGTTGTCCACGGTCGAGAGGAACGGGTACACCGTGTCGCCGCTGGGGAACGCGGTGAGCTTGGCGCCCGTGTGCTCGTCGTACCAGTTGTAGAACATGCCGCTCGGCTCGTGGCGCTCCATCGTCGCGAGCGTGGTCAGCGTCTGCGTGAGGCGCTGCCGGGCCTCGCGCTTGCCGATGATCCCGAGCTCCTCGGCGGAGACGGTGGACCACATGTAGGCGCCGATGTTCGTCGGCGACGTGTAGCCCGAGCGGGTGGCGGGGTCGAGCGAGGCCTCGATGTTGTCGGCGGGCAGCCCGGTGGTCTCGTCCGTCATGGCGACGAACGAGGTCCAGGTGTCGGTGGCCCAGCGGCGCAGGTCGGCGCGGTCCTGGCGGGTCAGCGTGCCGTCGTCGTGGTGGTGGCCGCCCGCGGAGGCGGTCGTCGCCCCGGTGACGAGGAGTGCGGCGGCCGCTGCTGCAGCCGCGAGGGGTCGGAGTCTCATCGTTGAGCCCTTCATGATTTGAGGCCAGTGGTCGCCAGACCCTGGACGAAGTGCTTCTGCAGGGCGAAGAACACGATCAGGATCGGGACGACGATGACCATGGCTCCGGCCAGCAGCAGCCCGTACTGCGTCGAGTTCTGCCCGACGCTGACCAGCGCCAGCGCGACCGGCAGGGTGTACATGTGCTCGGTGCTGGACACGACCAGCGGCCACAGGAAGTTGTTCCAGGACCCGAGGAACGTGAGGATCGCGAGCGTCGCCAGGGCGGGCTTGCACAGCGGCATGACCACCCGCGCGAAGATCCGCAGCTCGCCGGCGCCGTCGACGCGCGCGGCGTCGATCAGCTCGTCGGGGATGCCCTGCATGAACTGCCGCATGAGGAACACCCCGAACGGCCCGGCCAGGAACGGCAGGATCAGCCCGAAGTAGGTGTTCACCATGCCCAGGTTGCTGACCAGCACGAACAGCGGGACCAGCGTGACCATCCCGGGGACCATCAGCGTGGCCAGCACGAGCCGGAACAGCCAGGTGCGCCCCCAGAAGTCGATCTTGGCGAACGCGTACCCGAGCATCGAGCAGAACACCAGGTTGCCGAGCGTCACCGCGATCGCGACGAACGTCGAGTTGGCGAAGAACTGCGGGAAGTCGAGCTGCGTGAACAGCTCGCGGAAGTTGTCGAGCGACGGGTTGTGCGGGAACCACGTGGGCGGGTTGGCGCGCAGCTCGCCCTCGGTCATCAGCGAGCCGAGCAGCATCCACACGAAGGGCGTGACCACGAGCACCAGGCCGATGCCCAGCACCACGTAGAGCCAGGGCCTGGCCTGCGGCTCGCCGATGTGCGACCCCTCGGTGCCCCGGGGCTTGGTCACTGTGGGTCGATCAGCAACGGTCGTCATGCGGACGCACCTCCCGAGCGACGGAACCAGCGGCGGGTCGGGCCGGCCGCGTCGTCGCGCTCACCCAGCACCTTGAACTGCACGATCGTCAGGAGGACGACCGCGGCGAACAGCACGTAGCTCATGGCCGCGGCGACGCCGTAGTTGCCGAACCCGAACGTGTTGTAGACGAGGTAGGCGACCGAGAGCGTGCTGTTCAGCGGTCCGCCCTGGGTCATCACGAACGGCTCCTCGAAGAACTGCAGGAAGCCGATGCCGGTGATCACGCCGGCGAAGAGCATGGTCGGGCGGATCGTGGGGATGGTGATCCGGCGGAGTCGCTGCCACGCGTTGGCGCCGTCGAGCGCGGCCGCCTCGTGCAGGGCCTTGGGCACCGACTGCAGGCCGGCCAGGAAGATCACGACGAGCGTGCCCAGCGAGCGCCAGACGGACATGGCGATCAGGGACGGCATCGCCCACGTCGTGCTGCCCAGCCAGTCGGGACCGGTGATGCCGACCCAGCTGAGCACCTCGTTGATGAGGCCGTTCTCGGGCCGCAGCAGGAACCGCCAGACGACGGCGACGGCCACGATCGAGGTGACGACCGGCATGTAGTAGCCGATCCGGAAGAACCCGGACAGCTTGGTGATGCCGGTGTTCAGCGCGATCGCGATGGCGAGCGCCACGAGCATGGTCAGCGGGACGCCGACGACGACGAAGTACAGCGTGTTGAACGCCGCCTTCTGGAACGTCGGGTCCGTGAGCACGGTCGCGAAGTTGTCGAGCCCGACGAAGTTGACCGCGAACGGGTTCTGCAGGTCGCGGCTCTTGATGTCGGTGACGCTCATGAAGAGCGACGAGATCACCGGCCACGCCATGAACACGAGGAACAGCAGGACGAACGGTGCTGCCATGCCCCACGCGGCGATGCTGCGCCGGCGGCGCAGGGGCGACGAGCGTCGTACCCGGGGGGCGGCCTGGTCGGCCGCCCCCACGGGCACCACGCCCGGCCCTGAGGTCAGGGTCGCGGCCATGACGTCAGAGCCCCGTGCCGATCGCTTCGGCCTGCTGCTGGATGGCCTTCGCAGCCTCCGCCGGGTCCTCGCCGGTCTTGCAGACCTTCTCCAGCTCGGTGTCGATGACGTTGGCGACCTGCTCCCACGTCGGGATGCTGGGCGGCGCCATCGCCGTCTTCATCTGCTCGCCGAACACCGCGAGGTTCGCGTCGGAGGCCAGGTCGCCCTGGTCCCAGGCCGACTGCACGGCGGGCAGGTCGCTGGTCGTGGCGTACCACTTCGCCTGCACGTCGGGCTGGCTCAGCCACTGAACGAACTTCCAGGCGGCGTCGCGGTTCTTCGCGTTCTTGAACACGGCGAGGTTGGACCCGCCGATGAACGACGCCTGCTTGACGTCCTTGGGCATCGGCGCCAGGGTCACGCCGTTCATGAAGTCCTCGCCGCCGGTGTCCTTGAGGATCCCGATGTGCCACGGCCCGGACGAGAACGCGCCGATCTTGCCGGCCACGAAGTCGGGTTCGAGCGTGCCGTCGGGGAGCTCCTCGGGGGCGACGCCGTCGGTGAAGAACGACTGGTAGTACGTGAGCGCCTTGACGAACTCGGGGCTGTCGAACGTGAACTTCGTGTTGTCGGAGTTCATGATCTCGGCGCCGGCCTGCCACGCGAACGGCAGGAACGTCTGCCACGCGCCCGTCTGGCCCGGCTGCAGGTTGATGCCCCACTGCGCCCCGGCGGACTGCATGCCCTTCGAGGTGGCCATGAGGTCGTCCCAGGTGGCGGGCGTCGGCGAGACGCCGGCCTTCTCGGCGAGCGCGGTGTCGACGTAGATCACGCGGGTCTCGACGTACCACGGCACGCCGTACGACGTCCCGCCGACCTCGGTGGAGCCCCAGGCGCCGGGGAAGAAGGTGGACTTGTCGACGACGTCCGGCGTCGCGTCGAGGCCGCCCGTGGAGGCGAACTCGCCCATCCAGGTGGTCCCGATCATCGAGACGTCGGGGGTCTCGTCGGCCGCGATGGCGGTCGCGATTTTGTCGTGGGCCGCATCCCAGGGGATCGCCGTGACGTCGATCGTGACGTCGGGGTTCTCCTCGGTGAACGCCTTGGCGAACTCGCCGAGCGCCTGCCCCTCGGTGCCCATGGCCCAGACGCTGACCGTGCCGCTGACGTCGCCGGTGGCGACGGGTGCGGCGCTGGTGTCCTGGGCGGCCGTGTCGTTGCTCCGACCGCACGCGGCGGTCAGGGCGAACGTCGTGATGGCCAACGCGGCGACGCTGGCGCGCGTGGATCTCCTCATGGCGGTTCCTCCTCGAACCTGGACAGCCCCTCGTGGGGTCTGTCAGGGGTGCAGGCCGCAGCTGTCGCGGACCACCAGGTCGGTGGCGAGCGACTCGTGCCGCGGGGTCGTGCGGTTTCCGGTGATGCGCTGGTCCAGCACCTCGGCGGCGAGTGCCCCGAGCGTGCGCATCGGCTGTCGGACTGTGGTGAGGGCGGGGCGGGCGTGGCGCGCGGCCATCACGTCGTCCCAGCCGGTGATGGCGATGTCGCGCCCGACCCGCAGGCCGACCTCCTCGGCGGCGACGATCGCGCCGAGCGCGATCTCGTCGTTGGCGCACACGAGGGCGTCGGGGCGGTCGCGGACCGCGAGCAGGCCGGCCGCGACGCGGGCGCCGGACGCCTCGTCGAAGTGGCACGGCGTGACGGTCGGTTCGATGCCGTGCTTGCCGAGGCCCTCGCGGACCCCGCGCCAGCGCTCGGCGACGTCGGGGGACTCCTCGGGCGAGCCGAGGAACGCGACCCGGCGGACGCCGTGCGAGGCGAGGTGCTCGCCGAGAGCGCGGGCGGCGTCGAGCCCGTCGGCGCGGATCGAGTCGACGCCGGCGACCTCGGGACGGGCGACGACGACGATCGGCAGGCCGAACGCGCTGAGCTCCTCGACGACGTGGTCGGGGATCGTGCGACCGAGCACGACGAGCCCGTCGACCCGGCCGGCGAGGTCGCGCACGGCGGTGGCCGGGTCCGGGCGTCCGTGGGTGGCCAGGACGAGGACGCTGCGGCCCAGCCGCGAGGCGGTCTCCTCGTACCCGAGCAGCACCTCGGCGTAGTACGGGCCGGACAGGTCGGGGAAGACGATGCCGTTCGCGGCGTGCTTGCGCTCGGCCAGCGACGTGCCGGCGTGGCTGGGGCGGAAGCCCAGGTCCGCCACCGCTTCGAGCACGCGGGCGCGGGTCGCCTCGGCCACCGGGGCCGAGCCGCGCAGGGCGCGGGAGACGGTCGCGATGCCGACGCCGGCACGCTCGGCCACGTCGTAGATCGTCACCGGGGCAGCGCTCGGACGGCCGTCGCCGGTGTCCATAGGAAGCGCTTTCATGGCTTGACCGTCACACGGCCGGACGAACCGCGCAACTCGGAGGAACACGACATCGGCCCGATCGTGGTCGCGGCGGCACGTGCTCGACGGCACGTCCGTCCTGGTCAGTCCCGGTGGTTGCCCGGGGCGCACGACCGCCGGAAACTGGTCCGGATTGCTCGTGGGCACAGGGCCTCGGCGGGTCCTGGACGCTGCGCCGGGCGGCCTCCGCGCCCCGGTATCCTGAGCCACGTCTGCCGACGTCGGCCGCGCTGCCGCACGGCGGCGAGAGAGCCACGGGTCTCCACCGAGGGAATCGATGACCACCGCACCTGCGCGCGCCCCCCAGACCGACACCGTCGACGTCGCCGCCGCGACGCCGGACCAGGAGCAGCCGTTCGCGGAGCTGGGCCTGAAGCCGGACGAGTACCAGCGCATCCGCGACATCCTCGGCCGCCGCCCCACGGCCGCCGAGCTCGCCATGTACTCGGTCATGTGGTCGGAGCACTGCTCGTACAAGTCGAGCAAGAACCACCTGCGCCAGTTCGGCGACAAGACGACCGACGCCATGAAGGAGCACCTGCTCGTCGGCATCGGCGAGAACGCGGGCGTCGTGGACATCGGCGACGGCTGGGCGGTGACGTTCAAGGTCGAGTCGCACAACCACCCGTCCTACGTCGAGCCGTACCAGGGCGCGGCCACGGGCGTCGGCGGCATCGTGCGCGACATCATCTCGATGGGTGCCCGGCCGGTCGCGGTCATGGACCAGCTGCGGTTCGGCGCGGTCGACCACCCCGACACGGCCCGCGTCGTGCACGGCGTCGTGGCCGGCGTCGGCGGCTACGGCAACTCCCTCGGCCTGCCGAACATCGGCGGCGAGCTGGTCTTCGACGCGTCCTACCAGGGGAACCCGCTGGTCAACGCGCTGTGCCTCGGCGTGCTGCGGCACGAGGACATCCACCTGGCCAACGCGTCCGGCGCGGGCAACAAGGTCGTCCTGTTCGGCGCGCGCACGGGCGGCGACGGCATCGGCGGCGCCTCGATCCTGGCCAGCGAGACGTTCGACGACACCAAGCCGTCCAAGCGTCCGTCGGTGCAGGTGGGCGACCCGTTCATGGAGAAGGTGCTCATCGAGTGCTGCCTCGAGCTCTACGCCGCGCGCGTGGTCGAGGGCATCCAGGACCTGGGCGCCGCGGGCATCTCCTGCGCGACCAGCGAGCTGGCCTCCAACGGCGACGGCGGCATGCACGTCGACCTCGAGAACGTGCTGCTGCGCGACCCCACGCTGACCGCCGGCGAGATCCTCATGTCGGAGTCGCAGGAGCGCATGATGGCCGTGGTCCGGCCCGACCAGCTCGACGAGTTCCTGGCCATCACCGGCAAGTGGGACGTCGAGACCGCCGTGATCGGTGAGGTCACCGGCACGGGCCGCCTCACCATCGACCACCACGGCGAGCGCATCGTCGACGTCGAGCCCCGCTCGGTCGCGCACGACGGTCCGGTCTACGACCGCCCGTACGCGCGTCCGGCCTGGCAGGACGGGCTGAACGCCGACACCACGGCCGCCCTGGCCAAGCCGTCGACGAACGCCGAGCTCCGCGCGACCGCGCTGCAGCTGCTGGCCAGCCCGAACCTCGCGTCGAAGGCGTGGGTGACCAACCAGTACGACCGGTTCGTGCAGGGCAACACCGCGCTCGCGCAGCCCGACGACTCGGGCGTGATCCGCGTCGACGAGTCGACCGGTCTGGGCGTCGCCCTGGCCACCGACGCCAACGGCCGGTACGCCAAGCTCGACCCGTACACGGGCGCGCAGCTGGCCCTCGCGGAGGCGTACCGCAACGTCGCGACGACGGGCGCCCGCCCCCTGGCCGTGACCGACTGCCTCAACTTCGGCAGCCCCGAGCACCCCGACTCCATGTGGCAGCTGGTCGAGGCCATCCGCGGTCTGGCCGACGCGTGCCAGGTGCTCGAGGTGCCGGTGACCGGCGGCAACGTGTCGCTCTACAACGGCACGGGCGAGCCGGGCCTCATCGACTCGGCCATCCACCCGACCCCGGTGGTCGGCGTGCTGGGCGTCCTCGACGACGTCGCGGACGCCACCCCGTCCGGCTGGACCGCCCCCGGCCAGGCCGTGTACCTGCTGGGCCCCACGCGACCCGAGCTGGACGGCTCCGCCTGGGCCGACGTCGTGCACGGCCACCTCGGCGGGCTCCCGCCGGCCGTGGACCTGGCGGCCGAGCGCCGGCTGGCCGAGGTCCTCGTCCGCGCCAGCCGCGACGAGCTGGTCGACGCCGCGCACGACCTCTCCGAGGGCGGCCTGGTCCAGGCGCTCATCGAGTCGAGCCTGCGCTACGGCGTCGGCGTGCAGGTCGCCCTGGAGGCGCTGTGCGCCCGCGACGGCGTGACGCCGTTCGAGGCCCTGTTCTCCGAGTCCACGGGCCGGGTGCTCGTCGCCGTCCCGCGCTCGGAGGAGGTCCGCCTGGTCGACCTCTGCACCGCGCGCGGCGTCCCCGCGCTGCGGCTGGGGGAGACGGCCGAGTCGTGCTCGCCGGGCGCCGGCACGCCGGTCGACGAGTCCGACCACGTGCACGGCCCGGCGGTCGAGGTGCAGGGCGTGTTCACCCTGCCGCTCGACGAGGCCCGCGCCGCCCACGAGGCGACCCTTCCCCGCTGGTTCGGCTAGAGCCCCCGACAACCCATCAGGCCAGGTGAGGCTCGAGAACAACATGGGACGCGTTCTGGCCATCGACAACGCGTGCCATGTTGTTCTCGCGCGCCGGATCCCCCGCCGCGCTATTTCCGTGGCCCCGTCGCCGGCACGTACCTACCGTCGAGGTCGTGCCACTCGATCCCTCTCCCGACCACGTCCGCGTGGTGCGTGCCGACAAGGGCGCGGTCCTCGTGCTGCCCGCGGGCGCGCTCGACGAGGGGGATCCCCGCCGCGTGACGCTCGACCGCGACGGGCTGGTGGCCACCGAGGACGGTGAGCGCCTCGCGCCGACGGTCGGGGACTGGCTGCTCATCGACGAGGTCGACGGCGGCGCGCACGCCCGCACGCTCGGCGCCCGTCGCACCGCCCTGGTCCGCGACACGGCCGGGGAGACGTCCCGCGTGCAGGCGCTGGCCGCGAACATCGACGTCGTGCTGGTCGTCGAGCACCTCGACCCGGACCCGGACCTCGGCCGGGTCGAGCGGTTGCTCACGCTGGCGTGGCGCTCGGGCGCCCGGCCCGTGGTCGTGCTCACCAAGGCGGACCTGGTCCCGGACCCGGCGGGCATGGCCGACGAGGTCGCCGCGGTCGCTCTGGCGGTCGACGTGCACGCGGTCTGCGTCCCCACGGGCCAGGGTCTCGACCCCGTCCGGGCCTTGCTCGTGCCGGGCACCACGCTGGTCGCCGTCGGGCCCTCCGGCGCGGGCAAGTCCACGCTGGTCAACGCGCTGGCCGGCCGCGAGGTCATGGCGACCGGCGGGCGGCGTGCGGACGGCCGCGGCCGGCACACCACGACCCACCGCGAGCTCGTCCCGCTGGCCGGTGGGGCGGTGCTCATCGACACGCCCGGCATCCGCGGCGTCGGGCTGGTGGCGGACGCCGACGCGCTGGACACCACGTTCGCCGACGTCGCGGAGCTCGCCGCGCAGTGCCGGTTCGCCGACTGCCACCACGCCGGCGAGCCGGGGTGCGCGATCGAGGCGGCCGTCGACAGCGGGGAGCTGCCCGAGCGCCGGTTCGAGAGCTGGCGCCGCCTGGCGCGGGAGGCGGCCTACCAGGCGCGTCGGTCCGACGCCCGGCTGGCCGCCGAGGAGAAGCACCGCTGGAAGCAGAGGACTCGCGAGTACCAGCGGGGCATGCGGGGACCCGGTCGGCCCCGCGACTAGCTAGCCCGGTGGCACGTTGACGAACTGGAACTGCAGCCGCACGTCCGCGGTCCTCGGGACCATCAGGGTCGTCGCGCTCGCGGACCAGGCGGAGGGCACCAGGAACATCGCGGTGGGCCCCTGCACCAGCAGCCGTAGCCCCCGGTAGCGGTAGCGCGGCTGCTCGGTGAGCAGGGCGCAGGCGGGGTCGGGAGCGTCGCCGGTGGTCCAGCAGAGGTCCTCGGGCGCGCCGACCGTGTTGCGCAGGTGCAGGTCGGAGGGGCTGTCGAGGATGACGGCGGGCAGGTCGTCGAGGTTGCGGGCCGTCTGCTGCGCCTGCCCGCGGCCGGACCAGTCGGCGGTGATGGACACGGCCCAGAACGCGGCCGCGAGGACGAGCACCCACATCCCGGCGACGATCCCGGGGGCCCGGGTCGTCGCGTACCCGAGCGTCAGCGCGCAGACCGCGGCGCCGACCCCGATCAGCGCCGCCGACACCAGCGACAGGTACGGCCACGCCCCCCACCACGCGTACGCCACGAGGAGCACGAGGCCTGCCCCCAGCACCACGCAGCCGGCGGTCACCCACACGCGGGCGGTGCGCTGGACCCGGGCCTCCCCGCCGTCGACCGCTCGTGCCTCCCGCGCGCGGACGTCGATCCGGCCGTGCAGAGCGACCACGGCCACCGAGACGACGGTGAGCACCAACAGGGGGACCAGCAGCGGCTGCGGGCTGCGCATCACGTAGTCGCGCGGCGTGAGCCCGATGGTGTCGACGTCCACCCCGAAGTAGGCGTACTCCGACCGCGTGAACACGTACCCGAAGTAGAAGAGCAGCGTGGTCACCAGCGTGATCGGCGCGGCGATCTGCGTCGCCAGCGTGAGCCACCCGGGCAGCGCGCGGCCGCTCGGGGTGGTCGCCACGTCAGCCGTCCCCGTTGGTGACCGCGAAGCTCTCCAGGTCGAGGTCCGGCGAGACGTCCGGGGCGGCGCCGAGGGCCGTGGCCGCGTCGTCGCAGTCGGCGGTCGTCGCGGGCTCGGCGCAGGCGAACGTGCCCTGCATCCCGACGAGCGCCTTCGCGCCGGCCTCGGCGGTCGGCCCGCTGTCCCGGGCGAACCCGACCAGGCAGCCCGAGTTGTCGACCGTGATCGTCGCGCCGATGCAGGCGGGGCCGGACTGGCCGGTGCAGGCGTCGGCGTAGACCGACCACGTGGCCGGCTGGACCTCGGCGTGCACGATGGCGAACGACATCCCCTCGGTCAGCTGTGGCGTCCCCTCGCCGCCCCAGTTCCAGAACAGGCAGACCACGCCGGCCTCCACCGAAGCGGGGGAGCCGGACCCGGCGACGGCGGTCGTGAGCACGGGCAGCGCGTCGCCCTGCTCCTGGGGCTGCTCGACGTCGCCCGAGCCCTTGGTGGGTGCGACGTCCGCGGCTGCGGCCGACGACGGCGCGGGTGCGGGCGTGGTGGGCGGCCCGGTGCAGGCGCCGAGGGTGACGACGAGGACGAGCGCGGTGAGCAGGCGTCGACGCAGCATGGCCAGACCTCCCACGCGGCGGCCGGGTGCATCACCGCGCCACCTCCCAGGATGGCCGCGATCGGTCCACGTGACGAGCCCCGGCGCGCGGAAGCGCATCGACGACCCGGTTCGGATGGCTAAACGATTCGGATCCGGCCGATCGCTCGCCAGACCGTCGGGGCGTCGGGTTTCCTCGTCGAGACCTGGTGCCCGCAGCCGTCCCGAGGAGTCCCATGCCCACCCGCAGAAGCATCACCGCGCTGCTCGCCGCCGCGGCCGTCGCGGTGGCCGGCCTGACCGCCGTCACCGCCAGCGCCGCGCAGGCTGCCCCCGGCTGCAAGGTCGACTACCAGGTGACCAACCAGTGGCAGGGCGGCTTCGGCGCCAACGTGGTGGTCACCAACCTGGGCGACCCGGTGAGCGCGTGGACCGTCGGGTGGACGTTCGGGGCCGGCCAGAAGATCACCTCGCTGTGGAACGGCAGCGTCACCACCTCGGGCTCGTCGGTCTCCGTCGCCAGCCTGGCGTGGAACGGCTCCTTGGCGACGAACGCGCAGACGAGCTTCGGCTTCAACGGCTCCTGGAGCGGCACCAACCCGGTGCCCACCGCGTTCACCGTGAACGGGACCGCGTGCACGGGCACCACCCCGACGACGACGCCTACCGTGACACCCACACCCACGACGACCCCGAAGCCCACCCCGACCCCCACCCCGACGGTGACCGTGACCCCGACCCCCACACCGACCACGCCCCCCACGGCGAGCGGCTTCTACGTCGACCCGACCACGCAGGGCTACCGCGCGTGGCAGGTGGCCACCGGCACGGACAAGGCGCTGCTGGAGAAGATCGCGCTGACCCCGCAGGCGTACTGGGTGGGCAACTGGGCCGACGCCGCGCACTCCAGGGCCGAGGTCGCCGACTACACGGGCCGCGCGGTCGCCGCCGGCAAGACCCCGATGCTCGTCATCTACGCGATCCCGGGCCGCGACTGCGGCTCCTACTCGGGCGGTGGCGTCGCCGAGAGCGCGTACGCGGCGTGGATCGACGCGGTCGCCGCGGGGATCCAGGGCAAGCCGTACGTCGTCCTCGAGCCGGACGCCCTCGCCCAGCTGGGCGACTGCGCCGGGCAGGGCGACCGGGTGGGCTACCTCAAGTACGCGGCCAAGTCCCTGACCCTCAAGGGCGCCCGCGTCTACATCGACGCCGGCCACTCGTCGTGGCTGCCCGTGAGCACCGCCGTGAGCCGGCTCAACCAGGTCGGCTTCGAGTACGCGGTCGGCTTCGCCCTCAACACGTCGAACTACCAGACCACGGCGTCGTCGAAGGCGTACGGCCAGCAGATCTCCCAGCAGCTGGGCGGCAGGAAGTTCGTCATCGACACCTCGCGCAACGGCAACGGCTCCAACGGCGATTGGTGCAACCCGAGCGGTCGCGCACTCGGCGAGAGGCCGACGCTGGTGAACGACGGCTCAGGACTCGACGCCCTCCTGTGGGTCAAGCTCCCCGGCGAGTCGGACGGCACGTGCAACGGCGGCCCGACCGCCGGCGCCTGGTTCCCGAGCATGGCCCTCGAGCTGGCTCGCAACGCCACGTGGTGAGTCAGTCGTAGACCATTCCCATGAGCTCGCGGACGTCACGGATCGTGGCGTCCGCGAGCTCGTTCGCGTGCGCGTTCCCGCGGGCGAGGATGTCGGGCACCAGGCCGCGGTCCGCGGCGAACAGGGCGCGGCGAGCGCGCAGCGGCGCGAGGTGCTCGACGAGCGCGTCGGCGGTCACGGCCTTGAGCCGGGCCGAGCCGCCCGACCCGATCTCGTCGGCGATCGTCGACGGGTCGACGCCCGTGCACAGCGACGCCAGGAGCAGCAGGTTCGCGACCTCGGGCCGCGCGTCCGGGTCGTACGTGATGGTCCGGTCGGAGTCTGTCTTGGCGGACCGGATCGCGGCGACCGTCTGGTCGGCGGTCGCGCGCAGCTCGATGGCGTTGCCGCGGCTCTTGCTCATCTTGCGGCCGTCGGTCCCCAGCACCACCGGCGCCGCCGACAGCAGCGCCTCCGGCTCGGCGAAGCACGGGCCGTACCGCTGCGTGAACCGCCGCGCGACGGTCCGGGTCAGCTCCAGGTGCGGCAGCTGGTCCTTGCCCACGGGCACGACGTCGGCGTGGCAGAACAGGATGTCCGCGGCCTGGTGCACCGGGTAGGTCAGCAGCAGCCCCGACAGCGACCGGCCCGAGTCGGCCAGCTCCTGCTTGACGGTGGGGTTGCGCTCCAGCTCCGCCACGGACACCAGCGACAGGAACGGCAGCATCAGCTGGTGCAGGGCCGGGACCGCGCTGTGCGTGAAGATCGTCGCCGCGTCCGGGTCGATGCCCGCGGCGAGGTAGTCCAGCACGATCTCGTGCACGTTCCCGGCGACGTCGCCCACCACCTCCCGGTCGGTGATGACCTGGTAGTCGGCTAGCACCAGGAACGTCTCGACGCCGGACTGCTGCAGGTGGACCCGGTTGGCAACCGTGCCGAACAGGTGGCCGATGTGCAGGGGACCGGTGGGGCGCTCACCGGTGAGCATGCGTGCCATGAGGACTCCTTCGTGGAGCAGGCTGCGCACGTGCCTCGAGACAGCGATGCCCCCGTAGCCGCGTGAGCAGCTCGGGGGGCAGGACGACCGCGGGCTGCGTCTAGTGCAGCCAGCGCCAGGTCGTGGAGGACATGGCGACGAGGCTAGCCCGCGCCGTGCCACCCGCGGAAGCCCCGGGCGCGGTGGGCCGAGGCAGAATCGCCCCATGCCCCCGCGCCGCCGCACCGACCCCGCCGACGGCCGCGCCGCGCTCGCGGTGTGGCGCGCGGACCCGGCGGGGGTGCCGACGACGGCCCGGCGCACCGCGGTCCGGTTCACGCTCGAGGAGCTCGCCGAGGTGGCGCCGGGCAACGCGGTCGAGGTCCGGGTCCCGCCGGACGGTGCCGTGCAGGCGGTGGAGGGTCCTCGTCACACCCGGGGCACCCCGCCCAACGTCGTCGAGACCGATGCCCAGACCTGGCTGGCGCTGGCGACGGGCGTCCTGACCTGGGAGGACGCGGCAGCCGACGGGCGGATCCGGGCCTCCGGCGAGCGCGCCGACCTGCGCGACTGGCTCCCGCTCCAGGCCGCCCGCGACCGTGGCTGACGCGCGGCTGACCTACGATCACGGGGTGCCGAACGACCCCCAGCCGCAGGACGCCGCCGACGAGACCCCGGTCCCGACGAGCGAGCCCGCAGCCGCCGAGCCCGCAGAGCCCGCAGCCGCCGAGCCCGCGCTGGATGCCCGCGGGGTGCCGATCCCGTCCGAGCAGGAGCTGGCCGCCGTCGCGCAGCCCGCCACGGTGCGGCACGCCCCGAAGTTCGGCGCGTTCATCATGGCGGGCGCGCTCGTGGGTGCGGTCGTCGGCCTCCTCCTCACTGTGGTGGTCGAGCCCGCCCTGCCGCGCGCCGCCGACGGCTCCGGCTTCATCTCCTTCCTCGACGGCGAGGGTGCGGTCCGCACGTGGATGGCCGTCGCCGGTGCGGTGCTCGGCGGCTTCGTCGGCGGGCTGGTCGCCGTGGTGGCGGACCGGCGCAGCGTGCGCCGCGCCACCTCCGCCGACGTCTGACCCGTGGTGCGCATGGCCGCCGACGCCGGGGCGTGTGCGACCATAGGGTCGTGGCCCCCCGCGCAGACGGACGTCTGAACCACGACCTCCTCCCCAACGAAAAAGGCCCCCAGGACGCTTGTGGCGTCTTCGGCGTCTGGGCTCCAGGCGAGGAAGTCGCCAAGCTCACCTACTTCGGCCTGTACGCGCTGCAGCACCGCGGCCAGGAGTCGGCGGGCATCGCCACCTCCAACGGCCAGCAGCTGCTCGTCTACAAGGACATGGGCCTCGTGTCCCAGGTCTTCGACGAGACCGCGCTGAACGCCCTGCAGGGGCACATCGCCATCGGGCACGCGCGGTACTCGACCACCGGTGGCAGCACCTGGGAGAACGCGCAGCCGACGCTCGGACCCACGTCCGCGGGCACCGTCGCCCTGGGCCACAACGGCAACCTCACCAACACGGCCGAGCTGGTCGACCTCGTCGCGGAGCGCTACGGCAGCCAGCGGCGCGGCGAGCTGGCCCGCGGCAACACCACCGACACGGCGCTGATCACCGCGCTGCTGGCGGGGGACCCGGACCACACCCTCGAGGCCACCGCCCTCGAGGTGCTCCCGCGTCTGCGCGGCGCGTTCAGCCTCGTGTTCATGGACGAGCACACCCTCTACGCCGCGCGGGACCCGCAGGGCGTCCGCCCGCTGGTGCTCGGCCGGCTGGAGCGCGGCTGGGTCGTGGCCAGCGAGACCCCGGCCCTCGACATCGTCGGCGCCTCGTTCGTCCGGGAGATCGAGCCCGGCGAGTTCATCGCGATCGACGCCGACGGCCTGCGCAGCAGCCGCTTCGCGGCCGCGGACCGCGCCGGCTGCGTCTTCGAGTACGTGTACCTGGCCCGCCCGGACACCTCGATCGCGGGCCGGTCGGTGCACGCCGCGCGCGTCGCCATGGGCCGACGCCTGGCCGTCGAGCACCCCGTCGAGGCCGACCTCGTCATCCCGGTGCCCGAGTCGGGCACCCCGGCGGCCGTCGGGTACGCCGCCGAGTCGGGGATCACGTTCGGGCAGGGGCTCACCAAGAACGCGTACGTCGGGCGCACGTTCATCCAGCCGTCGCAGACCCTGCGCCAGCTGGGCATCCGGCTCAAGCTCAACCCGCTCAAGGAAGTCATCCGCGGCAAGCGGCTGGTGGTCGTCGACGACTCGATCGTCCGCGGCAACACGCAGCGGGCGCTCATCCGCATGCTGCGCGAGGCCGGCGCGGCCGAGGTGCACGTGCGGATCAGCTCGCCGCCGGTGAAGTGGCCGTGCTTCTACGGCATCGACTTCGCGTCCCGCGCCGAGCTCATCGCCAACGGCCTCGCGGTCGACGAGATCGCCGCGTCGCTGGGCGCCGACTCCCTCGGCTACATCTCCCCGGAGGGCATGATCGCCGCCACCGAGCAGCCCGCGTCGCAGCTGTGCGCCGCCTGCTTCACGGGTCAGTACCCGATCGAGCTGCCGCCGGACGACCGGCTGGGCAAGTTCCTGCTCGAGCAGAACGAGCTGCCGCTGGGTGCGCCCGAGGACGGTCTGCTCTCGATTGTCCCGGGCGCCGGCGGCGCGACCGCGCTGGACCACCCGTGAGCGGGGCGCAGGGCACGCAGGTCACCTATGCCACGGCCGGGGTCGACACCGAGGCCGGGGACAAGGCCGTCGAGCTGATGAAGGACGCCGTGCGCGCGACGCACGGCCCGCAGGTGCTCGGCGGCGTCGGCGGTTTCGCGGGGCTCTACGACGCGAGCGCGCTGCTGACCTACCGCAAGCCGCTCCTGGCCACCTCGACGGACGGCGTCGGCACCAAGGTCGCCATCGCGCAGGCCCTCGACATCCACGACACCATCGGGTTCGACCTGGTCGGCATGGTCGTCGACGACATCGTCGTGGTCGGCGCGAAGCCGCTGTTCATGACCGACTACATCGCCTGCGGCCGCGTGGTGCCCGAGCGGATCGCGGGCATCGTGCGCGGCATCGCGGCGGCGTGCTCGGTGGCCGGGACCGCGCTCGTCGGCGGCGAGACCGCGGAGCACCCGGGGCTGCTGGGTCCCGACGAGTACGACGTGGCCGGTGCCGCGACGGGCGTCGTCGAGGCCGACCAGCTGCTGGGTCCGGAGCGGGTCCGCGCCGGCGACGTGCTGCTGGCGCTGGGCTCGAGCGGCCTGCACTCCAACGGCTACTCGCTGGTGCGCAAGGTCGTCTCGGTGGCCGGCTGGTCCCTGGACCGGCACGTCGACGAGCTGGGCCGCACGCTGGGCGAGGAGCTCCTGGAACCCACCCGCGTCTACGCGAGCGACTGCCTCGCGCTGGTCGAGCGCGCCGGGGTCGCCGGGCTGCACGCGTACAGCCACGTCACCGGCGGTGGGCTCGCGTCGAACGTCGCGCGCGTGCTGCCGCAGGGTCTGGTGGCGGACATCGACCGCGGCGGCTGGACGCTGCCGCCGGTGTTCTCGCTGGTCCAGCGCCTCGGACAGGTCCCGTGGACCGACCTCGAGGGCACGCTGAACCTGGGCGTGGGCATGGTCGCGATCGTCGCCCCCGACGCCGTCGCCGGGGTGCTCGCGCACGCCGCGGAGCTGGGCCTTCCGGCGTGGGAGCTGGGCACCGTGCGCGACGCGGACCCGACCACCGACGTGGTCGGCGCCCCCGGGTTCGTCGCCGGCACCAAGGGCGTGCACGGCGGAGCGGTCCAGCTGACCGGTGCGTACCGGGTCTAGCCCGTCGACAGCACGACCACCGGCAGCACGACCACCGACGCCGCCCTGGGCCCGAACGTGACGAGCGAGACGGGCGGCAGGAGTCCTGCCGCCGTCTCGCTCGACGATCCCGCGACGTGCGCCGGATCAGCCACGTACCGCGTCAGCGGTCGTCGTCGGACCAGCGCCGGTAGTCGTCGCTGTCGTCGTCAGTGTCCGTGTCCACAGCCGCGCGAGGGCGGTTGTCGGTCACGACATCGTTGTGGCCGTGCGACGTGAGCTCCTGCTCGAGAGCTCGGTAGTTGGTCTCCGGGCTGAAGTACTTCAGCTCCCGGGCCACCTTCGTCTGCTTAGCCTTCTGACGGCCGCGCCCCATGGCATCGACCCCCTCTTACGTGGATGCGGGGCGGCTCCGTGCTGACACGTGCGGCCCCGGGGTGCTGAATCGTCTCTTCGTGGGGCAACGGTACATGCTCGTTCGGTATTCCGACCACTCGCCGGGGGCGACACGCATCACGTCGGGCCGGCGGGTGCGACGATGGACTCGGACCCATGTCCAGGTTCGTGTCGACTCGCCCCGCGCGTCGGCGCGTATGACCGTTTGGTCGGGTTTATGGTGGTGCCACGACTCGCGGGTCGCGCTACATGAGAAGTGTATGAGGGTCGTGTGAAGATCCGTTACGGGACCGTGTCCCGGAATGCGGTATCTGCGGCTTTCGTTCATGCTAGGTAGGCGTCGTCCGATTTGCCTGTCCGTGGGTCAACGGCGACGCTGGATGGATAACGTTTCACCCGCACGAGATGCACCCGCACGACCCGCACCCTGTACTGGCCCGGGCGCCGACGCCGTCGGTGCAGCAGGCCGCACGCTTGCCAGGAGGCAGCTGATGAACGCACATCCCGCAGAATCCGAAGCACTGCTCACGCCCTCCGAGGTCGCGACGCTGTTCCGGGTCGATCCGAAGACCGTCACCCGTTGGGCGAAGGCCGGGAAGCTGTCGTCGATCCGCACCCTGGGTGGTCACCGTCGTTACCGCGAGTCCGAGGTGCGCGATCTGCTGAGCGGCATCCCGCAGCAGCGCCTGTCGGAAGGCTGAACGACCGTCCCACCCGGCCGAGGCCGTCGACCCTCCTCGACGCGCCCCGGCCGTCTCGTGCCCGGATGACGTCCGTCCACCACGCATGACGAGGACCCCCGCAGGCGCAAGGGCGCGCCCGCGGGGGTCCTCGTGCGTCGGACGTGCGGCGATCAGCCCTTGTTGCGGCCCGCCGCGATGATCAGGGCCAGCAGGGCGGCCACCCCGAGCACGGCGCCGCCCAGCACGGAGATCGCCTTCTTGCGGGCAGCGGGCTCGGTGCCCGAGCTCGTGGCGTCGACCCACAGCTGACGTCCCGACTCGACGGCACGGCCGGCCTGCGCGCGCGGGTCCAGCCGGGCCACGAGCTCGTCGACGGTCGACGCCAGCTGGGCGCGGGTCACGGCCAGCTCGGACTCGAGGGCCACGATCTCGGGCGTGGTGAACGGCTTGGGCGCCTTCTCCGTCGAGGGCTTGTCCGTCTGGGGCTTGTCGTCGCTCATGCCGTGAACCCCGTCTTGACCGCGTCGATGTCCTTCTGCACGTTCTCGATGGCCTTGGCCGGCGTGGGCGGCGAGCCGGCCTTGATCCGGTTGATGCCGATGAGGACCAGCACCGCGATGACCAGCAGCAGCACCACGCAGACGATCAGCGCCGCCAGCCAGAGGTCCAACCAGATGTCGAGCACGATGATGGCCGTCGCGATCCCCGCGCCGAGCAGGTAGAGCGCGAGCACGGCACCGACGGCGACCAGCGCCGCACCGATGCC
Organism: Cellulomonas sp. P2_F12; assembly: GCF_056403775.1. Taxonomy (NCBI): domain Bacteria; kingdom Bacillati; phylum Actinomycetota; class Actinomycetes; order Micrococcales; family Cellulomonadaceae; genus Cellulomonas; species Cellulomonas sp. P2_F12. Next base: position 60,621 of record NZ_JBFUEV010000008.1, on the reverse strand, counting down.
CAGCTGCTGCACGCGGCCCGTGACCTCGGCCTTGGCCAGGTCGATCTCGGCGCGGACGAGTCGGGCGGCCTGCTCACTGAGATCCGACACCAGCTGTCCGAGCGACTTCTCGTCACCCGGCGGTCCCGACTGCGTGCTCATGGGTACGACCTCTCGTGTGCACGTCCGTAGTGCCCTCAGTCTGGTGGTCGGCGATGCGGCGCGCGAGGGGTGAGCTGCGGATCACCCGCTGGGGTTCAGTCCTCCCAGGGGTGGACCTGCTCCTCGGCGGGGTGCACGGGCTCGTGGATGCGGACCACGGAGACGGCCGGGGGCGGCGGGAGGCGGCGCTTGGCCCAGGCCGCGACCCCGGCGCCGATCAGCAGGAGGGCGACGCCGATGATGAGCGCGGACAGCCACGGGTCGACGGCGTACGCGAGGCCGAGCACCCCGGCGGTGATGAGCAGGGCCAGCCCGAAGAACGTCAGGAGGGCCGCGGCGGCGAACCCGAGGGCGGACGGGCGGACCTCGACGGCGCGGGCCTTGACGCTGCGCGCGACCGCGTCGATCTCCGACTGGATGGCCTCCCGGACGTGGTCCTCGACCTCGGCGAACTTCTCGCGGGCGCGCCCGGCCAGCGGCTCGGTGATCCGGTCGAAGAAGCTGCGGGGTCGTTCGGCTCCGGGGGTGCCGGCCATGGGGTCCTCCTCGTGGGGCGTGCGGTGCGCCCAGACTAGGAGCAGACGGGCTAGGTGCCCGGGACCGGCGCGGTGCACACCGTGGTGTGCGCGGGGCACAGCCGGGTGCCGCCGACGACGAGCCGCAACCGGACGTCGGTGTTCGCCAGCCCCTGCTCGTCGAACGCCTCGCGCAGGGTCTCCGGGTCCACCGACGGGGGAGGCCCGAGCGCGTTGACGGTGACGACGGCGTTCCGCGCGTCGACGGTCGTGATCTCCCAGCCCGCGTCGCGAGCCCACTGCTCGGCGATCGGCCGCGCCTGTGCCTCGAGCGACTGGTCCCGCACGACCGAAAGCGAACCGGCGGTCAGCGGGATCGCCACGAGGACGACCAGGGCGGCGACGAGGACGAACGTCGTCCCTCGGACGCGGCCGACGGGGTGGCCGGCGGCGACGGCCGCGGGTCTCACGCCGGCGAGCACGAGGACCAGCGTCCCCGTGGCGATGATGGCGGCGACGTTGGTGGCGAAGAGGAGGGCCGACTGCGCCGCGTCGGCGGTCCGGCCGACCTGCAGGAGCAGGCCGGTCACCGAGAGCGGCGGGACGAGAGAGATGGCGATCGCCACGCCGGGCAGCGTGTCGGAGATGTCGGACCGGATCAGGGCGAACGCCCCGACCGTCCCCGTCGCCAGAGCGGCGAGCAGGTCGATGAGCTTGGGGCTGATCCGTCCGGCCACCTGGGAGTTGCCGACGAAGTCGTCGGACGGATGGGCCAGCAGCCCCACCAGGTACCCGATGGCGACCACGACGAGCGCGCCGAGCAGGACGTGGACCAGGCTGCGCACCAGGTGGGGGCGGTCGGCGAGCACGAGCGAGAACGCCACGCCGAGGATGGGCGTCATCAGCGGCGCCACGATCATCGCGCCGATGACGGTGGCGGTGGAGTCGGCGATCACGCCCGCCGTGGCGATGATCGACGCCAGCACGAGCAGCACCCAGAACCGCGTCGACGACCTGCTGGTGATCGGCGGCTCGATGAACACGGCGCCGGCGATGCGCTCCACGTCGGCCGGCACGACGCTGCTCAGGCTGTTCATGACACCTCTTCCGCGCGGGTGCTGCTCGGGCCATCGTCGCCGAGCCGCCGACCCCGACGAGGGCGGCGCGCCGCCGGGTTCGACCGTTCCGGCCGGTATCCGCGAAGTCGTCCTGGTTGGTGGTAGAACAGCCAAGGCAGACCGCCTGAGCACAGAGGAGCTCGTGATGGCAGCAGTGGATGTAGACCAGCTGGGACACGTCGACGTGGCGATCGTCCTGTTCGACGGCCTCGACGTGGGTGACGAGGTGGCGCAGGCGCTCAGCGAGCTGCACGCCTCCGGCACCGTGCGCATCATCGACCTGGCCGAGGTGAGCAAGGACGCTGCCGGTGCGGTCACGGTGATCGAGCCGTCGGAGGGCGAGACGGGCACGGCGCTGGACTCGGTGGGGGACGACCCGCTGGACCTGCTGAGCGAGGCGGACCTGTTCGAGATCGGCGAGGGGCTCGAGCCGGGGCAGACCGCGCTCGTCGTCGTGTGGGACAACGCGTGGGCCGTCAAGCTTGCCACGGCGGTGCGGAGCTCGGGCGGCGAGGTCGTCGCGTTCGAGCGGATACCGCGGGAGATCGTGCAGATCGCCATCGAGGCGCTGAGTGAAGGAGCTGGTGAGTGATGCGTGGACGACGGATCGGACGCCCCGGGCTGGTCGGGACCATGGCGCGGACCGCCGTGATCGCGGGGACTGCCACGGCGGTGAGCGGCAACGTGCAGCGGCGGCAGATGGGCCGGGCCCAGGACGCCCAGGACCAGCAGTACGCGGAGCAGCAGGCGGCGGCCCAGCAGCAGCAGGAGATGGTCGACCAGGCGGCGGCGCAGGCAGCGGCCCAGGTGCAGGCTCAGCAGGCGGCGGCAGCGCCTGCCGCGGCACCCCAGACCGATGTCATCGCCCAGCTCAAGCAGCTCGCCGACCTCAAGGCGGCCGGCGTGCTCGACGACGCCGAGTTCGCCGCGGCGAAGGCCAAGGTCCTCGCCGGCTGACCCCATCATGACGAAGCCCCGCTCCGGAGAGATCCGGGCGGGGCTTCTGATGTGGCCACTGGCAGGGTCGAACTGCCGACCTTTCGATTTTCAGTCGAACGCTCTACCAACTGAGCTAAGTGGCCATACGTACCGAGCGACCCCGACGGGACTTGAACCCGCGACCTCCGCCGTGACAGGGCGGCGCGCTAACCAACTGCGCTACGGGGCCTTGGATGAAGCTGCAAGGCCTGTACTGCTGAACTGCTCGTACCCCCAACGGGATTCGAACCCGTGCTACCGCCGTGAAAGGGCGGGGTCCTAGGCCGCTAGACGATGGGGGCTTGTCCAACGCGAACATCCAACCCCCAACGCCGAGGCGCCGGATGACCGGTGACGAGCATACGGGTTGTTCGGCCCGAACTCCAAAGCGGCGGGATGTGGCTGCGATCACCCCACCCTGAGCAGGCAGGATGGACCCCATGGTCGACATGTCGCGTGAGGAGTTCGAGGACGCCGTCCGCGATGCGCTCGACGAGATCCCGGACGAGCTGGCCGCCCTGATGGACAACGTCGTGGTGCTGGTGGAGGACGAGTCGCCCGAGGGTGAGGTCGAGCTGCTCGGCCTGTACGAGGGGACGCCGCTGACCGAGCGCGGCGAGTTCTGGGCCACCGGGTCGCTGCCGGACCGGATCACGATCTTCCGGCTGCCGACGCTGGCCATCTGCGACGAGCGCGCCGACGTGGTCGAGGAGGTCGCCGTCACCGTCGTGCACGAGATCGCGCACCACTTCGGCATCGACGACGACCGGCTGCACGAGCTGGGCTGGGACTGACCGTGGGCCACGACCACGACCACTCGACCGCCGCGCAGGCGCACCGCGGGCGGCTGCTCGCCGTGCTCGTCCTCACGCTGGTCGTGCTGGTGGTCGAGGTGGTCGGCGGGCTGGTGTCGGGGTCCTTCGCGCTGATCGCCGACGCCGGGCACATGCTCACCGACGCCGCGGGGGTCGGGCTCGCCCTGGGCGCCACGGCGCTGGCCGCCCGGCCCGCCACGGCGGCCCGCACGTTCGGGTGGCAGCGGGCGGAGATCCTCGCCGCGCTGGTGAACGGGCTGGTGATCGCGGTCGTCGGCGTGGGCGTGCTCGTCGGCGGCATCGCGCGGCTGGTGAGGCCGGGCGAGGTCGAGGCGGGCCTCATGCTCGCGGTCGCCGTCCTCGGGCTGGCCGCCAACGGCGTCGGGCTGGCCCTCCTGCGACGCGGGCAGAGCGAGTCGCTCACGGTCCGCGGCGCCTACCTCGAGGTGCTCGGCGACCTGCTGGGCTCGGCGGCGGTCGTCGTGGCCGCGGTCGTGGTGCTGACCACCGGGTTCGAGCGGGCCGACGGCGTCGCGTCCGTCGTCATCGGCCTGATGATCGTGCCGCGCGCCGTCGCCCTGCTGCGCGAGGTCGGGACCGTGCTGCTGGAGGCGACGCCGCGCGGGGTCGACCTCGACGCGATCCGGTCGCACATCTGCCACGTCCCCGGGGTGCTCGGCGTCCACGACCTGCACGCCTGGACCATCACCTCGGGCGTCCCGGTGCTGTCCGCGCACATCGAGGTGCCGGACGAGCTGCTGTCCGGGGGCGAGGCGGGTCGCGTGCTCGACGACCTGCGCCGCTGCCTGGCCGGCCACTTCGACGTCGACCACTGCACCTTCCAGCTCGAGCCGCCGTCGACCACCGGCACCGAGCAGCACGCCCACGCCTGACCTGCGCATAGGGTCGGGGCATGGTTGCTGTGGGGATCGCGTTGCTGCCGCAGGAGCGCTGGGTGTCGGCCCGTCGCCGGTGGGAGCAGGCCGAGGAGTGGGGCTTCGACCACGCGTGGACGTACGACCACCTGGCCTGGCGCGCGCTGGTCGACGAGCCGTGGTTCGCGACCGTGCCGCTGCTGGCCGCGGCGGCCGCCGTCACCGAGCGGATCGGGCTGGGGACCTGGGTGGCGTCGCCGAACTTCCGGCACCCGGTGCCGTTCGCCAAGGACGTCATGGGGCTCGACGACGTCAGCGGCGGCCGGTTCGTGCTCGGGGTCGGCGCGGGCGGCGAGGGGTTCGACGCCTCGGTCACCGGTGACCCGCCCTCGCGCGGGGAGCGGACGCGTCGGTTCGAGGAGTTCATCGGGCTGCTGGACCAGCTGCTGACCCACCCCGTCACGTCGCACCAGGGCGAGTTCTACCGCGCCGACCAGGCCCGGATGATCCCCGGCACCGTCGCGCGTCCGCGCACCCCGTTCGTCGTGGCCGCCAACGGCCCGCGGACCATGACGCTGGCCGCGCGGTACGGGCAGGGATGGGCCACCTACGGGCCCGCGTACGCCACCGAGGACGCGCCGACCGACCCCGGGGCCGCGCAGGAGCAGTGGTGGGCGGGGCTCGCGACGATGCTCGAGCAGCTCGACACCATCGAGGCGACCACCCGGCCCGCGGGGGAGCCGGCCCTGCGCCGGTACCTCAGCCTGGACGGCGCGCCGATCTTCTCCATGAGCTCGCTGGCACTGGTGACCGAGGGGATCGAGCGGGCCGCGGGCCTGGGGTTCACCGACGTGGTGGTCCACTGGCCCCGCGCCGAGGGCGTCTACGCGGGCAGCGAGAGGGTGCTCGAGGGCCTGGTGGGGCACCTGCCGAGGCTGCAGGCGCTCTGAGCCGTCGCCGCTCCGGCGCGTGCGTGCTCGGACGTCGGCGACGCCGTCGCGGCTAGTGGGCCTGGCGGGCCTGCCAGGCGCTGGTGACCATGTCGAGCAGGGTGTGGCGCATCTGCCAGTCGAGGTCGCGGCCCGCCAGCTCGCCGGAGGCGACGATCCGCGCGGGGTCGCCCGGACGGCGGGGGGCGGTCTCGGGCTCGAAGGGGATGCCGGTGCCCTCGGCCATCGCGGTCATGATCTCCCGGACCGAGACGCCGTCGCCGGAGCCGAGGTTGTAGACCCGCTCGAGGGTGCGGCCGGCGGCGAGGGCCTGGGCGGCGGCGACGTGCGAGTCCGCCAGGTCCGCCACGTGGATGTAGTCGCGGACGCAGGTGCCGTCGGGCGTCGCGTAGTCGGTGCCGTTGATGCGCGGGGTCCGGCCCTCGGCCAGCGCGTCGAGCACCAGCGGGAAGAGGTTGTGCGGGCTGGTGTCGTAGAGGTCCGGGGTGGCCGAGCCGACGACGTTGAAGTAGCGCAGCGACGTGTGCCGCAGGCCGACGGCCGTGCCCTGGTCGCGCAGCAGCCACTCGCCGATGAGCTTGGACTCGCCGTACGGCGACTCCGGGGTGGTCACGGTGGTCTCCGTGACCAGGTCGACGTCCGGGGTGCCGTAGACGGCGGCCGACGACGAGAACACGATCGCGTCGACGCCCTGGGACGCCATGGCCTCGAGCAGGTGCGCGGTGCCGGTGACGTTCTGGTCGTACGTGTGCAGCGGGCGGTCGACCGAGACGCCGGCGTACTTGAACCCCGCCAGGTGGACCACGCCGACCACGCCGTGCTGCGACAGCGTGTCCGCCACCAGGTCGGTGTCGAGGATCGAGCCCTCGACCAGCGGGACGTCGTCGGGGACGAAGCCGCGGTGCCCGCTGGAGAGGTCGTCGAGGACCACCGTCTCCAGGCCGACCTGCCCGAACGCCCGCACCACGTGCGACCCGATGTACCCGGCACCCCCGGTGACCAGCCATGTCATGCGCCCGAGCGTACCGATCGCGCCGGGTGGGGGCCGACCGCGTCCGCCGCGGACGAGATCGGCGCGAGGTGCATCCACGGAGGGCACTCGGACCGAAGGGTGCGCGACGGGTGTGCGACGTGCGTGCGCGGGGCCCGCGGATGCGTTCTACGGAATGCTCAGTACGCTGAGCATTCCCTGCGAGCGACAGGTTTCCAGGCGAGCGACAGGAGGGCTCATGCAGGGAGAGTCGCCGGTCACGGTCCGGCACGAGCCGGCCGAGGTCCTGGCCGCCGAGCAGGCCGACCTCGCGCAGGCGGTCGAGCGCGCGATGGCCACGACGGCCGAGGTGCTGCAGGAGTTCGTCGACGCCCGGGTCCGTGTGGCGGCGGGTCGCTCCGACGTCGCGGCGCGGCTCTGGACCGACCTGGCGGGCGTCGTCGGCGGCAAGCTCCTGCGTCCCCGGCTGGCGGTCGCGGCCTACCTCGGGCTGGGCGGCTCCGAGCCGGCGGCGATCGCGCCCGTCGCGGCGGCGATCGAGGTGCTGCACACCGCGATGCTCGTGCACGACGACCTGCTGGACCACGACGAGGTCCGGCGGGGGCGGCCGAACGTCGCCGGCGCCGCCCGGGCGAGGCTGGCCGGGCGGGGTCTCGACGAGCGCTCCGTGGCCGACCAGGTGCTCGCCGCCGGGCTGCTGGCGGGCGACCTGGCCATCGCGTCCGCGTTCTCGCTGGTGGTCGCCGCCCCGGCGGACCCGGCCGCGCTGCTGCGCGTGATGGGGCTGCTGGCCGAGGGGATCGAGACGACCGTCGTCGGCGAGCTGCTGGACGTCACCGCATCGCTGCGCCCGCCCCGCGAGGTCGACGCGCTCGCGGTGGCCGAGCTGAAGACGGCGGCGTACTCGGGCCGCCTGCCCCTGATGGCCGGCGCGGTCATGGCGGGCGTGGACGACGGGCGGACCGTGCGCCTCGGCGCGGTCGGCTCGGCGCTCGGGGTCGCGTTCCAGCTGATCGACGACGAGCTCGGGGTGTTCGGGGACCCGGTGCTGACCGGCAAGTCGGTGCTGTCGGACCTGCGCGAGGGCAAGCGCACCGAGCTGCTTCGCCGGGCGTACGCGTCCGCCGACGCGGCGGGGTGCGCCGTGCTCGACGCGCACGTGGGCCGGCCGGACCTCGACGAGGACGGCGCCGCGGCGGTACGCGCGGTGATGGTCTCGTCCGGCGCGCTCGACCAGGTGCGCGAGCTCACGCGCCGGAGGGGGCTGCGGGCGCGCGACCTGGCGCTCACCGGGCTGCCGGAACCCCTGGGGGGCTACCTTGTGGGCGTGGTCGACGATCTGGTCGGACGGGGCCACTGAGTGCTGGGGGAACGGATGTCGGACGTGCGATCGGCCCGCGACAGGGCGCTCCGCCTCTACGACGACACCGCGGCGCGCACGAGCGCCGGCGTGCTCGCCGCGTACTCCACGTCGTTCGGGCTGGGCACACGCCTGCTCGGACGCCAGGCGCAGCGGGACATCCGTGCGATCTACGCGCTCGTGCGGCTGGCCGACGAGGTGGTGGACACCTACCGCGGCGACGACGCCGGCGCCGAGCTGGACGACCTGGAGGAGCAGACGGCGCGCGCGCTGCGCTCCGGCTACTCGACCAACCTGGTGGTGCACGCGTTCGCCCGGACCGCGCGGCGCGTGGGGATCGGCGCCTCCGAGACGGCGCCGTTCTTCTCCTCGATGCGCACCGACCTCACGGTGCACGAGCACGACCGCGCCAGCTACGAGGCCTACGTCTTCGGGTCCGCCGAGGTGGTGGGGCTCATGTGCGTCCGGGCCTTCCTCAACGAGGACCGGCGACCCGACGAGCCCATCCGCGAGCCCGACGAGACGCAGGTGGCCGGCGCGCGGGCGCTCGGGGCGGCGTTCCAGAAGATCAACTTCCTGCGCGACCTCGGCGCCGACACCGAGGAGCTGGGTCGCACGTACTTCCCGGGCACCACACCGGGCCGGCTCGACGAGGCGCACCTGCACACGATCCTCGGCGAGATCAACGCCGACGTGGCGGTGGCACGGGCGTCGGTCCCGAGCCTGCCGCGGCGGGCCAGGTACGCGGTCGCGGCGACCCTGGCGCTCTACCAGCGGCTGCTCGACGAGATCGCGAGCCGGCCCCCGGAGTCGCTGCTGGTCGGGCGCGTGCGGCTGCCCACCCCGGTCAAGCTGCTGGTGGTGGGCGGGTCCGTGCTGGCGGAGGCTCGGGCGGGCCGCGCGGTCGACGCATGAACCGGCCGGGTCCCGGGCGCGTCGTCGTCATCGGCGGCGGCATCGCCGGCCTGACCACGGCCGCCCTGCTGGCCCGCGGCGGAGCGCTGGTCACGCTGCTCGAGCGGCACGACCAGGTGGGCGGGCGGGCCGGGACGCTGAGCATCGACGGGTTCCGGTTCGACACCGGGCCGTCGTGGTACTTCATGCCCGAGGTGTTCGAGCACGCGTTCGCGCTGCTGGGCGAGCGGGTCGAGGACCACGTCGAGCTCGAGCGCCTGGACCCGGCCTACCGGCTCTTCCCCGAGGGCGGCGACCCGTTCGACGTCGTGGCGGACCTTGAGACCAACTGGGCCACGTTCGACGCGCGCGAACCCGGCGCTGGTGAGGCGATCCGGCAGTACGCCGCGGCATCGACCCAGGCCTACCGCACGGCGCTCGACTCGTTCCTCTACACGACCTTCGCGCGCCCGGACCGGCTGCTGTCGGCGGACATCGTCCGGCAGACCGGCACCCTGGCGGGGCTGCTCACGGGGACGCTCGCCGACAAGGTCGCGTCGACGGTCACCGACCCCGTGCTCCGGCAGGTGCTCGGGTACCACGCGGTGTTCCTCGGGTCGTCGCCGTACCGGGTTCCCGCGCTGTACTCGCTGATGAGCCACCTCGACCTGGTCGACGGCGTACGTTTCCCGCGCGGGGGGATGTACACGGTGATCGAGGCGCTCGAGCGGCTCGCCCGCAAGGAGGGCGTCGAGATCCGGACGGGGGCCGACGTGGCCTCGATCGAGGTCGTCGACGCGTCGCCGTCGCTGCGGCATCCGCGCAGGTCAGGAGCGGCCCGCGGGGTCCGGTTGGCTGACGGGACGCTGGTGCCCGCCGACGTCGTGGTGTCCGCGGCGGACCGGCAGCACACGGAGTCGGCGCTGCTGGGCCGGCACCGCGACCTGCCCGACGAGTGGTGGGACCGGCGGGGGCCGGGGATCTCCGCGCTCCTGGTCATGGCGGGCGTCCGCGGCGAGCTGCCGGAGCTGGCGCACCACTCGCTGTTCTTCACGCGCGACTGGCCGGCGAACTTCGAGGACATCCTCGGCACCGGCCGGTCGACCCCGCCGGACGGCCTGCGGGTGCCCGAGGTCGCGTCGATGTACGTCTCGCGGACCACGGCGAGCGACCCCACGGCGGCGCCGGCCGGGCACGAGAACCTGTTCGTCCTCGTCCCCTTCCCCGCCGACCCGTCGCTGGCGGGCGACGACCTCGAGCGGCACGCCGACAGGTACCTGGACCAGGTGGGCGCCTGGGCCGGCATCCCCGGCCTGCGCGACCGCGTGGTGACCCGGCGGGTCGTCGGCCCGGCGGACTTCGCGCGCGACTTCTCGGCGTGGCGGGGCTCGGCGCTCGGCATGGAGCACACGCTGCGGCAGAGCGCGATGTTCCGCCCGGGCGACGTGTCCGCGCGCGTCCCCAACGTCCTGCACGCCGGGGGTGGCACCATCCCGGGTGTGGGACTGCCGATGTGCCTGATCAGCGCCGAGCTGGTGGTGAAGCGGATGCTGGGGGAGACGTCGTCGCACCCCCTCCCCGCGCCGCTGCGCCCCGGGTTCCTGGCGGCCGCGCGGCCTCGCGGGGTGTGGGGCGAAGCCGTCGGATGAGCGTCCTGTACCTCGGCGCCCTGCTGCTGTCCCTGGGCGGGCTGGCCCTGCTGGACCGGCGGTTCCACCTCGCGTTCTGGGCCGACGCCCGCCGGGCCGCCCTGACCGTCGGGATCGGCGTGGTCGGGTTCCTGGCGTGGGACGGCCTCGGGCTGGTGCTCGGCATCTTCGCGCGCGGTGACTCCCCGCACATGACCGGCCTGCTGCTGGCCCCCGAGCTGCCGGCGGAGGAGGCGTTCTTCCTCGCGCTGCTCTGCTACACGGCCCTGCTGGCGTGGCGGTGGTTCGACAGGAGCGCCGCGCTGCGCGAGGAGGGCCGTCGGGCGATCGCGGCCCGGGGCGACGACGGGGGCGAGCAGTGACCAACATCGTGTTGAACGTGATCGTGCTGGCGCTGCTCGGCGCGGTGTCGTGGCCCGTGCTGCGCACCATGCGGCCGTCGCCGCTGCTGGTCACGACCCTGATCCTGTGCGTGCTCACCACCGTGTTCGACACCCTGATGATCCGCGTGGGCCTCTACGTGTTCGACCCCGACAAGATCCTCGGCTGGTACATCTGGGGCGCCCCGCTCGAGGACTTCGCCTACGCGATCGCTGCCGCGGTGGGGATGCCGGTGCTGTGGGTCGCGCTCGGCCGCCGGTCCCGGAAGGCCGACGCGTGAGGGAGGTCCTCGCGGCCTCGCGCCCGTTCAGCTGGATCAACACCGCGTACCCGTTCGCCGCGGGCTACCTGCTGGCCACCGGCGGGCGGATCGATGCGACGTTCGTCGTCGGCACCCTGTTCTTCCTGGTTCCCTACAACCTGCTGATGTACGGCATCAACGACGTGTTCGACTACGCCTCCGACCTGCGCAACCCCCGCAAGGGCGGGATCGAGGGTGGTCTGGTGGAGCCGGCGCGGGCCGCGCAGGTGCACCGGCGGATCCTGTGGGCGTGCGTCGTCTCGACGGTGCCGTTCGTCGTGTACCTGCTGCTCGTGGGCGACGTGGCCGCCGACCTGACGCTCGCGCTGGTCCTCTTCCTCGTCGTCGCGTACTCGGCGCCCGTGCTCCGGTTCAAGGAGCGCCCGGTGCTGGACTCGCTGACCTCGGCGATGCACTTCGTCGGGCCCCTGCTCTACGCGCTGGTGCTCGTGGGGGCGGACCTGGGCGCGTCGACCACCTGGCCGGTGCTCGTCGCGTTCGTGCTCTGGGGCATGGCGTCGCACGCGTTCGGTGCCGTGCAGGACGTGCGCGCCGACCGGGAGGGTGGCATCGCGTCGGTGGCCACCGCGCTCGGGGCGCACCCGACGGTCGTCGCGTCCACCGTCCTGTACGTGCTGGCGGCGGCCGTGCTGCTCGTGGTCCCGTGGCCCGGGTCGCTCGCGGCCGTGCTGCCTGTGCCCTACGCGATCAGCACCGCCCAGTTCTGGTCCGTGCGCGACGAGGACTGCGAGCGCGCCAACGCCGGCTGGCGACGGTTCCTGTGGCTCAACCTGGTGACCGGCTTCCTGGTGACGATGCTGCTGATCGTCATCGCTCGGAACGGCTGACCGGTCCGGGGGTGAGCGGTGCCGCCGCGGGGGTGTCGGCATCGTTACAGTCCCCACCATGGCGAACGCGAGCACCCTCGACTGGACCGTGTTCGTGCTGGTGGTGGGCCTGCGCCTGGTGGTCCCGCTGTTCATCCCGAGGTTCCCGCTGCCCGCGATCCTGGCCGCGCTGGTCATCGACGGCGTGGACAAGTCGATCTTCGCGGCGTTCACGGGCCTGTCGCTCGACAACTACCAGTCGTACGACAAGGCGCTCGACATCTACTACCTGACGATCGCCTACCTCGCGGTGCTGCGGAACTGGCGCAACCCGTTCTCCGTGGGCGTCGCCGCGTTCCTCTGGTACTACCGGCTCGTGGGGGTGCTCGCGTTCGAGATCACCGGCGCGCGCTGGCTGCTCATGGTCTTCCCCAACACCTTCGAGTACTTCGTGATCGCCCTCGAGGTGGTCCGCACCCGGTGGGACGCCGGCCGGCTGACCAAGGCGGCGGTGCTGTGGACCGCGGGGCTCATCTGGGTGGTGATCAAGCTGCCGCAGGAGTGGTGGATCCACGTCGCGCAGCTGGACTTCACCGACGAGTTCAGCAAGCTCGTCGACGAGCGGCCGTGGGTGTGGGGCGTGCTGGCGGTCGTCGCCGTCGTGCTCGTCGTGGTCGGCCGGCGCCTCGCCCCGCGACTGCCGCCGGCGCAGTGGCCGTTCACGGTGGACGCCGACGTGGTCGCGGCCCACCTCGGCTGGGTCCCGCGGCGGCCCGTCGCCGCGGCGCCGAGGGATGCGCGGCACCTCGTCGAGAAGGTCGTCCTGGCCGGGCTGGTCACGCTGATCATGTTCGAGTCGTACCCCCGCGTCGAGGGCCGGCTCTGGGTGGTGGCGCTCGTCGTCACGGCGACCGTGCTGGTGCACGCGGCGCTGGCCCTGCCGCGACGGCGTTCGCTGGGCGTGCAGGTCGTGGTCAACACGCTGATCAGCGTGGTCGCGATGCTCGTGTTCGCCGCCTTCGCGACCGGGCAGCGCGCGGCGGTCTCGGTGGGCGACGTGCTGCTGTTCGCGTACCTGGTGGCCCTGATCGTGACCCTGTACGACCGCTACGCGGCGAGACGCGAGGCCTGCGTCTGACCACGACGTCGCGCCGCGGCCCCGAGCGCCGCCAGCGCGATCGTCAGCGCCAGCAGCGCCTCCAGGGAGATCGCCACCGCGAACCACGGGGACTGGTACGCGTGCGGCGCCCGTTGGCCGAGCGACCCCTGCATCGCGACCGTGTAGCTGCCGCCGCCCTCCCAGCGCCACCAGACCCAGCCCAGCAGCGCCGCCGGCACGACGGACAGCACCGCGAACCGCGGGCCGCGCCACACCACCAGGACCGCGACCGCGACGACGAGCACGACGGCGGTCAGGCGGACGACGGCGACCCCGGGCGGGACCTTCGCCGCCACCATGAAGAGGCCGGTGGAGCTCGTCATGTGCTGCGGCGGGGCCCACAGCGGGATCGTCGCGACCACCGAGAGCACGGCGAGCGTGCGGACGAGGCGCGCGCGAACGGGCTGGTCAGGGGGCATGCCGACCACGCTAGGCCGGTCCGTCGACCCCCGGGGAGGGCCGACGGCCGCTGTCACCCGTGCGTGCGCCGGGTACCCACGTCTGCCGCAGCGGCGAACCGTGTCGACGTCACCCGTGCGCGCGCAGGTTGCGCCACTCCTCCCGGCGGGCGGCCTGCTCGACAGGGTTGGGCACCGGCAGCGAGGCCAGCAGGCGCTGGGTGTAGGGGTGCTTCGGCGCTCCGAGCACCTCGTCGCCCGTGCCCTCCTCGACCAGCACGCCGCGGTGCAGGACCGCGATGCGGTGGGCCAGCAGGTCGACGACGGCCAGGTCGTGGCTGATGAACAGGCACGCGAAGCCCAGCTCGGCCTGCAGGCGGGCGAACAGGTCGAGCACCCGGGCCTGCACGGACACGTCGAGGGCGGAGGTCGGCTCGTCGGCGATGAGCAGCTCCGGTCCCAGGATGAGCGCGCGGGCGAGGCTGGCGCGCTGCCGCTGGCCGCCGGAGAGCTCGTGCGGGAACCGGTCGCCGAACGCCTTGGGCAGCTGCACGGCCTCCATGAGCTCGTCGACCCGCGGCCGCGCCTCCTGCGGGTTGGGCGCGAGGCCGTGCACCACCATCGGCTCGGCGACGCACTGGGCGATGGTCAGCAGCGGGTTGAAGCTCGTGGCCGGGTCCTGGAAGACGAACCCGATGCGCTTGCGGACCGGCTTGAAGGTCTTCTCCTTGACGCCCAGCATCTCGACGCCGTGGACCTTGAGCGATCCGCTGCTGACCGGGGTCAGACCCGCGATCGCGCGGCCGATGGTCGTCTTGCCGCTGCCCGACTCGCCCACCAGCCCCAGCACCTCGCCGGGCCGGATGACCAGGTCGACGCCGTCGACGGCCGTGAACGCGGGCTGCCGCAGCCGGCCCGGGTAGACGATCCGCAGGTCCGTCGCCTCGACCACCGGGGTGGCCGACTCGTCGACGGTCATGGCCTCGAGCTCGTCGGCCACGCGCACCCGGTCGCGCAGCCGCCGGCCGCCGACCCGCGGGACCGCGTCGAGCAGCTTGCGCGTGTAGGGGTGCTGCGGCGACGTGAACAGCGTGTGCACGTCCGCCTGCTCGACGATCTCGCCGTTGTACATGACCGCGACCCGGTCGGCGAGGTCGGCCACGACGCCCATGTTGTGCGTGATGAGCACGATCGCCGAGCCGAACTCCTGGGGGAGCCGGCGCAGCAGGTCGAGGATCTCCGCCTGCACCGTGACGTCGAGGGCGGTGGTCGGCTCGTCGGCGATGATCAGGCCCGGGTCGAGCACCAGCGCCTGCGCGATGACGATGCGCTGCTTCTGGCCGCCCGAGAACTGGTGCGGGTAGTGGTCGACGCGGTGCTCGGGGTCCGGGATGCCGACCAGGCGCAGCACCTCGATGGCCTGCTCGCGGGCGTCGGCCTTGGACAGGCGCCGGTGGGCGCGGATGCCCTCGGCGATCTGCCAGCCCACCGGGAACACCGGGTTCAGCGCGGTGGACGGCTCCTGGAACACCATCGCGGCGTCGCGTCCCCGGACCTGGCGCAGGTCGTCGGGGTTCATCGTGATGACGTCGTGCGTGGCCGAGCCGTCCTTGCGCGTGAGCAGGACGGCGCCGCTGGTCAGCGCGGTCTCCGGGAGCAGGCCCAGGATCGAGCGCGCGGTGACGGTCTTGCCGGAGCCCGACTCGCCGACGATCGCGAGCACCTCCCCGGCCGCGATCTGCAGCGAGACGCCCTCGACCGCGCGGACCGTGCCGGAGTCGGTCGCGAAGGAGACGTGCAGGTCCTTGATGTCGACGACGTTGGTCATCCCCGCTCCTTCGGCTCGTCGTACAGGTCGGACGGTGCCTCGAGCTCGTCGATGGTCCCGAAGTCGTCGTCGGCAGCCCCACCGGGGACGGCGACGACGGGGCTGACGGCGCCCGCGGCCTTGGCCCGACGGCGGGTGCGCAGACGCGGGTCCGCGAGGTCGTTCAGCGACTCGCCGACGAGCGTCACGCCGAGCACCGTGAGCACGATCGCGACGCCCGGGGGCACCGCGGTCCACCAGATGCCGCTGGTCACGTCGGAGAGCGACTTGGACAGGTCGTAGCCCCAGTCGGCCGCCGCCGTGGGCTCGATGCCGAAGCCGAGGAAGCCCAGGCCCGCCAGCGTGAGCACCGCCTCGGAGCAGTTGAGCGTGAGGATCAGCGGCAGGGTCCGCGTGGAGTTGCGCAGCACGTGGCGACCCATGATCCGCACGTGCCCGGAGCCGATCACGCGGGCGGACTCGACGAACGCCTCGGCCTTGACCCGCACCACCTCGGCGCGGATGACGCGGAAGTACTGCGGGATCATCACGACGCTCAGCGAGATGGCGGCCGCCATCACACCGCCCCACATCGACGACTGGCCGCCGCTGATGACGATGGCGACGACGATGGCGAGCAGCAGGGAGGGGAACGCGAACAGCGCGTCGGCGATCACGACGAGCACACGGTCGATCCAGCCGCCGAAGTATCCCGACGTCAGGCCGAGGAGGACCCCGGCGAAGATCGAGAGCAGCACGGCCATGATGATGACGAGGAAGGCCGGGCGGGCACCCCAGATGGTCCGCGAGAGCACGTCGTACCCGCCGACCGTGGTGCCCAGCAGGTGCTCGGCGGACGGCGGCTGCTGCGAGCCGAAGTTCACGCCGTCGGCGGACAGCTGCGAGTAGCCGTAGGGCGCCAGCAGCGGGGCGAACGCGGCGGTGAAGACGAAGATCGCGACGAGCACGAGCCCGACCAGCAGCATGGTGCGCTGCAGGCCGACGCTCGTGCGGACCTGGTGCACCACGGGCAGGCGCTTCCAGAGGGACACGTGCTCAGGAGCCGCCGGAGCGGCGAGCACGGCTTCGGGGTCGATGACGGTCATCAGTACTTGATCCTCGGGTCGACGAGTGCGGCGATGACGTCGACGATGAAGTTCGTCAGCGCCACCACGACGGCGAGCAGCACCACCAGGCCCTGGACGGCGACGAAGTCGCGCGCCAGCAGGAACTGGACCAGCTGGAAGCCGAGGCCCTTCCACTCGAACGTGGTCTCGGTGAGCACCGCGCCGCTGAGCAGCAGCGCGATCTGCAGGCCGATCACCGTGATGATCGGGACGAGCGCGGGCCGCCACGCGTGCTGGCGCAGCAGCCGGCGCTCGTTGACGCCGCGCGACCGGGCCGCCTCGACGTAGCCGGTGGACAGGGTGCCGATGACGTTGGTGCGCACGAGGCGCAGGAAGATCCCGCCGGTCAGCAGGCCGAGCGTCAGGGCGGGCAGGATCGCGTGCTGCAGCACGTCCCACACCGCCGACGGGTCGCCGGTGCTGATCGCGTCGACGATGTACAGGCCGGTCCCCGCGCCGTTGCGCTGGATCGCGATCTGCGCGTCCGTCGAGGCGCGGCCGGCGACGGGAAGCCAGCCCAGCCAGACGGAGAAGATGAGCTTGAGCAGGATGCCGGCGAAGAACACGGGCGTCGCGTACGCGATGATCCCGGAGACCCGCAGCGAGGCGTCGACGCCGCGGTCGCGGCGCGCGGCTGCGATCCGGCCCAGCGGGATCCCGACCAGCAGGGCGACGATGAGCGCGTAGAACGCGAGCTCGAGGGTCGCGGCGCCGTAGGTGAGGACCACCTCGGTGACCGGCTTGTTGGTCGAGATCGTGGTGCCGAAGTCGCCGCGGAACAGGTGGCTCAGGTAGTCCCAGTACTGCACGAGGATCGGCCGGTCGTACCCGGCGGCGTGGATCCGCTCCTGCAGCTGGTCGTGCGTGAGCCGCCCGCCCAGGGACGCGGTGATCGGGTCACCGGTCGACCGCATGAGGATGAAGACGGTGGTCACGAGGATGAAGATCGTCGGGAAGATCAGCAGGAACCGGATCAGCAGGTAGCTGCCGAGGTGCCCGCCCCCCGATCGCTTGCTCGTCGCCGCCGGGGTCGCCGGCGCTGCGGGATCGCCGGGCGCGACGCCGGTGGGCGCTCCGGTGGTGGTGGAGGTCATGGTTCCTGCCTGTTGTGGTGCGGACGAGCCGGACGGCCCCGTCCCCGATTGTGCTCGGGAACGGGACCGTCGGCTGGTGGTGCGGGTGTCAGCTCTTCGAGAAGGCCGCGTAGCGGACCTTGAACGACGCGTCGAGCGTGTCCTCGGCACCGGAGACGTCCTTGCCGACGACGGCCACCTGCGAACCCTGGAGCAGTGGGACCGTGGACAGGTCCTTCGCCTCGAGGTCCTGGATCTGCTCGATGAGCTTGGTGCGGGCGGCCGGGTCGGTCGTGGTCGCCTGCTGCAGGATCATGTCGTTGACCGTGGGGTTGTCGTAGTGGTTGGCCAGGAAGTTGTCCTTGAGGAAGAACGGCGTGAGGTAGTTGTCCGCGTCCGAGTAGTCGGGGAACCAGCCGAGCTGGTACGCCGGGTACACGTCGGCGGTGCGGTCCTTGGAGTACTGGACCCACTCCGTCGTCTGCAGGTCGACCTTGAACAGGCCGGTCTTCTCCAGCTGCTCCTTGATGAGCGCGTACTCGTCACCCGACGACGGGCCGTAGTGCTCCGTCGCGTACTGCAGGCTGAGCGCGACCGGCGTGGTGACGCCGGCGTCCTCGAGGGTCTTCTTGGCCTTGTCGGCGTCGGGGCCGCCCTGACCGTCGCCGTAGAGGCTCTTGAGGGAGTCGGTGGCGCCCGTCAGACCGTCCGGGACCTGCGAGTACAGAGGCGTGTAGGTGCCCTTGTAGACCTGCTCCGACAGCGGCTTGCGGTCGACCAGGTCGGCCACCGCCTGGCGGACCGCGAGGGCCTTCGCCGGGTCGGCGTCGTCCGTCTTGGTGCCGTACGGCTGCGTGTCGAAGTTGAAGACGATGTAGCGGATCTCGCCGCCGGGTCCGTCGACGACCTTGACCTTGTCATCCGTGCGGAGGTCCGCGATGTCCGTCGCCGAGAGGCTGCGGAGCGCCACGTCGATGTTGCCCTCCTGGATGTCCAGCTTCAGGTTCGACGCGTCGGCGTAGTACTTGAGGTTGACCTCGTCGGTCTTGGCCGGCGGCAGGATGCCCTTGTAGTCGGGGTTCGCCTTGAACGAGACCAGCGAGTTGAAGTCGTAGCCGGTGATCGTGTACTGCCCGGCGAAGGCGTCGGCGTCGACGATGTCGCTGTCGGGCGTCACCGCGTCGGGGGAGAAGGACTCCTCGTCGACGATCGGGCCCGCGGGGCTGGACAGGATCTGCGGGAAGATCTGGTCGTCCGCCGCCTTGAGGTGGAAGACCACCGTGGTGTCGTCGACGGCCTCGGTGCTGTCCAGGTTGTAGAGCAGCGACGACGGGCCGTTCTCGTCCGCGATCTTCAGCTGGCGGTCGAACGTGAACTTCACGTCGGACGACGTCAGGTCGTGCCCGTTGGCCCACTTGAGGCCCGGCTTGAGCTTGACGGTGTACTCCGTCGGCGCCGTGAACTCGGCCGAGACGGCGATGTCCGGCTCCACGTCGGGGCTGCCGTACGGCGAGTTCAGGAGGAACGGGAAGACCTGGTTCTGCACGGCGAACGAGCCGTTGTCGTACGAGCCTGCCGGGTCGAGGGTGGTGACCTTGTCGGTGGTGCCGATGGTCAGCGAGCCCCCGGCGGCCGAGGTGCTGCCGCCGTCGCCCCCGTCGTCGTTGTTGTTGCCCGAGCACGCGGTCAGCACGAAGGCCGTCGCTGCGATTCCCGCGGTCGCCGCGATGATGCGGCGACGAGATGGTGCGAGGGAGGACATGCGCTACCTCTTCTGTCAGGGCCGCGGGCGCGCAGGTAAGCGCCCGCCGGCTGGGATTCTCAGTGGGCTATGGGTAGCACACAGATGTTGCAAGCATCACGAGGGTCTTACCAGTAAGTAACATCCACATCTCGGGATGGTCACGATCGGTCGGAGATTTCCCGCGGGACGCCGTCCTCGTCGAGGTTCTCGGGCTCCGGCGACCGCACGCCGAGCAGCCGCGCGGCCGCCGGGCCGGTGGAGCCATAGACGACCGCGGTGGCCAGCACCACGCCGAACACGACCGGCACCAGCTGCGGGAACGGCTTGCCCGCCTGCTCGAACTGGAGCGTGAACACGCTCGCGGTCGACACGGCCACGATGCCGCGCGGCGCCATCCAGCCGACCATCAGCCGCTCGTTGCGGGTGAGCACCGAGCGCGCCGTCGCCAGGCCCGCCGCGAGCGGGCGCAGCGCGACGACGAGGAGCGCGACGAGGACGAGCGTCAGCGGGAGGTAGTGCAGCAGCGCGTCCAGGTCGACCCGGGCGGCGAGCACGATGAACAGCGAGCCGATGAGCAGCAGCCCGACGTGGCTGCCGAACTCGTGGAGCGCGTCCAGGCGGACCCACGGCTGGTTGGCGAGCGTGATGCCGAGCATCGTCGTCGCCCAGAGCCCGGACTCCTCGTGCACGGCCTCCGCGGCGGCGAACGCGGTCAGCGCCATCGCGACGCCGAGCGCGACGTGGGTGGCCGCCGGCGCCCGGCCGAACCGGATGATCAGCAGGAAGAGCACCGCGGCGGCCAGCCCGGTGACGATGCCGGTGAGCGCCGTCCGGCCCAGGCCGGCGCCGTCGTTGTGCAGCGCCAGGTGCATCATGCTGAGCGCCACGGTCGCGCCGACGGGGTCGATGAAGATGCCCTCGAACGCCAGCACGGACTCGAGCGGCTGCTTCGGCCGGATAACGGCCAGCAGGGGGCCGACGACGGTGGGGCCGGAGACGATGAGGATCGCGCCGATGACGGCCGCCCTGCCGAACGGCAGGCCGAACACCCAGTGCGTGAGCAGGGTGGCGCCGACGCCGGTGGTGATCGCGCCGACGGTGACCAGCCCGAGCACCGGCCGGCGCGCGCCGCCGTGCAGCCGCGAGAGGTCGAGCTTGAGCGACTCCTCGAACAGCAGCAGGCCGACCGCCATCGACACCAGCGGGAACAGCGCGTCGCCCAGGATCGCGTCCGGGTCGACCCAGCCCAGCACCGGTCCCACCAGCAGGCCGAGCCCCAGCAGCAGGATGATCGACGGGATGCGCGTGGCCTTGCCCAGGATCTGGCCGAGGACGCCGAACAGGACGATCGCCGCGATGCCGGCGGTGAACCCGAGCTCCATGCGAGCCATTGTGTCGGTCTGCCGGCCCGTCCGGCCGTCGGGATACGCTCCCGCCACCCGACCGGGAGGAGCGCCCGTGCCCACCGACGACCAGCCACCGCCTCGACCGCGGCGCGCCATGACGGTCTGGCAGGGGGCGGGGCTCGTGCTCGCCGTCGTCCTCGGGATCAGCGGCCTGGCCGTGGTGGCCGTCGGCGTCCTGTTCGTGGTGGGCATGAACCAGTGGGCGAGCAACAAGTGAGGGGCGACCTGCGAGCGCACGTCCGACTCGTGGTGCTGATGGCGCGCCCGGCGCTGGTGCTGCTGGCCGGCAGCTACGCGGCCATCGGTCTGGCGCAGCACGGCGCGGCCGACGACGCGTGGCGCACGCTCGGCGTCCTGGTCGTCGTGATCGGCTACCTGCTCGCGTCCGTCGTCCTGAACGACCTCGCCGACGTCGCCGTCGACCGGATCAACTTGGCGGGCGACCGGTCCCGGCCGCTCACCACCGGGAGCACGCCGCGCGAGCTGATGCTCGTCGCCGTCACCGGCGGCGTCCTGGCGCTGGCGTGCGCGGTGGCGTTGGGCTGGCCGGTCGTCCTCGTGCTGGTCGCCGGGCTGCTGGTGGCGGCCGCGTACTCGGTGCCGCCGCTGAGCTTCTCCAAGCGCGGGGTGGTGGCGTCCCTGGTGCTGCCTCTGTGCATCGTCGGTGTGCCGTACCTGGTGGGGCTGCTCGCGGCGGACGCGCGGCTGCGCCCCGCGGACTTCGCGCTGCTCGGTGGCCTCTACGTCGCGATCATCGGCCGCCTGCTCCTCAAGGACTTCCGCGACGTGCGCGGCGACACCCTGCTGGGCAAGCGCACGTTCCTGGTCCGGTACGGCCGACGGGTCACCTGCTGGACCAGCGCCGTGCTGTGCGTGCTCGGCGGCGCGGTGCTGATGCTCGCGGTGCCGGACCGGAGCGCGGCGCTCGTCGCGGTCTACGCCGGCGGGCTGGCCGTGGTCGTCTGGTTGCTGGCGCGGCTGGCGTCGAGCACCGGACCCCGCCAGGACACGGTGCTCGTGGCGGCCGTCGCGATCATCGGCCGCGGGCTCCTCATGGTGCTGCTCGCGCACCTGGCGATGCGGCCGCTCGGCTGGACGCTGCTGCAGCAGGCCCTGGTCGTGCTCGCCCTCGGGGTGCTCACGGTCGGGCTCGCCTCGGACATGCTGCGGTACGGACCCCGGGTGCGCGGCACGGCTCCCGTGCTGGACCACTCCCGCGTGGGCTGAACCTCAGAGCTCGCGGCGCATGACCACCCGCGGGCGGCCGCCGCTGTGCCCGGTGGTCGGCGCGGCGCGGGCGAACCCCGCGGACTCGAAGAGGCGGCTGGTGCCGACGTAGCCCGAGATGACGTCCACCCGGTCGCTGGTGCCGATCTCGATCGGGTAGCCCTCGACGACCTCCGCACCGCTCGCTCGGGCGTGGGCGACCGCACCCTCCAGCAGCTCGTGCATGAGGCCCTGGCGGCGGAACCGGGGCCGGACCACGAAGCAGACGACGCTCCACGCGTCGCGCTCGTCGACGAACGGGATCGTGCGCGAGCGCATGAGCCGCCGGTAGGTGCTGCGCGGCGCGACGGAGCACCAGCCGGCCACCTCGCCGTCGACGTACGCCAGCACGCCCGGGCCCGGCTCCTGCGCGCACTCGTCGCGCATGTACTGCCCGCGCTCCTCGGAGGGCACCCGGCTGTCGCGGTACGCCATGCACCAGCACCCGCCGCCGCCCGGCTTCTTCACGCCGACGACCTCGAAGAAGTCGTCGTAGCGCCCGAACGCGGGCAGCACCTCCACGGCCATCGGGCCAGGCTACGGACCGCCGCCGACAGCCGCCGCGCGGCTCGTGATGACAGCGGCTGACATGAAGCGTATCGTCGTGATGACAGTCCATGACATCACCAAGGAGCTCTTCATGCGCGTCTTCGTCACCGGTGCCTCCGGCTGGATCGGTTCCGCCGTCACCGCCGAGCTGCTCGACGCCGGTCACCAGGTCGTCGGCCTCGCCCGCTCGGACCGGTCCGCCGGGGCGGTCGCCGCCGCCGGCGCGTCGGTCCACCGCGGTTCCCTCGACGACGCCGAGGGCCTGCGCGCCCCCGCGTCCGCGGCCGACGCCGTTATCCACCTGGGCTTCAACCACGACTTCTCCGACATGGCCGGCGCCTGGCGCACCGAGCGCACGGTGGTCCAGACGTTCCTCGACGTCCTCGAGGGGTCCGACCGCCCGTTCCTGCTGGCGTCGGGCGTCGCCGGGCTCACCCCGGGCCGGGTCGCGACGGAGCGCGACCCCAGCACCCAGCGCGGGCCGGAGAGCATGCGCGGCGGGGCGGAGAACCTCGCCCTCGACTACGCCGACCGGGGCGTCCGCTCCGTCGGCCTGCGCTTCGCACCGACCGTGCACGGCCAGGGCGACCACGGGTTCGTCGCCGCCCTCGCCGGGATCGCGCGCGCCACGGGCGTGTCGGGCTACGTCGGGGACGGGTCGGCCCGGTGGCCCGCAGTCCACCGCCTCGACGCCGCGCACCTGGTGCGGCTCGCGCTCGAGGGTGCGCAGGGCGGGACCGTGGTGCACGCCGTCGGTGAGGAGGGCGTGGCGACCCGCGAGATCGCCGAGGCCATCGGCCACGGGCTCGGGCTGTCCGCGACCTCGATCGACCCGACGGCCGCGGCCGAGCACTTCGGCTGGATCGGCCGGTTCTTCGCCCTGGACACCCCGGCGTCGAGCACCCTCACCCAGGAGTGGCTGGGCTGGGAGCCGACGCATCCTGGTCTGCTCGAGGACCTCGAGGCGGGGTTCTACACCTCGGTGTGACAGGTCGGGACCTCTGGCCCTGGGGAGGCGGTCGTCGGTGGACGACCGTGGAGCCCGAAGTCCCAGCGACGGGGCGGGCCCCCGCTGCGGGCGCTGGCGCGGAGGCGCGTGATGTCTCGTCGGGTTCTGGTGGCGTTCTTCGTCGGCGTGCTCGCCGTCGTCCTGGCTCCGGCGGCGGTCGCCGTGGAGCCCGGGGTCGCCGTCTCCTTGCTGGTGACCACCTCGGCGACGGCGGTGGCCGGTACGCCGCTGACGGTCACGGTGACCGCGGTCGACGCCACGGGCGCGACGGCCACCGGGTACGGGGGCACGGTGGCGCTGACCACCGACGACCCCCGAGGGCCGGTCCTGCCCGCCGCGTACAGCTTCACCGCTGCCGACGCGGGCGTCCACGCCTTCGTCGGGCTCGTCCTGCACACCGCCGGTACGCGGCTCGTGACGGCGACGGACCAGGCGGGCCTCGCGGGCTCGGCGTCGCTCCGGGTGGCAACCGGCCCGGCGACCGTGCTGCAGCTCGAGGCCCCCTCGCGGGTGTCGGCCGGTGTGCCGTTCACCGTCCGGGTCGCCGCCAAGGACGCGTGGACCAACCTGGTCACGTCGTACCGCGGCACCGTCGGGCTGACCAGCACCGACCCGAAGGCCGTCCTGCCGGCGGCGTGGACCTTCACGGCCTCGGACGCGGGCAGCCGCGACCTGCCGGTCACCCTGGTGACTGCTCCGAGCGCGCTGATCACCGCGACGGACCCGGCGCTCACGAGCAGGTCGATCGTCGGCGTCGCGGTTCAACCGGGCCCTGTGGTGACGCTCGCGGTGCAGGCGCCGGCCGAGGTCACGACGGGCGTCCGCTTCCCGCTCACCGTCACGGCGAGGGACGTCTTCGGCAACGCGGTGCCGACGTACGCCGGCACGATCGCACTGGCCAGCACCGACACCGGTGCGGGCGGCTGGTTCACGCCGAGCCAGTACCGGTTCGTCGCCGCCGACGCGGGGACCGTCACGTTCTCGGGCCTGCGGGGTGTCGTTCTCGCGAACCCCGGGACCCGCACGATCACCGTGCGTGACCTCGCGGCCCCGGCGCTCGTCGGCACGGCCACGCTGACCGCCCGGCTGCCCGCCGGGCACGCCCTCTACACATGGGGCGCGAACGACTTCGGTGAGCTGGGCACCGGATCGACCACCGCGAGCCACAGCCCGGTGCGGGTCGGCACCGAGGCCACCTGGGCGCGAGTCTCGGTCGGCGGCCACCACACCGTCGCCATCAAGTCCGACGGGACCCTGTGGGCCTGGGGTCTCAACACCGACGGGGAGCTCGGCGACGGCACGCGGAACCCGCACACCACGCCGGTCCGCATCGGGTCCACCAACCAGTGGGCGTGGGTCTCCGCAGGCCCGTCGCACACGCTCGCCCTCAAGCGGGACGGGACGCTGTGGGGCTGGGGCCGCAACTGGACCGGGCAGCTGGGCAACGGCACCACCACGAGCCGGCTCAGCCCCGTGCGGATCGGCACCGGGACGCACTGGGTCATGGTCTCCGCCGGGGCCCAGTACACGCTGGGGCTGCAGAGCGACGGCACCCTGTGGGCGTGGGGCGACAACACGCACGGTGTTCTCGGCGACGGGACCTTCACGCGGCACCTGTCCCCCGTCCGGGTCGGCACTGAGGCTCGGTGGGTGTCGATGTCTGCCGGTGGCCTGCACAACGTGGCGATCCGCAGCGACTCCACCCTGTGGGCCTGGGGCTCCAACGCGTACGGGCAGCTGGGTGACGGTACGCAGACCGACCGGTCGCGTCCGCTCCAGATCGCGCCCACGCGGCTGTGGTTCGCTGCGTCGGCGGGTGGCGTGTCCTCGCTGGGACTCGGTGGCTACCACCCGGCGGCGCGCTCGGTCTTCGCGTGGGGTCGCAACGACGTCGGCCAGCTCGGCGACGGCACGACGACCAACCGCCTGACCCCGACCTACCTCCCGCGCAACGCGTGGTGGCAGGCCTCGGTGCTGGTGGCGGGCGACCAGGACGGCTTTGTCGTGACGACCGGCGGCGCGCTCGTCGGGTGGGGCAAGAACTACTTCGGCGAGGTCGGCGACGGCACCACGACGATGGCGCCGACGCCGGTGCGCATCGGCACCTCGAACCGCTGGGTGGACGTGACGACCGACTTCAGCCACTCGGCCGGGCTGCGCGACTGACCCGGCTCGGGCGTCGTCCGGTCAGACCCGCTCGGCCGGCTGCTCGTCGATCCGGTGCCGCTCGTCCTGGATGGTGGCGCCGGCGGCGACCAGCTTGAGCTCGTGGGCCCGGAAGTGGTGGCCGCAGAACAGCAGCTCCATGCCGTCGGCCGACGGCAGGGTCGCCCGGACGTACGCCTGGGCGCCGCAGCGGTCGCAGCGGTCCTGCCGCGTGAGCTGGGCGGTGGTCGTGCGCTGGTCGGCAGTCGCGGTGGTCATGGACGGACACCTCGTCTCGCTGGGGGAGCGGTGCTCGTCGGGAGGACGGGCAACGCCTGTGCTGCCCATTCGAACTGTCCGCGACCGGTCACCATTCCGGATCGGTGTTCGCTCAGCGGGGAACGCACCGGGGTGGGTGGTCCGGGTCGGTGGGCCCCGTGGGGATCGAACCCACAACCCGCGGATTAAAAGTCCGCTGCTCTGCCAATTGAGCTAGAGGCCCGGTGGATGGGGAGCGTAGCCGGGAGAACCCTCGGGACAACTCCCGTTCGGTTCAGGCGCTCCCGGACGGCCCGTCACCTTCGCCTGAGACCCTACGACACGTCGTGTGGGGCCCGTGATCGTGGCGTCGCCCCGAGGGCGGAGTCAGTTCAGGAGCGTGAATGTCGTGTAGTCGTGGTCGTAGCCGACGAGCTTGCCGGCCTGGGCCACGACGTGATCGATCCCGTTGGGGTAGGCCATGTGCCAGGCCGGTGCACCGTCGTCGAAGGGGTACGCAACGAGCTGTGCGTCGCCGGCCTGGTCGGTGCGTTCGTACCCGATGAACACGTGGTGGGCGTCCGTCAGAAGGGTCGTCGCGACCTGCCCCTTGTCGGGCTTGATCCGCCACAGGGGCTCGCCGGTGGGCCCGTCCAGTGCGAGGACACCGGTCGAGGTCAGGACATACACCCGGCTGCGGATGACGAGGATGGACGGCCGAGTGGGGCCTTCCACGAGGTCGAACAGGCCCGGCGAGGTCCAGCGTGGGGCGCCGGTGTCGGCGTCCCACGCGTGCAGTGCCGTGTCCGCGGTCATGAGAAGCCCCGGGACGCTGCCGTCATCCACTCCGGGCTGGGCGAGCCCGCCGGTGAGGGTCCGGTCGGCGTCCGGGTTCGCGTCTGGTGCCAGGAGCGTCGCGGAGAGGGTTCCCGCCTCGTCCCAGGATTCCAGGACGAGCCGGCCGGTCGGGCCGGGCTGCCAGCCCCAGAGGGCGTTCGAGTCGGCGCCGATGTCGTCGCGGATGACGTGACCGTCCGGGGACAGCAGCTGGATCCGACCGGCCGATGTCTGCAGGATGAGCATGTCCTTGAAGCGGGAGACGCTCACACCGCCGCGCGGTGGGTCGGCGGCCAGAGGGACCTCATGGGTCCAGGTCACGGCACCGGACAGCACGTCGCGGCTGGTGACGATGTCGGTGGTGCCGTGCGTGGTCCCGACGACGATCTGCCCGTCCAGCAGCGTGAACGTCGTTGTCGCAGGTGCGGGCCATCGCGCCAGCGGAGCGCCAGAGGCGGTGTCGAGAACCTCGACGAACGTCGCGGTCGCGGGCACGTCTGTGCTCTGGCCCTGGTCGTCGAGGACCGCCGTGCCGCCGTCGGTGATCAGGCAGACGACCCGTGTGGCGTCGGCTGCATCGGCGTCCGGTGTCACGTCGGGCGCGCACAGGCTCGGGCTGCTCACGGACAGCGCACCGGCCAGTGCGGGAACGGGTCCGAGCACTTGCGTTGTCCAGGTCGGGTGGTCGGCGGGACCCCAGCGGTAGGTCAGGGAGCCATCAGCGCCACGGACCAGCCGGCCATCGCCCGGCGACCCGACCAGGACGCTGGTCTCCATCGCGGAGTAGCTCGTTCCGGCGTCGAGGTGCCCGTCGAGCTCGGGTACGACTCCTTGGACAGCGGCGAGCCGTGCGATGGCTGCGTTCTGGCGCCAGCTGATGGTGCCCTGGGTTGCCGCGAGCGCCGCGACCAGCAGCGCGGCGCCACCGGCGAGCGCCCATCGCCGCTTCTTCGTCGACCTGGTGGCGCTCGGGCTCGCGTCGGCGGCGTTGTTCTGGGACTCCTGCGCGGGCGCGCCGTCAGCCAGTTCGACGGCCTGGGTGTCGCGTCCCCTCATGGCGCGACGGTACCGACGACGGGCCGCGGTGGTGCCGGAATGCCTGGGACGTGGGCCGTTCGCTTCGCGAGCAGAACCCGTTCCGACCTGGCAGTGAGTCATCGTGCGAGGTCAGGGGCAAGATTCCAGGCCGGAACGGTCATCGTCCGCCTGGGTAGACGGAGCGGCGATACGTCACGATGACGAGGAGGGCAACGAGACCGAAGACGGTCATGGTCAGTGGAACGGCAACGCCACCCGCCGTGCCGAGCAGGATTGCGCCGAGGATGCCCGCGGCGAAGATGGCGAGGTTGAACGCGACCGGCAGGAACGAGTTCGCCACGTCGGCGTTGTGCCCGCTGACGGCGCTGAGCGGTCGCTGCAGCTGCGGCGAGGCGCCGCCGAAGGTCAGCCCCCACAGGACGACGGCGGCGTAGATCGCGACCGGCGATGCGTGGCCGACGACGAGGATCACGCCAGCCACCGCGAAGACCGCGATGGACGGGATGACCAGGGCCTGGGGGTGGCGGTCGACGAGCACGGCGGTCAGGATGAGCCCGCCGATCGAGGCGATGCCGAAGACGAGCAGGACGAGCTCGATGGACACCCCCGCACCGGCGTCGTGCAGGTAGGGCGCGATGTACGTGTACGCAGTGCTGTTGCCGAGCATCCAGGTGAAGATCACGGCGAGGATCGCGGCGACGCCGGGGATGCGGAAGACGCGGGCGAGCGGGAGCCGGTTGGCAGCGGCCTGCCCCGAGGCGTCCGGGACGAGCAGCACCGTCAGAGCCAGGACCACGACCGTCAGGACCGCCAGGCCACCGAACGACCAGCGCCAGTCGAACGTAGTGCCGAGCCAGGTGCCCAGCGGTGTCCCGAACGCGATGCCGACGGGTGCACCGGCGGCGACGAGCGACAGCGCGCGTCCGGTGAGCGCCGGCGGGCTGATCCGGACCGCGTAGCCGGCGAACAGACCCCAGAGCATCCCGGAGAACCCACCCGCGACGAACCGCGCCACGAGCGCGAGCGGGACGTCCGAGGCGATCGCCGTGAGGAGGTTGGCCAGCAGGAAGCCGACGATCCCCAGCAGGAACAGCGGCTTGCGCCGGAACCTGCGGGTCAGCGCGATCGCCGGGATGGTCACCACGATGGTGCCGAGCGCGTAGGCACTGACGTACTGGCCGACGACCCCCTCGGAGGTTCCCATCCCGTCGGCGATCTGCGGCAGGAGCCCGGCTGGCATCGTCTCGGTGGAGATGAGCAGGAACCCCAGCAGCGCGAACACCGACAGGGCTCGCCAGGGCAGCCGGTCAGGGGGTGTCTCAACCGGAGCGGCTGGTGCGGCGTAACTGAGGCTCACGGGTGGTCCTTCCTGTGGATCGGATCGGGTCAGGGCCGAAGCAGGACCTTGATCGCGCGGCGCTCGTCCATCGCGCGGTACCCGTCGGCGGCCTGCTCGAGGGGCAGCTCGAGGTCGAAGACCTTGCCCGGGTCGATCTGCCGGGTCCAGATCAGGTCGATCAGCTCGGGCAGGAAGCGGCGCACGGGTGCGGGTCCGCCGTGCAGGTGCACGTGGGAGAAGAACAGCTCCTCACCGGGCAGCGACACGTCGTGCAGGACGCCGACGTAACCGACGTGCCCACCGGGCCGGGTGGCGCGGATCGCCTGCATCATCGACTCCTGGGTGCCGACGGCCTCGACGACACTGTGGGCGCCGAGCCCGTCAGTGAGCTCCTTGACGCGCTCGACGCCCTCGTCGCCGCGCTCGGTGACGATGTCGGTCGCGCCGAACTCGATCGCCAGCCTCTGCCGGTCGGCGTGCCGGCTCATCGCGATGATCCGCTCGGCACCCAGCTGTCTGGCCGCCAGGATCGCGAGCAGACCGACGGCGCCGTCGCCGACGACGGCGACGGTCTTGCCCGGTCCGACCTCCGCGGCGACGGCGCCGAACCAGCCGGTGCCGAGCACGTCGGACGCTGCGAGCAGGGACGGGATCAGGTCGGCCGGCGGGATCCCGGGAGTCGCCACGAGGGTGCCGTCGGCGAGCGGGACGCGCAGCAGCTCGGACTGCCCGCCGGTCGCGGCACCAGGCTGCCGGTGGATGCACGACGTCTGGTAGCCGGCCCGACAGATCGCGCAGGTGTTGTCCGAGGCGAAGAACGACCCCACCACGAACTGACCCGGCGTGATCGTCGTGACGTCGGCGCCGACCTGCTCGACGATCCCGACGTACTCGTGGCCGATCGCCACCGGCTCGTCGACTGCGTCGACGCCCCGGTACGGCCACAGGTCCGATCCGCAGATGCAGGTGGCGACCAGGCGCAGGATCGCATCCGTCGCTTCGACGATCTGGGGGTCGGGTCGGTCCTCCACCCGCACGTCACCGGCTCCGTACAGCACTGCACCACGCATCGAGCTCTCCATCCAGACGGTTTTCGGGGCTCCCGCAAGGAAAGCCGCCCGGCGTGCGGACAGGGAGTCTCTGCTCTGAGGTGCCCTGGCAGGGCACCCCACGGCCGGCGACCCGCAGATACCGTCGAGGGATGGACACCACCGGAGAGGCACGCGCCTTCCTGGTCTCGCGCCGCGGAAGGCTCACCCCCGAACAGGTCGGCCTGCCCTCCGGGTCCGCCCGACGCGTGGCCGGGCTGCGTCGCGGCGAGGTCGCATCCCTGGCGAACCTGAGCATCGAGTACTACACGCGCCTCGAGCGCGGGAACCTCGCCGGCGCGTCCGATGCCGTGCTGCACGCGATCGCCGACGCGCTGCGCCTCGACGACGCCGAACGTCAGTACCTGCTCGACCTGGCCAACGCCGCGAGCAGCACCGGGCGGCCCCGGACGCGTCGCCGGGAGAGGGTCTGGACCGCGACGCCCGCGCAGCAGGCGATGCTCGACGCGATCACCGGAGCGGCCGCGTTCATCCGCAACGGGCGCATGGACATCGTCGCGACGAACGCTCTGGCCCGCGCCTTCTACGACGACATCTACGACGTCACAGGCACGCCACCGAACTTCGCGCGGTTCACCTACCTGCACCGGGACCGCTCCGAACGCTTCTACGGCGACTGGGACCGCATCGCCGACAACGACGTCGCGATCCTTCGTGCCGAGGCCGGGCGGGACCCCTACGACAAGGGACTGCAGGACCTGATCGGTGAGCTGTCGACCCGGAGCGAGGAGTTCCGCCGGCGTTGGGCCGCCCAGGACGTCCGGCAGCACTCCACCGGGACCAAGGACTTCCACCACCCGGTCGTCGGCGATCTTGAGGTCCACTACCAGGCCATGGAGCTCGTCGCCGAGCACGCCATCACCCTGACGATCTACACCGCCGAGCCCAACAGCCCGACGGCCGAACGCCTCCAGCTGCTCGCCAGCTGGGCCGCGACCCACGAACCGCTGGGCTCGGACGCGCGCTCACGCTGACTCGACCCCGGATTTCGGTCGTCACGGTGATCGCGGTTCTCGCCGTTCCGTCGACCCGACGTCAGTCGTCGCCGTCCCCGGACTGCTGCGTGGAGACCTTGCCGTCCCACGTGGCCTGCGCGCCCGAGTCGCCGGCCTTCACCACGGCGACGACGGTGCCCGCGGCGACCACCACGGCCAGCACCCCACCGACGATGCCGATCCACCGGTCCCGGGCGGTCCGCGCCCCGTCCTGGTGGTCGACGTACCGACCCCAGAGCCAGATCGCGACGGACAGCGCGGACAGGGCGAGGGCCCACGGCAGGACCCCGTCGCCCAGGCCGGCGTGCTTCTCGACCAGGTCCGAGTGCGGCACCCGGCCCTCGAGCCACTCCCCGTAGTGCGTCGTGAGCGGGACCAGGAGCGTGGAGCCGACCGTGAGGATCGGGGTGATGACGCCGAGCCTGCGGCGCAGCACCGGCCACCACGCGGTCACCGCCACGAGCACGGCGGCGAGGGGCAGCAGCACGACGACCGCGTGCACGAGCAGGATGTGGGTGGGAAGACCGTTGACCTCGTTCACGCCGACCTCCGTCGATGGGGATGCCTGCGTGACGCTAGGGGCGCATTCTCAGCGGATTCTCGGAGCACGCACAGCCTTGGGTGCGCGCTCCGAGACCACTCAGGCGCCGACCGTCGCGCGCTCCCGCGCCGTCTCCTCGACGACCTCGACCGTGCGGGCGACCGCGTCGTAGCGCGCGTACTCCGCAGCGAGCTCGGTCGCACGCCGCCGGTAGGACGGGTCGGCCAGCACCTCCAGCACGCCGGAGCGGACGGCGGCGGCCGAGGCCACGTCCTGTGCGTCGGTGCGGACCCCGACCCCGGTGCCCGACCAGACGACCCGGGCGGTGACCTCGGCCTTGTCCTCGGTCCGTCCGGCGACGACGAGCGGGACGCCGTGCGCGAGCGCCTGCTGGACCCCGCCGAAGCCGCCGTTGGTCACCATCACGTCGACCAGGGGCAGCAGGTGCTCGAACGGCACGAACCGCGCGGCGCGCACGTTCGCCGGCCGGTCGGGCACGACCTCGTCGGGCTCCCCGATCGCGGTCGTCGCGACCACGAGCACGTCCTGGTCCGCCAGCCCCTCGAGGGTCGGGCGCAGCAGCCGGTCGGGGTCGGTGGCGATCGTCCCCTGCGTCACCAGGACGACGGGCCGCCCGGCCTCGCGGGCCGCCAGGACGTCCGACCACCAGGCGGGCTCGTCGAACGCGTCGACGCCGCGCGGCGTGATCTGGCCGACGAACTCGAGCTCGGGGTGCGGCTCCAGGCGCGGGTACTCGAACCCGGGCACCGACGCCTGCAGCAGCCGGTCGGCGATCGTCCCGACCCAGTCGAAGAAGAAGACGTCGAGGTCGCCGGCGCCCACCTGCTGGGCGACGAGCTGCGCCTCGCGCTGCGCGTCGCGGAAGACGACCTTCTGGATCAGCAGGGTCAGCGCCCGCTGCTTGAGGCGGTCGAGCGCGTGGCGCGGCGGCTGCAGGCCGGGCCCGAAGGGCGGGACGTCGCGGCCGGAGAGCTGCAGGGGCAGGACGGACAGCTGGACCGACGGCACGCCGTGCCGCCGGGCGGCGAGCGCCCCGGCGACGAACGCGCTCTCCACGACGGCGACGTCGGGCTGCTCGGCGGCCAGGTAGGCGGAGACGTCGTCGACGTAGGCGGGCACGGTCCGCACGAAGAGGTGCACGACCTCCCAGCGCAGCCGGCGCAGGCCGGGCCCGGGGGCGCCGTTCGCGTCGGACCAGGCGCTGACGTCGGAGTCGTCCTCGTCGCGGCCGAGGGTCATGGGGACGTACCGCGCGCCGGTGGCCTCGACGGCGCCGGCGAACTTGCTGCCGGTGTAGACGTCGACGTCGTGACCGGCGTCGACCAGGGCCCGCACGATCGGCAGCGCGGGTCGCACGTGCCCGGTGATCGGCGTGAGGGTGAACAGGACCTTGCTCATGACGGTGCTCTCCAGTGTCGGCACGGTAGAGGGGGGTGGCGGGTTTGCCGCGCTGTCAGGAACCGGGCGGGACCGGCCTGATACATCCGGTCCGTCCGGGTTCCCCTGACGCGTCCCCTCAGAGCGACGCGCTCATGCCCGGGATCGCGGCGAGGTACGCACGCACCTCGGCGGGACCCCACCCGTGCGTCTCGCGCAGGCCGGTCTCCATCGTTCGCAGGTAGGCCTGGGTCGGCGTCGCCAGCGGCGCGTCGTCGAACGGCTCGGACGTCAGGGTGACCAGCGGGATCCCGTCGCGTGCCCCCAGGTGCACGATCGTCTCGTAGCGCCCGGGCCCGTAGCGGTGCCGTCCCTCGCGACGGAGCATCTGCAGGTCCAGGTCCTCGCCGGGGTCGCGGCGCATCTCCTGGGCCAGGACGTCCGCCAGCTGCCCGGTGCGCAGCAGGTAGGCGACCGCGGCGACGCGGCCGTCCCCGTCCGGGTCGAAGACCGCGGTGCCCCCGCCCCAGGCCTTCGACGCCCCCGTGAACGACAGGCTCCCGCGGACGACGAGGCGGACGGTACGCGCGGGCTCGGTCCGGTCGCGGCACCCGGGGTAGGTCCGCAGGCTCCCCGGCGGGCGCCCGCCGTGCAGGTAGAAACCGAACCGGTCCGCGCTCAGGTTCGAGCCGTAGGCGACGTACCAGACGTGGTCGACGGCGTCCGTCGTCATCCCGGCAGCGCCCGCGCGCGCCCGGCCGCCGCGGCCTCGGCGAGGAGGACCTCCTCGGCTCGCGCGTACAGGTCCATCGCCTGCTCCGGCGTGTCCCCGACGGCGGTCAGGCCCACGCGGCCCAGCTCCGTCAGGCAGCTGATCATGTGGAACACGACGCCCGTCTGCCGGGACTGGTCGAAGTGGAGGCCGTGCCGCGCCACGACGTCGAACAGGTCGACCACCCGCAGGGCGCGCAGCTCGGGTGCCTCGAGGTGGTCGGTCGCGACGAGGTGCTTCTCGTCGCCGGTGGACGTGAGGTAACGGCCGGAGGGTCCGTCGTAGCGGCCGTCGGTGAGGAACTGCAGGGTGAGGAACGGGTGCGTGGTCCCGCCCTTGCGCAGGTTCAGCTCGATGGCGTGCGCGGTCCAGGCGCCCGACGCGTCGCGGACGACGACGAAGTCGACGGCGAACCGGCCCAGGACACCTTCCCGCGCCAGGCGGCGGCCGATGACCTCGGCGGGCTCGCTGATCAGGCGCGAGTACGCCGGGTCGGCGGGGAACGTGCAGCCCAGGTAGCGCTGCCCGCTGGGCCCGCCGAGCAGCTGGTCGTGGGTGGAGAGCAGCTCGACCGTGCCGTCGGGCAGGACGCGCAGCTGCACGCTCGGGCTGCGCAGCTCGGTGCCGGTGACGCGTTCCTCGACGATGCCGCCGCCGGTGAACCGTTCCCAGTACTGGGCGCGGCTCAGGGTCGGCGACTCCAGCTCGAGGGCCTCGACCCGCGCGCGCACGTCCGCCGGGTCGGCCGGCGACGTGAGGCCCGCCAGGTCGACGACGGCGTTGCCGCTCCCGGAGACGCCGTCGTTCAGCTTCACGATCACCTGCCCGCTGCCCGGCCCGGCGGCGAGCATGCGCACGATCGCGTCGACGACGTCCTCGCGGCTGTGCAGGTCCTCGGCGCCGAAGGGGTGCAGCACGCCCTCCTCGGCGAACAGGCGACGGCAGCCCGTCTTGCTGCCGAGGTCGGCCAGCCCCGGGTCCGAGCCGTACATCGGGATCCCGAGGTGGAGCGCCAGGTCGCGCTCCCGCTCCGTGGTGCTGTACGCGATGAGGTGGCAGCGCTCGCGGTTCGGGATCGCCGCCACGATGGAGGCGATCAGCCGGGGCCGGTCGAGGAGCTTCTCGTTGAGCGGGCGCAGCGTGGCGTCGTCGACCGAGACAAGCGTGAGCCGTGCGCGGGCGTGGCTGGGGATCACGCCGGGGAGCAGGGCGAGGTAGTACTCGATGATGCTGTCCTTGATCGGCGTCGAGGTCACGTACGTCATCCGCAGCAGCGGTTGCCGCAGCAGGAGCAGCAGGAACAGGAAGCGCTCCTCGTACGCCTGCACCAGTCCGGCGCTCCCGACGGACAGCCCGTCGACCGCCACCGACGGGACGACCACGACCGACTCGTCCTCGTGGTCGCGCCGCATGACGTCCCACACCGAGCGCATCCGCTGCTGGAGCACCTCGAACCGCGCCTGGCGCCCGACCTCGTCCAGCTCCTCCAGCGTGGTCACGGCTGCCTCACCCCTGCGCTCTCGACGGCGAACGTCCCCACCGGCCGGCTGAAGCCCCGCAGGTCGAGCTCACCCATCGGCCGACCGTCCACCCGGTCCTCGACGGCGGAGAAGACGCGCTGGCTGACCAGCACCTGGCCGGCCGCGGCCGCGGCGCACAGCCGGGCCGCCAGGTTGGTGACGCTCCCGATCGCCGCGTAGTCGGACCGTCCCTCGAAGCCGATCCGGCCGAGCGTCGCGTAGCCCTGCGCGACGCCGACGCCGAAGCCGAGCTCGTGACCCCGGCGGGACCAGCCGACGGCGAGGCCGGCCACCCGGTCCTGCATCGCCATCCCCATCGCGACTGCCCGCCAGGCCGGGTCCTCGCAGGTCACCGGGTCGTTGAAGAAGACCATCAGCCCGTCGCCCGTGAACCGCTCGAGGGTCCCCTCGTACTCGTCGATGAGCTCGCCCAGCGCCCGGTGGTACTCCCGCAGCACCGACATCACCTCCTCGGGCTCCGACTGCTCCGCGAACGGCGTGAACCCGCGCAGGTCGCAGAACACGACGACGATCTCCCGGCGGTGGCTGTCCAGCAGCGACTCGTCGCCGGAGTCGATCACCAGGTCGGCCAGCTGTGGGGGGAGGAACCGCCGGAGCCGGCTCAGCCGCTGCAGCTCGTCGACCTGGGCGCGGACGCGTGCCTCGAGGTCCCGGTTCCACTCCGCCAGCTCGGCCGCCTGCCGCGCGATCGTGTCCTGGTACTTCTTCACGCGGGCCAGTGACGCCACGCGGGCCACAAGCTCGCCCTGGTTGAAGGGCTTCGTGACGAAGTCGTCGGCGCCGGCCTCGATGGCGCGCAGCTTCTCCTGGTCGCCGCTCGCCGTGATCATCACCACCGGCAGGTACGCGGTGGCCGGGTCCGCCCGGACCCGGCGGCAGACCTCGTAGCCGTCGATCCCGGTCATGACGATGTCGAGCAGGACCAGGTCGACGGGCTGGGTCGGGTCCTCCAGGACGCGCAGGGCCTCCTCGCCCGACCCCGCGAGGACCAGCCGGTAGCCCCGCGGCTCCAGCACCGCCTGCAGCAGCCGCAGGTTCTGCGGCACGTCGTCGACGGCGAGGACGGACACCGGATCAGGCATGGGCGTGGCCGCTGACGAGGAACGCGTCGACCTGGGCGGGCAGCGCGCGGACGCTGATCGGCTTCGACAGGTAGCCGTCGAAGCCGTCGGCGAGCGCCCGGTCGCGGTCCGCCTGCATCGCGAACGCGGTGACGGCGACCACGGGGACGTCGGCGACCACGGGGTCCAGACGGATCCGGTGCAGTGCCTCCACCCCGTCGATGCCCGGGAGCTGGAGGTCCATGAGGACGAGGTCCGGGCAGCACTCGTGCGCCCGGTCGACGCCCTCCTCGCCCGACCTGGCCTCGACGACGTCGTAGCCGCGGACCTGGAGCACGTCGCGGATCAGCTTGAGGTTCAACGCGTTGTCCTCGACCACGAGGATGCGACCGGTCGTCATCCCCGCCCCCTTCCGGTGGTGACGTCGGCGTCGGCGGGCAGGCACCCGCAGCTGCGCAGTGCGGCGACCAGGTCGTCGCGGCCGACGGGCTTGATCAGGTACTCCGTCGCGCCCATGGCGAGGCCGCGGGAGCGCTCGTCGACGATCGACGCGATGACGACCGGGATGTCGCGCGTGGCCTCGTCCGCCTTCAGGCGCTCGAGGACCTGCCAGCCGTCCAGGCCCGGGAGACGCAGGTCCAGCACGACCGCGGCGGGCAGCGACGAACGGATCTCGTGGAGCCCCGACCGGCCGTCGCGCGCCCGGACCACCCGGACGCCGAGGCCGTCGAGGTAGGCCGCGAGCAGGTCGAGCGAGGCGCGGTCGTCGTCGACCACCACGACGACGGGCGCATCGTCGCGTGCCCCGTCCGCGCCGGCGCGCGGCGCGGTGTCGACGGGGACGACGAAGCCGAACGTGCTGCCGACGCCGACGTCGGTCTCCAGCCACATCCGACCGCCGAGCAGCGCGACGAGGCGTCGGCAGAGGGTCAGGCCGAGCCCCGTGCCCTCCTCCTTCGGCGCGCCCCGCCGCCCCTGCTGGAACGCCTCGAAGATGTGCTCCCGCTCCTCCGGCGCGATCCCCGGACCGTCGTCGGCGACGGTGACCTCGAGGTCCGGCCCGACGCGGCGCACGTCGACGACGACATGGCCGCCGTCGGGCGTGAACTTCACGGCGTTGCTCAGCAGGTTGACCAGGACCTGCTTGAACTTCAGCTCGTCGGACTCGATCACGTCGACCGCCGGGTCGACGGTGCACGCGAGCGTGATGCCGTGGTCGTTCGCGCGCCCGCGGACCGTCGCGACGCCGTAGTCGACGGCGGCGGACACCGAGAAGGTGGACGGCTCGAGCTCCATGCGCCCCGCCTCCACCTTCGAGAGGTCGAGGATCTCGTTCAGCAGCTCGAGCAGGTGCTGCCCCGAGCTGAGGATGTCGCGCAGGTACTCCTCCTGGCGCTCGTTGATGTCGCCGAAGAGCCTCTCGAGGAGGACCTCGGAGAACCCGATCACGGCGTTGAGGGGCGTCCGGAGCTCGTGGGACATGCTCGCCAGGAAGTCCGACTTGTGCTGGCTCACCACCTCGAGCTCGGCCGTCTTGACCTCGAGCTCGCGGAACAGCCGGGCGTTGGTCACGGCGAGGGCCGACTGGCTGGCGAACGTCTCCAGGAAGTCGATGGTCTCCTGCGCGAACGCCCCGGGCGAGCGGCGGCGCACGACGAGCGCGCCGACGATCCGTTCCCCGCGCAGCACGGGGACCGCGAGCACCGAGCGCCAGCCGTCGGCGTGCAGCACCGCCAGGTGGGGGTCGAGGTCGACCTCGTCCAGGTCGGGTACGGCCACCGGGTGGCGCTCGAGCGCGGCACGCCCGACCAGCGTGGCGTGGAGCTCGATCGGCACCGAGCGGAGCGCGGCCAGGAGCTCGGGGCTGCTCGCGTACGCGCTGCGGACGGAGAACAGCTGGTCCTCCTCGAGGTACTCCATCATCGAGCCGCCGTCGCAGCCCGAGAAGCGCACGGCGTTCTTGATGATGGTGGCCAGGACCTCGTCGAGGACGAGGCTGGAGCTGACGATCCCGCCGACCGAGCTCAGCGCCTCGAGCTGGTCGACGCGCCGCGCGAGCTCGGCCCCGCGGGCGTCGAGCGCCGCGAGCAGGTCCACGTGCCGCACGACGATCGCGGCCTGCGCGGCGAACGCCTCGAGGAGGGTGACCGCACCCGGGTCGAACGGCTCCACCTCGCTGCGCAGGAGCGACAGGGCGCCCACCACCTCGTCGTCCAGCATCATCGGGGCCGCCACCACGGTGCGGAACCCGACCATCTCCTGGAGATCGCGCCGGCGATAGGCGGGGTCGACGAGGACGTCGGAGATCTGCTGGACCTTCCGGCCCGTCGCGGCTCGCCCCACGATCGTGTCGCCGTCCACCCGGATCGGGTGCTCGCGCCAGTAGTGCCGCAGCTCGTCGGTCAGGCCCACGGACGACGCGAGCGTGAACCGGTCGCCGTCGATGAGGTAGACCAGCACGGTCTGGGCCCGGCACAGGCGCCGCGCGGTGTGCACGATCGTGTCGAGGACGGCGTCGGGGTCGGCGGCCGATCCCAGCGCGGTGAGGACGGCGTTCGCGGCCGCGAACTGGTCGGTGGCGTCGTCGTAGGCGCGCCGCAGGAGATCGTGCTCCGCCTGGCTGACGGTTCCGCTCTGCAGATCGGCCATCCTCGGCCGCCCTTCCCCGGGTCTCGACGTCCCGGGCGCACCTCAGTCTGCTCGCGGGCCTACGACTGGTGCAATGACGTCGCAGCGTCGAGAGCGGCAGCGATCAGCGGCGCCGGGCGGCGGCGGTGAGCTCGTGGGCACCGTAGCTGTTGTCGTCCGGGTTCATCGTCACGCCCGGCGCGACGATCTGGTCGATGCGGTCGAGCACATCGGGGCTCAGGGTGAGCTCGGCGGCGGGCAGGTAGGACTCGAGCTGCTCGATGGTGCGCGGGCCCACGATCGCCGAGGTCACGCCGGGGTGGTTGACGACGAACGCGATCGCCAGCTCGATCAGGCTGAGCCCGGCCTCCTCGGCGAGCAGGGCGAGGTCCTCGACGGCGTCGAGCTTGCGCTGGTTGGCGGGGCTGGTCATGTCGAACCGCGCGCTCGGGCGGGCCGACGAGGTCGGCGCACCTGCGGAGTCCTTGCGCCAGCGGCCCGAGAGCCAGCCGCCCGCCAGCGGGCTGTAGGTGAGCGTGCCCATGCCGTGGCGCCGGGTGGTGGGCAGGACGTCCTCCTCGACGCCGCGCACGAGGATCGAGTACGGGGGCTGCTCGGTGACGAACCGCTCCAGGTGCCGCTCGCGCGAGACGGCCTGGGCCTCGACGATCTGCGACCCGGAGTACGACGAGGACCCGATGTAGCGGACCTTGCCCTGGTGGACCAGGTCGCTCAAGGCCCCGAGCGTCTCGGAGACGTCGGTGTCCGGGCTGGGTCGGTGCACCTGGTAGAGGTCGATGTGGTCGGTGCCCAGGCGTCGGAGCGAGTCCTCGACGGCGCGGATGATCCACCGGCGTGACCCCCCGCCCTGGTTCGGGCCGTCGCCCATGGGCATGAAGAACTTGGTCGCCAGGAACACGTCGTCGCGGCGGCCGGTCAGCGCCTGGCCGACGATCTGCTCGGACACCCCGGCGGAGTACACGTCGGCCGTGT
Source organism: Cellulomonas sp. P2_F12 (assembly GCF_056403775.1). NCBI lineage: Bacteria > Bacillati > Actinomycetota > Actinomycetes > Micrococcales > Cellulomonadaceae > Cellulomonas > Cellulomonas sp. P2_F12. The sequence continues at coordinate 20,633 of NZ_JBFUEV010000008.1, read as the reverse complement.
CCACGACGTTGATCCCGGCGTCGAGCGCGCGATGGATGATCCGCGTCGTGTCGGTGCGGTCGTCGTTGCCCCAGGGGCCGAACATCATCGCGCCGAGGCACAGCGGGCTGACCTGGACGCCGGTGCGTCCGAGCGGGCGGTACTGCATGGGGGAGCTCCTTGCTGTGGCTGGGGGTCAGGCCTCGGGGATGTCGCGACCGAAGGCCTCGAGGGTCACGGCCTCCGGCGCGGGTCCTCCGCGACGCCCCGTGTCCAGCGCGTCGATGGACGCGAGCTCGTCGACCGTGAGCGCGATGTCGGCGACGGCGAAGTTCTCGGCGATGCGGGCGGGGGTCACCGACTTCGGGATGGCGGAGCGGCCCTGCTGCAGGTGCCAGGCGAGCATCACCTGCGCCAGGGTCCTGCCGTGGGCCGCCGCGATCCCGGCGATGGCCGGGTCCTCGAGCGTGGAGGTGTGGCCGGCGTCGCGGTAGAACGTGATGCCGCCGATGGGCGACCAGGCCTGCGTCACGATCCCGTGCTCGGCGTCGGCGGCCAGGACGCCGGGCTGACGGAAGTACGGGTGGACCTCGACCTGGTTCACGGCCGGGACCACCGTGGTGGCCTCGAGCAGCCCGGCGAGGTGGTCGGGCATGAAGTTGGAGACCCCGATGGCCGCGACCTTGCCGTCGGCCAGCAGCGTCTCCAGCGCGCGATAGGCGTCGATGGTGAGCTCGAACCGGCCGGGCAGAGCCTGGTGCAGGATCAGCAGGTCGATCGTGTCCACGCCGAGCTTGGCGGCGGACTTGTCGAACGCGTGCAGCGTGGCGTCGTACCCGTAGTCGCTGATCCAGACCTTGGTCTCGACGAACACCTCGTCGCGGGCCACGCCGGACTCGCGGATCGCCTGGCCGACCTCGCGCTCGTTCCCGTACGCGGCGGCGGTGTCGATGTGCCGGTAGCCGACCTCCAGGGCGGTGCGGACGGCCGCGACGGTCTCGGCGGGCGGGGTCTGGAACACCCCGAAGCCGAGGGCGGGCATCGTCACGCCGTTGTTCAAGGTCAGGGTCGGGATGGTCGTCATGACGTTCACCGTACGAACGGGTCGAGCCCCCTGGGAGGGTCTGTCGTTACCCGGTAACGCCAGGACCTCCCCGCAGCGGGCACCGGAACGTACGGTCGACGGTATGGACCTGAGCGCCGAGACCCGCGAGTTCCTCATGACGCGCCGCGGCCGCATCACGCCGGATCGTGCCGGTCTGGCGGCGTACGGCGGCAACCGGCGCGTGCCGGGCCTGCGTCGTGAGGAGGTCGCGATGCTGGCCGGGGTGAGCATCGACTACTACACGCGCATGGAGCGGGGGAACCTCTCGGGGGTCTCCGAGGAGGTCCTCGAGGCCCTGGCGGAGGCGCTGCAGCTCGACGAGGCCGAGCGCGGGCACCTGTTCGACCTGTCCCGCGCCGCCAACGCCTCGGGGGTGGCCCGGTCCCGGGCCCGCAACGCGTCGACTCCCGTGCTGCGTCCCGTCGTCCAGCGCATCATCGACGCCCTCGACGGCGCGCCCGCGTTCGTGCGCAACGGCCGCCTCGACGTGCTCGGCGCCAACCTGCTGGGCCGCGCGCTCTACTCGCCGCTCTACGACTCGCTGCAGCGGGGGAGCGGCAGGCCGGTCAACACGGCCCGTTTCCAGTTCCTCGACCCCGCCGCCGCGCGAGCGTTCTGGGGCGAGAAGGCCGACCGCATGGCGCACGACGCCGTCGCGATCCTGCGCGCCGAGGCCGGTCGCAACCCGTACGACAGGCGCCTGACCGACCTGGTCGGGGAGCTGTCCACCCGCAGCGAGGACTTCCGCCGGCTGTGGGCCTCGCACGACGTCCGCTACCACCGCTCCGGGACCAAGACGTTCCACCACCCGGCGGTCGGCCTGCTCGAGCTCGACTACGAGGCCCTCGTCCTGCCCGCCGACCCCGGGCTGCAGCTCAACGTGTACTCGGCCGTCCCGGGCTCACCGTCGGCGGACGGCCTGAAGCTCCTCGCGTCCTGGGCCGCGACGACCCTGGCCGAGCCGCCGTCGATCGGCTCGGCTCCCCCCTCCCGCGCGGCGACGGACTGACGCATCGGGGCGCCGCTGCCGTCGCCCTGCCCGGCGCTGTACGTTGGGCTCGTGCCCACCACACCGGCCAGCTGGTACCCGGACCCGATCCAGCCCTCGCGCCTGCGGTACTGGGACGGCGCCACGTGGACCGGCTACCTGGTCGATCCCGAGCGGCCCACCGTCGTCCGGTACGAGCAGCCGCCGTGGGCGCCGCTGCCTCCGGGTGGGATCAACGTGCCGCTCTCGGTGGTGCTGTCCGCGGGGTTCTGAGAACGGACCGCTACCTTCTCCCCGTGACCCTGCCGCAGACCCCGCCGCCCGTCTCCGACGACGAGCTGGTCAGATCCCTCACGCCGATCACGTACGCGTACTGCGGTGCGCTGCTGCTGGTCGGCCTGCTCGGCGTCCTCGTCCTCGTCCCGAACCCGACCGTGACGCCGACGGGGCTGCTCATCGGCGCCGGGCTCGGGCTCGCGGCCTGGTTCGTCCCCGCTCTGATGATCCCCAACCGGCTCCGGTTCGCGGCGCGGCAGGGCCTGGCGCCGGAGCTCGTCCCCGGGGTCGTCCGGACCGTGGTGTGGATCGGCATCTCGTTCGCCACGCTGCCTGCGATGCTCGGACTCGTCGTCGCCGTGTCGAGCGGCCACGACGTCGGCGCGCTCGTGTTCAGCGTCCCGCTGGCCATGGCGTCGCTGGTGCTGAACGTGTCGGGCCCCCGAGCGGTCCGCCGTCACCTCGAGCGGGCGCGGTCGACCGTCGCGTCCTGATCTCGAGGTTGTCCGGCTCGGCGCGCAGGCGCAGGCTAGCCCCGACCGCACCCGCGAGCCTCGGGTGCGTGCCCGTTCCGCACACATCGAGCAATGGAGCAGAGATGAACCCGGAGACCACGGCACTCGTGCTGATCGAGTTCCAGAACGACTTCACCAGCGAGGGTGGGGTCCTGCACGGCGCGGTGCAGCCCGTGATGGAGAGCACCGGCATGCTGGCCAACGCCCAGAAGGCCCTCGAGGCGACGCGAGCCGCCGGCGCCACCGTGATCCACAGCCCGATCGCGTTCCAGGCCGGGTACGGCGAGATCACCGCGCACCCCTACGGGATCCTCAAGGGCGTCGTGGACTCGAACGCCTTCGTCAAGGGCTCCTGGGGCGCGGCGATCGTCGAGGACGTGGCCCCCGTCGAGGGCGACATCGTCATCGAGGGCAAGCGTGGCCTGGACGCCTTCGGGTCGACGAACCTCGACTTCATCCTGCGGTCCAAGGGCATCACGACCGTGGTGCTGGCCGGCTTCCTCACCAACTGCTGCGTCGAGTCGACCATGCGCTCGGCGTACGAGAAGGGCTTCGAGGTCATCACGCTCACCGACGCCGTCGGCGCGACGTCCCAGGCCGAGCACGACAACGCGATCACCTACGACTACCCGATGTTCTCCAAGCCGATGACGGCCGACGAGTACATCGGCACCCTGCAGGGCACGACGGTCGCGGCGAACACCTCGCGCGGCTACTGAGCGGCGCGGCTCGGCGGCCGGGTCACGCCACCCGGCCGCCGGCCGCTACCCACCGACACCACCGAGGCCGCCGAGACCACCGAGGCCGTCGAGGCCGCTGAGCCCACCGAGACCGCCCAGGCCGTCGAGCCCCGTCGACGCCTGCCCGGCGGCCTCGACCGGGACCGCGATGAACAGGGCGAGGGCCGCGACGAGCCCGACGCCGGCGAGCAGCCAGCCCACCACGGAGAGCGGGGGCGCGCCGCGGAAGACCGCGCGGTGGTAGTTGCGCAGGGCCCGGCCGACCAGGAACACGGCGCCGATCCCCCCGAGGACCCAGATGTCGCCGGGGCCGCCCAGGCCGAGGCTGACGGCGCCCGTCAGCACGAGGAGCCCGAGGGCGGCGCAGAACGCGCCGATCGCGCCGCGCCGGACCCGGCACGCCTCCCCGATGCGGTGCTTGAGGAACGCGGCCTCCCGGTCGGCGTCGTCCTCGGGGCTGAGCGACAGGCCCAGCCGGGACGGCACCGCGGCGCCGATGAACCGGCTCTCCATCGCCTCGGGTTCCGGCGAGGTGTACTCGGTCCAGCCCACGCCGTCGAACCACCGGCGCACCCCGACGGTCGTCCCGTCGGCGTACCAGCCGGCGGCCGGGAGCGCGTCGTCGGCCATGGCGCGATGGTCGCAGCGGGACCTGAGGATCAGGCTCCCGCGGCGTCCGATTCACTCGACCGCCGCGTCTCAGCCGCTCGGTCGGCCCGGCAGTGCCAGCTCGAGCAGCGTGCAGGAGAAGTCGGCGAAGTCGCGCTGCCCGACGGCCGTGAACCCGTAGGCCTCGTAGTAGGCGCGCACCGTCGGGTTGGTGGTCCGGCAGTCGAGCCGGAACAGGCCGACCCCGGCGTCCCTCCCACGGGCCGCGGCCCAGTCGAGCAGGGCCCTGCCGGTGCCGCGGCCGGCGTGCCGTCGATCGACCATGAGGCCGTGCACGTAGACCGCGGGTGTGTCGTCGGCACCCCAGAAGTCCGGGTCCGACCACAGCAGCCGGACGGTGCCGACGAGGCCGGAGCCGTCGCGGACCAGGTGCCACTCGCCGGCGTCGACCTGTGCGGCGATGCGCTCCCGCGGCAGCGAGCCCTGCGGCCACTGGACCGTGCCGTTCTCGGCCATCCAGTCCTCGAGCGACCGGCGCAGGGCGTGGATCGCGTCGACGTCCGCGGGAGTGGCGGGGGTGGGCATCACGTGCGCGCGCAGCGGCGAGCGGTCGCCGACGAGCCACAGGTGGCCGAACGGGTCGACGAAGCTGCCCTGCCGATGGGGGCCCCACGGCATCTCGTGGTCGCGGACCTGGTCGAACGTGCCGTCCGCCCCGGCCGCGACGGCGCGGGCGACGAACGCGTCCGGGTCGTCGACGAAGACCTCGACGCGGACCGTCCGGCTGCCCAGCGTCTCGGGGGTGTCCCAGCGGTTGCCCTGCGGCTCGCCGAGGAAGAACGGCGCCCCGGCGAGGTCGAGCCCGACCACGGACCCGAGGTCCCACAGGATCGTCGCGCCCAGCGCGCTGCCGTACCAGCGGGCCGCGGCCGCCGCGTCGGGGACCGCCAGCATCATCGAGAGCACAGGCGCCCCGTCGGCCGTCACGGCGCGCTCACGAGGAGGTCGGGGCCGATCTGGTCGATCGACCGCACGCCGCACAGCGCCATCGTCAGGTCGAGCTCGGCCCACACGTGCTCCATCACGGCCCGCGCACCGTCGGCGCCGGCGAGCGCGAGCCCGTAGACCCACGGTCTGCCGACGAGCACGGCGCGGGCGCCGAGCGCGAGCGCCTTGAGCACGTCGGCGCCGCTGCGGACGCCGCTGTCGAACAGCACCGGGACCCGTCCGTCGACCACCTCGACGACGCCGGGCAGCGCGTCCAGCGACCCGACCGCGCCGTCGACCTGGCGGCCGCCGTGGTTGGACACGACGATGCCGTCGACCCCGTGGTCGAGGGCGAGCCGTGCGTCGTCGGCGTGCTGGATCCCCTTGAGCACGATCGGAAGCGCGGTGCGCTCCCGCAGCCGGGCCAGGTCGTCCCAGGTCAGAGACGAGCGGGAGAACACGTCGAGGAACGTCTCGACGGCCGCGCGCGGCACGGGGGAGCGCAGGTTGGCGCGCAGGTCGCCGGGGTAGTGCCGGGCCATCGACAGCAGGGCGCGGACGGCGGCCGGGGTGGGGCGGTCCGTCGACGGCGTCGCCACCGCGGCCCGGGCGTGCACGAGCCGGCGGAAGGCCGGGTCGCTGGTGTACTGCGCGATGCCCTCGCCGCGCGCGAAGGGCAGGTAGCCGAGGTCGAGGTCCTTGGTCCGCCAGCCGAGCACGTGGGTGTCGAGCGCGACGACGATCGCGTCGCTGCCGACGGCCGCGGCGCGGTCGACGAACGAGTCGACGACGTCGTCGTCCTTGCTCCAGTAGAGCTGGAACCAGCGGGGCGAGTCGCCGAGCGCCGCGGCGGTGTCCTCCATCGGGACCGAGCCCTGCGACGAGATGACCATCGGCAGGCCCAGCGCCTTGGCCGCCCGGGCGGCCCCGAGGTCGGCGTCGCGGTGCGCCATCTCCAGCACGCCGATCGGCGCGAAGAGCAGCGGCGCGGGGAGCCGACGGCCGAACAGCTCGACCGAGGTGTCCCGTGTCTCGACGTCGACCAGCATCCGCGGCACCAGGCGGTGGCGGTCGAACGCCTCCCGGTTGGCGCGGGCGGTCTGCTGCTGGCCGGCGCTGCCCGCCAGGTACGCCCACGCCTCGGTGCTCAGCCTCCGCCGGGCGGCCGCGGCGAGCCGCGCGGGCTCGGTGGGGACGACGGGCCGGCGGCCGAACACCCCGGCCCGGTAGATCGCCGACTGCACGTCGCGGCCCGTGAATGCGCTCACGCCGCGAGTCTGGCACGCGAACCCGGTACTGACAGGGCCTCCTTCGTCGGCGGACCCGCACGTAGCGTCGAGGCATGGACACGCGCACTCTCGGACAGGGACTCGAGGTCTCCGCGATCGGCCTCGGCTGCATGGGCATGAGCCAGAGCTACGGGCCGAACCCGGGCGACCGGCAGGAGATGATCGGCGTCCTGCGGGGCGCGGTCGACCGCGGGGTCACGTTCTTCGACACCGCCGAGGTGTACGGCCCGTTCGTCAACGAGGAGCTCGTCGGCGAGGCCCTGAAGCCCGTCCGGGACCGGGTGGTCATCGCGACGAAGTTCGGGTTCGACCTGCACGCGGACGGCTCGCACCACGGGCTGTCGAGCCGGCCGGAGCACATCAAGCAGGTAGCCGACGCCTCGCTGCAGCGCCTCGGCACCGACGTGATCGACCTCTTCTACCAGCACCGCGTCAACCCCGACGTGCCCATCGAGGACGTCGCCGGGGCCGTCAAGGAGCTGATCGCCGCCGGGAAGGTCCGCCACTTCGGGCTGTCGGAGGCGGGCGTCGGCACGATCCGTCGAGCCCACGCCGTGCAGCCCGTCACCGCCCTGCAGAGCGAGTACTCGCTGTGGACCCGCGACCCCGAGGCCGAGGTGCTGCCGGTGCTCGCGGAGCTCGGCATCGGCTTCGTGCCGTTCAGCCCGCTGGGCAAGGGGTTCCTCACGGGCACTGTCGACGTGTCGACCTCGTTCACCGAGAAGGACATCCGCGCGACGATCCCGCGGTTCAGCGAGGAGAACCGGCAGGCCAACCAGGCCCTCGTCGAGCTGGTCACGCAGGTCGCCGGCCGGAAGGGCGCGACGCCGGCGCAGGTCGCCATCGCCTGGCTGCTCGCGCAGCGGCCGTGGATCGTGCCGATCCCCGGCACCCGGCGGCTCAGCCGGCTCGAGGAGAACCTCGGCGCCGCCGACCTCGAGCTGACGGCCGACGACCTCGCCGAGATCACGTCCGCCGCCGACCGGATCGGCGTGCACGGCAACCGCTACAACGAGGCCGGGATGCGGATGGTCGGGCTCTGACTCAGTCGGGCAGCACCAGGTCCAGCTCCAGCCACCGCGCCAGGTCCTCGATCTCGCCGTCGACCGCTGCGCTCTCGTCGGCGGTCCACTCCCCGTCCCGGTGGATCGCGTGCACGCGCAGCACGCCGGTCTTCGGGTCCGCGGCCGCGTCGAGCTTCCCGACCAGCCGGTCGCCCACCAGGATCGGGAGCGCGTAGTACCCCCACCGGCGGCCGCCGACCGGCTTGAACATCTCGAGCGCGTACTCGAACTCGAAGATCTCGGCCATCCGCTTGCGGTCGCTCAGCAGCCGGTCGAAGGGCGACAGCAGCGCCGCGCGGCCCTCGAACGGGCCGCCCAGGAGCTCCGGGTCGACCCGCCAGGTGCCCCGGACGCCCTCGACGGCCGCCGGCACGCCCGCCTCGCCGACGGCCACCGGCTCGACGGGTTGCTCGGTGCCGGTCGGGCGCGCGATGCCGAGGGCCCGCAGGCGCCGCTCGTCCCGGATGCGGAGGGCCTCCTGCACCGGCGGGCCCGGGTCGTCCGGGTAGATGCGCTCGGCCAGGTCCCAGAGCCGGTCGCGGCCGCGGCGCCCGGCGACCGCCACGTCGCCGTTGTGCACCATGACCTCGAGCATCATCACGACGTTGCGGTTGTTGTTCCAGCCGCTCGACTGCCACGGCCGCACGCAGGTGTCGGGGAGCTCGCGCGCGGTCAGCGGGCCGTCGGAGCGCAGCAGCGCGAGGATCTCCTGGCGGCAGCCCTCGTTGTCGTGCAGCCACCTGCTGTTGGCCAGCTGCCAGCCCTTGACGTCCGGCCCCGTGCCCGGCCACGCGTCCATCTCCGCGCGGAACAGCGCGATGTCCTCCGGGACCCGGACGGTCCCGCGGTAGTCGAGCAGGGTCAGCTCGTCGAGGGCGTCCGCCAGCTCGGCCGGGTCGTACGCGGAGCCCAGGCGGCTCCAGAGGACCAGGTCCGCGCTGGGCGCGATCGCGCTGGTGGGCTCCAGCTGGACCATGGTCAGCCGGCGGACGGTGTCGTGGACGTCCGTCGGGCGTTCCGCGGTCAGCAGCTGCGCGCGCACCGCGAGCCTGCGGGCGTCGGCGCGCGAGAGGACCTCCATGCCCGGCGACCCTACGGCCAGCGTCCGACACACGCTCTCGCTAGGGTCGCCGCATGATCCGGACGCTGGCCGTCGAGCGCTACCGGAGCCTGGACCGGCTCGTCCTCGAGCTCGACCGGCTCACGGTGGTGACCGGCGCGAACGGCAGCGGCAAGACCAGCGTGTACCGGGTGCTCCGCCTGCTGGCGGACATCGTGCGCGACGGCGCGATCAGCTCCCTGGCCCGCGAGGGAGGCATGCGCTCGGCCATCCACGCAGGCCCGCGCCCGAAGGGACCGGTGGCCGTGCGGCTCGGCGTCGCCACCGAGGACCTGTCCTACGCGATCGACCTCGGCCTGCCCCAGATGGGTGCGTTCCGGCTCGACCCGGAGATCAAGTCCGAGGTGGTCTGGGCGGGGCCGGTGCTGCGGCCGTCCACCGTCCTCACCGAGCGCATCGGCACGCGGGTGCGCAGCCGCGACGACGACGGGTCCTGGCGCGACGCGCCCCTGTCGGTCGCCCAGCACGAGTCGGTGATGGCCGTGCTGGCCGACCCGACCGCGACCCCCGACCTGTTCGCGCTGCGCGAGCAGGCCCGGCGCTGGCGGTTCTACGACCACCTGCGCACCGACGTCGACGCACCCGCCCGCCGCCCCGGCGTCGCGACGTTCACGCCCGTGCTGTCGCCCGCCGGCGACGACCTCGCCGCCGCCCTGCTGACCATCGGCCTGATGGGCGACGACGACGCGCTGCAGGCATCTGTCGACGCGGCGTTCCCGGGCGCCCGGGTGATGGTCGACGAGGACGACGACGGTGCGTGCCGGGTCGCCATGACCCAGCCCGGCCTGCGACGACCGTTGTCCGCCGCGGAGCTCTCCGACGGGACCCTGACCTACCTGCTGCTCGCCGCGGCGTGCCTGGCCACCCGCGCGCCGGACCTCCTGGTGCTGAACGAGCCCGAGTCCAGCCTGCACCCGAGCCTCATGGCGGCCGTCGGCGCGCTGGTCGCGTCGGCCTCCGAGCGCTCGCAGGTGCTCGTGGTGACCCACTCGGGCGACCTCGTGCGTGCCCTACGGGCGGCGGGTGCGACGACCGTCGGGCTGACCAAGACCGGCGCGGCCACCACCGTCGAGGGCCGCGGACCGCTGGAGGAACCGCCGTGGACGTGGCCCAGGCGCTGACCCGACGGAAACGACCCGGGACCCTTCCCGCGCGGCGACGGCAGGTCTACGGTTTCGATTGCTGTACGCGCAACTGACGAGCGAGATCTGCTCCCCAACGCCATGCCGCAACGAATCCGGTAGGTAGTCACTGCCCGATGCAACGGGGGCTCGGGCCTCATCCGCTGCGAGGTTCCGTTGACTGCTCCCTCCACCGACGCCGCGCCCCTCGGGTTCCCCGAGAGCGGCAAGGGACTCAAGGGCGGTGCGCTCGGCCTGGTGTCGAGCGTCGTCGTCGGCACCGCGTCCACCGCCCCCGCGTACAGCCTGGCCGCGAGCCTCGGCTTCGTCGTCGCGGGCGGCGGGGCGATCCTCGCGGGCGTCAAGGCGCCGGCGATCATCCTGCTCGCGTTCGTCCCGATGTACCTGATCGCGGTCGCCTACCAGGAGCTGAACCGCGCCGAGCCGGACTGCGGCACCACTTTCACGTGGGCCGCGCGGGCCTTCGGGCCGGTCACGGGCTGGCTCGGCGGGTGGGGGATCATCGCCGCCGACGTCATCGTCATGGCGAACCTCGCGCAGATCGCGGGCGCGTACTCGTTCACGTTCGTCGGTGACCTGGGCTGGGAGTCCGTCGGCGACCTCGCGTCGAGCACGCTGTGGACCACGGTCGCCGGCCTGCTGTGGATCGCGATCATGACCTACATCTGCTACCGCGGCATCGAGGTCTCGGCGCGCATCCAGTACGTCCTGCTGGCCATCGAGGTCGTCGTCCTGATCATGTTCTCGGTGGTCGCGCTGGGCAAGGTCTACTCCGGCAACGGGGAGTCGTACTCCCTGATCCCGACCTGGGACTGGTTCTGGCCCGGCGGGCTGAGCATCGCCGACGTCATCGCGCCCGCGCTGCTCACGGCCGTCTTCATCTACTGGGGCTGGGACACGGCGGTCTCGGTCAACGAGGAGTCCGACGACCCGTCGAGGACGCCGGGGCGTGCGGCGATCCTGTCGACCCTGCTCCTGCTGGTCACGTACGTCCTCGTCTCGACGGCCGCCGTCGCGTTCGCCGGTGTGGGAACCACGGGCATCGGCCTGGGCAACCCCGACAACGCCGACGACGTGTTCGCGGCGATCGGGCCGGCGCTGTTCGGCGACTCCGCCCTCGGCCACATCGGACTCCTGCTGCTGTCGGCGTCGATCCTCACCTCGGCGTCCGCGTCGACCCAGACGACGATCCTGCCGACGGCCCGCACCACCCTGTCGATGGCGGCGTACAAGGCGGTCCCCGCGGCGTTCGCGAAGATCCACCCCAAGTACCTGACCCCGGGCGTCTCGACGATCGCGATGGGCCTGGCGTCCATGCTCTTCTACGCGATCTTCACGCTGATCAGCCCGAGCCTGCTGTCCGCGCTGATCGGGTCCGTCGGCCTGATGATCGCCTTCTACTACGGGCTCACCGGGTTCGCGTGCTCCTGGTTCTACCGGCGGACGCTGCACCACAAGCCGCGCGACTTCTTCATGCAGGGCGTCCTGCCGTCGCTGGGCGGCCTGATCCTGCTGGTCGCGTTCGTGTACGCGCTGCAGTCGTTCGCGGCGGTCGACTGGCTGCAGGACGACAAGGGCGACAACGTCACCATCTTCGGGATCGGGGCCGTCGCGGTGGTCGGCGTCGTCGCGATCCTCATCGGCGCGGTGCTCATGGTGGTCTGGCGGCTGCGCGCGCCCGCCTTCTTCAAGGGCGAGACGCTGCCGCGCGCCGGCTCGCACGACCTCGTTCTCGTCGGGGCCAACGCCGCCGACGAGCCCATGTTCCGCCTCCCCGACTCCGGTCTGCCCGGCATCGTCATCGCCCCCGACCTGTCGAACCTCCCGCGGGGGGCGACGGCCGTGGACCCGCTGACGGGCGCCGAGGTGCGGCCCGAGGACGAGGAGCCCCGCTAGCTCCCCGCGATGACCTTGGCCTTGGCGTCGCGGTACTCGTCGTCGTCCAGGTGACCGTCGGCGTGCAGCCGGCTGAGTCGCTCGAGCCGCGTCGTCACGTCGTCGACTGGCGGGACCGGGTGCCCGGACACGTGCTCCTGCTTGCTGCGCTGGAACGCGTCGGCGCCGGCCGTCGCCGCGCCCTTGCCGGCCTCGACGGCACCCTTGGTGAGCGCGACGCCCGTCTCGCCGACGACGACGACCGCGGTGGCGCTCCGGGAGGTCAGCGAGTCCTTCGTCGTGTCCTTGACGGGCAGCTTGCCGATGCCGGCGGCCATGAGCCGCTGCACGTCCTGGGCGATCCCCAGGCGCTGCAGTCGTTCCTCGAGGGAGGCCCTCTCGTCGCTGTTCATGTGCCGATCCTCTCCTAGGCCGCGGCGAGCGTGGTCACCGTGCCGGCCGACCCGCGGTACTTGAGGGCGCCGTCCGCGACGAAGAGCACGCCGCCCGTGGGCGCGGTGTCGGGCGTGCCGCTGCTGCGCAGGAACATCCCGCCGTCGGTGCCCAGCTGGTTGGGGGCCCGGCGGTAGAGGAGCGTGTCGCGGTCCGCCGCGCCGGTGCCCCACTGCAGGGTGCCGTCGACCAGGGCGACGAACCGCCGCTGGGCGTCGCCGGTGACCTCGCCCTGGATCACCCGGGCGGTCGGGTCCGTGCCGGCGACGAGGATGCCCTGCCCGCCAGGGGCCAGCGGCGTCACGGTGATCCCGACGCCGCCGGACTGCGTGACCTTGAGGCCGGCGGACGTGCCCGCCGCGCCGCCGACCGAGACCAGCCCGGTCTGCCGGTCGAGGGCGAGCGGGGAGTCCTGGTAGGCGTTGCCGGCCTTGTAGCGGCGGAGCTCGAGGTTGGCGTCGGTCTTGGTCGCCCGCAGGGTCCACCGGGGCTGCTTGGCGCCCACCTCCGTGGCGAACACCAGGTCCTTGGGGTGGCTGTCCGACCCGACGATGCGCAGCTGCTCGTCCGCCGTGCCGACCTGGAGCTCGAAGTCGGCCATGTTGGTGCGGACGGCCGAGCGGTCGGTGCCGATCTTGCCGGTCACCGGGTCCACCAGCTTGATCTCGAACCGGGTGCGCAGGGCGCCCTTGGCGTCGGGGACCTCGAAGTTGATGTGCCCGTGCCAGAGGTTCTTCTCCAGGGAGCTCGGGTCGTCGTTGTTGAGGAAGTGCGCGCCGATCCACGCGATGGTCACCGGCTTGGTCGGGTGCGTCGCCAGCCACGTGTAGTCGCCGCCCGGGTAGTGCGGCGTCGTCCAGTTCCCCTGGTACGTGAGCATCCCCTTGGCTCGGGCGTCCTTGAGCTGCACCCGGACGGACTCCCCGAACGAGCCGAAGTGCGGCTGGTACGTCTCCAGCACGATCCGGCCGGTCGAGTCGAAGATGGTCGGGCCGCCACTGACGCCGCCGGCCGGCGACGACTTCACCAGCAGGGTCGACGGGTTCGCGGTGGTGCCCACCTGCAGGTCGTCGTCGAACACTGTGGTCGCCGCCGGCAGCACGAGGCCGCCCCGCAGGTTCGGGGCGGCGGCCGCGGCGGGCTGGGCGGACGCCGCGACCGCACCGCCCGTGACCAGCGCGACGGCGCCGGCGCGGAAGGCGTCGCGACGGGTCAGGCCGCGGGGCCGCGCAGGAGCGGGCGCGTTCGTCGGCAGCGTGACCCTGACGTCCGGGCCGCTGCTCGCCGGCAGGTCGAAGGTCCGGCTCACGCGTGACGCGCCGGCGAGCTCGAGCGTCAGCGTGTACGTCCAGCCCGTGACCGGGCTTCCGGCGCCGTCGCTGAACCCGGGCTGGTCGGTGGTGGCCAGGGGGATCGCGGCGCGGCCGTCCGCGTCGAGCGCGACGACGGCGGGCCGGGGCGTGATCATCGCGGCGGTGGCGTCCCAGACGCGCGGCGTCGACGACTCGACGGTGACGGTGCCGGACCAGGGCGCCCCGACGTCGTCGAGGAACGGGCCGACGTGGACGGTGCTGGTGCGGATCTCGGACGGCAGCATGGGTCCTCCAGGGGGCGGGACGGAGCGCTCGTCCGTCGATGATCGCCCGACCGCCCCGGCGCCCGGAAGGACCGGGTGCGTCCGACATGTCACATCACCGACCCACGACAACACCGCCCAGACTGTGCTCCCATCCGTCGTCGGTCGGCTCGCCCTCGAGCGTGAAGAGCTCGGTGACCGCGCCCGTCGTGAGGTCCGTGCTGACCGTGCGCTGGCGCCCCGCCTTGCCTTGACCGACGTAGCAGTCGTTGAGGTCGGTGACCACCGTGCCGCCGCCGAACTGCAGCCAGTACGAGTGGTCGTCGGGACCCCACTGGGTGGTGAGCGGCGAGACCACGCCGTCGGCGAGCACGCCGGGGTCCGCGCCGCCGTCGCACGGCGGCCCCTGGACCACCAGGCCCAGCCCGACGCGGCCGTCCGGCAGCGGCGTCGCGTCGATGACCGGGTGGTCCGACGTCGCGAGCAGGCGCGGGGTCGCCGAGGGGCGGGTGGCGTCGAGCGCGAGCAGCTCGGCCGGGGTGCCGCAGGAGAGCAGGAGCTCGTGCGGGCCGGACCAGCCGCCGATCGCGCAGGGCCGGTCGGTGGGGACGGTCGAGACCGGGGTGGGCGTGCCGGACCGGAGGTCGACCAGCAGCAGCCGGCCGTCCGGACCGGTGGCCGTGACCCAGCCGCCGTCCGGGCTCAGTGACGTCTCGTACAGGGAGTCGTCGATGGTGCCGAGGTCGCGCTGCGTCCCGTCGGCGTCGCGGACGAGCAGGTGGAACATCGTGTCGGGGTAGCCGGCCATGCGGTTCTGGGCCGACAGGACGTTCCGGGGCATCGGGACCGCCCCCGCGGGGAGGTCCGTGAAGTCCCACTGCGGTGCCGCCCACACGGTCGTCCCGTCGTCCGTGCCGCCGATCCACAGGGCGCTCGGTGGGAGGTCCGGCCACGGCTCGAGGTCGCCCGTGCGCAGGTCGAGCAGGCCGGCGACGTCGGTCGGCTTCTCCGTGGTGTAGTCCGTGGTGCTGGCGACGACGAGTGTCTGGCCCGCGGTCCACCGGAACACGAAGAGCCCCCGGCGGACGCTGGTCTCGAGCAGCGGGCTCCGCTCGCCGGCGGGGGAGATCAGCAGGAGCCGGTTCCGATAGGCGTCGGCGGGGGCGTCGTACGGGTCCGTCCCGACGCGGGTCTGGTTGTCGGGGACGAGCATCCACCCGGCGGAGCTGCCCTCGACCAGGCCGGCCGGCAGTGGGAGCGGCTCGCCGACGTGCACGGGCGGGATCGCGGCCGACGTCGGGGCGGACGACGCCGTCGGTGTCGGGCTCGGGGCCGGCTGGCTCTCGGTCGGGCTGGACGCCGGGACCGGCGCCTGGTCGGCCCGGTGCGCGCCGAACCAGGCCGTCGCGCCCAGCACGCCGACCAGCGCGACGCCGGCGACGCTCTGCGCGGAGTGCCGGACAGCCCGCCGGCGCCGCACGCGCCGCACCGTCCCGGCCAGCGAGGAGGCGGTCGGGACGGCACCGGACCGTCCGCGCTCGACGGCGGCCTCCGTGTCGGCCAGCAGGTGTCCGAGGTCGCTCACGACCGGTCTCCTCTCGACGTGCCGGTGCCGTCGACCAGCCGGACCGTCGGGCGCTCGTCGGCCTCGGGGTCGGTGGTGGCACCGAGCCAGCGCTGCATCGCCGTGGCGGCGTCGGACGTGTACCGCTTGACCGCGCCCTGGCTCAGGCCGAGCTGCTCGGCCGTCTGGGCGACGGACAGGTCCTCCAGGTGCCGGAGCACGACGCAGGCGCGCTGGCGGGGGGTGAGCCGGGCGAGCGCCGCGAGGACGTCCCTCTCGAGCCCGGGGAGCACGGTCTCGACCGGAGCCTCCGGCTGGCCGGCCACCCGGTCGGCGGCGCGGCGCTCGCTGGCGGCCGTCCGCGCCCGGTCGATGGAGCGGGTGGCGATGGCCCGCCGCACGTACGTCTCGGCCTGGGCCAGGGTGGTGAACCGCGCGCGGCTCGAGAACGTGGCCACGAGCGCGTCCTGCACCAGGTCCTCCGCCTCGCCCGGGGTCGCCGCGAGCAGCGTCGCGCGGGCGAGCAGCGCCGACCACCGTTCCTGGACCAGCTGGGCCAGCAAGCCCTCCCACCGCGCGCTCATCGGCCCCCCGCCTGATCTGGTCGGGCGCCGGCGCGTCCGCTCTCACCTGAAGAACGGAGCGTGGCAGAGATCGGTTGGTCCCCGGGTCGGAACGGCCCCCCGTGCTACTGTCCGCAACAGGACGCTTGACCATTCGCTTGACCATTCATTGACCGTTCGCAGCCCATTGCACGGCGCCGGTTGCAGGGCCGCTGCGACGACCTGGACGTGAAGGACGACGATGACCGAGGCAGCCCCGCTCCAGCCCCCTGCGCCGCAGTCCGTGTTCGCGCTGGAGGCGCCCGCGCCGGTGTCCCCGGTGGCCACGACGGCCGCCTCCGCGATGGCTCCGCAGATCCCGGAGGCCGCCCTGCCGGGGCTCGACGCGAAGGTCTCGGCGTACGTCGACGGGCTCATGGCCGCGCAGCTCGGGTCCCCGGAGCTGGCGCGCAAGGCCGACGACATCCGGCTGATGGGCGACTCGGACATCCGCGCCGCCGCCGAGACGTCGAACCGCCTGCTCCAGGCGCCGGTGAAAGAGCTGCGCGAGGGCGGGGTCTCGGGCACGTCGCAGGTCAGCAAGTCCCTGCTGGACCTGCGCAAGACGGTCGAGGGTCTGGACCCCAGCGAGGCCACCATCGGCAAGAAGCTGCTCGGGCTGATCCCGTTCGGCGACTCGATGACCGACTACTTCCGCAAGTACGAGAGCTCGCAGAAGCAGATCGACGCGATCGTGCGCGCGCTCTACAACGGGCAGGACGAGCTGCGGAAGGACAACGCGGCGCTCAACCTGGAGAAGCAGCACCTCTGGGACACCATGGCCCGCCTCCACCAGTACATCTACGTCGCGGAGTCGCTGGACACGCGCTTGTCGACGACGATCGCCGAGTTGGACGCGACCGACCGCGCGCGCGCCAAGGCCCTGCGCGAGGACGTGCTGTTCTACGTCCGCCAGAAGCACCAGGACCTGCTCACGCAGCTGGCCGTCTCGATCCAGGGCTACCTGGCGATCGACATCATCATCAAGAACAACCTCGAGCTCATCAAGGGCGTGGACCGCGCGACGACCACCACGGTCTCGGCCCTGCGCACGGCCGTCACGGTGGCCCAGGCGCTGAACAACCAGAAGCTCGTGCTGGACCAGATCACGGCGCTGAACACCACGACGTCCGGGCTCATCGCGTCGACCGCCAAGATGCTCAAGGAGCAGTCGGTGGGCATCCAGGAGCAGGCGGCCAGCGCCACGGTCGGGCTGCCCCAGCTGCAGCAGGCGTTCGCGGACATCTACGCGACGATGGACTCGATCGACACGTTCAAGGTCAAGGCGCTCGACTCGATGGCGACGACGATCGGCGTGCTCGAGACGGAGACCACCAAGGCCAAGAGCTACCTCGACCGCGTGAAGCGCGCGGAGACCACGGAGGTCGCCGGCGGCTCGCTGGACCTCGGCACGAGCTGAGCGACGAGGGCCGGGTAGGCGCGACACGATGAGCTGGTTCGCTCGCCTGAGGGGGCGGCGTCAGGAGCCCGAGCTCCCCGCGCCGCCGCCTGCCCCGACGACGGCCGACATCCTCGCGTCCGCCCACCAGGTGGAGCAGCAGATCGTCGGCAAGGTCCCGGGCGCGGTGACGGCCCGGGTGAACCGGATCACCCGCACGGTGGAGGAGATGGCGCCGCGGCTGGACCGGCTGGGCGCCGGCAGCAGGCAGGCGCACACGGTCGTCGCGACCGCCACGAGCTACCTGCCCGAGGCCGTCGGCGGCTACCTGCGCCTGCCCCGGGACTTCGCGGACCGGCGGGTGGTGTCGAAGGGCAAGACGTCGCTCATGGTGCTCTGCGACCAGCTCGACCTGCTCGGCGTGACCCTGGACAAGATCTCCGACGCGGTCTCGCGCGAGGACGCCAACGCGCTCGTGGCGCACGGGCAGTTCCTCGCCGAGAAGTTCGGCGAGTCCTCCCTCGCCCTCGCCCCCGAGGTCGGCCTCGACACCCCGCAGAGGGAGCTCCCGTGACCCCGTCCTCCGCGCTGCCCTCCGCACTCGACGCCCTCGCGCGGGCCGGCGCCGCGGCCGGCCTGGAGGACGCCGCGGTCCGCGACGAGGGCGCCCGGCTCGCCGCCGCCGTCGCCGAGTCCGTCCCCGGCGCGGCAGCCGCGTGGCTGACCGTCGTCGGCTCGCCCGGCGCGACCTACGGCGCGTTCTTCTCGGCCGCGTCCAGCGCGCGGCGGTGGCGGTCCGCGCCGACGGACCTGCTCGCGCAGCTGGTGGCGACCGGGTCGCCGGCCGCCGGGGCCTACGCCGCCGCGCTCGCCGGCGTCGTGTCGGCGGCCTGCGACCTGGGTCCCGCGGAGATCGACGTGATCGCACGGGCGTCCTCGACCGCCGCGGTGCAGCTCGCCGCGGTCGGCGGCCCGAGGAGCGCGGTGCCCGTGCCCGACGTCGAGCTGCCGGACCTCGCCCTTCCCGTGACGCCGCCGGGCGACGGCGCGCCACCGAAGGACGCAACGCCCCCCGGGCCGCGATCCTGGAAGCCCGACGGGGTCCCGGAGCCGGTCCCCGCGAAGTCCCTCGACGAGCTGCTCGCCGAGCTCGACGCGCTGGTCGGCCTCGCGCGCGTCAAGAGCGAGATCCGCCAGCAGACCCAGCTGCTCCGCGTGGAACGGCTCCGGACCGAGGCGGGTCTCACGACGCCGACGCTCACGCGCCACCTGGTCTTCCTCGGCAACCCCGGCACGGGCAAGACGACGGTCGCGCGGCTGGTCGCCGCCATCTACAAGGCCCTCGGCCTGCTGAGCACGGGACACCTGGTCGAGGTGGACCGCTCCGAGCTGGTCGCCGGGTACCTCGGGCAGACCGCCGTGAAGACGTCCGAGGTCGTCGCCACCGCGCTGGGCGGCGTGCTGTTCGTCGACGAGGCGTACGGGCTGGCCGAGGACCAGTACGGCGCCGAGGCCGTGAACACGCTGGTCAAGGACATGGAGGACCACCGCGACGACCTCGTGGTGATCGTCGCGGGCTACCCCGGACCGATGGCGACCTTCCTGGAAACGAACCCGGGGCTGGAGAGCCGCTTCTCCACGACCGTCGAGTTCGACGACTACACCGACGCCGAGCTGCGCGAGATCTTCGCCCGCACGGCCGCCAAGGCCGACTTCGAACCGACCCCCGAGTGCCTGGCGCGGTTCGAGGAGCTGGCGTCCCTGCAGATCCGCGACGAGGGGTTCGGGAACGGCCGCTACGCCCGCAACGTGCTGGACCAGGCGATCACCCGGCACGCGTGGCGCCTGCGGGACGTTGAGCATCCGACGGTGGACGAGCTCCGGCTGCTCCTCCCGCAGGACCTGGTGCCCGAGCCCGAACCGGCTGATCAGATCGAGGAGTCCGCGTGACGCAGACCATCGCCCCGCCGTCGGTCCCTCCCGCCCCGGCGCCCGCCCCCGCCCCGGCCCGCCGGACGGGCGTGCGGGCCGCGCTGAGCCGCACGCCGGGCAGGATGCGCGTCGCGGGCGTGATCGCGGTCGTCGCCTCCCTGGCCGTCGGGGTGCTCGGCCTGCGCGCCGGGCTGGCGCAGTCCGACGCGCTCGCCGCCGCGGACGCCGACACCACGCAGCTGGTCGGCATCCAGGACGTCCGCAACGACCTGGTCGTCGCCGACGCCACCGCGACGAACGCGTTCCTCGTCGGCGGCCTGGAGCCGCCCGAGCAGCGCGCCCGGTACGACGCCGCGATCGCCTCCGCCGCGCACGGGCTGGCGCAGCTGGCCGGCTCGAACGAGGCGGACGCCGAGCTGCTGGGCAAGGCGACCGCGGGGCTCACCACGTACACCGGGCTGGTCGAGCAGGCTCGGGCCAACAACCGGCAGGGCTTCCCGGTCGGCGCCGCGTACCTGGACCAGGCGTCCACGGTCCTGCGCACGGACGTCCTGCCGAACCTCGACGACCTCGTCGACGCCAACAGCGACCGGGTGGACGCCTCGTTCGACTCGGTCGGCGAGGTGCCGTGGCTGCTGGCGCTCGGCATCCTGGCGCTGGCGGCGCTCGTCGTCGTGCAGGTCTGGATGGCCCGGCGCACGCACCGACGCCTCAACGCCGGCCTGTTCTGGTCCACCGTCCTCGCGCTCGCCGCGAGCATCGGGGGAGCGTTCGTCCTCGGGTCGACCGCCGCACGGGCGGGCGACGCCCGGCACGGGCCGTACGACGCCACGGTGTCGGTGTCCCGCGCGTACTCGCTGGCCAACGACGCCAAGTCCATGGAGTCGTTCACGCTGATCAAGCGGGGGTCCGGGCAGGCCTACGAGGAGCAGTTCGTCGCCGAGACGGACCAGGCCCGCACCCTGCTCTCGCGGCCGACGGTCGACACCACCCTGGTGCCGCTGCTCGACGACTGGGTCGCCGCGCACCAGAAGATCCGGGCGCTCGACGACGGCGGCAACTGGGACGGCGCGGTGGCGCTCGCGATCAGCCCGGCCCCCGGAGACCCGAACGACGTGTTCGAGACGTTCTCGACCGCCGCGTCCTCCAGCCTCGAGGCGAGCGCGACGCAGACCCACGACGCCCTGTCCGGCTCGGGCGGGTCCGCGGTCCTGGTCGGCTGGCTCATGCTGGTCGCCGGGCTGCTCGCCGCGGTGCTGTCCTGGCGAGGCGTCTCGACCCGAGTGGAGGAGTACCGGTGACCCGCACTCTTCGCCGCACCGCGGCCCTGGCCTCCCTGCTCCTGCTCGCCGGCTGCGCGGGCGCCCCCGCCGTCACGCCCGCCGCGCCCGCGCCGGCCGCCGCCACGGCC
This sequence comes from Cellulomonas sp. P2_F12, assembly GCF_056403775.1. NCBI lineage: Bacteria > Bacillati > Actinomycetota > Actinomycetes > Micrococcales > Cellulomonadaceae > Cellulomonas > Cellulomonas sp. P2_F12. Next base: position 7 of record NZ_JBFUEV010000008.1, on the reverse strand, counting down.
ACGGCGC
>NZ_JBFUEV010000007.1:0-208303 GCF_056403775.1 Cellulomonas sp. P2_F12 | reverse complement strand
GCTCTGTAGAGGTTCTATWTCGTCGGCAGCGTCAGWTGTGTATTAGAGAGAGCCCGCACGCCCAGCTGATCGAGACGCAGTGCCATGCGTTCGACACGATCGAGCACCTGTGCGGACCGATCGTGTCCGTGATGGCCCAGATGGCGCGGCCCCACGACGGCCCATACACGACCGTCGCCCTCGCGCTCGAGCTCGCGAACGGCGGCGTCGGCAGCCTCGTCGGCACCTACGACTCGTCGTACGCCTACCCCCTGACCCACCAGCTGGAGATCAACGGGCGCGCCGGACGCCTGCTGGTGGAGGACACGGTGCGCCGGCTGACGGTCTCGACCGTCGGCGACGAGACCAGCCAGGTGTGGCAGGCCGGGTACTTCAACGACGAAGCCCGGCAGTTCCAGCGCACCTTCGACCGACATGTCGACGCACTGCTGCCGGCCCTCCGGTCTGGAGGCCAACCACCGATCCACGCTCGTGCGGGCCGCCGCGCGCTCGCACTGGCCCTGGGCTGCATCGAGTCCTTCGAGACGGGCCGACGAGTGCCGGTCTGAGCGTTCTCCGGACGCGGCACGCGCCAGAGTGGTGCGGACCGTCCGGCGGCGTGCCTCCTCGGTGCCTTCGCCGATGCGTCGTCCGATCGGGCGATCGCGGCATGGTTTGACCGCATTCGTCCTGTTTAAAGGTACACACTGCGGTCATGAACGAGCCCAATCCGGCGCCACGCGCACGGCGACGTCGCCGTGTGGCGGTCGGAGTGGGCGGGACCCTCATTGCCCTTGCCGTCGTGGCGGGCGCCAGCGCTTCAGGGTGGGCCAGCGGGGAACGGTCCGGCGCGCACGACGCTCGACAGCAGCTGGAACAAGCGCGGCAGGTTGAGCGGGATTGGCATACGGCTCACCCCGACCCGACCGAACCCGTACTGCCTAACTACAGCGGGTACTTTGGAGAAGTCGCGAACCAGCTGGCAACTCCATGACCAGCAGGGCTCTGGACGCCCCACGCGAAGCTCAGGTCGGACGGCATCGGGCCCGTTCATGGGTTGTCGCTATCGCCGTCTTGGCCCTGGTGGTGACGGCGGCCGCAGGAGCGGACGCGATTGCTCGCCAGACCGCCTACGAGCGGACGTACGCCGTCAGCCCACGGACAGTTGAGCATGTTGGGATCGCTGACCCGCCCGAGGCGACCGTCGACGATCACGTGGGCGCCATCCTCAACGATGTCTTCGCAACCGACCCGACCCAGCTCGCCTCGCTGCAGCACGCGCTGCGCCGTGCCGGCATCGTCGAGACGGTTGACCACTTCGGTGTCCCGGACCAACCGACGCGAGCCGTGCTCGAGCAGATCCTGCGAGCACTGGCAGCGCAGGGCGCGGTGCCGTCCCCCAGCAACTTCGCCGAGTACCTGGACGCCGAGCAGGCCACGTACCTCGCAAGCATTGCGCCGCTCGTCACCCCGCACGACGAGCGCAGTGAGACCCACCAGCAGATCACCGCGCTCGAAGCGCGTAGCCAACTCGACGACTACCTGTACTCCCAGATCGGCCGGCGAGTCAGTGACCCTGAAGTCAGCAGGTTCGTCATTTGTTTCAACGCCCAGTCCGCGTCCAACCCGGAGGTAACCGTCACCACGTTCACCCCGGCCGTCGACGACGACGGGCTACCGATCTTCGTCGACGGAGTCCAGCAGTACGTCGACACTGCGACCACCACCACTGGCGGAGTCGGCGTCGACGGGGCGCTCAGCGCATTTGCCGAGAGCGATTCGGCGATCCATCAGGAGGTCCTCGCGTATCGGTACATCGGTTACGGCAACGCCCTGGGCTGTGCGATCCAGTCGCCGCTCACCAAGTGCTGACCCTCACTGCCACGGTCGGTCGCCGAGGACGGCGCGGGCGCGGACGGCGCAGGGCAGCGTCCCGGATTGGTAAAACCGTCGGAGACGCAGCGAGCGGTAGGTCCCACCTCGACGGCGAAGGTTGGATAGGTGCCCTACTACCGGTCACGAACGCCGCGGCTTGCTGCGATTTCCGGGTTCGAGGCCGCCCGCCGCAGCTCGCGCTCGATGAGACCTGTCCCTACTGCTTCGCCGCAGCGCACCAGCCTTGCCGAACGAACTCTGGGCGCATCCGGAACATCCCCCACGCGCCGCGCCTGCAGGTTGTTAGTGCCGCGGCCGAGGCCTTGGTCGCCGAGCAGAAAGCGGCCGAGCTGGCGCACCAGCGGCTCGTTCGCCGGCTCCTTGCCCCCAGTCTCATCCTCGTGGTCCCGGGCTTGACCGCACTCGTCACGTTCCACAGCACGACTACCGGTGGGCAGTGGCTGGTCGCGCCGAGGGCAGCCGTCAGTGAGCCGGTCATCGTCGAACCGACACCGTGGACGCCCGTATGTAGAGACGGGTGGCACTCACCGTCGATCGGCAAGAGCGGTGCCTGCTCGCATCACGGCGGTGTCGCGCCGGGCAAGGCGGAGCTGAGCTGGCACATCGTCCGACCCGCTGCGATCGGGGTCCGCGCCCCAGTCAGCACCGATTGGGGTGGCATGACCGGCCGCGCGTTGGCATGCCTGACCATCGGCGGAGGGCTCGCGTGGTGGATCTGGCGCAGCGTCACAAGTTTCCGGAAGACGTAGCTGTCGGCGCCGGTTGCACGCCTGCGAGGGGCCTGGACGAGTCCTGGTGTTCCTATGTTCGTTGCACCCAAAAGTTCGACTCTGTCCCACCGCGTTCGGGTATCCGCGAGTCTGCGATGGGCACCACGACCGATCACGCCGGCACGCAGTGCTCCAGCTCGAGTCGGAGTGGCGGCTCGCACCGACCCTGACGCATTCCCGAGGACAACATGCCGGTCAGGAGGGAGCGTGGTCCGCCGCCTGCTGGCCGCGCCATGGCGGATCTCGGCACGCCGTGCGGTCCAGGAGCTAGCGCCACGCGCCTTCGGTGTTGACGGCGTCAACCATTGACCCCATCGTCCGCACATTTGCGCAGGTCAGCGGCACAGCGATAGTGGAGGTGGCGGGAACGGAAGGCGATTCGGCGAGTCCCCGCAGACGATCGCGAACCTCTGATCTGCACGTCCGCCATCCCCGATCCGTCGGTCCCGACCCGATTCGAGCCGATCCGTTGACATGGTCAACACGACCGCTTTCCGCGGCAGTCCCGCGTATCGACGCTCGACGAGGCTGCCACCGGGCGTGTGATCGCCGTCCAGGTCGTGGCAGGAGTCCCACGACCCGGCGTCTGGACCGACCGGCGAACCGGGCTCAGGCACACCGTCCCTCGCCGCCGCCAACCACGTCTGCAAACGTCCAGTCCCCAAATGCCTGTCCAAGACCGTCGCATCGGCGTCCCGCGGCAGACTCAACCGCCTCCTGGCCGGCCTCCTCGGAGCGGGACCTCCTCGGTACGGCCAGATCTCTCGCTACCTCCGCTCACGACCTGGAGTCAGCGTTCGTCCTTGATCAACCGTCAAGCCCCGTTCCCGCCGCCCCTCCCGGGCAAGGGGGCGAAAGCTGGACCCTGCCGAATCAAGCCGAGTTGATACCGGTCCAGACGATCGCGGAGCCGACCGCGAACAGCAATGCGGCCCCAGAGACCGCCACTCCGGCAACCGCCAATGGCCGAGACGTGGCCGACGGAGCAGTGCCCTCCGGGGCGCCGCTAGATTTCGCCACCGCGACGATCCCAAACGCAAGCCCCACTGGTCCGCATAGCAGCCCAACGGCCGGGACGAACCAGCCGAACAGGACAGCGATGCCGCCGAGGATGACGGACGTCAACGCCAGACGGGCCGGGGGCTTCCACGTGGTAGCCGCGACGACAGGATTGGCCTGCTGGGATTGAGGGTGCGGCACTGCGAGTTTCGGTCGCGCGTAAGCAGGCGCGGCGCCCGGGCTAGGCGACATCGGTGCCGCGGGCCTCGTGTCCGTCGTCCACCGCGAGCCGTCCCACCAGCGGATCTCGGCGGAGTTGTCCGGATCCGGATACCAGCCTGCAATCGTCATGATGAGTCCTCCTGTTCAATCACAGCCCGTCAACGGGTCGGCGAAGCCGCCGAGTGGAATCCTGATCCGGGATTGTCGGGGTCGGAACCGCAGAAATTGCTCCAATCCTGACAACCAGTCACTCGTCCACTGGGTAGCAGCCCTCGACCCCGCCGACGCGGCCGTCATTGAACGCGTCGATCCGGTCGAGCGGGTCGCCATGGTCGTCGGTATCGGTCCATGCAGTCTCGTCGGCGAGGGCAGTGAGGGCGTTGGCGATCTCGGCGGTGTCGCCGTCCTCCCAGGCAAGGTTGCCGTCCGTGACGGCCCCGTAGAGCGCGGCGGCGGCGAAGCAGTCTGCTTGGAGCTCCGGCGCGCTCCAGACGGCGTCGTCGCTGATCTGCGATTGGATGGCGTGCCCCCACTCGTGGGCGATGACGAGGTAGATGCCGGCGTCGCCTCCGTTGACGTACATCGAGTCCATCAGGTCTTGGTCCCAGAGCACCGTGTTGTCCGGAGTGCAGTAGAGCGCGTTAAAGGGCACGACTTCCTCACCGGCGCAGGACGGCAGGGCGGATGCGAAGTAGGGAATGAAGTCCGACGGCGGGATGTAGTCGTCACCGCCGGTGTAGAACTCGGAGAAATGCGCCGACCAAAACTGGCCAACGACATCGATCGCGTCGGCGATCTCCTGGTCAATCTCCTCAGCGCTGACAACAGCGTTGGATCCTACGGCGCTCTCCGTCGCCGTTCCTGTGCTGTCCGATCGGTAGAGCCCGCCAAGAGCCGCGGAGCATCCGGCAAGCATCAACACGATCGCCGCGGCTACCGCTGACGCTGTGAGCCTGCGGATCATGAGGATCTCCATTCGCGTAGCGAAGGTGCCGCTGGGCGCCATCGATGAGTCGCGCGGAAGACACCGTGCTGGGCGGTGGTGAGTCGATGAACGCGAAGAGCGCTTGAGGCGGCCTTCAATGTCAGCCGAGGCAGTGCACGTCGGTGATCAGGTATGTATCAAAGTCCGACGACGCGCCGAGCTCCATCAGTGCTTGCCCACCCGCCGGGAGCCCGGCCGATACACCCGAAACGCCTTCGACGGAGACATCATCCCGGAGCATCGAAACTGAGACGACAACTCCCGCCATGCAGGGTTCATCGGTGACGATGTTGAACGTCGCGCACATCGGCGCATCCGTAGTGCAGTAGTACTCGCCCTGTACTGGGGCGACGTAGATCCCGTCGGCCACCGTGACGTCCCACCCCGCATCGATGTAGGACTTGTCGCGCGCCGCCTTCGCCGCCTCCTCACGGGCGGCGGCAGCTTTCTCTCGGGCAACGGCCGCCGCAGCGGCAGCCGCGTCTGCCTTCCGCTTCGCCTCAATCTCGGCGGCTTGCTTCTCCGCTGCGACTTTCGCGTCCATCGCCTCGGCCGCGACCGAGTGTTGCTTCTCAGCGATGTTCAGTTGGTTGGCTGACCAGATGTAGAACAGCCCGGCCGCGGCGGCGAGCAGCGCGGAGGACAGCAACATCGCCAGCAATGCGCCTCCGCCGATCGTCTTCGGCTTCCTACCGCTTGGTGGAGGTTCACCCAAGACACGGTCGTTGGGCGCAGGTTCGACGGTAGGGAGGGATTCAGCCATCAGAGGTCGGCCTCGATGTGCGACGTGCTCCGGTTAAGGTCTGCCGCGGTGCTCAGGTTGATGATCGCGAAGGTCGTTGCGACGGCTCCGACGGCGACAATGGCCGATGTCACGAAGACCCACACCCAAAGCCGGTACCGCCGCCGCTGAGGGGCACGCGTGGCCGCGTTCACCTGGGCGCCGTACGCCTCTTGGTCGAGTCGGTGGTTCTCCTCCGGCGTCCCCGCCCATCCTTCACGGACCGGGCGGACTCCAAACTCACGGATGTAGCCGACCTCGTAATCGGTGAGGTGCCAGGGCCAGCCTCCCGTCGGAACAGGGTTCACTCCGCGGGTGATAGACCGATGCTCAGCCTCGAACACCGGGCCACCATGGCCTTCGTCACTCTTCGGAAAGGTCACCGGGGCGGCATCGGCGGCAAGCGCCTGCTCCGACGCCGGGGGAGCTGTCTCCCCACGTGCAGGCGGGCCGTCACTCTGGTGGTCACGATGGGAGCCGGCAGAACTAGCCATACTTTGCCTATCGGCTCGCAGTAGATGCCGCTGAAGGCTCGTGACGTGAAGGTCCGATGGTCAACGAGTGCCTCGGCCCTCGGAAACAGTCGGCGCGTCGCTCGACATCGACGCGTTGATCGACGGGGGCGAACGCTTCTATTCGACCCCCACGCGATGGTGCTGTTCCACGGACACAGCGTTAAATGGCCGGACTCAGTTGGGCGCTCGGTCCGTTGACAGCGTCAACCATCAACGCCAGTGACCGCGTATTTGTGCAGGTCAGGGACTCGCAACTGGTGGAGGTGGCGGGGAGCGAAGGCGATTCGGCGCGTGCCTGCGGGTGGGGGCAAACCCCTGATCCTCAGGTCTGCGATCGCAGATCTGGCGCTCCGACCCGATCTGGACCGCCCATTGACATGGTCAACACGGCATCGACTCGACCGCTGGCAGATCAGTCCTGCCCGGCATCACCCGCGCACATCGCGGCGGCGATTACCGCATCGATGTCGGCAACTCGGTAGCGGCGGTGTCCGCCCCGCGTGCGCGTGGCCGGAAGCAGCCCGCCAGCGTCCCACACCCGGACCTTCCCGGTCGTCACCGCGAAGGTCGCCGCCACCTGCCCGACCTGGAGTAGGAGGTCGCCCCGAAGCTCTGGCCGCCGAGCGAGCCACGCCGTCGTGTCCTGTTCCCGGAAGGCCGGGCCTTCAGGCTTCTTGGAGATCGCACGGCGTGCCGCAGCGTAGGCACGCGCGTAATCACGAGCGCACTTCCGACACTTGCGCCCGCCGGTCGAGGTGTGTGCGGTGTTCTCCGGCGTGAACACGTGCCCGCGCTTGCACTCTGTCTTGTCGCCGTTCGTCGGCTGACCCGTGTACTCGAAGCCCTGCTTCGCGCGATTCCTGCGGGCGTCCTCACGCTGGCACTGCATGCACTTTTTGCTCGGCGCCTTCGCCGGGTTCCTCGAGCGCGTGGGACGCTCTTTCACCGCTCCACGAGCCTTGAGGTCGTGTCCGCGGGCGCAGACGTCCTTGATGGTGCCGGCGCGGCCACGCCCCCGCTCCACCATGTCGGCCGCATTGTTCCTCACAGTCCCGAGGCGGAGGTGGGTGATCTCGACGCACGGTCGGTTGTCGCACGAGTGCAGCACCATCAGGTCCTTCGGGATCTCACCGTGGTGGTGCTCGTAGACGACGCGATGGGTGTACCGGTCCTTGGTGCGGCCGTCCACCTGCTCCGAGGTTCGGCCGTACCCGCCTCCTGTGAGCACGCCCATGAAGACGAGGCAGTCACCCTGGCGCTCGACTTTGGCCATCACCCGCTCGTATATCGACTTCCGCACGCGCGAAGGCTAGGGCGTCCCGCCGACATCTCCCCCCGATCGGAGGACGAGCCACCACCGGTCGACACCTTTCGCCTGAGCTGCGCGCTGCGCCGACCGTCGTGAGGGGCCGACCTGCCGACCCGGTCGTTCTCGTCTCCTCTACACACAGACAGGCGCGGAGGCGCAGCCCCGACCTCGACGTCGTCATCCACCGCAATCGCATCGGCGCTCGGACACTCCACCTCAACCAACCGTGGCCGAACGCCGCGGGAATCGAAGGCGCTTCGGCGAGGCTGACGATGGCAAACGTCTGATCTGCACGTCCGCGATCGCGGGTCCGTCGATGCCGACCTGATTCGGACCGATCCGTTGACGTGGTCAACAGCGGGACTCGACCGTTGATCTGCCGACGAGGTAGCGCGTACCGCCGGACGGGTGAGCGTGTCGGACCTGCCTGGAACCGTCCACGACATGACAACAATGACGACCCAGATGCGGGTTCGCGTGCACCGCGGCTGTCACGAGGTCGGCGGAACCTGCGTGGAGGTGGAAGCCGGCGGGACACGCTTGGTCCTCGACGTGGGTCGCCCACTGACCTCGGGTACCGACGAAACCATCGCCCTGCCCGACGTCCCGGGGCTCGCGGACGGTTCGGACCCTGCGCTGCTCGGCGTGCTTATCTCGCACGGGCATCTGGACCACTACGGCCTGATCGACCAGGTGCACCCGTCGGTCCCGGTGTACGCCGGGCAGGCCGCCTCCGCGGTCGTCGAGGCAGCCCGATTCTTCTCGTCGCGCGGACCAGCGCTTCGGCCGTCCGGCTATCTCGTCGACGGGCAGACGTTCGAGCTCGGCCCGTTTGCTGTGACGCCGTACCTCGTGGACCACAGTGCGTTCGACGCGTACGCCTTCGTCGTGGAGGCCGCTGGCCGACGCCTGATGTACACCGGCGACCTGCGGGGTCACGGGCGCAAGCGGTCGTTCGCGCGCATGCTCGAGCGGCCACCGGCTGGCATCGACACCCTGCTCATGGAGGGGACGCATGTCGGGTCCGAGCGGGCCGAGCCCCCGACGGAGACGCGCGTCGAGCTGGATCTCGCCGATTCCTTCCGCTCGACGGCTGGCCTGGTCGTCGTCGCGAGCTCGGCACAGAACGTCGACAGGCTGGTCACGGTCTACCGGGCTGTCCGGCGGGCCGGTCGGACCCTGCTCGTCGATCTGTACTCGGCGGCAGTCGCTGAAGCGACCGGTCGGCCGACGATCCCGCGCCCCGGATTCCCCGGCCTCGGCGTATGGGCACCACGCCGGCAGCGCGTGCAGGTCAAGGAGTCGGGCGAGTTTCATCGCACCGCGGCCGTCCGGCGTCACCGGGTGTTCACCGAGCAGCTCGTCGCCCATCCGGAGCGCTACGTCGTCCTCGGCGGATCCTCGGCTGCGCACGAGCTGATGCGCGACGGTGCCCTGACCGCCGGCGGCACGCTCGTGTGGTCGATGTGGTCGGGCTACCTGACCGAACCGTCGGGAGTCCGGCTCCGGGACGCGGCCCGAGTCGCCGGTGTCCCTCTCGTCGAGCACCACACCTCGGGTCACGCATCGGTGAAGGACCTGCGTCGACTTGTGGAAGCCGTCAATCCCGCTGCGGTGGTGCCGATACATACCGATGGTGCCGACGAGTTCGCCAGGCACTTTCCACGGACTGCTCCGCAGCACGACGGCGTGTGGTGGTCGGTATGAGCGGAGCCAGCGTGATCACGACCAACGACCTACCGGGTGTGCTCACGGCACTCGGTGCCGAGCCCGAGTCCATCGAGAGCAAGCAGGACATCCCGCGCTCGATCTCCTCGACGGTAGTCCGGTATCCCGCGCGGCGCTGTCCGACTGGTCACGCCGGACGGCCAGGCGCTCGAACTCACCAGGTCGCACCCTGTCGTCAACTGGGGCAGCCAGTTCCCGACTCGCTGGGGCGTACGCACCCGAGCCGCTCGCTACCTGGACAGCCTGCTCCACGTCGACGAAACGCCCTGGGCCATCGAGATGAAGGTCGACGGTGTCGGCGGTGAGCGCTACTTCAGGCACGCCGTCCACCAGGCGGTCCTCTACCGGGACTTTATCCGCGGCGCAGCGCCGCTGTCAGGCTGGTTCGACCGGTTCATGCTGGACCAGACGAAGTGCGAGGCCGCAGTCGTGGTCCCCCAAGGTCTGACCGCCGCAGCGGAGGAACGACTCACGACCGTCGCGGGCGCGTTCGATGTCGCTCTTGGTCGACGAGTCCGGACTCGCTCGGGGCAGACCTAAAGTCCAAAGCCACCCAGATGTTGTCATGCCCGGCCGCGACATTGGCCCAGATCCGGGATGGCTCGAACCGTTGCCGTGTCGCCGCGTAACAGGTCGAGCCGGCCCGGACCCACAGAGGGCTGGTCACTGCTCCGAGCAGCCGCGGAAGGAACCCATCCAAGTAGGGCGTGAACACCCAGATTGATTGAACGGCGTCGGACGTGCGGCGCTTCCACACGCGGTATACGTCGTGTGGGAAAAAAGGGCTCCTTTGCAAGGATGAGTGCGCCGCTCCGTCCCTGTGTGGCAACGATGGAAACGTTCAGCGGGAGGACTGAGGCCACCGAATATGCCTCCGCCCGTCCGGCCAAGCGCGACTCGTCACAAGGCCGCCTCCTGGAGAATCTCGCGGATAGTCGCGGTCAGTTTCGCCTCAAACGCATCGGTTTTCGCCGCCGCGCCCGTCGAATATTCCAAGTATCGAAGGTGCCGGATGTCTGACGGTACATCCTCAGCATCCTGGGCGAGCAGAATTACGGGTTTGCCCAGCGTGTGGCATATGCCCAATTCGTAGAAAACGTTCGGGTTCCGGCCCGTACAGTCGGCAATAACGAGTTTCGAACGAAAGATGCTAGACCAAACGTCGCTCATGATGCTGTGGTTTGTAAACAAGTCGTCTGCACGACTAATGCTGAGCCCGATACGCGCGGCCACGGGAATGAGTCGATCCGAGTAGATGGCTTTCAAGTCTTCGCGGAAGGGCATGATCACAAAGATGTCTGACCCAAGAGATTTGGCTCGCCCAAACGCGGGGACGGCCACGACTGCACCCTCGCTCTCAAGTCGACGAAGGTTTGTCAGGCTGAGGCCCAGAGCAGTCGCCAGTTGGTGCCATCTGCCGCTGAGTCGGATCTCGCCGGCCGGCACTCCGTACTTGTGAGTGTCATCGGACCCGGAAATCCTAACTACGCCAGCCGACTCGAGGTCCCGCAGGTCACTGAGTAATTGGTGGTTTCGAGAGTCCAGTCGCGGACTAACGCCGACGGCCTCGCACAACGACTCCCAGTCTCGCGCACCGCGATCTCTCAGCGCGAGCAGTACGGCCGCGGAGTACCTACGCATGGGTGGAGTCTGCCCTACGCGGGATGGTGAGTCGAGGCGTGCCGTCGCGCCCCGGAAATCACTGAACAGTCCAGCCGAAAGGTCCAGCCGGAGGCACTTTCCCATCCTTCCCCGCGGCCAAGCGGGGCGCCTTGACGGGACACCGCTGCTGGTTCAGCCGTGACCTCAACGATCCCGCACATCGGAACGCCGCCCGGGCCAGACTCGCCTCATGGCTGACTGGTCACCGCTGCGAGCGTTGTTGTCCGGGGTCGACGTCCAGGCGACATTCGACTGGACAGACCTGGATGCGCTCGTGGGCGGGCTCCCCCGTTCTGCATACGATCACTCGGCGTTCTGGAAAGGCAATCGGAGCGGGTGGCCTGGTTTCACGACTGTCAACGTCGACGTCGGAACTTCCGTGACCTTCGTCCGTCGGTCACTCTCCACACCGGCGCCGCGTCGAATCTCATCGTCGGGCTACGAGCCAGTTCGCGCGCCCGACCTCGTGCTGCTCGGTTGCGTGAAGTCAAAGCTCGGCCATGCGGCTCCGGCGCGTGAGCTCTATACGTCGAGTCTGTTCCGTAAGGGACGCTCATACGCCGAAGCGACCGGCGCCGCGTGGTTCATCCTGTCGGCTGAGCATGGGCTCGTTGCCCCGACGACCGTGCTCGACCCATACGACCTTCGCCTGTCGGCCACCGCGCGTGAGTACCGGCGAGCCTGGGGTGTTCGAGTCCTTGACCAGCTGGTTGAGGCGGTCGGGCCGCTCGACGGAAAGCAGATCGAGGTACACGCCGGTTCGGCATACTCCAAAGCCATTCGCGCCGGACTGGAAGCCCGCGACGCTCACGTCGTCGAGCCTCTGCGAGGACTGAGGATGGGGCACCGGCTGGCCTGGTACTCCGATCACGAGACGGAGCCTCGAGGATCCCACCGGACCTCCTCGCTCCAGGTGGCTGACCTGGTTCGCGAGCTCGGCCGTGACGTCGGCGCCCTGACACCGGACGAATTCCTGGCCACCGGGGGCCTGGGGCTACGAGCGCCGGGGCTCTACAGCTGGTGGGTCGACGAGCGCGGCGCCCAGGACCTCAGCGCGGGCGTCGATGTGCGCATCGAGCCGGGTCTGATCTATGCCGGCCTTGCCGGGGCCACCAGATCGATCAGCGGCCGGAAGTCGACAAACACGCTCTGGGGCCGCATCAGGGGGATGCACCTGGGCGGCCGTCATCAGCTCTCGACCTTCCGCCTCAGTCTCGGCTCGATCCTCGCTAGCTCTCGCGCCGAGAACGAGATCGACGAGGACAGGCTGACGAGTTGGATGCACGAGCACCTACGGGTCGTGGCGGTCGTGGTCACCGATGGAGACGTCCTCGATGGGTTGGAGACCGCCGTCCTCATGCAGCTCGATCCCCCGCTCAACCTTGCCAAGATGCCGCCGAGCGAGACGCGCGCACGGTTGACATCCCTTCGTCGTCGCTACAGCCGGAAGCGCTGACCATCGCTCGCACCGCGTCGGCGCCGGTCCGGCGATGAGCCTGCACGGAACGCTGAATGACCTCGCGACCGGGAGAGCCTGTGGCGCCCAGGGTCAATGCCCCCACGTCTCCGCTCGGCGTGCGGCTCGGTAGATCGTGTCGATCGCGGCCGCATCGAGTTCGCGGGGACCTGCGGCAAGCCATTCGATCAAGCGACCCCGTGGGACGACCACGACGTCCCACGGCTGGGCTTTCACCTTGAAACTCTGGATCCCGACGGGGACGACTACGCCCGCGACGCGAATGCGCCTCCCGCAGGCGGACGAGAGGAGTCGGCTAGCGCGTTCGGCCTCGTGTCGAGCGTTCCGGACGTACGGGTACTTCGTGCCATTGACGAGCACGGCCTCGTGGGCCACGAAGACGTTGGCTCGGGGATGGTGCTTCGTATTGAGCGTGTAGACGCCGCTCGGCCCGATGACGAGGTGATCGATGTCTGCACCCGACCGACCGACTGGGATCCCGTGCAGGACCCTCCATCGAGTATCACGCCTGACGAGATCCGAGAGCACCGTGCCGACAATGACTTCGCCGTCCATGCCCAGGCGCCACGGTCGGCCCTCAGTCGCGATTTCCCTCAGGCTGCGGCCAATGCTGAGCTCACGCGCCCGGAGCTGTTCTCTTGTCGCGCGCATCTGGTCGCGCAACGCAATGCGCTCGGGGGTCCGCCTGCCTGTCAGCGCCAGCAGCAGGTTCTTCAATGGCGCCTGCAAGCGAATGGCTCGGTCTTGTTCTCGCAACCCTCGCCATTGGGCCTCAAGGAGTTCGCCTGGTTCTCGGAGGCGACGCTCAACCTCGCCTAACTCCGCGAGCTTCGTGAATGGACCCCAGCCCGGCGGTCGAGCCGCGAGGTCACCGTCCGCGCTGGCGACGCCCGAATTCGGGCCGGGCGGGTCCGCAGACTGCACCTGGTCTGGCGCACTTTCGCGAGCCTCAAGCGATGGGAACCCGTTCCTCGCCCGCCATTCGACGATCGTTCGAGTGAGCAGTTCAGCACGCTCAGGCTGCTCGAAGTGATTGGCACCTGAGTGCAGGTCGTGCCAGCCGACTTGCGACCCGTCACGAGCCGTCACGTAGAGGCGGTCATTGCCGTAGCGCTGCCATCGTCGGACGGTTGCCTCAATCACTCTCTCAGCATCGGCACCGCACAACCCTGCCTCAAGGCTCGTGTAACTTCGACGCAGCGGTTGGTCCAACTCGCGTCGTACTGGAGGCCTCGATGTTGAGCCAGCCCCATCTCCTCTTCCTTCATGGCGTCGGGCCGGGCGACCAGGACGACGACTGGAAGGCCGTCCTCGCGGAATCGCTCGCCAAGGTGGGATACCCCGGACTCGACGGGGTGACGGCGGTCGCGCCGAAGTACCCGAACTCGCTCAACGGTGTGGACGACGACGATCCGCTGCCCAAGCTCACGATCAAGGTGCCCACGGGGAACGCCGCCAGGAGCAATCGCCGGAGTTTCGAACGCCGCGAGGCTGCCATCGAGGTCATGCTCGGACCGCACGATCGCGGCACCGGCTGGTTCGGGGGCGACGCGGTAGCGCAGGGCGCACTCAAACAGGCGAAGTTCGAGCAGGCAGCGAACTACCTGGGCGATGCGCGGATTCGAGCGCATGTGCTGACCCGGATCCTCAAGCGAGTCCCTAGCTCGGGACGGCTCGTCGTCGTGGGCCACAGTCTTGGTTCCGTTATCGCCGCGGACCTAGTGCGACGACTGCCGGCCGATGTCGAGGTCGTGGGCATGGTGACGATAGGGAGCCCCCTGGCGAGTGCCGGATTCCACGTCGCCGGACTGCGCGCGACGCTCAGGGAGCCGCCTACCAACCTCGCGTGGTGGGTGAACTTCTGGAATCCCGCCGACCCTGTGACGACTCGTCGAGGCCTCTCGTCAATGTTCCCGTGGATGACCGACTACCGCGTTCGGACCAGGGTTGACCACCACGTCCACGACGCGACGACGTACCTGAAGGACGAGGGCGTCGCTCTGGCGATCGGCTACGCGCTCCATGGCTCAAGGTCGCGGGAACTGGCGGTCGTCGAACGGGGACTGGACGTCCCGCTGGACTATGCCGAGACCTTCGCTCTCATGGCACTGCGGTACGGCTACCTGATCAGGACCCAGCTGGAAGACTCGCAGCAGGAACGCTACGCGAACGCCCTCCGGCATGTGCAGGCGGGGGTTTTTGAGTCTCTGCGGGATCGACGGGCGGAGCGCGGCGCACCACTGCCGACCCTAGTCGCAGGCCTCGCCGTCGACCTGTCCGATCCCGATTCCGTCGCGGACGTTCCAGGCCGGATCACCCATGTCTCGAAAGAGGACGCCGTCCTCAACCTGACAGCGCTCGCCACGGCGAACGTGATCCGGCCGTTCGAGATCGATGTCACCAGCAAGACCCGGAACGCAGCGCTGGTGGAACTGACGGTCGAGATGGGCCTCGGAAGCCAGTTCGGCCGTGATGTGCTCAGTGCGGACCACGCTGTCCGGAAGGCCATGGCAGGCGACGGCGCAAACTGGGTGAAGTGGGCGGCGCTCGGTGCGGGTGCAGCCGCGCTCGTCCTGGCTACCGGAGGGCTGGCTCTCGCTGCGGCGCCCGGCGTCGCCGGAGCGGCTGCCATCACTAGCGCGCTCGCCGCCTTCGGCCCAGGAGGAATGATCGGCGGCCTGCTGACGGCGGGGGCGCTCGTAGGTGCCGGGGGCGGCGGCGTTGCGCTCGGGCTTGCGAGCCCGGCGACCTCAGCCGAGACGGTCGAGACGGTCGTCGTGGCGCAGCTGACCGCTGCAGTTCTGCGGAGCTATCAGGGGCTCAATCAGGACCCGACAACTTGGGCCACGCTCGTTGAGACCGAGCGGGAACTCCTGCGAGAGCGTGCACGGCTCTGGACCATCTCGGACGATTCGGCGCCGACCCTCAAGGAGCTGGACCGCAAACTCAAGACCATCGATCGCGCATTGACGTACCTCGACGACGAAGGGATCGGACCAAGCGACGCGGACGCGTCTGATTCCACCAGGCGCCGTGGCGCTGAGCTGCTCGATCGAGCCACCAAGGCCTTCCGCGCGGTGGACCTCGACGGTGACGGCATCCCTGACAAGCCCCGCGCCCGCTCCGCGGCCGAGGACGCCAATTCGGCGCTTAGGAAGGCGATGACCGACACAGCCGGAACTGTCGGACCCCTCCTGCGACGCGAGCGGACCGGCAAGGCCGCTGCCAGCGATGGTGACGCCAACCCCATGGACACACCAAGCTGAGTCTTGTCTTCGCTTCGCGCACCCGCGCGTCGGCGACGGATCTCCAGTCAGTCGCCGACGCGCGACTCGTCAAGCGTCTCTCGTCGCGGAGCGCTTGTACCCTCTTCGACGGCTCGACGAAGACCGTGTGCCTACTGTCGATGGTTGCCTGGTTCAGCTAGGTTCCAGATCGATAGGCGGTCCGACGGGCTTCCGCTCCAGCGACACCGGCGCGGATATGCCTCCCCCGCACGAACCTTCGTGCTGCTCGGGGGCATTCAATGGTCCGCTCCTCCCATCGACACGCCGCCGTCTCGGTGTCGTGAACGCCGTCCTTATCCACCCCAGTGGCGTCGGCAACTCAGCGGGCGCTCGCAATTGGCAGAACACGATCGAGCGGCCGGTCAACTTCCGGGGTGGGCGTATTGCCGCAGTCCTCTCTGCAGGAGAACAATCCACACTCGATCGATTGCACCCAGACGGCGCCGCACCGTTCTGGGGAACGCACCGCTTCCACGAAGCCCGCGTAGCGCAGCTCGAACCCGGCGACGTAGTCGCGTTCACCGGCAAGAAGTTGGTGCTGGGATTCGGCCGGATCGGATTGTTGACCGACAACGCGCGCCTGGGCGACCTTCTGTGGCCTCAGCACCCGGAACACGGCAGTTATCGCTTCGTGTACAGCCTGGCCCCGATCGTGTTCGCCGACGTGCCACAGAGCGAGTTCCGCTCAAGAGGCGGCTTCGGAGAGCATGACGACTTCCGCCGACTCCGTGTGCTCACCGGAGCGGACGCCCAGGAGTTTCTTACTGAGTTCGCCGTCGAGATCCCCGCACCCGTTGGCAGCGCTACAGCATCACCGGTCGAGCGCCGGATGCAGGAACTCCACGACTACGAAGAAGCCGACACGGACGTCGCCCGTGACCTCAGTTGGGTACGCACGCTGCCCATCGAGATCAGATCCGTGGAAGATGCGCCGGTTCGGGCGCGGCCAGCTGCGATCATGCACCGCGGGGAGAACCTCCTGGTCCACGACTATGTCCAGAGCCTGCCCAGAGCCGCGCGGTGGTGCCGCTACGACACCCCGGCGGGCGTCACGGACCTCGATGTACACCTCGGTGCCGCACATGAACTCGTCGAGGCGAAGAGCAGCACCGGACGCTCGCAGATCCGGCAGGCGTTAGCGCAACTGCTCGACTACGCGCCGGCCCTCGGCCACAACAAACCGGATGTACTGACGGTCCTCGTGCCCTCCAGGCCGTCAGAGTCCGCAGTCGAACTGCTCCACCGCTACGGGATCGACTGTGTCTTTCGCTCGGCCGATGGCGTCTACGAACGGCTAAGGGCACCGGCTGGACCGGCAGTTACTGTCGCTGGCTTGTGGTCGACCAGTACGGAGGTTAACCACCACTGATGTGCCCGTCGCAGCGTGTCGCGCGACTCCCGCGCGGACTTGGTCACCAAACGACATGGTCGGGTCTTCATTGACGCCGGGAGTGTTCAGACCACGCATCTCGTGTGCGGCTCGACGCGCTCTCCCGCGGGGCGCTTCGGCATCGGCGTGGCGTCTCCGAACAGGGAAGGCGGCCGTACCGCAGACACCTACTTGCGACAAGGAGCAATCAATTACGAGGCACCCGTCAGCTCGCGCAACTTCCCACGAGTCTCCGTGTCGGTCGAATAGAGAATGGTCCCGACCATGCCCCGTGTGAGCAATACCTTGTAGACGTGCCGAATCAGACGATCGAAGGTCGCGTCGTCCACGGTCTTCACCGAGCGGAAGTCGGGATCACGGTTGAACTCGCGCCGAGCGATCCACCGGTCGGTCCGCCACACCAGGTCGGGTCCGATGACCACGCCGTTCCACGAGTACTCGAACCCCTGCGCCGTGTAGACGCAGCCAACCTGGTCGAAGCCACCTTCGCCGGTTGCCCACAGAGCCGAGGGCGGAGCGCCGCCGACCGACCGCTCGCCCCGGAGATTCCAAGGCTTCTGCCAGTCGCCGATGACCACATCTGGGACGAGAGTGCCGTCCGAACGTGGGTCACTCCACGGCCAGCAGTAACCCGCCGTAATGCGCGCATTCTGTCCTCGAGCGATCTCCTCGACGAGTCGCGCTTCGAGGTCGGCAGCGGAATCGGCAACCTCAACCGTGAAGGCTTCCTCATCGCGCCAGCTGATCGGCCGATCCCCCCGAAGTCCGAACAGCCTCAGGACCCAGTCGAGATACGCCTCGCTCCCGCCAGCTCGGTACTGCGCATGCAAGTCGATCTGCTTCACGGGGAGATTGCGGGCGGCCGCGTGCGCCTCGATCTCTGCGACCGAGCCCATCTCGCCCGGTCGCACGACCTGATACTGATCGAGAAGAAAGACCGGGACGCGCGCGACGTCGAAGAGCTCGTCCACCTGCGGGCGCGCAATGGCACGGACTTCCTTGCGCGTATAGCGATTGACCGATGTCTGCCGAAGTCTGTGCGCCTCGTCAAGAATGAGGACGTCGAGGCTGTTCCGTTCAGCAGCCATGAAGCTGTTGAAGTAAGCGAAGAGCGCCTTGTAGCGAGCCGAGCCCTTGCCGGCCACTGCGCGAAGCGTCTGCGTGAACGACCGCGAGCCGGTCGCGTGCATGACAGTCCGACCCTCGCGCGCCAGCTCACCCAACAGCGAGAGTGCGATCACGCTCTTGCCGCTGCCAGGACCTCCAGCGATGACCACCGCGGTCTTGGACTCGGCATGGATCGCCCGTCGAACCTCGGCAAGAACCAGCTCGAACGCGACTCGTTGTTCGTCGAGCAGGACGAACTGTTCACGTTGCTGGATCTCTTCGGCCGCAACACTGAGCAGTTGCTTTGAGGGTGCGATCCGTGACGAGAGCAGGTCATCAGCAGCGCGGATCCCGGACTCTGGCGCCAATCGCGAACTCAAGAACTCATGCAGGTCAACCCGCTTCTGGCCCGTGAAAAGTCGCGACGACGAGGGCACGTGACTCCCCCGCAAGTCCTCGATGCCTGCCTCGGACGCGTTGTGCAGGTAGGCCGCGCCCGTGATCGATCCGGGGTCCGACGCCAGGACACCAACGAAGTCACGAAGGTACTCGACGTAGCCGTCAACCTGGACGCTCGGATGCAGGACCGGGCTGTACCGCGCCCCGTCGACGTCGAGCAGGACGTCACTGTCCTCCCAACGTCGAGCTCGGCTCCACGGCCTGAGCTCGAGAACGACGTACGAATTGCGGCCGGTCTTTGGATGGACACCCGCGAGGACTACATCGGCACGCTTGCTCGTGAGCGGCAGCCGATGCTCCAGGAGTACCTGAACCCCGCCGAGCCCGGCTTCGCGTAGATCTTCCGCAAGTACGGGCAGCGAGTTCCGCCACGACCGTCGTTCACTTTCGCCGGGTCGGCCGAGGCCTTGATACACGAAGTACTCCGCCAGCAGAGCCTCGATCTTGGTATCGGACAGTCCGAGCAGCTCAAGGCCGCTCTGCCGCAACGCATCCACGAACGGGTCCCCCGGGCAGCACGAATGAACGTGCGGGGGGACATGTTCGGTCTAGGCAAGCCCAGGCGAAAGTCCGTCGATCCGCTGACCTGGGAACCGTAGCGTCCCGTCCCTGTCCTTCGACGGACATCGATGCCAATGACCGACACCCATGCACGACTCGCTGAAGCGTAAGTCCTGGCCGCCACCGACGGGCTGGTTCGGCCGGCCGCCTCGGACCCGCACGCCGTCGTTGCCCGTGCGCGGCTGCTCCGCTCGGCGGCCTGGGGTTCGACCTACTGCACCGCCTGGTGCGGGCAACGTGAGCTCGCCGGCGCCCGCCATACTCGAGCGGTGAACCCTGACGAGCGGCGATTCGAGCTCATGATGTTGAACGAGTCGGATGACGCCTGCCTGTTCGTGGAGTTGTCCAGCCACGCGGCCGACTTGGCGGAGGCCCGCGATTCGCTCGAGCTGGCGCTGCGGAGCATGCGGGATCCGGACTCGCCGCTTCGGGATGCCGAGCGAGCGTTGATGGCTAACGCAACGATGGCCTACTGCCGCACATTCTTCCCCTCAAAGGTCCGCCGACCGGTGACCGCACTCGTCGAAATCCCTCGCGCGTTCGCCGCAACGCATGAGCTTGTGGCGATGTTTCGCAACCGCACCATCGCGCACTCGCAGTCCGACCTGTCGGTTACCTACGCGGTCGCCGTACTCGACGCCGATACTCAAGAGGTCCTCGATGTCACCGGGCCCAGCATCCATAGCCCGATGCCGCCGGAGCACGTGCACGCCTTCCTCGGCCTCGTCGACGCACTCGAGGGCGAACTCGACGAGGTCATCGATCCGATTCGAACGCGCCTGATGGATCAGCTGGCCGCTGAACACGCCGCCCCCCTCGACGGCCCTCGGCGAACAGTTCGGGTGATGCCGGCCGACGCGTTCGAATCACGGACGACACGAGCGCGGTATCCCGTATCCCATCCGATCTACCTGAGCAGTGAATCTGGCCATTGAGGCGCCCCAAACGAGGTTTCCGGCGGACCGCTGAGAGCGGTCTGTCCGAGACGTACTCGTCTGGACGATTGTTCACGTTGGTGAGCTAGCGTCCCGTCGTACTAGTAGATCTGCGCTGGACGTCGAGTGCCCGAGATGCAGCGCCAAGCCGGGGACGTCTTGTCGGACGGCCGACCGGGTAATGCGTTCGCCACACGACCGCCGGGTCGAGGCCGCCAAGAAGGCGTCACTCGCGCCTCATCGGATGCCGTGCAACCGAGTATCCGTCGGTGTTCAAGGACTTGGACCGTTGACCCCGGCTGGTCACCGCAGGGTCGCGTTGACGCGCCACGTTGACAGCGTCAACCGTTGACGGTCTCGTCGGGCGTGTTTGCGCAGGTCACAGCCATGGCCATCGTGGAGGTAGCGGGAATCGATGGCGATTCGACGAGACCCGGCGCACCAGGACGAACGTCTGACCTGCCCGCCCACAACCACGGGTCTGTCGTGTTGACCGTGTCAACGGATCGGCGCGATCCGGGACTGCAACGACCAATGCCCCGGCGCATCACACGGCCCGCTCTACCGAGCGCCTTCGGACTCGCAAACCTGCTGCCAGCGTCCCGCAGGACGATGTATTCACTGGCCGACTATCGCTCCAGGCGCGGCACCACTCGTGGTCCTTGAGCCCAGCCACCACGGCGAGGTTAATCCGGTAGCGAGACGTTGCAGTTGATTCAAGGCGTGAGTCGCAAGATCTCGGGCCCCATCGCCTTGAGCTGCTCCGCGTACCCGAACTTCCTTCGCGTCCACTCGTCGGCGCCGATCTCCCGTACGTCATCAGGATCGTGGCGAAGGAAACGCGCCCTATCCATGCCGAGCCGCGCGCGATATGTCTCGATGTATCGCAGGACGGTGGTTTCGCCCTTGAGGTCGAGCCACAGCAGTCCGGGCTCGGTCGTGGTGCCTGCGGATCGCCCAGCAGCGGCAGCGTCCGTCAGCACAGCACCGACCAGCTCGGCGAACCGCTGCTTCAGCTTGCGCAGGGCGTCTGCTTGGTTGCGCTGACCCACCGCGTCGTACCGAGCCGCGCGCGTGCTCGTCGCGCGCGCGAGGAGCATCTCGGCCACTGCCTCAGCCTCGGCGCGGCTAACCGACGGACCGAGCCCGTCGATGTCGGCCATTGACTGCGCGGGCCGCGGTGGGACAGTGTCGCTGCGCACTGCGATGGCCGGTCCGGTGGACCCATCCTCGACCAGCACCACCGATGCCGCTGTCGCACCGCCGGCGCGGTGCGCGAGCGCAGCGTCGAGTCTGGGGTGTCCGTAGGTCGCCAGAGCCACCCACGACTCGGGGTCGCGGCTGACCCGTGTCGGGTCCGAAGTTGCGGGGCGTCCCGGCTCGTCGAGGACGGCTCCGAGTCGCTCAATGACGACTTCGCGCAGGTCAGCCAGCGTCACGGGGCTGAGCCCCGGCTGTGGGATGGGGAGCGGGTCCTCGTCTACGCCGAGCGGCAGATCCGCGCCGGGGTTCGATTCTGCAAGCGCGACGAGTGCCTGGACACCTGCTACTCGAGCTTGCGCACGTTCGCTCGCCGGGGACCGGAACACCTCCCGGAACGCGCCCTCGACCGCCCCGAGTATGGGCTGGAGTCCGCCGACGATGCCGCTGAACAAGTCGATTCGGGCGGCCAACGCTCGGTAGACCTCCTCCTCGACGGTCCCTTCGATGAAGAAGTTCCTGACCGTGACAGTGCTCCGAACTTGGCCGAGTCGGTCAATGCGCCCAATGCGCTGCTCCACGCGCATGGGATTCCACGGCATGTCGTAATTGACGAGGTAGCTGCACGTCTGGAGATTCAGGCCCTCGCTCGCCGCGTCGGTTGCGAGCAGCACCGTGACTGCGCGGGTTCGGACAGCTTCGACGAGGTCTCGCTTGCTAATGTCGACCCAGCCCTGGTGCTCCCGGAAGACCCGCCCCCCGTCCCCCGTGAAGGTCGCGAGGTGGCTGCGGTATCGCTGATGCAGCCGGTCGCGCAGCGAGTCGAGCGTGTCGGTGAACTGCGTGAACACAATCGCGCTGTGGCCGTCACTGCGAGCCTCCTCAAGGTGCCGCTCGAGCGCCTGGAACTTTCCATCGTGGACTTGGGCGATGCGGTCTGCGTATGCCCGCATCTCCTGAAGATCCTTAGCAGTTAGCGGAACAGCGTCGCTGTCCTTGACCCCGCCGAGCCCGTCGTCGTCGAGGTCGTCCGCAGCGTCCTCCTCCAGCACGGTCTGGTCGAGCAGCGTCTCCTCGTTGTCCAGCCGCTTGAGCAAAGTCTTGTGGATCGCGGCCCAGCTGCTGGTGAGCCGTCGCCGATACACCGTCAGGACGAAACCAGCGCCTCGACGCTTGCCGTGGGCTGCGAGCAGTCGGTCGATGAGCGCCTCAAGGTCGTCGTAAAGCTGCTGCTCGTCTTCCCCCAGGTCGACGACGTGCGGCTTGACGTCGCGGTCGGCGAGGTTCTCGCTGATCAGACCGCGCTGCCGATATGCCTTCAGCGTCGCTCTGCTGTGCCTGGCCACGTACTGGCCCACGGGACCGAGCGCCCTCAACCACTCCTTCAGCGCGAGCCGTCCATCTGCGCCCAGCTCCTGCGTGCGCTGGTCCGCCGGGACGCCGTCGCGGCCGAATCGGAAGACGATCTCGGCGCGGACGGGTCCCAGCCGCCGAACGAGTTCTGCAGCCAGCGCGTCCTCAGCGCCGGTCCTCGGCATCTGCGGCGTGCTGTGGACTTGCTCGGCGAGCCACGCCCAGGCTATGTCTTTGTCTTCCCGCTTGCCGAGTTCCTTGTAGAAGCGGACGAACGCGTACTCGTCCGCGAGCGGCCCTGCAAGCCCGGTCTGTCGAAGCAGGTCGACGAGTTCCACAGCAGCGGTCTGCAGGGGGGTCGCGGTCAGTAGCCACAGCGCCCTCGCGGCATTGTGCTCGTTCACCTTGTCCAGCAGCTCCAGTAGCCGGCTGGGGCGGTACCTGTCTTCGTTCCCTTGCTGGCGTCGGGCGTGGTGCGCCTCGTCGACGATGAGCAGGTCGTACGGAGCGGCGGAAAGGAGAAGCTTCTGCTGGTCGGGCCGCCGGGCAAGGTGGCTGGACGCCAGTAGGAGCGGGTGTTCGGCGTAAGGGTTCAATCCGGCGGGGCGAATGTCATCTGGGTGCGCCCCGTAAATCTTCCCTTGGTCGAGTCGCGGCACCCACAGAGCAAACTTCTCGAACAGCTCGTCCTGCCACTGGCGGCAGACGTTCGCGGGAGCGAGCACGAGCGCTTTGC
Source organism: Cellulomonas sp. P2_F12 (assembly GCF_056403775.1). Taxonomy (NCBI): domain Bacteria; kingdom Bacillati; phylum Actinomycetota; class Actinomycetes; order Micrococcales; family Cellulomonadaceae; genus Cellulomonas; species Cellulomonas sp. P2_F12. The sequence goes on along the minus strand of NZ_JBFUEV010000007.1, from coordinate 184,952 downwards.
TGACCTCGCCGCTGAGCAACAGCCGCCTCAGGCTCATGCCCGCACTAACCGTCTTGCCCAGACCCACCTCGTCAGCGACCAGCCACGACCGCGGGTACAGACCCGCGAGCCGGGCAACGTTCTGGCGCTGGTGCGGGAACAGCCGGACGCCGCTCGTCGCCTCGGCGAGGTCGGTCGCCCACGGCATTCTCGGTGCCATCTGCAGAAAACGGGCCACGGTGTTGGGCTCCCCAACGGGAGGCGGCTCTTCGGGGTCTCGCTCGCCCGGAACGGTGTCGGGCGCATGTGCCAGCAGTGCCTTTTCTGCTGCCTCAGGGAGCGGGTAAACCCGGAAGCCGGGGACTTTGCCTTCCCAGCGCTGCTCGAACCGGCCGACCCAGAATGCGTAGTGGGCGGCCGTACCATTCCAGCTGGTGTAGACGCTGAACGACTCGAAGTTACGAGTCCACGCCGTGGCCGATTCGTTGACGCTTCCTTGGAAGGCCACGGCGTCACCGTCGGCGTCGCCGAGGACCCCAACCTTCTCGTGAAAGTAGGGATTGTTGTCCGCTCCCGCCAACGGCGATCCGTCGTGGTCGACCGGGACGGCTACGCGGACCTGCAGCCTGCCCTGCGACACGAGCCAAGCGAGCACCTCAATGCGCCGGCGGTCGACGTCGTTGGTCGTCGCAAGCCCTTCGGCGAGACGCTCCGCAAGCGGCCCGTCCAGCGACGCCTTGCCCTGCAGGGCTTGGGCATCCTCTTCGCGGAGCTCGACTCCACACAAAAGGCGCATAGTGCCACCGCCGTTGACGAACCTGGAGAGACCGCGGGCGGCGACTGACAGCGATGATGAACGGAAGTACCCGACCGACCGAGCGTAGGTGACCGCACGCTGGAGCGCGGGGACGTAAAAAGCATTAAGGACGTCGTCGCCGCTGTCGTACCCGGGCGGCAGGTCCAGTGTTCGCAAGCTGGCGACGGTCCCCTCGCTCATCAGAACAGGACGGGGTTCGCGATTGGCATTGCTGTTTCAGGCTCAGGCGGCAGCGGGATGTCTTCGAAAAAGGACGTTCGCAGGGAGTCGAGCACCCGGGCCTCCGGGCGTACGAACGACCCATTCTGCCTGCCGCGTGGGACGGCATTAAGCGCCGCGCGCACGAGCTCCCTGAAGCGGATGTCGTCCGTGAGATTGCGACGCGCGAGCCAGGACTGCGCGGCGCTGGCTCCGTCCTCGTCGTAGATGAGCATCAGCGAGTGCAGGGTGTCAATCAACGAGGGGTAAGTCGCTGCGTCGACGTCGAGACCCTTTGCTGTTCTGCGCTGCGCGGGAGTCAGCAGCGTTGCTTTGCCCGACGCCGCCCGAATCAGCTTGTGCGTCTTACTAAGGGTCTCCAAGTCGAGATGCGTCGCGAGCGAAAGTTTCAACGCCTCGCCCGCAGGGAACTCCGCTGCCTGAAAGTCCGACCACGCCAGCAACCACCAGTCGGTCACCCTGTCGAACTCGACGTCCTTCCCACCGAGCAGCCCTCGCTTCTTGAGAGTTGCAACCTTCTCCCTGGCCAAATCTAGGGCGACATCGGGGCGGAGAACTTCTGGCTCGCCAGCTTCGTCGAGTGCGCCTGTATAGACCGGCCAGTTCCGCGACAGAACGGCGAGCACCGGTCCGTAAGTTGCGAGCGTCAAGTCGACACCACGTAGTCCATGGCGAGAGAAGCGCTCCACAGCATCGACAGCAGCGCTCTCGACGTCTCGGCGGATGTCCGTCCAATACGCCGGGACAGTTTCGCCCCGCTTGTGGCAGTTCAGCAGAATAGTCGACTGGGCGGAGTTCTTCTTCGCCTGGTGCAGAGAGTTCTCAGACTCGGTCGCGATTGGCCAAGACGAAGTGATGGCGAAGCCGGAGTTCAATAGCGCGGCGCCAAGTGTGTCCCAGGCATCCACCCGCTTGTGCGTGAACATCACGTTCAGGACGCCACCGGGCCTGAGCACCCTGCGGGCTTCGCTGAATGCGTCGGTAAGAAGCCGCTCATAGTGTTCGTCAGCCAGCTGGGCCGCCGTGCGTGCCCCGTCCAATCGCCTCCCAGGACCCTTGTGGGTTGCTACATCCTTGAAGAGGCTGGGATTCGCAACCGCTTCCGCTTGTTTATCCGTCGCCTGTAGGTCGGTAAACTGGGGCCATACGTACCGAAGACTTCGCTTCATCCAGACGTAGAAAAAGTCACTGAGCTCAGCGTACATGACATTGTCGTAATAGGGCGGGTCCGTCACGACGGCGTCAACTGAATCATCAGCGAGGGCAAGGCTCGTCGCGGAACCTCGAAGCACCTCTGGCCTGCCCAAATTTTCAGCTGAGTCGAAGGTTTTCTGCGTTCCATGGACTAGCGCGCTTAGGTTGCGATGGTTGCGGGCCGCATTGTCGACGAGCCACGGCACTAGGGCTCGGGCGGCCTCGAACTCCGCTCCGGTCCAGGAAAAGGCAAAGTCGTGGCGGTCGAAACCATTTCGCATCTTGTTGCGACTCGCGTCCCAGCTACAAAGGCGACTATTGTAGTCGACAGCGCGATCTAGCGCGTATGCCAGGTGCAAAGCAACAGCTTTTCCGCGAGGCTCTCCGAGCACCCGCAACATTTCTTTCTGCAGTTGCAAGAGCTCCTCTAGCAGTACCATATTTGCGAGCAGTTGACGGCTCATAAAAGCCTCCGACCACCGTCGAATACCCATTCGAAGAAGTTCGCCCGTCTTGTGGCCAGGTTGCACCAACTCGTCCGGCACCAGACCGTCCACTTCCCATCTGGGCCGCAAACGTAGAAGTTCCTGTTCGGCGGCCGCGATCGCGCGAAGCTCGTCTTCACGCGGAGCACGGAATGTGCGGCCCTTCCCCTCCTCGACTGCTACCGCAAGGAGCATGTAACTGCCCCTGCCTTCGCTAGCCTGATGCTGGATGTAATGCGCATCGAACGTAGCACCCTTTTCCCAGATGCTCTCTCCCACGCCGCCCTTATAAGTTGCGCGATCACCGTAGTGCCCCGCCATATTGCCCTCTATGACCGTCGGAGTGACAACGTCGCCCACGACGTCAAGGCGCACGGCAGCATCACCGTTTCCATTCGAGGTTCTGGCGAGCCATAGATTCGGCGCGAGAGGAGTCTGCCGCCCGGTTATCGGGCACGGAACGCAGAAGACCCACACGTAGCCGGCGATGCGCGTACCAACTGAGTGTGGAAAATAGGGGCTGAGTCGCAGCTGCACCGCTTCAGCCCACCGGCCACCCCAATGCGCGATATCGCCTGAGAGGTCGGCACCAAAGTCATGAACAACTCCAAGAGTGCCCTGAAGAATGGCGCTGGCGACAGGGTTCAATTCATTCGCGTACGTGTCGAAGCCAAGTCGCATAGCTTCGAAGGGGATGCTCCCACCTCCAGCGAAGAGGTCGAGTACAACTGGTGTGGTGTCCGCTCCGCTGCGCGCCATGCTCAGCCGTCGGATTAGGTCAATTTCCGACTGGGTCGGGTTTCGAGTGAACGCCCGGTCATAGCCGTAGCCATTTCCCTGTAGTTTCCGGCCCTCAGCGTTGGCGGACGCGAGCAGTCGGCGGATGGCGGCCGGGTCCTTACCGCGCGGGATGCCGACGACCTCTAGGAACCAGGCGTGGTAGGCAGCCTCGTCGGCGAAGTTGCTTCGAAGGACGTCCTGGACGATCTCCTGTTGCGGCTCATCGACTGCCGCATCTGCGGCTGGCCATGCCGGAAGCAGCGATCCTAATACCGCGGCCCGACTCGCGGACAACGGTCGGCGGGCCCACCAGACGTGGAGGAAGTTGACTGGCGGAAACGCCTTGGCACTTCCACGCTCACGTAGGCTCTCGGCACCAATTTGCTGGGCAGGAAACCACTGATCAATAAGACTCGCGACGGTCATCGATTGCTGCCCTCAGCAAGAAGGATCCGCAACGCCCGCAGGCCGTTGCGTCGGTTAACTTGCGCATGCCAGTAAGCGGCCTCTTCACGGCTCATAGCCGCTACGCCCTCAGCCACGGTGCTAATGCGGTCGATCCGCTTGAGCGGCTTGACGGCGCGGAGCACCAGCTCGACGTGCGCTCCGAGCTGCGCATCGACGCGGATGGGCTCGGTGCCGGTGAGCTCACGCCCCCTGAGTCGCGCTGAGCGCAGCACCTCTTGAAAGCCTGCAGCAACGTGTATCGCGCGGTAGCCGTTGACGCGGACGTGGCGCTGCGACCCGTCGAGCTCGCAGGCGTCGACGCTGAGCGCCGTTATACGCCCGTCGTCGTCACGCTCGATCAGGCAGGAGTACGTCTCGCTTCGAGTCACGCGTCCCCCTCCGTAATGAGCCGGATGTCGCACTTGGTCGGGCCCGTCGACTGAGCAGCGTTAGTAATAGCTGCGATCTCGGGTCCCTGAAGCTCAACAGGATCGGTCCAGGTCGTGTCCACCGATGCGGTAACGCTCGCCTGTCGACTGAGCAAAGCACGAATTGGTTCTCGGAGAACGGCGTAGTCCACAGGTGTGCCAGTGAAGTCGACATGGACGACGTGGGCCGGGTCGTCGAGCTGGACTCTGGCGTCGATGCGGTAGATCGTCTTCGCCTTCGACCCTGCGCCCACAGGAACCGTGAGCAGGCGCTGGAGCTCCTTACCTGCATCGTCGCCGACGGTAATGACGCTCACTCGCAGTCGCGTCGCTAACTTTCGGCCGGCGTCGACGGCGGCCTGCCGTGCGCTGATCAGGGACGGTCCCGCGGACCCTGCCGCCGCGAACTCGCGCGCCTTGCTGTCCTCGTCGATGTCGCTGCTGCCTCCGCCTCCGTCGTCGCAGAGACCCTCGTGCACCTTGCCGCAGAGCGGACATGCCTCTGTGCCGAGCTCAGGTGCCGAACCGGGTGGGTGCATGAGTGCGTCTTCGGAGAGCCGCGGCGTTGGTCCGGGGCGCGTCTTCGTGGACCAGCCCACTGCACCGCCGTCCGGGGCCTGGTACTCCCAGACGCCGTTGCGGACCCCCGCGAGTAGCAAGTTGACGAGCTGCTGGCGGTCGAGGACCAACTTGAGGTCAGGTCGGCGGGCGAACGCTCGGGCAAGCTCCATCGTCGGCTGCGGGCTTTCGAACTGAACGCCGAGCCGGGTGCGGACCCACGCAGGGTCGAGAGGCTTGCTGCCCTCTCGAAGGAGCTTGTCCATCGAGTCGAGGCTGCTGATGATGGCGTCGGTCTGATTCGGCAGCAGGCTCGCCGAAGTGACTGTCGTAAGGATCGTGCTCTCCAGCCCCGTCTTGTCCGGGACGTAAAGAACGCTGACGTGGTTGCAGACCGCCACGCGCGCGAGGCCGAGAGCCTCGGACGACTGCCTGGCGACCTCTGCGCGCTTGGTCTCGCCGAGGCTAGCAAGTAGCTCCGGTGTGGTCTTGAGCTGCTCCAGCGCCATGAGGCGCCGGACCGCGGCGAGCATCGGCTCGTGGAACTGGGCGTTCGGGACGAGGAAGACGATACGGTTGCGGAACTCGCGCACTCCGCCGACAGGGGACTTCTCGTATGTCTCGGTGACCTTGCCTGGCACGCCGTCCGCCGGATCAAAACCCTTCTTACCTTTGGCATCGTCGAAATCGTCCCAGTGGTAGACGACGAGGTACGCGTCTTCGCTGTTGTCCGGGACCCTGGCATCTTCCCATGCGCGGCGAACCTTTAGCGCGGAGTCCTTGTACTGCTCGGAGAGGATTTTTGTGGCACGCTCGCGGACCTTCTGGCCAGATACCTTCTCCTCGGCCTCCTGGATTAGCCGGACCAGGCTCGCTTCGGTCGAGAAGCGGTAGCCGCGCACATCGGAATGTAGGTACCAGCAGGTGTTCTCCAGGCTGTCGAGCGCCTTAGTGATCAGGTTCGGGTCGTCACCTGGTGCCAACACGGCGCCGTGCAGGGCGCTCGCCGGGACCCCGGGGACATCACGGGTGAGGCTGAACAGGTATGCGGCGGTAGCAAGCCGCCGACCGTACCGGGTGCCCATGCGGGCGTCGACGTCATCGGCGTGGCTCGGGGTTCCGCCTACCTGCTGGGCGATGTCAGCGCGGATGACAGGTTCATAGAGGGGCCGGTCGATGCGGCTGGAAAGTTCCTCGGCGAGAACCGGATCCGACAAGTCGATGTGGTGCAAGTGAATCAGGTCGAGGTCCTGGCCCCCATCCCAGATCCGACGCACGGCGCGCGCAAGCAGGCGCAGTGCGCCGCGCGTGCGCTGGAAGTTTGGGATGGTCGACAGCCGCTTGTCGAGGACCTCGATCAGGTCCGGGTGGAAGGGGAAGGTCGTCTCGACTGCCTTTGCGAACGCCGCCCCGAGCATGTCGGTGGGCAGGTCGAGCCCGGCCGAGTGCGCAGAATCGGCGATTTCGGCGTACCGAGAGGCGACCAACGAGCGCTCCGGCATCCGCTCGATGTCGGTCTTGAACAGTCGGCGGGCGAGAATCTTTGGGAGGTCGGCCTCGCCGCTGGCACGGAGGACCAGTTCCTTTCGGGCGAGGAGGCTGGATACCTCGCGCAGCACCGACGACAGTGCCTCCGTGTCGGAGGCGAAGGCGTCGGTCTCACCGGCAGTCGTGATGACGACAACGACGCGCTCGCTACTGTCCGCAGCCTCCAACAGGGACATGAGAAATGACAGCGTCTGCTTAGCCAGAGTGCTGTCCGCGACCTTGCGGGCGCCGGCAGCGGACAGGTAGCGGGCGATCTCGTCGACGAGAATGAGAACGGGACGGTCGCCGAACACCCGCTTGAGCTGGTCGCTGCCCGGGGCGCTGAGCGCCTCGTCATCCTGCCGAACGACTTCGTAGCCGGCTTTGCCCGCGATTTGCAGGGCGAGGTAGCCCCAAGGGGTACTGGCCGAGACGCCCGCCACCTCCGGAAATGTGCTTGCTCCGGCGGTCGTGCCTACGAACGCCGCGATGGCAGGCTCGCCGCCGTCCCCTTCGAGGACCGCGGGATCGAGGAATGAGGGGGCATCTGCATCTGGCAGACCCCCTCGGGCCGCGTGGTACAGCGCGATGAGGTTGTGCGTCTTGCCGCCGCCGAATGCGGTCTCGAGGCGGAGGATACTCGCCGCGTCGGGCCGCGTCCCCCGAAGGCGCCCCAGCGCTTCATTGAGCAGCGTCCGCAGGCCCTCACTCGGGTAGGTGCGGGCGAAGAACTCGCTCGGCTTGCCGTAGGCGTCCGCCGCCCGGCCTGCGATGACGTCCTCAAGGCCGGCGGCGAAACGGCTCTCCGTCAGCTCGCCCGTAAGCACGTCGTCACGGGGCTCCAGTGCGGCGAGCAGCGTCATGTAGTTGGTCTCCTAAATCAGCGGTGCGCGTCCCACGAACCCTATCGGCGAGATGTGGCGCGACGTGCACAGCTGTTGGTCAGCAGGGCAATGGTGTGTCGTGCGTTTGCGGACGGATTGGTGGTTGCCCTCGTGACCCGGTCGTCTCGCCTCGAACCCTAGGGGTCATGTAACGGAGTGTGGCGTGCCGACCCTGGACCGGTCGTGTCGGGCGGTGGTCAGCGCCCCTCGGCCGTCGATGTGCGCGCCCCAGGCTGGGGAGAGAGCGGCCAGCAACGGCGCCCCTCAGGTCCAACGGCGCAGCTGCGTTCAGTGGCTCTGCGGAGCCACATCCGCCAGAACCGCCCGACAGGAGTGGGTTCCCCGCCCAGACTCGGACTTTGCCCGGGCTTAAGGCCCACCAGGCGTGTGACACGGGCGGTCTCCCCGTGGTGCCAGACGAGTCAATGCGCTGAAACCTCCGTTGTCAGGCCGCAGCGTGGCCTAGTCGCCGACCAGCACCGCCGGCACTTCGCAGCCGTGGGTCGTCGCATCTTGCACCGATCGCCGCATACCTGCCGTCGAGGGAGGTGATCGGGATGGGACGACGGGACTTGATCCGCCGGGAGCGGGCGAAGCTGGCGGCGGTCGAAGCACGTGACGTGGCGGGGTCAGGTCCAGCAGCACCGTTGCCCGCGTGGCTCGGGACAGGCGGGACGGTCGCGTCGTCGGAGTCGACCTGGGTGAGGTCCGCACCTGCACGCTCGACTTCGACGCAGCAGCCTCAACGGCCGGCGCCCCGACGGGCCACGTCGGCACAACGCCGGACCTACGTACGCCCGGCAGTACCTCCGTTCGAGGATGCTGGCCTGACGGAACTCATTCGGCGCCGCGAAGAGGCGCGGGCGGCCGTCCGTGCGCTCGACACCGAGATCGCCAACGAGGTTGAGCGGGCGCGCGCGGTGGGCGCGCCTTGGACGGCGATCGCTCAATGCCTGGCGATCACACGGCAGGGCGCTCGTCAGCGGTACGGCACCGGCGCCACACACGCTCACCCGATGCCGACGTGGTCCACAGATCTCCGGTAGTGCCTTGCGGCGTCGCTCGCGGCGCGGCGTGATGAGTCCGGGAGGGAGTAACGATGACCATCGGGTACACGGCGGCCACCCCGCAGGAGGTCGCGGAGTCGTTCGGCATCTCAGTCGAGTGGGTGCGAGAGCAGGCGCGGCGCGGTCGGGTGCCGCACCTGAAGTTCGGGAGGGGCAAGATCCGTTTCCTTCCTGAGCACATCGATGCGCTCGTACGGCTCGCAACGGTTGACGGCGTCGACCCCGAGGCCGAGCCGCCGGCTGAGGCGTCAGCTGATCTCGGTTCGCTCGGGGCCACGGTCCGGTCGCTCCGAGCGCACCAGCGGCGCCCGCACGTGCAGGGCGACCCTCAGATGTTCTGACGGGCCGACCATTCCTGTGTTTGCCGCTCCTGGGCAAATCCGGGGCGTTCAGGACGGCGGCGAAGTTGCCGATGCACAGGCATGGCGACAAGCGGCGGCGAGGCGGTCCCCGGTCCCAAGACGATGCGCCTGCGCTACGCCGGGACGTGCCGCGCATGCGGGACGGCGCTCGCGGCCGGGACCACGGGCGTCTACGACCGGAGCACGAAGTCGGTCACGTGCGTGCGGTGCCCGGCACCCGCGCCACTCGAGACGGCAGCCGGCGACACCCTGCCCGAGCCCCCTCCCCGGCCGCCTGCGGAGGTTGAGGCCGGCGTAGCAGGTAGCTCGGCGCGACGAGAGTTCGAGCGTCGCAGCGCGGCCCGCGAGACGCGCATCCGCGACGCACACCCGCGCCTCGGCGGGCTCATACTCGCGGTCTCGGAGCAACCGCAGAGCACGACCGCGTGGGCGCGTGGCGCCAAGGGTGAGGAGATGCTCGGGCGCGGCCTGGACTCGCTCGCCGACAAGGGCATCCGCATGCTGCACGACCGTCGGATCCCTCGCACCAGGACCAACATCGACCACATCGCCGTGGCACCGTCAGGCGTTTACGTCATCGACGCCAAGCGCTACGCCGGGCGACCGACGCTGCAGGTCGAGGGTGGCATCATCCGCCCGCGCACGTCCCGACTCGTCATCGGCTCCCGCGACGGCACCAAGCTCGTCGAAGGCGTCCTCAAGCAGGTCTTGCTCGTCCGGGACGCGCTCGCCGCTGCGGGTCACGATGACATCCCCGCGCGCGGGATGCTCTGCTTCGTCGATGCCGACTGGCCGCTGTTCGGCGGCTCGTTCCAGATCGATGGCGTCGACGTCCTCTGGCCGCGGAAGGCGTACGAACGACTGACCTCCCCCGGCGCGCTCGCACCGACGATCGTCGAGGAGATCCAACGAAGCCTGGCGGAGGCGTTCCCGATCGCCTGACGAACGGCCGATGACGGCCATGCAATACACCGTGCCTATAGACACAGCGATGACGCGACATTCACGCTGCGCGCGTGAGCCGTCATTGAGGCTGGATGACGAGCCCGCTCAACGCTCTTCCCGCGGCGGCCGCCGCGGCCGCCTGCTGGTCCGGCAGCAGGTGTGCGTACGTCTCGGTCGTCGTCGTGATCGACTCGTGCCCGAGCCGCCGCTGCAGGATGAACAGGTCGACGCCGGCGGCGATCATCCACGACGCGTGCGTGTGCCGCAGGTCGTGCACGCGTGGACGCTTCGTCAGCCGGGGCGCGTCAGGGTCGGGCGACCCGTCCGGCCGCAGCGGGTTCATCGCGGCCTCGAGCGCGGGCGTCCACGTCTGCGTCCAGAACCTTGAGGACGAGAGCTGGCTCCCGACGGTGTTCGGGAACACGAGATCTCCCGGAGCCTTGCTAGCGATAACGCCGCGGAGAACGCCGACGAGGTCGTCGGGAAGCGACACGGTGCGTCGCGCTCGCCTGGTCTTGGGTGGGCCGACGTACCAGTGACGGTTCTCGTCGCGCTTCCACGCCTTCGTGACGCGCACGGTCGCGGGCGTCGACGTGAGGTCGAGGTCGGCGACGGTGAGCGCAGTCGCCTCCCCCCAGCGCAGCCCGGAGGCAACGAGCAGCAGGACGAGGGGCCGGTAGTACTCGGCGACCTTCGACAGCAGCAGCGCAAACTCGTCGCGCGTGAGCACCGTCATCTCGTCATGCGTCGCCTGCGACTTGGGCAGCTCAACGCCGGCACACGGGTTGTCGTCGCGGTACCCGAGCCGCACGGCGGTCGTCATCGCCGCGGAGAACAGCCCGTGCACGTTGGCGATCGTCTTGGGTGCGTAGCCGCGGTCCGTCATCGTGCGCACCCACTCGGCCACGTGCCGGTAGGTGATCGACTTGACGGCATAGGGGCCGAGAACGGGCGAGATGTGCGTGGCGAGCTGCTGGCGGTAGTGCGCGCGGGTGTCTCGGCCGACCGACGTCAGCAGGTCGATGTGTTCGGAGATGACGTCATCGACGGTCGGGCCGCGATGACGCACGGTGTCCGCAATCCGCGCGGCCTCGGCGGCGTATCCGCCAGCCGCCTCGATGAGCTGACGAGCCACCGTGGCGTCACGCAGATCGTCATACGTGAGCGAGGTCTGGCGTCCGGTATCCGGGTCGCGCCACAATACGGCGAAGGCCTTCGTGCCATCGCGACGCCGGCGCTCACGGATGCTCGCCATAGAGACAAAAATAGCCACCCGAGTCAACGGATGGCTATTCCTGGTCAACAAGGCCGACGTTTCCGCAGGTCAGACAGGTGGAGGTGGCGGGAATCGAACCCGCGTCCGGTGACGCAGTACCAGGGATTCTCCGGGTGCAGCCTGCTGTGATTTTCTCGGCCCCCACAATCCCACAGGCAAGTTGTGGACGGGCTCAGTCAGCTAAAAGTCCCGGCCATTGCACTGACGACAATGACCAGCAGTGGCTCTCTAGATGACGCTGGTTACTGAGTCAAGAGCAAACTCAGGCCAACGGACTTCGGGACTCGCTCAGGCGGCGAGGGCGAAGTCGGTGCGGTTGGAATTGGCACCTATGGTTTTGCACGGAGCGTTGACGAGATAACCGTGCGTCCTCGACCCGCTTCTCCTGGTTCGACGATCACCGTCGAAACCGATCACCCCCATGTTCAGTTTTCAAGCACCAGCTGAAGCCGGTCCGACCAGCCTACCTCGCAACGGCAGGCTGGTCGGCCTCATTCCCGCGGGGTCAGTCGGCGGGTCCGGCGATGAGGGTGACCGTGGCCGAGCCGGCGGTGCCGTCGGCCGAGGTCCAGGTCAGCGCCACCGAGTCGCCGGGGGCGAACGCCTTGAGGGCGGTCGACAGGTCCGAAGCGGACGCCACGGCCGCACCGTTCACCGACGCGATCGTGTCGCCGGCCGCGAGGCCCGAGGACGCCGCCGGGGTGCCGTCGAGGACGCCCGCCACGACCGCGCCCTGGTACCCGGAAGCCAGGGACACTCCGAGGAACGCCGGGTAGCCGATGGTCACGGTGTCGGAGGCCGCGCCCGAGTCGATCTGGTGCGCGATGACCAGGGCGTCCTCGATGCTGATCGCGTAGGCGACGGTCGTCACCGAGGTGGCGGTGGAGGCCGCGGTCGTCATGCCGACCACCTCGCCCTCGTCGTCCAGCAGGGGGCCGCCCGAGTCGCCCGGGACTACCGCGGCCGAGAACTCGATGAGCCCGCTCAGGGTCTCCCCCGCCGTCGAGCCGTCGGACGAGGCCGTCATCGTCTGGTCGGTCGCCACCACGGAGCCGGCGGCCGCGAGCAGGTCGCCGCCGCCCTCCGCGTTGCCGACCGCCGTGACGGCGTCGCCGGAGACCACGCCGTTGTCGTTGTCGAGCGCGACCGTGTCCAGCCCCGACGCGTCCTGGAGCTGGAGCAGCGCGACGTCGTGGGTGGCGTCGGTGCCCAGGACGGTCGCGGTGTAGGTCTTGCCGGTCGACTCGATGGTGACCTCGATGGCCGTCGACCCCTCGACCACGTGGTTGTTGGTGAGCACCAGCCCGTCCGACGTCAACACCATGCCCGTGCCGGCCGCCGCGGCGTTCTGGTAGCCGAGCGTGGTGTTGATGGTGACGACGCCGACCTGCTGGTCCGTGCTCGCCGCTGCGGCGGAGGACTGGGTGGTGTCGGGGAGCGTCTGGGTGCCAGATCCCGAGCCCGAACCCGTTCCCGGGGCGGTGTACGACGGGTTCTCCGACGACGGCGGCGTGACCGTCGGCGGCACGAACGACGCACCCTGCGCGCTCGTCGTCGCCGTGTCGTCGGTGGACGCGTGGAGGGCGACGATCGCTCCCGCGGTCACCCCGCCCGCGAGCAGCCCGAGGGCCAGCGCTCCCCCGGCTGCGCCGATCGCGAGGCTGCGGCGCACGACGGGCTTGGTCGCCGTCGCGGTGCCGCCCGCGTGGGGGTACGGCGGTGCCGGGTAGATGCTCGCCATCGGGGAGATCACGGTCGGTGCCGGGTGTGCCGCCGTCGGCTGCACAAGGGTGGGGTACGTGCTCGTAGTCGGAGCCGGCGCCGGGGGTGTGGCTGACATCGGCGCCGAGGTCGCGGGTGCCGCCGCGGCCGGGGCCGGCGGTGCGGTGGGCAAAGGCGCTGCGGGCGCGGTCGCTGCCAGTGCATGCGGCGGGGGCTCGACCGCGGCCGGCGTCGGGTCGGTGCTCGTCGCGGGCTGGGCGACGACCGGCTGGGCAACAGCCGGAGGCTCATCGACCGCGCCGGGCGTGGGCTCGTCGGCCGCTGCCCCTGCTGGCGCCTCGACACCCGTCTCCTCCACGCGCCCCGGCTCCGCCGCGGGTGCGCCCACCGTCTCGTCGCGCTGCTGCTCGTCCATGGTCCTGCCCTCCTCGGCGGCACCCGGGGTGGTGCCGACAAGGATCAGGTAACTCGGGCGAACCGGGAGATCGCTGGTATGAACCCGTGCGCAACCTGTGGAACTCAGCCGGCCGCGAGGACGTCCGAGAGCGAGTACGAGACGGGCTCCTCGAGCTGCGCGTACGTGCACGACGACGGGTCGCGGTCGGGGCGCCACCGACGGAACTGCGCCGTGTGCCGGAACCGCTCGCCCTCCATGTGGTCGTAGGCGACCTCCACGACCAGCGTGGGCGAGAGCGGCACGAATGACAGGTCCTTGCCGGCCGACCAGCGGCTCCCCGCCGCCTCACGCGGGGTCCTGCTCAAGGCTGAGTAGTCCCACGGGTGCCCCTCCAGAGGCACCACCAGGGGCGCGAGCTCCGTCACCAGCTCACGGCGCCGCGCCATCGGGAACGACGCTGCGACGCCCACGGACGCGAGCGTTCCGTCGTCGTTGTACAGCCCCAGCAGCAGCGACCCGACAGCGTCGTCCCCAGACTTGTGCGGGCGGTAGCCGGCGACCACGCAGTCGGCGGTGCGCTCGTGCTTGATCTTCTGCATGGTCCGCTTGCCGGGCTCGTACAGTCCCGCCGGGTCCTTGGCGACGATGCCGTCGAGCCCCGCGCCCTCGAACCTCGAGAACCAGTCGGTCGCGACGTCGAGCGAGGAGGTCTGCGCGGTGACGGAGACGGGACCCGAGCCGGAGACGAGCGTCTCCAGAACCGCACGACGCTCAGCGAAGGGCAGCGACGTCAGGTCGTCGTCACCCAGCGCCAGCACGTCGAACAGCACCAGCAACGCCGGCGTCTCCACCGACAGCAACCGCACCCGCGACTCCGCGGGGTGCACGCGCTGCAGCAGCGCCTCGAAGTCGAGGCCGGAATGACGTGACGACGGCACGATGATCTCGCCGTCGACGACGCAACGCTCCGGCAAGAACGACAGAACAGCCTGGACGACCTCCGGGAAGTACCGCTGCATCGGCTTGGTGTTCCGGGAGCCGATCTCCACGGAGTCCCCGTCGCGGAACACGATGGCCCGGAAGCCGTCCCACTTGGGCTCGTAGAGCTTTCCTGGAGGGATCGTGGGCACCGACTTGGCGAGCATGGGGTCCACGGGCGGCATCACCGGCAGCGTCATACAGGAAGTCTTACCAGCCCCCGCCGCCACCGCCTCCGACGCCACCGCCGGAGAAGCCGCCCGAGAACCCGGATCCACCGGACGTCCCGGGGGTCGGCGCCGAGAGGGACTCGGTCGCGATCGAGGAGAACCGGTCCAGCGAGGAGGCGAACGCGGTCGCCCAGTAGATGTTGGCGCCCGGGTAGTACCCGCCGACGTACCAGCCGGGCTGCGACACCGCGCGGCCCTGCGCGGCGAGCTCGGCGAACACCCGCGCCCACCGGTCGGCCAGGCCGAACACGATCGCGTAGGGCAGGTACCGGCTGAAGATGTCCTCGCCCTCCTCGAACTTGAGCTGGTTCGCCTCGGCCGTCGCCAGGTACCGCCGGAAGCCCAGGGACTGCGCCAGCACCGCCGTCCCGTTCTCGGTGCGAGCGGGCGCCGCCTTGGCCAGCGCGGCCACGAGGAGCCCGATGAGACCGATCGCGATGGGCACCAGCGCCAGGCCGCGGACGGAGGCGCCGGAGGCGAAGACGAAGAACGTGAGACCGGCGCCGATGACGACCAGCACGATCCCCGCGGCGCGCCAGAGCGAGCGCACCGACTTCGGGTTGGACCGGAACCAGCCTGCGGCGGTGACGTGGTCGTAGAGGCCGTCCTGCACCTTGGCCATCGACGACGCGAACGTGGTTCGCAGGTCCGACAGCTTCACGGTGGTCGAGCCGGAGAAGATCTCCCGCAGCAGGGTGTCCTCGAACGGCAGCAGCGAGCCGTCGCGGTTCTTCAGCTGCACCAGCGTCCAGTCCTTGGCCTTCTTGCGGGGGTCGGACCGCGGCACCTCCTCGATGCGCAGCCAGCCGCGCACGGCGAGGTCGACCAGGGTCGCGGTGACGTCGACGGGGTCGGCGCTCTCGTCGAGAAGCGTGCCCATCTCCCCCGGCCGCACGCCCTCGGGCGGCTGGAACTGCACGGAGACCACCTGGCGACGATCGCGGAAGCCCGACATCGTGCCCGGCTGGTTGTCGGCCGGCCGCAGGCCCGGAGTCAGGCCGAGGTAGGCGCGGTCCCGGCCGACGCGACGCACCCGCACGATCGCGACGATGGTGCCGGCGATGAGCACGAGCAGCGCGACGATGCCCAGGGGCGACACCGGCTGCACGGGGCCCAGCGGGTCCGGCTTGTCGACGAGGATCGGCTCGACCCCAGGGAACGTGCCGGCCGGCCAGCCCGTGACCGTCGAGAACTCCGACCCGACGGGGACGAGGTCCTGCGTGAAGGTCGACGACGATCCGTCGAAAGCCGACGACGTGCACGGGTCGGTGGAGCCGTTCGGGCCCGCGAAGCAGACGGCACCCTCGACGGCGGCGGGACCGGTGACCTGGACCGACAGACCGCCCAGCGGGATCTCCCAGCCGGCGCCGATGACGTTCCAGTACAGCTCGTCGCCGGAGTGCTGGGCGTTCGCGGGGTTGACCAGCCCGTCGACCGTGTACTCGACGTGGTAGGTCTGCACGCCGGAGACGTTGTCGATGTCGGGGTCGCCGATGCGCAGGATCAGCGCGTTGTCGTTCTCCTCGCGGTTCACCTGCGCCGGCGCCCCTGTGGACGACGACGCGGAGATGTCGGAGTACCGGAACGCCCGGTCCTGCGAGTCGTCGTAGTACACGCGGGTCGGCAGCGTGAGGAACGGCCCGTGACCCGGGTCGTCGCCGAAGTCGAAGTCGAAGTCGAGCGCGACCTGCATGACGCCGTCGGCACTCAAGACAGCTGTGACGTCGTACCGCGTGATCTCGCGGCCGGACGACTGGTCGGGCGCGGCAGAGGCCGGGACCGCAGCGACGACGACGAGGAAGAGGGCGAGAAAGAACGCCCGCAGCGTCCTCACAGGTCGCGCTTCTCGCGGATCGCGCGGTTGGCCTCCAGGTTGTCCTGCCTCTCGCGCAGCGCCTGCCGCTTGTCCCACTCGCGCTTGCCGCGGGCCAGCGCGATCTCGACCTTGGCGCGCCCGTCGAGGAAGTACAGGGACAGCGGGATGATCGTCTGCCCCTTCTCGCGCGTGCGGGACTCCAGGCGGTCGATCTCCTGGCGGTGCAGCAGCAGCTTGCGCTTGCGGCGGGGCGCGTGATTGGTCCAGGTGCCCTGCGAGTACTCGGGGATGTGCACGCCCTCGAGCCACAGCTCGTGGTTGGTCACCTCGCACCAGCCGTCGACCAGCGACGCCCGGCCCAGGCGCAGGGCCTTGACCTCGGTGCCGCTGAGCACCAGGCCGGCCTCGAACACGTCCTCGATGACGTAGTCGTGCCGGGCCTTGCGGTTCGAGGCGACGACCTTGCGCCCGATCTCCTTGGCCACCGTCGTCGAACCCCGTTCCTGCAATGAAAGGTGAATGGTGCTCGACGAGACTACCCGTCCGACGCCAGCCGAAATCAGAGGCCCAGCAGCGGCCGCGGGTTCGTCGTCGCGCCGTTCACGTACACCTCGAAGTGCAGGTGGCAGGCCGCCGAGGTCCCCGTGTTGCCG
Organism: Cellulomonas sp. P2_F12; assembly: GCF_056403775.1. Lineage (NCBI taxonomy): Bacteria > Bacillati > Actinomycetota > Actinomycetes > Micrococcales > Cellulomonadaceae > Cellulomonas > Cellulomonas sp. P2_F12. The sequence continues at coordinate 168,188 of NZ_JBFUEV010000007.1, read as the reverse complement.
GAGTGCCCGATCAGCTGACCCTGCTCGACGTGCTGGCCGGCGCCGACCGCGAAGCTGGTGAGGTGGTTGTACGACGCCGACAGGGCGTTGCCGTTGACGAACCCGCTGTCGATCATCACCTGGTTGCCGAAGCCGAACCGCTGCTTGGCCCACGTCACCGTGCCGGCGCGGCCGGCGTAGATCGGGGTGTTGCAGTAGGTGCGCAGGTCGATGCCGGCGTGCAGGCGGACGTAGTGCAGCGTCGGGTGCATGCGCATCCCGTACTCGGACGTCACGTAGATCGGGTTGACGCTGGTCGGGTTGGCGAACAGCGCGGTGCCGATGGGGCCGGCCGGGCCGTGGGGGTTGCCGGCGGCGGCGTCGCGAGCCTTCTGCGCCGCGATGGCCGCCTGGAGCTCGGCCTGCACGGCCGCGGCCTCGGCGTCGGCCTGTGCCAGCTGCGCCTCGAGGGCGGCCTTCTGGGCGTCGAGCGCGTGCTGCTGACTCACCTGCTGCGCGAGCAGGTTGTCGAGCGCGGCCTTGGCCGCTGCGGCGGCCGTCTTCGCCGCGTCCGCCTCGACCACCTTCTGGTCGGCCGCGGCCTTGAGCTCGGTGATCTTGTCCTTCACCGCGCCCAGGCGGGCCTCGGCGTTCTTGTTCGCGGACTCGGTCGCCTTGAGGTCGTCGAGGATCTGCGCCTGCGTGCGCAGCGCGGTCGACATCAACCCGTAGCGCTGCACGAAGTCGTCGGTGCTCTGCGCGTCGAGGATGACGTCGACGCCCGAGACCCCGCCGCCGCCCTTGTACGCCTCGCGGGCCATCTGCCCGATCGCCGCGCGCATCTGCTTGGCGTGGTCGGCGTCCGCCGTGATGGTCGTGGAGATGGTCGCCTGCTGGTCCGTGGCGTCCTGCAGCCGCGCCGCGATGATCGCCGCCTCGCGCTGCGCCTTCTCCAGCGCCGCGTTCGCCGCGTCGAGGCTGGCCTGCGCGGCGGGGATCTGCGCCTGCGTGTCGGCCAGCTGCAGGGCGAGCGCCTGGATGCTCGCGTCGACGCCCTCCATCGCGGCCTCGGTGTCGTCGCGCGCCTTGGCCACGGCGGCCTTGTGCGCCTCGGCGGCCTTGCGGCGGTCGTCGATGCTGTCGGCGCTGGCGGGCGCGGCGAAGAACGCCGTGAGCAGCAGGGCGAGCACGACGAGGAACGCGGGCATCCGGAGGCGGCGCATCATCACACCTTCGTGTAGCGGCTGAGGGTGACCAGCGACGAGATCGCGGCGAGCAGGATGGCGACCCCGATGAGGATGGGCGCCACGGCCAGCACGTCGGCCGTGCTCACGTACGGGATCCAGCCCACGGACGCGCCCAGCCAGTCGGTGACCAGGTACTCGACGCCCAGCCAGAGCCCCCCGACGGCGAGCAGCGCGCCGATCGTCGCGGCGATCGCACCCTCGAGCATGAACGGCAGCTGGATGAACACGGTCGACGCCCCGACCAGGCGCATGATCCCGGTCTCGCGGCGGCGGCTCAGCGCGGACAGGCGGATCGTCGTCGTGATCAGCAGCACCGCGGCCAGCAGCATCACGAGCGCGAGGCCACCGGCCAGCAGCGTCGCGTTGTTGAGGACGGTGAACAGCTTGTCGAACAGCCGCTGCTGGTCCTTGACCTCCTCGACGCCGGGCCGGCCCGAGACCACGTCCGCGACGACCTGGTACTGCTTCGGGTCCGTGAGCTTGATCCGGTAGGACGAGTTCATGTCGTCCTCGGTCGCCGCCGAGGCCCAGAACTGGTCCTTGAACTGCTTCTGGAACGCCGCGTACGCCTGCTGCTTGGTCTCCGTGTAGATCTTCTCCACGTACGGCTTGACCTCGGGCGACGCGAGCGCCGCCTGGATGTCGGCCTTCTGATCGTCGGTGACCTCGCCGCTCGCGCACGTCGGCTGGTCCGAGTTCTGCGGGCAGAGGAAGACGGAGACCTCGACCTTGTCGTACCAGTCGTCCTTCATCTTGCCGATCTGTGTCTGCAGCAGGGCGGCCGAGCCGACGAACGTGAGCGACACGAAGGTCACGAGGATGACCGAGATGGTCATCGACAGGTTGCGCCGAAGACCGAGCCCGATCTCGCTGAGGATGAATTGGAGGCGCATCAGCGGTCCGAGCCGTAGACGCCGCGGGACTGGTCGCGCACCAGGTCACCCATGGACAGCTCGATGACGCGCTTGCGCATCTGGTCCACGATCTCGTCGTCGTGCGTCGCCATGACCACGGTGGTGCCTGTGCGGTTGATCCGGTCGAGCAGGCGCATGATCCCCAAGGACGTGGTCGGGTCGAGGTTTCCCGTGGGCTCGTCGCACAGCAGGATGTTCGGGCGGTTGACGAACGCGCGCGCGATGGCCACGCGCTGCTGCTCGCCACCGGACAGCTCGTGCGGGCGGCGCTTCTCCTTGCCGGCCAGGCCGACCATCTCGAGCGTGTCCGGCACGGTGGTGAGGATGTGGTGGCGCGGCTTGCCGATGACCTGCAGCGCGAACGCCACGTTCTCGAACACGGTCTTGTTGGGCAGCAGGCGGAAGTCCTGGAACACCGCACCGATGTGGCGGCGCAGCGTCGGCACCTTCCACGACGACAGGGTGCCCAGCTCCTTGCCGGCGACGAAGACGCGCCCGGCCGAGGCCCGCTCCTCGCGCAGCACGAGCCGCAGGAAGGTCGACTTGCCGGAGCCGGAGGCGCCGACGAGGAAGACGAACTCGCCCCGCTCGACATCCAGGGACACGCGGTCCAGCGCCGGTCGGGCGCCGCGCGCGTAGACCTTGGTGACGTTCTCGAATCTGATCACGATGCTCGCGGGCCAGGTTTCGGGGACGGACGGGGTACAGCGCTGGCCTCGTCGAGAGTAGGCAGCGGACAGGGGGTCACCGGACGGTGACACGCCGACGCTTGCCTGTGAGAACCCTGCCGTGGGTGCTTTGGTGCAGAATGTCTGGCCTTCAGGTCCCCGACAGGGCCTGGGGCTCCTCCTCGGACCGGGCGTCCAGCGTGCCCGCCGGGTCCTCGAGCACGTCGGCGAAAGCGACCTCCGCGCCACCCACCAGCTGCGCGTCCGACCCGAGGTCGGAGCGCACCAGGAGCGCCTGCTCCCGCATCGGCCCGAGTGCCCGCGAGTACGACGCCGCGAGGGTCGGCTCCATCGTCGGGTAGAGCGCACCGAGCGTCCCTCCGAGCACGACCACGCGCGGGTTGAACAGGTTGACCAGGCTCGCCAGCCCGAGGCCCACCCACTCCCCCGTCTTGCGCACGCCCGCGATGCTGCGCCGGTTGCCGATGGCGACGTCGCTCAGCACGTCCTCGATGTCCGACTCCCGCGGGTCCCGGCCGACCGCGCGGATGATCGCCGCGTCGCCGATCTCGGCCTCCCAGCACCCGCGCGCCCCGCACGAGCAGACACGCCCGCCGGGCTTCACGACGAGGTGGCCGACCTCCCCGGCGTAGCCGCCGGCGCCCTTGAGCAGCTCGCCGTCGACGACGACCCCGCCACCGACGCCGACCTCCCCGCGGACGTACAGGACGTCCTGCGCACCGCGCGCGGCACCCCGCAGGTACTCCGCGACGACGCCGAGGTCGCCGTCGTTGCCGACGGCGACCGGGTACTCGTGATCCGTGGCCGTGCGGAGCAGCTCCGCGAACGGCACCTCGTGCCAGCCCAGCGGGGGCGACCGACGCACCAGCCCGTCGGGCTGCCGCACGCTGCCCGGCACCGACACCACCAGCCCGAGGCACACCGACCCCGGCGCGGCCTTGGCCTGCATCTCCCTGGCCAGCGTGGCGATGAGCTCGACCACGGCCGGGACGTCGTGCGGCGACGAGCTGTGCAGCCGCCGACGGACCTGCAGCATGTAGCCGCCCAGCCCGACGCGAGCGGCCCCGACGCTCGACGGCGTCACGTCGAACGCGAGCACGTGCACGCTGGTGCTGACCGGCTCCACCACGTTGGACGGCCGGCCCTTGCCCGTGACGACGCCGGGTCGCTCACGCACCAGGCCGAGCTTGACCAGCTCGGAGGTGAGCGACCCGACGGTCGACCGGTTGAAGCCCGTGGTGGCCACCAGGTCCGACCGCGTCGACGGACCGTGGAAGTGCAGCAGCCGCAGGACGGCCGAGAGGTTGGCCCTTCTGACGTCGTCCTGCGCAGCCGCGTCGGCGCGCCGGACCGGCGGACCAGCGCCGAGCCGCACCAGCAGCCTCCCTCAGGTTGTTACACGCGGCCCGTGGTTGTGGCTCGTCGACGAGAGATCGCGTCGACGGCCGCAGCAGCGGCGAGCACTGAGCCCGTGACAACGTACTTGATGCCGGGCGAGTACCCGAGCAGTGCCATGCCGTTGTCGATGACCGCGATGACCGCACCACCGATGAGCGCGTCGATGATCCGGCCCTTGCCACCGAACAGCGACGTGCCACCGATGACGGCCGCGCCCACGGCGTAGAGCAGGACGTTCGAGCCGCCCGCGTTCGGGTCCACCGACGTCGCGCGCGACGCCGCCAGCACACCGGCCACGGCCGCCATCGTCGAGCAGATCATGAAGCACGCGGTCCGGACGGCCTTGACGTTGATGCCGGCCCGGCGCGTGGCCTCGGCATTGCCACCGACCGCGTAGATGTGCCGGCCGAACGCCGTCCGCGTCAGCACGAAGCCGAGGCCGAGCGCGAGGAGGACGATGAGCGGGACGACGATCGGCACGCCGATGATCGACGCGCGCAGCGGGTTGAGGCTGCGCTCCTGGTTGAGGATCGCGACCATGCCCAGCACGACGACGCCCAGGGCGACCATCTTGATCACGACCATGCCGAGCGGGGCCGCGAGCAGCCCGCGCTTGCGGCGCAGCTGCCAGGTGCGCAGGCTCGAGATGGCGTAGGCCAGCACCGCGATGATCCCGAGCGCCCAGCCCAGGAGCGGCGGGACGTTCTTGTTCTGCAAGGCGATGATCACGGGGTCGGTGATCGAGATGTTGCCGCCCGACCCGATGATGAGCAGCACCACGCCCTGGAGTGCCAAGAACATGGCGAGCGTGATGATGAAGGACGGGATGCCGATCCGGGCGACCAGCGTGCCGAGGAGCGTGCCGACGACCAGACCGGTCAGCAGGGCCGCGATCAGCGCCACGTACCAGGACCAGTGGTACACCGTGAGGCCCGTGGCCAGCACGGCGCCGCAGACCCCTGACGTGAAGCCCGCCGACAGGTCGATCTCGCCGAGCAGCAGGACGAACACGAGGCCCATCGCGATCGTCACGACGACCGCGCCCTGCTGGAACAGGTTGGCGATGTTCCCGATCGACGGGAACGTGTTGGGCTTGAGGATCACGAACACCGCGAGGAGCACGACGAGCGCGAGGATGGCCGGCAGCGACCCCATGTCGCCGCCCCGCACCTTGCTGACGTAGTTGCCGACCGACTCGCTGAAGGTGGGCTGCTCGACCGAGCCGGCCAGCAGCGACGGCGCCGTCTGCGCCGGGGGAACCGTGGACGTGCTCATGCGGAGGTGCTCCCGTTCGTGGTCGGCGCATCGGTGGTCGTCGGTGCGGCGGTCACCGCGCGCTCCGGCGCATCGGGCGAGATCCGCGGCGCCACCTGCCCCGGCGCGAGGCCGGCGGAACCGCTGGTGATGAGCTCGATGATGTCGGTGCGCGAGGTGTCCTTGGTGCGCACCTGAGCAGCCGTCTGGCCCAGGTAGAGCACGTTGATGGAGTCCGCGACCTCGAAGACGTCGTTCATGTTGTGCGAGACCAGGACGACCGCCAGGCCGGCGTCGGCGAGCCGGCGCACCAGCTGCAGCACCTGCTCCGTCTGCGCGACGCCCAGCGCGGCCGTCGGCTCGTCGAGGATGACCAGCTTGGAGTTCCACAGCACGGCACGCGCGATCGCGACCGTCTGCCGCTGCCCGCCGGAGAGGCTGGCCACGTGCTGGCGGATCGACCGGACGGTCCGCACCGAGAGGCCCGCGAGCACCTCGGCGGCCCGGGTCTCCATGGCCGACTCGTCGAGCCGGAAGCCCTTCTTGATCTCCCGGCCCAGGAACATGTTGTGGACGATGTCGAGGTTGTCGCACAGCGCGAGGTCCTGGTAGACGACCTCGATCCCCAGGTCGTTCGAGTCCGCCGGCGACGAGATGTGGGCCGGGGCGCCCTGGAACAGGACGTCGCCCGCGTCGAACGGGTAGATCCCCGCGACGCACTTGATCATCGTCGACTTGCCGGCGCCGTTGTCCCCCACCAGCGCGGTCACCTCGCCGGCCCGGGCGACCAGGTCGACGCCGCGCAGCGCGTGCACCGCGCCGAAGTTCTTGCGGCCGCCCCGGACCTCGAGCGTCGGTGGAGGGGCCAGGTCGGGTGCGGCATACGCTGCTTGTGTCATCGTCCACCTCGTCTGGTCGATCGGTTCACCCCGCGTCGTCGCGGGTCTGTGCGGGTCGGCTCGCGTCGCTGCGGCCTTGTCGTGCGTCGTGCGTGGCTTTCGTGTCCGTCGGCGTGTTCCGCCTCCGGACGCCAGGCTGGGGCCGGCCGCTTGCGCGGACCGGCCCCGCCTGGTCAACGGGGCCCGAGGGCTCCGTCGTCGTGCGTCAGGAGATGCCGGCCTCAGCGCACTTGGCCGCGAAGTCGGCGGTGCAGACGTTCTCCTTGGTGGTGTAGCCGTCCGCGATGACGTCCTTGACGTTGTCGAAGTAGATCGCCTCGGGGTCGAGGAGAACTGCCGCGACCGTCTTGCCGGACTCGGAGTCGTCGACCGTGCCGGTCGCGAGGCTGGCCGTGTCCTGGCCCTTGGCAGCAGCCACGGCCAGAGCGGCGGCCGCGTCGGCCTCCTTCTTGACGGCCTTGTAGACGGTCATGCACTGGTCGCCCGCAAGGATGTTCTGCAGGCCCTGGTCCGTCGCGTCCTGACCGGTCACCGGGATGGTGCCGTTCACGCCGTTCTTCTTCAGGATGGCGATCGCGGCGTTGCCGAGACCGTCGTTGGCGGCCAGCACGCCGTCGATCTTGCCGGCCTGCTCGGTGTACATCTGCTCGAAGATCGTGCCGGCCTGCTGGTTGTCCCAGTCAGGAACGGCCTGGTCCGCGACCACGGTGTACTCGCCGCTGGTGGTCTTCTTCTGCAGGGCAGCCACAGCGCCGGCCTTGAACAGCGTGGCGTTGTTGTCCGTCGGCGAGCCGTTGAGGAAGGCGATGTTCGCCGTCGTCTTGCCGGCGTCGTCGAGGCACTTCTGCAGGCCCTCGCCCTGGAGCTGGCCGACCTTGGTGTTGTCGAACGACACGTAGAAGTCCGCGCCGCCGCCCAGCGTCAGCCGGTCGTAGTCGATCGTCGCGATGCCCTGGGCCTGAGCCTTCTGCAGCACCGCCTTGCCCGACCCGGAGTCCAGGTTGACGATCATGAGGACGTTGACGCCGCTCGTGATCATCTGGTCCGCGATCGTCTGGAACTGGGTCTTGTCACCCTGGGCGTTCTGGATGTCGTAGTCGACGCCCGCGGCCTCGAAGGCCTCCTTCAAGTACTTGGCGTCGGCGGTCTCCCACCGGGCCGAGGACTTCGTGTCAGGAAGGATGACGCCGACCTTCGGCGCCGGCCCTTCGCTGCTTCCGCCGCTTGCCGTGTCGCTCCCGCTGGGCGTGTCGTTGCTTCCGCAACCTGCCAGCAGCAAGCCGGAGGCCGTGACAGCCGCCATCGCCAGAACCATGCTTCGTCGCATCGTGCTCCCTCTCGTGACGACGCCCCGTTGCGCTCGTCTCCACCCGGCGCTTTCGGGCGCTAGGACTATGTTGCGGGCCACAACATATGACCGGCGAGGGTCTCTCACAAGGTCAGACGCATTTTCCGTGGTCAAACTGTGACCTTGCAGGCTCAACAAGCGCTTTCCGCGGCGCTCGATTCGCTCGCCTGGGGGAATCATGTTCGGGCCCACAACAATCCCTGTGCGACGGCTGAGCGGCGGTGGCTCGTCCGGGACGTCCGCGCATTCGGGCGTCGGGGGCGACCGATCCTGCGGACGTCGGCTTGCTGATTGCGGGACGTCCGAGGCTTCGCGCGCCCCGGCGACCGATCCTGCGAACGTCGGCGAGTGGTTCGGGGACGTCCGCACATTCGAGCCTCCCGGCGACCGATCTTTGCGGACGCCAGCGGGGTGCTCGGAGACGTCCGAGCTTGTGCGGCCCATAGCCACCACTTGCTCGGACGCTGCGACGAGCCACTCAAGGGACGTCCGAGCAAGTACGGGCTCAGACCCCTACCTGCTCGGACGTTGCGGCGAGGCGCGCCGGACGTCCGCGCAGGAGCGGGTCCTGACCCTCATGAGCTCGGACGTCGAGCTGAGGCGCGCCGGCCTCCGGCGGGAGTCGCCGGTCTTTGCTCGGGCTGCGGCGTCAGGCGTCGGCGGACTCGGCCGAGCGGCGCCAGCGGATGCCGGCCTCGATGAAGTCGTCGATGTCGCCGTCGAACACGGCCGCGGGGTTGCCGACCTCGTGCTCGGTGCGCAGGTCCTTGACCATCTGGTACGGCTGCAGCACGTAGGAGCGCATCTGGTCGCCCCAGCTCGCCTTGACGTCGCCGGCCAGCGCCTTCTTCTTGGCGTCCTCCTCGGCCTTGCGGACCAGGAGCAAGCGGGACTGCAGCACGCGGAGGGCGGCGGCGCGGTTCTGGATCTGGGACTTCTCGTTCTGCATCGACACGACGATCCCGGTCGGGATGTGCGTCATGCGCACCGCGGAGTCGGTCGTGTTGACGGACTGACCACCGGGGCCCGACGAGCGGAAGACATCGACCTTGATCTCCGACTCGGGGATGTCGACGGAGTCGTTGGACTCGATGAGCGGGATGACCTCGACGGCGGCGAAGCTGGTCTGGCGTCGACCCTGGTTGTCGAACGGCGAGATGCGAACGAGGCGATGCGTGCCGGCCTCGACCGACAGGTTCCCGAAGGCGTACGGCACCTTGACCTCGAACGTCGCGGACTTCAGACCGGCCTCCTCCGCGTAGGAGGTGTCGAGCACGGTCGTCGGGTAGCCGTGCCGCTCGGCCCAGCGCAGGTACATGCGCAGCAGCATCTCGGCGAAGTCCGCGGCGTCGACGCCGCCGGCCCCGGCGCGGATGGTGACGACGGCCTCGCGCTGGTCGTACTCCCCCGCCAGCAGGGTGCGGACCTCGAGCTCGCCCAGGTCCTTCTTGATCTTGAGCAGGTCGGCCTCGGCCTCGGCGAGGGTGTCCTCGTCGCTTTCCTCGGTCGCCATCTCGACCAGCGTCTCGAGGTCGTCGATGCGGCCGCCCAGCTTGCTCATGCGGTCGAGCTCCGCCTGCGTCGACGACAGCGCGCTGGTGATCTTCTGCGCGGCGTCCGGGTCGTCCCACAGGTCGGGGGCCGACGCCTGCTCCGACAGCTGCGCGACCTTCGCCTTGAGCGCGGTCGGGTCGCTCACCGCCTCGATGGTGCCGAGCGTGGTGCGCAGATCGCGGATCGCAGTCGAGAAGTCAGTGGTGGCCACAACCGTCCAGGCTACCGGGTCGGCCGCGCCCGATCCTCCGCGGGTGTGCGCCGGGCTCCGCGTCGCGTGACTCGTTCGTGCGACCCGAAGAGGGCGACCGCCCGCCAGGGACCACGCGACCGGGACCTCGCCTGCGCGACCGCAGCGCCACGACCGCGCCCGCGCGACCGCCGAACCGTGACCCCCCGCGGGCGACCTCGCACGCGCGCCCCCGCCCGGCCGACCCCGCACGTAGGACTGACGCGCGGCTGTCGAGCCGAGGTTCATTGGGTGCGGCACTTCGCCGCAGGTCTCCCCGCGATCGGGTCGACCACCCGGCCCCTCGGTAGAAAGGTCCAGGCTCATGGCACAGACGCGCTACGACTACGAGGACGAGCTCGAGACCGAGCTCGAGGACGAGATGGAGGTCGAGGGCGAGGACGAGGACGAGGCGTTCTTCGGCCCCCTCATGGGTCTGGCCCAATCGGTCCTCGGTGAGGGCGAGATCGAGGGCGAGGCCGAGGACGAGATGGAGGGCGCGTACGAGGACGAGTGGGAGGACGAGCTCGGTCGGGCCTTCGAGGACGAGACGGAGGACGAGGACGAGGCGTTCTTCGGCCCTCTGATGGGCATCGCCAAGTCCCTCCTCGGTGGTGCTGCGGGCGAGGGCGAGGACGAGTGGGAGGAGGAGCTCGAGGATGAGGCGGAGGAGTTCTTCAAGAACATCGGGCGCTTCCTGAACAAGCACAAGGACAAGCTCAAGTGGGTGGCCAAGAAGATCGGCCCGCTCGTCGCGACCGCCGTCGGCGGGCCGGCCGCCGGCGCCATCGCGCGCGCGGTCACGTCCCAGCTCGAGGGCGAGCTGGAGGACGAGCTCGAGGCTGAGCTCGAGGAGCTCGCGACCGCCCCGGTATCGGCGCAGGGCGCCTTCGCCGAGTACCTGGCCGGCGCGGCCTCCGAGGCCGAGACGGAGGCCGAGGCCGAGGCCTTCGCCGGTGCCGCCGTCACGCTCACGCTCAGCGAGCGCGACCGGCGCCGGCTCGAGGAGCTCCTCCCGCACCTCGTCCGGGGTGCCTCGGTGCTCACGCGGGTCCTGTACCGCTCGCCCTACACGCGGCCGGCGGTCCGGCTGGTGCCGGGGATCGTCGACTCGGCGGCGCGCACGCTGGTCCGGTACCCGTCTGGCCAGCTGCAGCCGGCGGACGTCGGCGCCGTGGTCGGCGGCAGTGCGAGCCGCGTGCTCTCCGACCCGCGGTGGCGGAGCTACGGACTGCGTCGGCACTCGCGCGGGCTGGCCCAGGCGCGCACCCGCCGGGGCGTCTACCTCAACCGCCCGTACGCCCGCTCACGCGGGTACGCGGGACCGGTCACGACGCGCCGCGGGGCGACCGTCCGGCGGCAGCCCACCTCGGTGCGGGTGGCGCCCAGCGGTGCTCGGATCCGCGCTCCTCGGACCGGGTTCGTGCGGGTGGTCACGCCGGTCCGGGTTCCCTCCCGAGCCGGCAGGCCGGCGAGGACCGTCCGCGTCGTCAGCGACGTGCGGGTGCCTCGCGGTGCCGTCCCGGCCGGCCGGCCGGTCGGGATCGGCGGACGTCGCGCTCGATGAGGCCGCAGCGCCGACCAGACCCCGTCGACATGTGAGGAGAGCACCGTGTCCACCCTGAACCACAGGTACCCGGCGATACAGGGCGAGTACGAGTACGAGGACGAGCTGAGCCGAGAGGTCGAGGGCGAGTTCGAGTTCGAGGTCGCCGCTCGCGAGGTCGAGTCCGAGGGAGAGCACGAGGACGAGTTCGAGGCGGAGGCCGAGGAGGAGGCCGAGGGCTTCGCCAACCCGATCCGGCGGATCTACCGTGACGCGGAGACGATGGCGCACCTCGCGCGGCACGCCGCGCAGACCGAGAGCGAGGGCGAGGCCGAGGCGTTCATCGGCGCCCTCGTCCCCCTCGCCGCCAGGCTGATCCCCCGGGCCGCCGCCCTCATCGCGCGCAACGGCCCTGCGCTGGTTCGAGGTGCTACCACGATCGCCCGCTCGCTGCGCCAGGACCCGCGGACCCGTCGGCTGGTCCGAGCCATCCCTGTGGTGCTCCAGCGCACGGCGCAGAGCCTTGCGGACCAGTCGGCGAACGGCACCGACATCGACGTGTCGACCATCCTCGACACGCTCGGCACCATCACCGGCCGGACGCTGCGCGGACCGGCAGCACAACGCGCGATGCACGCCGTCGACGTCTTCGGGAACCGTCGCAACAGGCGAGCCGCCTGGGCGGCCCGCCGCCGTGCCGGCACCGGGTACGGGGCGTGGCAGGGGGCCGGGCCGGCACGGCGTCCGGCGCCACCGCGCCCGCGGGGAGGCTCTCGCCGTGTCCGCCGTCGCTGAGGTCACACACCCCGCACCCCCGCGGTCGGGCACGGCGGGGATACGGACGCAGGTGCTCCCGGCGTTCGCCACCGGTCAGGCCATCAACGTCCGACGCCACCTCGAGGCGCTGCGTGACTTCGACCGGCTCGAGTTCGGCACCTCGATCGCCCGGCCGTCCGAGGGGCACGTCCAGGCCGTCAACGCGCTGCTGGGCAAGCTGCGTCGCCCGCTCGACCAGGCCGTCCGTCGGGTCGAGCAGGCAGCCCGTCTCGCGGCGCGACCCGGTGCGTCGGCGGGCGAGTGGGAGACGCTGCTGGTTCGCAAGAGCAAGGCGCACGACTGGGTGCGGGCGACGGAACGCGTGTGGGACTTCTACTTCGAGCTGTTCGGCCAGCGCCAGAGCAGCTACGGCGAGTGGCTCTTCTCCTGCGACCGGATCGCTCTCGACTGCTACCAGCACGTCTTCATGCACCTCGGCTCGACGATCAGCATCCCGAGCCCGCCACCGTTCGCCTACATGCGCACCGGGTTCTCGCCCGCGACCTACCGCCGCAACATCCCGCTGCGCAAGCTCGGGCGTCAGCTCAACCCGTTCCCTTTGGTACAGCTCCCGTACCACCGGATGGTCAACCCCTGGACGATGGGCGCGATCCTCCACGAGGTCAGCCACAACCTGCAGAACGAGCTGCAGCTCGAGAAGGCCGTCCCCGCCGTGATCCTCGAGCGCGTCCGGGCGACGGGTGCGCCCGAGTCGGTCGCGGCGGTATGGGCGCGCTGGAACCGCGAGATCTTCGGAGACATGCTCGGCTGCCTGCTGGGTGGCGAGGCCTTCGTCGCGTCCCTCATGGACGTCATCGGACGGGCTCCGTCGCAGGCGCTCACCTACAACCCGCACGGCGTGCACCCGACTCCGTACCTGCGCACCTTCCTGTCCACCGAGCTGCTGCGGCGCATGGGGTTCCCCGACGTCGCCGCCCGGTACGAGACCGCCTGGCGCACCCTCTACCCGTCGACGAGGGCGGGCCAGATCCCCGCAGACCTGCTGCGCACGGCGAAGGACTGCATCGCCACCGTGGTCGACGCCGTCTGCTGGACCCGGTTCCCCTCTCTGGGCAACCGGTCGCTGCGGGAGGTCATCACCTTCGAGCCGCGCCACCAGGAGATGATCGAGGAGGCCGGCGACCGGCTCGCCAGAGGAGTCGATCCCGGCGTGGTCCCCGAGCGCTTCCTCATCGGTGCCGTGCGGACGGCGCTGGACCGGCGGCTCGCGTCGCCCGAGGTGCTCATGCGCAACTTCTACCAAGAGCTCTCGAGGCGGTGAGCCATGTCTCTGAGCACCGCCATCCCTCAGCTCCAGATGACCGGCCGCCGCTTGCGCGAGGCCGTCGATGAGCTGGTGACCATGGTCCACGACGGCCGACCCCACGCGAGCGAGGTGGCGATCGTCGAGGACCTCGCCGACCTCGTCGCGGACCTGCAGGCCGACGTCGTCGAGGCCAACGAGGTGCTGGGCTCGGTCAGCGACGTCCGCCAGCTCCCCGCACGGATGGCGCTCATCGACGCCGCGATCGGCCGCGCGAACCAGCGGTACTGGAAGGGGCTGCGCGGCTACACGCCGGTCGCTGAGCTGCGCCGGACCGCCCGCGGCCGCGGGGAGCAGTGGCACAAGTGGCAGCGCACGATCGAGGACTCCCAGCAGCGGTGCGAGGAACCCCTCGCCGAGGTCACCGCCTCCGTCCGGCTCGCCTGGCAGGAGATCGGCGAGCTGCTCTCGTTCTACCTCCCGTCGACAGCCACACCATCCGACACGGGGGCCGGTGCCGTCCGACCCCACACCCTCAGGAGGACACCGTGAACCCGAGCCCAGACCCAACGCAGGTGGTCGACGTCGACCTGATCTTCCCGTCGACGACCCTCGGAAGCCCGGCCGGCGGGGCTCCGACGACGGACCTCGGACCGACGGTCAACGCGGCGATCCGGGACGTCCTGGGGTACCAGCCGCGAGCCGCCGACCCGCGGGCATTCGTCGACGCGCTCAAGGCGTCGTTCCGCCTCAGCACCGTCGAGGGGCACGTCGACGCCGAGTTCGTCCCCCGGGGCTACGCCTTGCAGACCGACCTCGGTGCGGTCAGCGGCGGCCAGGCGTCGCTGTACCGGCGGGCCACGCTCGCCCGCACCGAGATCCTGCGCATCCTCGACGGCATCACCCCGCTGCGCTCCGATGCCGACCCCGACGACACGGAGGCGTTCCGCTCCCTGGTGCGCAACTCGGTCGAGCGGCTCGTCGACGAGCTCGGCGCGGCAGGCGGCCCGCGGACGCAGCGCGTCGACGAGTACTTCCGGGCGCTGCTGGGCGTCTCGAGCGGCCGACGCCCGACACCCGACACCGTGGGCGGTCAGGTCGGGGCGCTCCGCGACCGGTACCTGCTGACCGCGACCTACTCTCGGACCGTCCCCAAGGAGACCGTCCGGACGTCGTTCTGGACCTTGGCGGACCTCATCGCCGACCTGCAGATCGCCTGGAAGGCCCAGCACGGTCGGTTCACCACAGCCGGCGACGGGTTCCTCGGCACGGACCTCCTCGTGATCTCGACCCTCCTCGAGTCCGCCGCCCAGCAGGTCGACGAGTTCGAGTCCGTGCTCGACTCCGTGTGGGTCAACGCCGCCGAGCGCCGCACCGTCCGAGTCGACAAGACCACGGGGCTGACGCTCGACGGCCTGCTGGGCTGGCTCCGCTCGTTCCTGGCCGACGAGGGCCGGCACGTGGCGCAGGAGGCCGGCCGCGACGGGATCGTCTCCACCCTTGCGCCGACGGCGCTGGTCCTCTACCAGATCATCCACAAGTCGCTCGGCTCGCTCTTCTCCCCAAGCAGCACAAAGCTCCTCGCCCGCAGGCTCGGCGCGAGCCCGGCCTCGTTGGTCATCCGGAGGCAGCCGGACCCGAACTACCCACCCGGCATGTACGCGGCCCGGACGCGCGTCGCGGTCGCGAGCCTCTACCGCGTGATGTTCGAGCTCGTGCGGGTCTCGAACGCGATCGGTGCCAATCCCCCACCGATCCCCTTCGACGTCAACGTCCGCAGGATCGACGGCAAGAACGGCACGGTGCTCGTGTCAGTCCGCGGCCTCAACATGCTGCCGAGCTACGTCCCTGTCTTCCTCTGCGGAGACCACGCGGTGCCGCCCGCCGTCAACACCCGCGTCGTGGGCTCCGGGCTGACGACGACGTATCCCGACAGAGGCTCGACGTCGACGAACGACGACCACGTCAGCGGCCGGTTCACCTTGTCGAAGCTGCCGCTGAACATCGACCAGCCCGACTGGGACACCTTCGACGTCGACATCCTCGACGTGCCGGTGGCCATCGTCGACACCGAGACCGGCACGTTCGTGCACGTGCCGGACTCGATCCCGGACTGCGGGTCCGGCGGGGCTGACGTCACGAGCCCGCCGAAGGGCTCGGAAGTGCAGATCCCACAGGTGCCGCAGGTGCCGACCAACGAGCAGACCGGAGAGGCCGGACCGGTCGAGCCCGCGGACCTGCCCGACGTCATCGCAGGGCGGGACCCCGGCGATGAGTACGTGGTGTCCGCGGAGCCCGACTACGCGTACGTGGAGCCCGAGTACGCGGAGGACGCGACGGAGTACGCGGAGGTCGAGCCGTCCCACGAGTCGGTGCCGATCGAGGTTGCCGAGACGGCCCCCGGGGACCTGGTCGAATCCGCCCCTGAGGTGCACGCCACGACGCTCGAGTCGGCGCAGGAACCCGTCACGGCCGTCGCGGCGCGCGCGCCACGTGCCCGCACGCCCCGCGCCCGCCGCACATCACCCCAGCAGCCATGACCCACCGGGCCACGCCGAGCGAAAGAGGACATCATGCTGTCGGAGAGTGAGTACCAGGACCGGCTCGACCGGGTCCAGGCCCTGCGCGCCCAGATCGCCGCCCGGCTGTCCGGGAGCCTCGTCGCCAACCCGGCGCTGGCCGAGGAGCTGAACGGTCAGCTCGACGAGCTGCTGGTCGCCGCGGTCGGCGCGGACGCGGCGGCGACACCACCGCCGGACGGCGGGCTCGCGGCGCTGGTGGGCATCGGTCCCGGAGCTGCGACCGCGTTCGGCCAGACCCTGACGTCGCAGGGGGTCACGCCGTACGACGACCAGGTCAACTCCGAGCGCATCGTCGCGGTCGGCGACCTCTACTACATCTACCAGCACGAGCAGATCGGTGTGTTCAAGGTCGTCCAGAAGCTCAAGGAGCTCTTCGAGGGCGGCGCGGTCCGGCTCTCCGGTGGACCCGGCGCGTACGGGCTGTACCGGTTCGACCGGCGGGACGTGCTGCGCTACACCCGCGAGGACCGGCGCGACGCGTACCGACGCGTGCTCGGCTACGGCCGCGGGCTCGGCGCGGGGCAGAGCCGCCCGAACACCGACTTCCACATGCTCTTCGCGCACTTCGTCAACCAGGTCACGCTCTTCTGGCGGGACAAGAGGATCTCCGACGTCATCCGCGAGCGGGCGCACGACCCGAGCTTCGGCTCGATCGCGGTGGTTCGTCGTTCGGGGCTCGACCTGCGCAACAACCTGAAGTTCACGTCGTTCGGCCACGTCAACGTCATGCGGGTCGAGCTGATGCAGGTGCTCGAGGAGTGCTTCGCGATCCTCGGCGCCGCCGACGTCATGGACCTGTTCGGCGCCGAGAACGCGTGGGACGTGGTCGAGGAGGTCCTGATCCGGTACTTCGACGAGCGCCTCCAGACCTCGCCCCGACAGCGCATGGCTGTCAACGGTCGCGACGTGCTCCGCTGGCTCGCCGGACCGCACATCCTGCAGACCGGGCGCGGCGAGTTCGAGGCGCTGCTGATGAACATCGCCGAACCGGCCGAGGAATGGCTGACCTCCGCACAGGCCATGAGCCTGGCACGACGCACGGGGACCGACCGGGTCATGCCGTGGGACCAGATGGGCGGCGCCGGCATCGCCGCAGCGGCGTCCGAGCGGAGCCCGCTCACGATGCCGCGACCGGGCCGCGGTCGAGGTGTGCCGTACCCGCTGCGAGGGGGACTCGGGACTTTCCAGGGCGGAGGTCGGCCGCGCGGCCAGCGCACGCCGGTGCGCGGCAGGTAGGGACCGGTGGACGATCGCCTCGTCCGAGCGCGCGCGGCGGCGACCGCGGCCGTGCCGTCGTCGCTCGTCGCGCTGGAGGGCTGGCTGCGGATCCCCTCCATCAGCGGTGACCGAGCGCACCGCGCGCACGTGCGCGACGCCGCCGCGTGGCTCGCGAGCCGCCTCCGCCGGATCTCGGGCCGTGTGCGCGTGATCGACGGTCCCGACGGCCCCGTCGTCGCGGCGACGTTCGCCTCCGCTCCCGGCAAGCACCTCGGCAAGCGCCCCGGCACGGTCGTCCTCTACGGCCACCTCGACGTCAAGCAGCCCGGCCCCGGGTGGTCGAGCCCGCCGTTCGAGCCGACGCGGCGGGGCGGTCGCCTGGTCGCCCGCGGGGCGAGCGACGACAAGGGTCCTGTCATGGCGCTCGTCGTCGCCCTCCGGGCATGGGTATCCGCCGGCGGCCCACCGACCGACGTCCTGCTCATCGTCGACGGCGCCGAGGAGATCGGCAGCCCCGGCCTGGCCCGCGCGCTGGACATCCTGCGCGGGGCCGTCCCGGTCGCGCGACCGGTGCTCGCCATCGTCGTGGTCGACACCCGGCTGGCACGGCCGGGAGTCCCGAGCATCACCGTGGCGCAGCGCGGGACGCTGGCCCTGCGAGTGCAGGTGTCCAACGGCTCCGCGCCGGTCCATGCCGGCCGGTTCGGCGGCCTGGTCACCGACCCCTCGCTGGTGCTGGCCCGCGGGCTCCTGCGCGCGTCGGGCGCGGTCGCGGCGATGGCCCCTCGGGGCTGGCCGGCAACCAGGCGCGCCTCGCTGAGCGTGACGAACCTGACCGCCGGCGCGGGCGGCGAGGCGATCCCAGGGACGGCCTCGGCCCGCCTCGACATCCGGATCCCACCCGGCGCCGACCCCGGACCTGCGCTCGGCGAGCTCCGGCGAACGCTGCGCGCGGACGACGTCGGCCGCGTCACCACCGACGTCACCGTGCTGGCAAGCAACCGGGGGCCGGTCCTCGTTCCGACGCGAGCCGCGGCGCTGGCCGTGCGCCGCGCGAGCAATGCCGCGTTCGGCGTCGACCCGGAAGCCGTCGTGTCGGGAGGCAGCATCGCGGCGGTCCCGACCCTCGCGGCCACCTTCGGCCACAACCCGATCCTCCTGGGCCTGGCCCCGGTCGACGACGGCGCTCACGGGCCCGACGAGCACCTCGACGTGGCCGACTGGACCCGAGGCATCGATCTCTGCGTGTGCCTGCTCGCGATGCTCGCCGACAGTCACAAACCGCCGATATCATGTCGCACCATCCCATAACGGCACACGGGAATCCGACCAGCAGACAGACCGGACGCTCGCCTGGGGTACTGCGGGGTCGCAGCCATCTGGCGAAGTCCCAGGACAGGGGGCAGGCGAGATGGTGATGCACGACGAACCGTTGCGGCGCATGACAGTCGTGTCGGACGACCTTCTGGGCACTCCCGAGCGGGCCGTGAGCTCCGGGGACCGCGACGACGACGACCCCGAGTCCGACGCGGACTCGCGGGAGCCACTGGCGGCGGCGCTCGAGCTGCTCGCCGCGGACATCCGCGCCGGCGTCCTTCGACAGGACCCGCCGGACGGTGTGCTCCTCGACGTCGTCATCGGCAACGTCCGCTGCCAGCTCACCGAGCACGCCGAGACCCTCATGGTGAGCCTGAGCCCACGCGAGCGGCAGATCGCCCGGATGGTCGCGGCCGGCCGGACGAACCAGGCCATGGCGAGCGCGCTCGACATCAGCGTCTGGACCGTCTCGACACACATGCGCCGGATCTTCGCGAAGCTCGCCGTCTCCAACCGTGCCGAGATGGTGGCGCACGTCCTGCTCGGTTCCGAGCAGCTGACCCAGGACCCGCCACGCCGGTACCTCGTGAGCTCCGCGGCGTTCCCCGACCCGCGCCCGCATCCCACTCGACACGGCTGACCGTCGGCTCTGCGGGCCTGTTCCGTCACGACCCCCGGGCCGTCGACTCCGCCTCGAGCGCGATCCCGTCGGACCACGGCGCCAGCACCCAGCTCATCAGGACGGGCCGGACCACCGCGCCGACGTGGACCTCCGCCGACCGCCCGTCCGGGGTTGTGGCCGACAGCACGGCGAACTGGTCCCAGCCGGCGACCGCCTCGGGGTTGTCCAGCAGGTACCCGTCGACGGCCGCCCGCACGGCGGTGTCGGTCAGCGGCAGCCCGGCGGTGCCCGGGTCACCGTCGCCCGCGCCGGGCGCGAAGTACCGGTCGTCCCCGACGGCGTCGGCGGCCTCGAGGGCCAGCACGTCCGCGAGCGCGAGCAGCCGTTTGCGCTCGAGGTGCACGCCGGCGGCCGAGACCACGACGGTGATCAGCAGGATCGCGACGACGACGAAGCCGATGGTCAGGATCATGACCTGCCCGTCGTCCGACTCGGCTCGCGGGTGCCTCATCGGCTCGCCCGGTACGTATCGACCGGCGCCACACGCTCGGCGCTGACGGGCAGC
This sequence comes from Cellulomonas sp. P2_F12, assembly GCF_056403775.1. Lineage (NCBI taxonomy): Bacteria > Bacillati > Actinomycetota > Actinomycetes > Micrococcales > Cellulomonadaceae > Cellulomonas > Cellulomonas sp. P2_F12. The sequence goes on along the minus strand of NZ_JBFUEV010000007.1, from coordinate 148,747 downwards.
TCCAGCGGGACGACGTCGCGGACGAAGCCCGGCACGAACGGCAGCGGTACCCGCACGTCGATGCGGGCGGACACGTCGCTGCCGGGGGCGAGGCACGGCGTCGTGGAGCACGCGAGGGTGAGCGCGTCGGCCGGGTCGTCGTCGAACCCCTGGTCGCGCAGCGCGATCCCTGCCGCGGCGATGGCCCGCGACGCGCCCTCGTCGGCACCGTCGGCGACGACGAACGTGCGCGCCGCCTCCCTCGCCGCACCTTCGGCGGCGAACGTGGCGGCCTCGACGCGGCCCAGGACCAGCACCAGGTAGACGAGGGGCACCAGCAGGACCAGCGAGAGCCCGAGGAACTCGACGACCGAGCTGCCCTCGTCGTCGGCGAAGAACCGCCCCGTCACGGGACCTCGACCAGCGCGTGCCCGCGGACAGTGAGCGTCCCCGCCGGGCCGACCAGTCCGACCAGCGGCAGGGGCGCCCGCACCTGGACCTCGACGACATCCAGACCGTCGAGCGTGGTCCGGCCGGCGCTGACGTCCTGGGCGTACGCGATGGACAACGACTGGGCGATGAGGTCGCGCGACCGGTCGGCACCGTCGTCCGGGTCGTGCCCGACCAACGCCCCGTAGCGCGCGCCCTCGGACGCCGAGTCGACGAGCGTGTTCCGCACGTGCAGCACGACCGTCAGCTGGAGCACCGCGACGAACAGCACGGTGAGCAGACCGCCGACGAGCGCGAAGTCGACGATCGCCGACCCCGTCTCGTCGGTCAGGGGGCCTTGACGCTGTCGATGGCGTCCTCGAACACCCGCGCCAGCGCGTCGCCCGCGATGATCCACAACGCGGTCACCAGCCCCGCGGTCATCAAGGTGACGAGCACCCACCCAGGCACGTCGCCACGCTCGGGGTCGCGCCCCGCGAGCCGGTGCCGGACGCCGCTCCACGCGGTCGAGCCCCACACCAGCGAGCCCCACAGCAGCGCAGACGTGCGAGACGACGGCTGGTCGTCCGCCCCCTGCTCCTGGCCGATCGTGCTCTCGCGGCTGCCAGTCGTCATCGGTCCTCGTCCCTTCGTCGGGCACCGCTGCGGTGCCGAGCCACGTACCCAAACCCGTCACAGGCCGACCTGCAGGACGACCATGCTGGGGAAGACGGCGAAGACGACGGTGACCGGCAAGATGAGGAAGACGACCGGGGACAACATCGGATAGGCGTACTGTTGTCACCATGACGACCGCTAGGACGCTCACCAGGACCGACACCGCCGTGATCTACGCGCGGATCTCGAACGACTCCGAGGGTCGCGAGCTCGGCGTCGAGCGGCAGGAGCAGGACTGCCGCCAGCTCGCCGAACGGCTCGGCCTGGCCGTCGCCGCCGTGTACATCGAGAACGACACAGGCGCGAGCACGCGCAGCCGCAAGCCTCGGCCGAGGTACGCGGCCATGGTCGACCAGGTCCGTGCAGGCGGCGTCGGCACCGTCCTCGCCTACTCGAACAGCCGCCTGTCGCGCCGACCGGCCGAATGGGTGGACCTGATCTCGCTCGCCGAGACGACAGGCGTCGCGATCCGCACCGTCGCCAGCGGCACGACCGATTTCACGACCGCCGACGGTCGAGCTGTCGCGCTGACGATCGCCGCCTGGGACGGTGCCGAGGCCGAGCGCACGAGCGAGCGCACGCGCCGCGCGTTCGACCAGCGCGCCGAGCAAGGCAAGCCGCACGGCAAGGTCGCCTATGGCTGGTCCCGCGTCGACGGGAACGACATCGTCGACCCCGCTCAGGCGGCGATCATCCGCGAGGTCGCTGCACGCGTGCTCGCTCGTGAATCGATGCGGTCGATCGTCAAGGACCTGAACGAGCGCGGCATCCCATCGCCGCGCGCGCTCGCCTGGGATTCGGTGATGCTGCGGCAGATCATGCTGCGCGAGCGCAACGCGGGTCGCCTCGTGCACCGCAAGGTCGTCGTCGGCGCTGGTGCCTGGCAGCCGATCCTCGACGACGACACGCACGATCGCGTGCGCGCGCTGCTGCTCGACCCTGCGCGGGTGACAACGCGCGGCACGCCGAACCGCTACCTCCTGTCCGGCGTCGCGACCTGCGGTCGCTGCGGCGGCGTCATGCGGGTGAACCGGACCGGGAACACCCCGACACTGTCCTACTACTGCGCGTCGTGTTTCGGCGTACGCCGCCGCCTCGACGACGTCGACGTCGTGGTCGTCGAGACGATCATCGAGCGGCTGTCGCAGCCTGACGGTCCCGACCTGCTCGGCGGCGACCAGGTGGCTCTGACGGCCGCGTTCGAACGCGCGGCCGCGCTGCGCGTTCGGCTCGACCAGGCGGCCGACCAGTACGCCGACGGCGTGATCGACGGCGAACAGCTCGCCAGGATCACCGCGCGACTGCGACCGCAGATCGCCGAGGCCGAGCGCACCGCCGAGGCCGCACGGCCTGCCGACCCTGCTCTGCGCGAGCTGGTCAACGGCGACGTCGCCGCGAACTGGGACGCCGCGACCCTCGACGTTCAGCGCGCCGTGATCCGCGCGCTGATGACCGTCACCATCGAGTCGACGAGGCCTGGCACAGCGTTCGACCCGGCACGCGTTCGTCGCGAATGGCTCAGCACGACGAGCTAGAACCCCTCCCCTAGTGACTGCCGCCTATCGCAGACGTAGAGTCTGAATCAGAGCACCACCCCGACCAGTTCGACGGCTGGCGGGTCCGGTTCGACGCCGGACGCGGGGACAGAACGCAGCGGGTCCTGGGGAGCAGGACGCTCGCGTCGGCGGCGTAGGCCCGGCGGGTATGTAGAGCTCCGAACTACACGAGCGCGCGAGGAATACCTCGATCGTCGAGGCCTCGTACCGAGCGCTCGGGTAGCCACCTGCACACCGCAGGGGAGCCGCTCCCATGACCAGCACCACGACCCCACCCTCTGAGAACGAGCGAGCGCACATCCTCGCCTGGGCTCGTGCGAACCGCCGAGGCGCAGGCGACACCATCACGGCCGCCGAGTACCGACGCCTCGAAATCGAGTCGGACCTCGCAGGCCTACGCCTCGCGCTGCGCCGAGAGCTCGGCGCGCGCCGATCGCTCGGTCCCGAGCACCGCGACCAGGTTCATGCTGTCGTCGACGAGATCCTCGGCGGCACACGGTGAGCACCGACCGGCTCGCCGCTGCTGCCGAGCTCGACCGGCGCGCGCCTGGCTGGCGAGACGACGTGCGACGCGTCGTCGAGGCCGCGCCGCCGCTGACCGAGGCACAGCGCACCCAGCTCGCTCTACTGCTGCGCCGCAGCGACCCGACGGACGACGCGTCGCCGCCCGGACGCAGAACGGGTCGGCCGCGCGGCGGCGACCGACCCGACCTACTGCGAACCTCACCAGCGACCACGACTGCGGACCAGGCAGGACGTCGTCGTGTCCATCGTGAACCGTCGCGAGGCGTCGTGTCGACGGACGGTGTCGAGCCGTGAGCGCGTACATGACGACGTTCCCGCCGCGCCGGACCATCGACGATCGACCGCTGCACACTCGCGCGGATCACCAGCACCTCGACCGACACCGCCAGTACGCGACGGCATACCGCCAGCTGGTCGACGGGTCGAGCGCGTATCCCGATCCCGCGCAGACCTTCGAGCGTGGCCTGCCGTACAGCCTGACGCTGCCGGAGCTGCGCGCCGAGTGGTCGCGTCGGCACGACGACGAGGGCTGGCAACGCTGGGAGCTCGACGAGCGGCTGCATCCTAGTCCGCTCGCGCTCGCCGGAGTCGCGGCGTGAGCGGCGGCGGACCGTTCACGGTCGACGAGCTGATCGCGCAGGGTGTGCCGCGAGCGACCGCCGAGACGCTGGGTCGCGTCTCGACACCGCCGAGTCCGCTCGACCTCGTCAGGCACGGTGGCGACCTCGACAGGCGTGCGTTCGAGCCGCTGAGGTTCGCCGTTCCCGGCATCGTCCCTGAGGGCATGGGGATCGTCGCCGGAGCACCGAAAGCAGGCAAGAGCTTCCTGATGCTCGGCATCGCGCTCGCCTGCGCCGACGGCGGGGTCGCTCTCGGCGCGATCGCCGTCGGCGAGGCCAGGCCTGTGCTGTACCTGGCGCTAGAGGACGGCGAGCGACGCCTGCAGGAACGATGCCGCCGCCTGATGTGCGGCCAGCCGATCCCGCGCAGGTTCGACTACGTCGTCGGCAACGTCGACCCGAACATGCTGCTGATCCTGATCGCGCTCTGGCTGACCGAGCATCCGAGCGGCCTGGTCATCCTCGACACGCTCGGCAAGGTCATGCCGCCAGCCATGGCGGGAGAGACGACGTACTCGCGCGACTACCGCATCGCCGGACAGCTCAAAGCGCTGACCGACGCGCACCCCGGCAGCTGCCTGATCGTCGTGCACCACGACCGGAAAGCGGCCAGCGACGATTTCGTCGCGAGCATCTCCGGTACGCACGGCCTCGCTGGTGCGGCGGATTTCGTCATCCTGCTCACGAGGCCACGTAACGAGGCGCAAGGCCTGCTCAAAGTGACCGGCCGCGACGTCATCGAGGCCGAGTACATCGTCGAGACGATCGACGGCAGCTGGTCGCTGCTGAACGACTCGATCGCCGACGCCGCCGCAGCTGCAGCCAAGGTCCGCGCCACGATCGGCCTCGGCGAGACGAGCGCAGCGGTCGTCGAGCTGGTCGCGGCGAACCCTGACGGCATCCGTGCGCAGTCGGTCGCCGACGAGCTCGGCCTGCCGGTCAAGGCCGTGCACCAGCACCTCGAACGCGCCGAGAAGGCCGGTCGCATCGTCAAGCCGTACAGAGGCGTTTACGCGCCTGTGAACCACACAGACGCGCGGTGAGTCTGTCTATACCCCCTGAAGATTTAGAAGAAAGTGAAGACAGCCGGCAGGACCGAGAACACTTCACTCGCCTCTCTTTCTTCACCCACCCTGAGAGGACCGATACCCCGATGACTGACCTCGACGACGGCCGCAGCTTCGAGGACTGGCGCGACCTCGTCGACCAGAACCTCGCGACGTGCACCTGTCCGACCGTCGTCCTCGTCCTGCGCCGAGACTCGACCAGGCCGCCTCGTCGACGGCGAGTACAACCACACCGACGAGAGCTGCCGAGCCGTCGAGGCGCTCGTCGCCGACGCCGTCGAGCAGATCACCAGCGACCCCGACGACGAGCCGACGTAATCTGTACTGGATCAGTCGGGATTTCGACCGACCGCATGCACCCCGCCAGCGAGAGGCGACCCCCATGCCGAGCACGATCGCGATTCCCAAGGCCGAGGCGTACCTGCGCGGCTACGTCCGCGACGGCGACGTCGACCTCGAACCAGCACGCGAGCGAGCTCGACGAGCTGCCGCAGGCGAGGCGACCAGGCGCAGAGTCGAGGACGAGCCAGAGCTGCGCGTGCGGCGCGTCGCCGACGGCGGCCAGCTCACCACCAGCGCAGGACCGCGCGTCGTGGTCGATCGGTTCGGCCAGGCGGTAGCCAAGCGCGAGGACGTCGAGCCGTGACCGTCACCGCCGAGGCACCCGTCGAGGTCGACGCCGACGGTAAGTCGATCGAGGTACTGGCCGTCCGGTACGGCGAATCGCCGTTCGTCGAGCGCATCCCGACCGGCGAGCTCGTCGCCTATCGCGAGGCCTGGGACGCCGACAGCGTCGTCACGCCGACGACGCGCGTGCGGCTGCTGACCTATCACGACCGGTCGCGGCCGATCGGCTGGCTCGACCGGTTCTGGTCCGCGCCTGACGGCCTGCACGCCAGCGGCCAGCTCGTCGGCGGCGCGGCCAAGCTCGACGAGCTGCGCGCGATCGTCGCCTCAGGCCTGGCCGCCGACGTCAGCGTCGGGTTCGTTCCCGATCCTGAGCTCGACCAGTGGTCGCCGCCGCAGCGCAGGAACGGCCTGGCCGCTGTGCGTCGTCGCGGCGCGAAGCTGCGCGAGGTGTCCGTCGTCGACCTGGCAGGCATCCCAGGATCGAAGGTGCTCAGCATCCGAGCACCGCGACCAGGACCGAGCTCGGTCACGACGTCGGCGCTGGCCGAGGCCGAGGCCGCCGCACGAGGCACAGGGGTCGCAGCTCGCCAGCGGATCGACCGGCAGGCCGAGGCCGCGCTGGCGCTGCACGAGGCCGACCAGCTCGTCGAGGCAGGCCAGCGCTGGCGACAGCTAGACCAGGCCGACGACGTCGAGCCAGCACCCGCACCGACACCGCAGCTCGCCGACGGCCGGACCTGGCAGCAACGCCTCGACGACGAGGACGAGCGGCTCTGGCACCTGGCACGCGAGGACGACGCACGGCGCGAATACTTCGAGGCGCTCGCTCGACGACAGCGCGCCGAGCTGTACGCCGAGCAGCACGCTGCCGAGCTCGACGCCGTCATGCGAGCGCACCGTTAGCTCGTCGAGGTCGACACGATGCGCTCAGGACACGTACGCGTAGACGCGCTCCATCCAACGAAATCGCCGCGAGCCGCGCTCGTAGCCGATCACACAGACCACGGTCGCGACCACGAGCAGACCGGTGACGATCGTGACGCCGCCCCAGAATCCGGCGTCCCTCGGCTGGCCGATGAGCGGTGCGATCAGGTAGCCGACGCCGCCAGCAAGCGATGCGCACGCCAGGAGCGCAGCGACAGCCGACACCCTGCGCAGCCCGTAGAGGACGAATCCGACGAACGCTCGCCGCACCTCGGTCCGCAACATCGCGGCGCTGTTGTCGGCAGCGTGCCGTCCGAGATTCGGCTCGCGGTTCACGACCAAAGTGTCGCAGCCAACCTCCCGGTTCTCTTCGCACGCGAGCGAGATCACCCTCGATCGCGTCCGGGAGATCCGCTTGAGTCTCGGTGCCAGTCGTACCCGAGTCGCGCCGTCATGTTCCGCCTCGCCACGATGCGCTCGAACCAAAGAAGGAGGGCACCGATGACCGCGATGCCTGCGCCGATGACGAACGCGACGGTACTGAAGAACCCGAACAGCGACACCAGACCGGCGAGCCAGAGAGTCACCGCTCCACCGGTCCCGAGTGCGCGCTCAATACGCAGGTGCTGTGCCACGTCCGAAGGATCGCACGTCGAGGGGGCGGGTTTTCTTCCTGAGGCGGCCAGTTCACCCCGCGGTACGCCTGCCGCACTCGCAGGCCAGGACGGCGACCCGAGCGCAATCGAGACGATCGGGACGCGATCGACCGGATCGGGGTCGAATCGCCTCGATCGGCGTCTGCAGCTCGTGCCAGAGCTGGCCGAGCGTGTCTGCGTCGAGCCTCGCTGCGACGTCGTCCTCGTCGGTCGCAGGCCTGAGGCGCGCTACTGCTCGCAGCGCTGCCGCAAGCGTGCGGAATGGTCGCGTCTGGTCGCTCGTGAGCGTGCTCGCCAGGCTGCGCAGGCCGCTACGCAGGCCGCCGAGCACACGACCGGACCGGCGCGGCTCGACGGCGAACCCTGGTGGTCCTGGGAGCTGCGCACGCTGCTCGCGCAGTCTCGGACAGGCGAGGCCGCCGACCTCTGGCGGCGCGCCGTCGAGCTGTCGGACGTCGAGACGATCCCGGCCGAACTGGCGCGCCTGGCCGACGAGCTCGGCTGGTCCGTGCCGAGGCGCTGGTCGTCGTGACGGTCCTGACGGCTCGGTCGGCGCGGCCTGGTGCTGGCTCGGCGTCAGCGGTCGCGGTCCTGACGTCGGCGGCGCTGGCAGCTGGTGCGCCGTGCACGAGCGGCGATCCTGCCTGGATCTCGCCGCGCAGCACGGCGGCCGAGATCGCCGAGGCCTGCCGTCGCTGCCGTTCGTGTCCGGTCGTCGAGCTGTGCCGCGATGTCGCTCGCGAGGTGCGTCCGTCGTTCGGCGTCTGGGCTGGCAGGCGGTACGGCCAGGCGCGGCGACGGCGCTGAACGCCTGGGCAGGGGCCGCATTCGCGACCGCAAGTCGCATACCAGACGTCCTCAGGCGGAGGTCGGCCTCTCGTCATCAAAACCAGCCGCACGCAGGTGCTGGATCAGCGTCAGCCCCCAGTCGCTGATTCCTTCGCTCCGTTTTGCCGGAACCTCATGCACCCGCGTGTACGTGCTGGGGGACGGAGTGGCAGCCCCCATCCGCACCAAGCTGGCTCGGATCGGCTCCGCCAGCGACTTCCACACATCACTACTTCCCCATTGCGACGAGTTGGTCGGCACGATCTGCACCGCCGCCCACTCGTCTGCGAGGCGCGCAAGCGCGATCGCCTGAGGCACGTCAAGTGTGTCGAGTGCATCGACGATCATCTGTGACTCATCGAGCTTTGCATCGTCGAGCGCTACCTGTGTCACTGCCGCAACCAGAAGCTGACGCTTCGACGACATCCCCGTGCGGATGCTCGCGTTCACCGCTCTGGAGAACAGAGCGGCGAAGAACGGATCGTCGTGGACTCGACTCAAGAGTCGCTCTTGTCCTATCGCCTCGACGACGCCAGACATCAGCTCCGTCGCGTTTGCTGCCTGCCGTTCGCGCAGTCCCGTGAGGATGATCTCTAGGGGTCCGCCGAACCCGGGGATCGCGGAGACTGCAGCTCGCAAGAGAATCTCGGCGAAGCTCGTCAGCGGTGCGACGTCGTCCGGCGTCGGCGCTTCGCTGGGCTCAGACACGCGGTCTCCCTCGACTCGTGGTCGCTCGGCGACGAATGGCGGCGAGCCAGACGCTACTCCGAACGATCGCACCTGCCGTGCCTCGCGTGCGCGTCGTGGCCGTCCTCGCAGGGCCGTCCTGACGTCAGTGGCGCGGGAAGCTCTGGAGGACGCTCAGAATGGCAGCAGGCGGATTCGCAGCCCGCGCGCCCGGGAGAGTCGCCACGTGACGTGCTCCGCTCGCACTACGGTCGGTCCCGTGACCGTCGACGTGTCTGGGTTCATCAGCGCGATCACGCCTGGAACATGGCCGGACTGGTTCGCCGCGATCGGTACGACTGCTGCATTTGCCATCGCAGCGATCGCGTACGCGCGTGACGTGAAGGCTCGCAACTGGGCACAGGCGCGATTGGTCTACTGCAAGGTGTTGGGGGTCACGGCATACGAGGCTATGAAGTCGTTCCCACTTCTCGATCAAGGCGCACAGGTTGGCCATGGCGACGTCAAGCTCGGCCACGTCGAGGCTGTCGACGGCACGGTTTTGCACTTCTCTGAATCGCCATTCGTCCTGGTGACCATCGCCGTGCATAACGGCAGTGACGAACTCATCGGGCCGGTGTGGGTGCAAGGGTTCAACCCAGGGGACGGGGCACCTTGGAACTTTCGAGTCCCGCTCGGGTTTGTGGAGCCGCGCAGTCACGGCGTCGTCGAGTTGTACTGCTCGAATCCCGCTCACCCGGGCGAACCGAACGTGCTAGGACGGGTTGTGTTTCGCGACTCCGGCGGCAGATGGTGGCGGCGCTCAGGATGGGAGCCCGTAGAGCCGAGATCAACTCCCACGCCGAAACTCGTCGGGCACGGTTGGGTCGACTGAATTCACAGGCGCAGGGTCGCGCCGTCACCGCTGGATCGCTCGCACGCAGTCTGCAGGCACCCAGGCGAGCCAGTTCTGCTCAGGACCGACGGTCTGTCGCACGCACAGCCAGGCCGCCGCTGCAGGCGGCGCGGGAGCTCGCGAGACGACCGCGACAGGCACCGTCACGACGCGGCCGCCGTACGTCTCGGCCGTCACGGTGCCGAACCGCATAGGCACGAGCGTCGTCATCCCGCGCGGCTCGGCGTGTGTGCGGATGCGAGCCGTTGAGTCCATGCGTCGGACGGGAGAGGTAGCAGACGCACGCCCGGTCACCCCGCGTAGAACGGTGCCGATGCGACTACTTCACCCGAACGAGGATGGCTGATGCCAGTAGCCTCCGGCCATGTGGTTTGTTGCAACTCCTGATCCCGTGCCGTCGCCAATCGATGTGTATCTGCACAGCGATCCGGGCACCTGGTTGGACGTATGGGGTCCGACGCTCCTGGGGTTCATCGGGTCGCTCGTCGTCGCCGCCGCTGCGGTTATCGGCGTAATCATCGGAGCAAACAAAAACGCGCGAGCCATCATCAGTGCTGAGACGGAACGACACAACCACGCGGTAGCGCACAGCGACACCGTATGGCGGCGTGACACGAAGTCTACGGCCTATTTCAACCTGCTAAACGCGTTGGAACGCGCCGACACCGCAATATACCAATTCAAATGGTACACGCGCGACGGCGGCAAAAACGCCGGAGGCTCGTACGAGTACGCGCCGATGAGTTTCGAAATGGCGGAAAAGCAGACAGAGGCCTGGGATATTGCCTCCGACGACGTCGGGAACCTTTGTGCATCGATTCGTGCGATCGGCACCACCGAAATTGCGGTCGAGGCCGAGGCAGCGCTCGACTACTTCTTTAAGGCAATGTTCGCCACCCACGCCGCGATCGACGCCGCGATGGCAACTCCGCCAAACCCGCTGCCGCCGGTGGACGAAGTCGCGGCGGACGAACGCGCCAATGCGCTTGTTCATAGCAAGAAGGTCACCGCCCTGGTTCGAGCAGAGTTGGGGGCAGACGCTCCGGCGTAGCGCAAGGCGCTGAAGAGAGCGTTCTTTCGATGGTGACCGGCACCATCATCAGCACTTCCTTGCGGCCACCGGTCTCCATGAGCGCCCGACGACCCTCCTCGCGGACGTCCTGCGCCTGCGCCCGGAGCACGTCCGCCAGCGGTGTCCCCCGCTCGACGGCGACGGCGACACCCTCGGCGAAGCGCGCGAGCGCCGGCAGCCCGGTCCGGCCGGCGAGGTTGTCGAGCGCGACCGTCAGCGGCGCGCCCGCCCGGGCGTCGGACAGCGTCCGGGCCAGCTCCGCCGTCAGCTCCCCGTGCGTCGTGCGCACGACACGCTCCAGCGCGCCGACCGCCCCTTCGCCGGCGCCGACGGCCAGCGCGAGCAGCTCCGCGATCGTGGGCAGCTCGGCGAGCATCCGCGACTCGCGGGCGCCCAGCTCGCGCGTCAGCATCCAGTCGCGGGCCAGCACACCCAGCAGCCCGCAGACGGCGACCAGCACGACGAGCGCCACCACCCCGGACCCACGGGTCGCCGCCAGCAGCAGAGCGAGCGCGAGGCCCGCCGCAAGCCCGAGCACGCCCCAGACCACCTGCCCTGCCCGGAACTGTTCCGCCGTCTCGCTGCGGCCGGCGCGCGACAGTCGTCGCCGCAGCTCGGTGGTCGGTGAGCCGAGGCGCGTGACCAGGCGGACGGCGTCGCCCATCACGGGCGCGACGAGCCGCTCGAGCGTCGCGAACGGGCCGCGCACGCTCGGCGCCCGCAGCAGCCCGGACGCGGTGGCCTGCGGGCGGAGGTACGGCGCGAGCCGCTGATCGAGGTCGATGCGCCGGGAGCGCAGCCGGAACACGACGAGCGCGAGGCCCAGCCCGCCCAGCAATCCGATCAGCGCGCCGACCATCCCGGGGCTCATCGCAGCACCCGAGGGTCGTCGGGAAGCCGCGCGATGCGGAGCATGGCCAGGTAGGCGACGGCCGTGCAGGCGCCGCCGACGACGAGCACCGCGAACCCGGCCGGGGTGTCGTACGCGCTCGCCGCCTCGGGGCGTGTCGAGAGCAGCGCGAGCACGACCCACGGTGCCGCGACCGCCAGCCGTGCGGCGTAGACGGTCCAGCTCTGCCGCGCCTCGAGCTCGCCGCGGGTGCGGACGTCCTCGCGCAGGAACGTCGACAGCGTGCGCAGCAGCCGTCCGAGGTCGGTGCCGCCGACGTCCCGGGTCAGCCGCAGCGCCTCGACGATGCGGTCCGCGACCGGGTCCGCCAGCCGGGCCTTGAGGGCGTCCGGGCACTCGCCGAACCGCCCGGTCGCGCGGTAGTCCTCGGCGAAAGCCGTGAAGGCGGGCCTCAGCTCGACCGGTCCGCGCTCACCGATCTGCGCGACGGCCTCGGGCAGCGCCAGCCCGGCGCGGATGCCCGAGCCCAGGTGGTCGACCACCTCCGGCCAGAGCTGCCGCAGGCGCGCCCGGCGGCGTCGCGCACGCCCGCGCACCACGGCCCACGGCGCGAGCGCGGCGAACACCGCGAAGCACAGCGCGATCGACGGGATGCGCGTCACGGCGACGCCCACCAGCAGCACGACCAGCCCGACGACGACGCTGGCCGCGACGAGACCCCCGGGCGTCACGCCGCCCGCCCCCGCCTGGACGAGCGTGTCCTGCGTCTGGGCGTACCAGCCGGCAGCTTTCGCGCCTCCGCCACGGCGCGGCTCGGCCCAGAACGACCACCAGATGCACGCGAGGCCGGCGCCGAGCAGGAGCCCGACCACGACGCCCATCAGCCGCGCCCGCGCAACAGAGCGGCCAGGTCGGTGCCGGAGCGGGCGAACCGCTCCGCGTGCGGCGGGAAGCCGTCGGCACGCACGAGGTGCCCGCCGCGGGTGTGGAAGACGTCGGCGGTCTCGACGATCCCCTGCTCCACCCGCCCGGGCACGGCGACGATCTCGCGCACGAGCCGACGCCCGGAACCGTCGAGGTCGAGATGCACCACGAGGTCCACGGCCGAGGCCACGGTCGGGATCACGAACCGGTCGGACACGTTCTCGCCCGCCAGCAGAGGCAGCGTGCAGAGCTTGGTCAATGCCTCCCGGGCCGAGTTCGCGTGGATGGTGCACATCGCCGGCACGCCCGCGTTCAGGGCGATCAGCAGGTCGAGGGCCTCCGCCTCGCGCACCTCGCCGACGAGCAGCCGGCTCGGGCGCATCCGCAACGCCTCCTTGACGAGGCGCCGCAGCGGGATCTCCCCGGTTCCCTCGAGACTCGGCTGGCGGCACTGCATCGCCACCCAGTCACGTGCGACGAGCCGCAGCTCGAAGACCTCCTCGCACGTGATCACGCGTTCCCGGGCAGGGATCGCACCGGCCAGGGCGTTCAGCATCGTGGTCTTGCCGGCCTGGGTACCGCCCGACACGAGCACGTTGAGCCCGGCCCGGACCGCCGCGTGCAGGAACGCGGCCGCGTGCGGCGTCAGGGTGCCCAGCGCGACGACGTCGTCGAGGCTGGTGGCGCGGACCACGTACTTGCGGATGTTCACCGACCAGTGCTGCCGCGTGACGTCGGGAATGACCGCGTGCAGGCGTTCCCCGCCCGGCAGGCTGGCGTCGACGAACGGGCTCGACAGGTCGAGACGACGCCCCGAGACCTTGAGCATCTTCTCGACGAGGTCGCGGACCTGGCCGTCGGTGAGGATGGTCGTCGTCAGCTCGGACTCGCCGCGGCGGGCCACGAAGACCTGCGTGGGCGAGTTCAGCCATATTTCTTCGACCTCGGGATCGTCCAGGTACTTCTGCAGCGGGCCGAGCCCCGCGACCGCGTCGACGACCGCCTTGTGCGCGGCCGCCGCGTCGACAAGCGGCGGCACCGCGCCGACGACCGAACGCTCGTCGTAGTCCGCGATGACGTCGGTGACCAGCGACACGATGCTCGGCCGGTCCCGGACGGGGTCGATGCCGCGCCTCCGAATGAGCTCGCGGACCTCCGTCTCGAGGATCGCCACACCGTCCACGGGCGCTCTCCTCGTCGTGTCATGGGTGCCCGGTTCATCCGTCATGTCCGATTGCACGCTGGCCGGAACCCTAGGGGACGGCCCGGCGGTGGCACACCCCGCTGTCCACAGATGAGACGCGGTTCACCCGTCGGAGGGACCCGTCCGGGACCTCGGTCCCACGTCGTCAGCCGCTTGCTCGAGACAATTGAGCATTCAACCAAGCAGGAAGGAGGCGGGCGACGTGACGACATTCCAGCGCCGAGGCGCCTCCCGGGTCGGGCCCACTCACGGGGCCTGACGGCCCCTGAACGCCCGTCCCCGCACCGACGCCGGTGCACCCTGACTCCCCGAAGGATCGATCTCCATGCGTTTCCGCGCGCTCGGCGCCACCCTGCTCACCGCCGCCCTCGTCCTGCTCCCGACCGCCGCGCACGCCGCGGGCTCCGACGACCCGACTCCGTACACCGTCACCGCCGCTGGCCTCCAGCTGCCCGCCGGCACGACGTTCGAGGAGAACGGGCACATCAACTACAAGGTCACCCAGCTCGACGGCAGCGGCGAGAAGTCGTTCGGCGTCCACCAGGAGGTCCCGCACAACAACCAGTGGCCCCAGGCGCGCTACGTCGGCCAGAGCTACTACCCGTGGACGGACCACCCGCTGTTCAAGGCCTCGTTCCCCGGCGGGTACTGCATCACGTGGGTCCAGGTGAGCCTGTACAACGAGCACTTCGGAGAGGGTGGCCAGGCGCCGGTCTGCACCCCGACGGACCCGGTGACACCCACTGACCCGACGGACCCGGTGACCCCGGTCGACCCGACGGACCCGACCGACCCGGTCACTCCCGTCGACCCGACCGACCCGACCGACCCGGTCACCCCGGTCGACCCGACCGACCCGGTCACCCCGGTCGACCCGACCGACCCGGTGACCCCGGTCGACCCGACCGAGCCCACTGACCCGGTCGACCCCACGGACCCGATCGACCCAGTCGACCCGCTCACCCCGGTCGACCCGACCGACCCGCTCACCCCGGTCGACCCGACCGACCCGCTCACCCCGGTCGACCCGACCGACCCGCTCACGCCGACCGACCCGGTCATCACGCCGACCGACCCGACCGACGCGGTCCTGCCGGACGCGACCGAGCCCGAGCTCATCAGCGAGGTGCTCGCCGCGGAGCCGTCGGACACGGCCGAGCTCGCCTCGACCGGTGTCCCCGTGGCCGCCGTGAGCGCCCTCGGCGCCCTGGCGATCGCCGGCGGAGCTGCCCTGCTCGTCGTGGCCCGTCGTCGCGCGAGTTCGCTGCAGGATCGCTGACGTCACAGGCCGGACACATGACCCGCTCCCGCGGGTCGTGGGTCCGGCCCGCTAGCGTGTGAGCGTGTCCACGACGATCACCGCTCCCCTGCCCACCGGCCGCCAGCATGTCCTCGAGCTGGGCGACCAACGGGCCGTCGTCGCCGCGGTGGGTGCGAGCCTGCGCGAGTACACGGTGGACGGTCGGGACCTCGTGCTCCCGTTCGACGAGTCGCAGATCGCGCCGGCGTTCTCCGGTGCCGTCCTCGCGCCGTGGCCCAACCGGCTGCGCGACGGCGACTACAGCTACGACGGCGTGTCGTACGAGGTCCCGCTCACGGAGCACGCGCGACGGACCGCGCTGCACGGGCTGGTCGCCCACACCACGTTCGCGACCGTCGTCGCCGAGCAGGCCGCCGTCACGCTCGAGCACGTCGTGGTCCCGACGCATGGCTACCCCTGGCCGGTGCGGCTGCGGGTCACGTACGCGCTCACGGACGCGGGGCTGCGGGTCACGGCCGAGGCCACGAACCTGGGGACGACGACCGCGCCGTACGGCATCGGCTTCCACCCGTGGCTGTCGCCGGGCGACGGCCAGGTCGACGACTGCACCCTGCAGGTCGACGCCGCACAGCACGTGACGATCGACGATCGGCTGCTGCCGACGGGCTTGGAGCCGGTGACGGGCGGGTTCGACCTGCGCTCCGCGCGGAGGCTCGAGGGTCTCGACCTCGACGACGCCTGGACCGACCTGGCCCGGGACGCGGACGGCCTGTCGTGGATCCGGCTGGGCTGCCCGGACGGGCGGACTGTCGCGCTCTGGGCGGACGGGACGGCCCGGGCCTGGCAGGTGTGCACGGGCGACACGGTCGTCGGTATCGCGCGTCGGGGCGTCGCGGCGGAGCCGATGACGTGCATCGCGGACGCGTTCCGCACGGGGGACGACCTGGTGCACCTGGCGCCTGGCGCGAGCCACACGACGACCTGGGGCCTGACGCTGATCTGAGGCGCTGATCTGAGGCGCTGCTCAGGGGCGGGGACGGCGGCGGTCAGCCGTCGTAGTACTCGCCGTCCTGCTGGACGCCCTTGGCGTACTCCCAGTGCCACTTCTCGTGCGGCCCGCTGCCGCCGGGCTGTGCCCAGGCGGGGTTCTGCCAGCCGTAGGTGGGGCCGTTCTCGGTGATCCAGCGCCACTTCACGCCGGACGTCTGGTCCTGGCAGAGGTCGACGGCGAGGCCCCAGCCGTGGTTGCTCTTGCCGGGCGCGGCGGCGAGGCCGCCCTTCTGGGCCTTCACGGCCCGCTGCTCGGCGAGCGTGCGGTAGCCGGAGGCCAGGCACAGGTCGCCGCCGAACCGCGCCGCGAAGGCCTGGTTGAACTCGGCGAGCGACACGGCCGCGTCGGCGCGCAGCTGGGTGTGGTTGTCCCACAGGGTGCAGAGGTCGGCGACCTTGAGCAGGCCGTTCTCGCCGGCCGGACGCACGGAGCCGTCGCAGCCCGGGAGTAGCGACCGCTCCTCGGTGCGGCTGGACGCCGAGAGGCTGCGGGCCTGCAAGGCGCCGTCCGCCGAGACCAGCGACGTGGGCGGCAGCGCGGACATCGGGGTGCCGGCCAGTGCGGAGACCGTGGTCGGCAAGGTCGAGTCCGCGAGGGCGTCGGAGCCGAACGCCACCGGGCCGGGGATGATGCCCTGGCTGACCGGGATGACGACCGTGATGCCGGCGAGGACGCCGAGCACCCCGAGCCGGGCGGCCGCGCGGGTGGGGCGCCGACGACGGACCGTGCCGTGGACGACGGCCGCGAGCTCCGGGACCTCGTCGGCGACGGGTGCGACGTCGGGAACCGGCCGCTCGGCCGCAGCGACCGAGGCCGGCTCGACGACAGGCGCGATCAACTCAGAGACGGAAGTGACCGGCTCGACAACAGGAGCGGGCGGCTGCGCGACGGCCGCGACCGGCTGGACCACACGAGCGGTCGGCTGCGCGACGACTGCGACCGGCTGGGCAACGGGAGCGGCGGGGGCCGCGGGCTGCGCGGGAGCGGACCAGGCGGAACGAGGCTGCTGCGCCTGAACCGGCGCCGCAGCACGAGGCGCGGCGGCCCGGACAGGCGCGGCGGGTGCGTGGTGCGCCCAGGACGGCACGTGGTGCAGCGCCGTCGGGGAGTCGGGATCGGTGCGCGGGGCGTTCGCGGGGGCCGGCGTCGGCACGGCCTCGGCAGCGGAACGCCGCTCGGCCTCACGGAGGCTGCGGCGTGTCGGGAGGCCCGTGACGGGCTCCTCGCTGTGCGAACCCACGACACCTCCTGTCCGTTCACGCGTCTGATCTGCCGCGACGTCGTCGTCGGGCGCACGGTGAGCGCTACCCGGCGACTGCGGTCACGAAACCATAACGGCTGGCGGACACGCTTCCAAGTCCCTGGACGACCGTCCAGTCCGCGGATCGGACATTCCGGGCGACACGCGGGGCGACACGCCGAACCCGCGCACGCCATCCGCACAACTGGTCCAGTGATCAGGACATCTGCCCGCGCTGCATGGCGTCGCGGACCTCGCCGACGAGCTCCTCGAGGATGTCCTCGAGGAAGACCACGCCGACGGTGCCGTCGCCCTCGTCGACCCGCGCGAGGTGGGCCCCCGAGCGCTGCATGGCCGCGAGCGCGTCCTCGATCTCGTCCTGCGGCCCGACAACGGCCAGGGCCCGCACGCGCCAGGCGGGCACGGGCACGGACCGGGTGGCCTCGTCGGCGTAGAGCACGTCCTTCAGGTGCAGGTACCCCGTGAACGCCCCCGACGCGTCGAGCACCGGGAACCGGGAGAACCCGGTGCGGGCAACCAGTCGCTCGACGTCCTCGGGGGTGCTGCCGGGGTTGACGGCCACCAGCTGGGCGGAGGCGATCATCACGTCGTGCGCGGTGAGGTCCGAGAACTCGATCGCGCCCGCGAGCAGGCCCTGGTCGTCCTCGAGCAGCCCTTCCGCCTGGGACCGCTCGACGATCGACTGGACCTCCTGGGCGGTGAACGCCGACGAGACCTCGTCCTTGGGCTCGACGCCGAACAGACGCAGCGCGTGGTTGGCCAGCCAGTTCAGCGCGGTGATGACGGGCCGGACGACGCGGGCGATCCAGACGAGCGGTGGGCCGAACATCAGCACGGCCCGGTCGGGGCCGGCCACGGCGAGGTTCTTGGGCACCATCTCGCCGAGCACCACGTGCAGGTACACGACGATCGCGAGCGCGACGACGAACGAGATCGGGTGCGTGAGGTCCTCGCTGACGCCGAGCGCGTCGAGGGGACCGGCGATCAGGTGCGCGATGGCCGGCTCGGCCACGACACCGAGGCTGGTCGAGCACACGGTGATGCCCAGCTGCGCGCACGCGAGCATGAGCGAGACGTGCTCCATGGCCCACAGGACTGTCGTGGCGCGCCGGTCGCCCGCCGCGGCGAGCGGCTCGATCGCGCTGCGGCGGGACGAGATGATGGCGAACTCCGCGCCGACGAAGAAGGCGTTGGCGGCGAGCAGCAGCGCCGCGAGGGTCAGGGCGAGGCCGGAGCTCATGACTCGGCCTCCTCGTCGTCGTCGTCGGCGACCGCGCACACGCGCACCCGCTCCACGCGCCGACCGGCCATCGCGTCGACCTGGAGCCGGACCCCGTCGACGACGATCTCGTCGCCGTCGGCCGGGATGCGGCCGAGCACGAACATGAGCAGGCCGCCCAGGGTCTCGTAGGGGCCGTCGGCGGGGACGTGCAGACCCGTGATCTCGGCCAGCTCGTCGGGCCGCAGGACCCCGGGCAGCAGCCACGAGCCGTCGGCGGACCGCGCGGTGGAGGCGCGCCGCCGGTCGTGCTCGTCGGCCACGTCCCCCACCAGCTCCTCGACGACGTCCTCGAGCGTGACGACCCCGGAGGTGCCGCCGTACTCGTCGACCACGACCGCCATCTGCAGGCCCTGCTCGCGCAGCTCGACCAGCAGCGGACCCAGGTGCACGGTCTCGGGCACGCGCGGCGCCTCGACCATGAGGGCGGCCGCGGGGACCTCGGCGCGCCGCTCGTACGGCACGGCGATAGCGCGGCGCAGATGCACCAGCCCGACGATGTCGTCGCTCGAGTCGCCGATCACCGGGAAGCGGGAGTGCCCGGTCCGGCGGGACAGGTCGACGACGTCGGCCGCCGACTCCTCGCGCCGCACCACGACGAGCCGGAGGCGGTCCGTCATCACGTCGACGGCGGTGAGCTCGCTGAACTCGATCGAGTTGGTGAGCAGTGTGGCCGTCGACTCGTCGAGCGTGCCCACCTCGGCCGAGCGACGCACCAGCGCGGCCAGCTCCTGCGGCGACCGACCGCCGGAGAGCTCCTCGCGCGGCTCCACGCCGACGCTGCGCAGCAGGGCGTTGGCGCTGCCGTTGAACACGACGATCAGCGGGTGCAGTGCGCTGGTGAACCCGCGCTGCAGCGGGGCGACCATGCGGGCGGTGGGCAGCGGGCGGCTGATGGCCAGGTTCTTCGGGATGAGCTCGCCGACGACCATGGAGAAGCCGTTGACCAGGATGATCGCGAGCAGCGCGGCGACGATGCCGCCGATGGCCCGGCCCAGCGCGGAGTCCTCCAGCGGGATCCGCAGCAGCCGGACGACGGCCGGTTGCGTGGTGTACCCGAGCAGGACCGTGGTCAGGGTGATGCCCAGCTGGGCGCCGGAGAGCTCGGTGGACAGCCGTCGCAGCGCCTTGAGCACGGACTGGCTGCGCCGGTCGTCAGGCGCGGCCTGCCCCTCGACCAGGCCGGGGTCGAGCGTGACCAGCGAGAACTCGCTGGCGACGAACACCGCGGTGCCGAGCGTGAGCAGCACGCCCAGCCCGACCAGGAGCCACTCGGTCAGCACGCGGCACCGACGGGCGCACGACGAACGCCGACCCGGAGGTCGGCGCTCGAGTGGGCAGAATAGTAGAGAGGAGAGAGGAAGTGGTGGCCGGCATGGTCTCCCCCGGGCTCGTCGGCCCGGGAGTGACGCCGGCAGCGACTTGAGCTGCTCATGGTGGCCCCGATCATACGGGCGCGAGGGCGACACCACCCGGCGCATCCACACTCCCGAGCGTCATCGGGGGGTCGAAGGTGCGGGCCTGTGCCACGCTGGCGGCATGGTGAACGTGAGCGGTGGGCCGACGACGGCGGCCGGCGGAGCAGCCGGCACCACGGTCCTGGTGGTGGAGGACGAACCGGCGATCGCGCAGGCGATCGTGCACCGGCTCTCGGCGGAGGGCTGGACGGTGGAGTCCGCGGGCGACGGCCTGTCCGGCGTCAGCGCGGCGTCGCGGCTGCGACCGGACGTCGTGGTGCTCGACGTGATGCTGCCGGGGATCGACGGGCTCGAGGTGTGCCGGCGGATCCAGGCCGAGCGGCCGGTGCCGGTGCTCATGCTGACGGCCCGGGACGACGAGACCGACATGCTCATCGGGCTCGGCGTGGGTGCCGACGACTACATGACGAAGCCGTTCTCGATGCGCGAGCTCGTCGCCCGCACCAAGGCGCTGCTGCGCCGCACCGAGCGCGCCACCCGGGCGGCCGAGATGGCCGCCGCCGAGCAGCCAGACCCGCCGCTGGTCCTGGGCGACGTCACCGTGGACCGCGCCCAGCGTCGCGTCCTGCGCGGCGACACCGAGGTGCACCTGACGCCCACGGAGTTCGACCTGCTGCTCGCGCTCGCCGCGACGCCCCGCACGGTGCTCACGCGGGAGCGCCTGCTCGCCGAGGTGTGGGACTGGGTCGACGCCAGCGGCACCCGCACGGTCGACTCCCACATCAAGGCGCTGCGCCGCAAGCTCGGCCCCGACCTCATCCGCACGGTGCACGGCGTCGGCTACGCGTTCGAGCCGAACGACGGCACGGGCGACGGGGCCACGGTCCCCGAGGGCGCGTGAACGCACCCCGGCACGTCCGCGGCGAGTTCGCACGCTCGCGGATCCCCGACGTCCGACCGCTCGACCGCTTCCGCTCGATCAAGATCAAGCTCGGCGTGCTGGTGGCCGCGACCGTCACGCTCGCCGCGTTCATCACCTGGTTCGGCCTCTACAACCACCTCGGCCCGTCCCGGACGCTGCCGATCGCGATCATCGCCTCGCTCATCGTGACCCAGCTGCTCGCCCGCGGGATGACGTCGCCGCTGCGGGAGATGACGTACGCCGCTGGTCGGATGGCGAACGGCGACTACAGCCGGCGCGTGCGCGCGACGAGCCTCGACGAGGTCGGCCAGCTGGCGGTCGCGTTCAACACGATGGCCGATGACCTCGAGCAGGCCGACACGTTCCGCCGCGAGCTCGTCGCCAACGTCTCGCACGAGCTGCGCACCCCCGTCACCGCGCTGCAGGCCCAGCTGGAGAACATCGTCGACGGCGTGACCGAGGCGGACCCCGCGACCATGCAGGCGGCCCTCGCGCAGACCGAGCGGCTGGGCCGCCTGGTGACGTACCTGCTCGACCTGTCCCGACTGGAGGCCGGCGACGTCCCCCTGCAGGTCGCGGACGTGCGGCTGCAGGACTTCCTCGAGGAGGCGGCCGAGGGCGCGATGCTGGTCGGGGCCACCAAGCGGCTGCGGTTCCCCGTGGTGGTCGACCCTCCGGACCTCACGGTCCCCGCCGACCCGGACCGCCTGCACCAGGTCGTCGCCAACCTGCTGCACAACGCGGTCCGGCACTCCCCCGACGACGACGAGGTCCGGCTCGAGGCGTCGCGCGTGGGCTCGGACGTGCGGATCGACGTGGTCGACCACGGACCGGGCATCGCGCAGGACCAGCGGGCGCACGTGTTCGAGCGGTTCGTCCGCGGCAACAACCCGGCGCACACCGGGCAGGTCTCCACCGGCGGGACCGGGCTGGGCCTGGCGATCGTCCAGTGGGCGGTCGAGCTGCACGGCGGTCGGATCGAGGTCGCGGACACCGAGGTCGGCTGCACCATGCGGGTGACCCTCCCGGCGACCAGCCCGCACATCGCCTGACACATTGTTCTACTCCCGGTAGAACACTAGGGTCGGAGCATGACGACCGACGGCACGATCCTCGTCGAGCACCTCTCCAAGTCGTTCGGGTCCGTACGCGCCGTGGACGACCTCTCGTTCGAGGTGACGCCGGGCCGGGTGACCGGGTTCCTCGGACCCAACGGCGCGGGCAAGACCACCACGCTGCGCATGCTCCTCGGGCTCGTCCGCCCGACGTCGGGCGCCGCCACGATCGGCGGCCGGACCTACGGGCAGATCCGGCGTCCGCTGCGGACGGTCGGCGCCGCGCTGGAGGCCTCGAGCTTCCACCCGGGCCGCACCGCGCTGGACCACCTGCGCCTCTACACACCGCAGGTCGGCGTCCCCGACGAGCGCGCCGGCCAGGTGCTCGAGCTGGTCGGCCTCTCCGCGGCGGCGGACCGGCGGGTCGGCGGCTTCTCCCTCGGCATGCGGCAACGGCTTGCGCTGGCCACCACCCTGCTGGGAGACCCCCGCGTGCTGCTGCTCGACGAGCCCGCCAACGGGCTCGACCCGGAGGGCATCCGCTGGCTACGGGGCTTCCTGCGCGCACTGGCCGCCGAGGGCCGGACCGTCCTGGTGTCCAGCCACGTGCTGTCCGAGGTGGAGCAGACGGTCGACGACGTCGTGATCATCGCCCGGGGAAAGCTGGCGCACGCGTCCTCGCTGGCCGAGCTGGCCGGCATCGCCCGGACCCGCGTCCGCGTCGTCTCCCCCGACGCCGCCGGGCTCGCGACGCTGGTCGAGCGGAGCGGCTGGACCCGGACGCCGACGGCCGACCAGCGGGTCGCGGAGCTGCTCGACGTCGACGCCGCGACCGTCGGCGCCGCCGCGTTCGGCGCGGGCCTGGAGCTGCACGAGCTGGCCGGCCAGGACCCGGGGCTCGAGGGCCTGTTCCTGGAGCTCGTCGGCCACGGCGAGGTGGCCTGATGCGCGCCGCCCTGGTCACCGAGTACCGCAAGCTGGTCACCACCCGACTGTGGTGGCTGCTGCTGATCGCCATGGCCGTCTACATGGCGTTCCTGGCCGCCGTGCTCGGCTGGGGCATCTCCCAGCCCGGCGGGCTGTCCGGCACGACGAGCGACACCGGCGGCGTCGTCGACACCGCCCCCGACGCGGTCGTGCGGGCCGTCTACACGATCGCCGTGACGTTCGGGTACGTGTTCCCCCTGGTGGTGGGCGCGCTGGCCGTCGCCGCGGAGTTCCGCCACCAGACCATCACCCCCACCCTGCTCGCCGAGCCGCGCCGCACCGTGCTGCTGTCCGCCAAGCTGCTCGCCGCCGCCGGGCTCGGCCTCGTCTACGGCCTGGTCGGCACGCTCGCCGCGGTCGGCGCGGGCGCGACGGTCCTCACGCTGCTGGGCAAGCCGACGTTCCTCGACGACGCCTCGACGTGGCGCACCATCGCGCTGTCAGCCCTGGCGCTCGCCCTGTGGGCCGTGGTCGGCGTCGGGTTCGGCTCGGTGCTGACCAACCAGGTCGCGGTCATCGTCGTCGTCCTGGCGTTCACGCAGTTCGTCGAGCCGGTCCTGCGGTTCGTCCTGTCCCTGACCAGCTGGGGGCACGGCGTCGCCGCCTACCTTCCGGGCGCCGCGGGCGAGGCGATCTCGGGCGGCAGCTTCTACTCGGAGTCCGGCGTCGGCACGTTGCTGGAGTGGTGGCAGGGCGCCCTCGTGCTGGTCGCGTACGGCGTCGGGCTGGCCGCGATCGGGCGCGTGACGACCTTCCGGCGGGACATCACCTGAGCCCGCGCACCCGTGCTGGACGGATGTGCAGAAGCATGACCTGCCAGGGGTGCCGACAACCTCACCTTGAGGCGTGCGGAACTGGCACGTTGCCCCCCGTTGACCCGGGTGTGGCGACGAGGTGAAGACGCCTGCTGATCCGTCGCGCAGGGGCCTCCAGAGGCGGGCCCGCGCGCGTTCAGGCCGTAGTGTTGTCATCAACAGAAGTAGCAGTCGACTAGCAGAGACGCGGTCACGAACCGCAGCGGAAGTGGGCGACCCAGCGTGACCCAGATGGCGGATCCTGACTCGACGCGCGCCGTTTTCGGTGCCAACGAGTGGCTCGTGGACGAGCTGTACGAGCAGTACCTCCAGGACAAGAACACCGTCGACCCGGCGTGGTGGGACTTCTTCGAGGGCTACAAGCCCGACGAGGCCTCGACCAACGGCTCGACCCCGGCGCCCGCGCCGACCAACGGCGTCCCGACGACGAAGCCGACACCCGTGGTCCCGGCACCGGCCGCCGCCGCGGCACCCCCGGCCCCTCCGGCTCCTCCGGCCGCGCCCGCCGCACTCCCGCCGGCCCAGGCAGCGCCGTTCGTCGAGCCGCCGGCCGTGACGTCCCCGATCGCCACCGCCCAGCCCGCGACCGCCCCGTACGCGCAGGTCGCCCAGCGCGCGTCGCTCGCCGACGAGGCCGAGGCGGCCGACGACATCCAGAAGCTGCGTGGCCCGGCCGCGCGCGTGGTGACCAACATGGAGGCCTCGCTCGAGGTCCCGACGGCCACCTCGGTGCGCGCCATCCCGGCCAAGCTGATGGTCGACAACCGCATCGTCATCAACAACCACCTCGCCCGTGGTCGCGGCGGCAAGATCTCGTTCACGCACCTCATCGGCTTCGCGCTGGTCGAGGCGCTGGCCGAGATGCCGGCGATGAACACGTCGTACACGCTGGCCGAGGACAAGCCGAGCGTCCTGACGCCCGCGCACGTCAACGTCGGCATCGCGATCGACCTGGCCAAGCCGGACGGCACCCGTCAGCTGATGGTCCCGTCGATCAAGAAGTCCGAGACCCTCGACTTCGCCGGCTTCTGGGCCGCGTACGAGGACGTGGTGCGGCGCGCCCGCGGCAACAAGCTCACGGTCGACGACTTCGCCGGCACGACGATCTCGCTGACCAACCCGGGCACCATCGGCACCGTCCACTCGGTCCCGCGCCTGATGCAGGGGCAGGGCACGATCATCGGCGTCGGCGCCATGGACTACCCGGCGGAGTTCGCGGGCACGTCCGAGGAGGCGCTCAACAAGATGGGCGTGTCCAAGGTGCTCACGCTCACCTCGACGTACGACCACCGGATCATCCAGGGCGCCCAGTCCGGCGACTTCCTGCGGATCATCGGCCGCAAGCTGCTGGGCGAGGACGGGTTCTACGACCGCGTGTTCGCCGCGCTGCGGGTCCCCTACGAGCCCGTGCGCTGGGTCCGCGAGTCCAACGACCCCGACGCCGAGGCCATCAAGCCGGCCCGCATCGCCGAGCTGATCCACTCCTACCGGTCGCGCGGCCACCTCATGGCCGACACCGACCCGCTGGCCTACCGCCAGCGCAAGCACCCCGACC
The DNA here is from genome assembly GCF_056403775.1 of Cellulomonas sp. P2_F12. Classification (NCBI taxonomy): domain Bacteria; kingdom Bacillati; phylum Actinomycetota; class Actinomycetes; order Micrococcales; family Cellulomonadaceae; genus Cellulomonas; species Cellulomonas sp. P2_F12. Next base: position 123,619 of record NZ_JBFUEV010000007.1, on the reverse strand, counting down.
TGGACGTGCAGACGCACGGCCTGACGCTCTGGGACCTCGACCGCACGTTCCCCACCGGCGGGTTCGGCGGCAAGCCCCGCGCCAAGCTCCGCGAGGTGCTCGGCCTGCTGCGCGACTCCTACTGCCGCACGGTCGGCAGCGAGTACATGCACCTGCAGGACCCGCGGCAGCGCCGCTGGCTGCAGGAGCGTCTCGAGTCGGGCTACGCCAAGACGCCGCGCGAGGACCAGCTGCGGATCCTTCGCCGCCTCAACGCGGCGGAGGCCTTCGAGACCTTCCTGCAGACCAAGTACGTCGGCCAGAAGCGGTTCTCGCTCGAGGGCGGCGAGTCGGTCATCGCCCTGCTCGACGCCATCCTGTCCAAGGCGGCGAACAACGGTCTCGACGAGGTCGGCATCGGCATGGCCCACCGTGGCCGGCTGAACATCCTGGCCAACATCGCGGGCAAGTCCTACGGGCAGATCTTCCGCGAGTTCGAGGGCAACCAGGACCCGAAGTCGGTCCAGGGCTCGGGCGACGTCAAGTACCACCTGGGCACGGAGGGCACGTTCACCGCCGAGTCCGGCGCGACGACCGCGGTGTACCTGGCGGCCAACCCGTCGCACCTCGAGGCGGTGGACCCGGTGCTCGAGGGCATCGTCCGCGCCAAGCAGGACCGCATCGACCTGGGCGGCGACGGCTTCTCCGTCCTGCCGATCCTCATCCACGGCGACGCGGCCTTCGCCGGGCAGGGCGTCGTGTTCGAGACGCTCAACCTGGCGCAGCTGCGCGGGTACCGCACCGGCGGCACCATCCACGTGATCATCAACAACCAGGTCGGGTTCACCACGGGCCCCTCGTCGTCGCGCTCGTCGCAGTACGCGACCGACGTGGCCAAGGGCCTGCAGGTGCCGATCTTCCACGTCAACGGGGACGACCCGGAGGCGTGCGTGCGGGTGGCCGAGCTGGCGTTCGAGTACCGCGAGCAGTTCGACCGCGACGTCATCATCGACATGGTCTGCTACCGCCGCCGCGGTCACAACGAGGGCGACGACCCCTCGATGACGCAGCCGCTGATGTACAACCTCATCGAGGCCAAGCGCTCGGTCCGCAAGCTCTACACCGAGACGCTCGTGGCGCGCGGGGACCTCACGATCTCCGACGCCGAGCAGGCGCTGCAGGACTACCAGTCGCAGCTGGAGCGCGTGTTCGCCGAGACGCGGGAGGACGGCTACGCGCCGACCCCGCCCGAGGCGGAGGCCGTCAAGGGGCTCGAGCGCCCGGAGTCGCAGCTCGAGGACGCGGGCGTCATGGTCGGCTGGAAGACCGCCGTCGACGCCGGCACGCTCGAGCGCATCGGTCGCGCCCACGTGCGTCCGCCCGAGGGCTTCACGGTGCACCCAAAGCTGGCGCAGCTGCTGGCCAAGCGCGAGGCGATGACCCGCGAGGGCGGCATCGACTGGGGCTACGGCGAGCTGCTGGCGTTCGGGTCGCTGCTGGTCGAGGGCACGCCCGTCCGGCTCGCCGGGCAGGACTCGCGCCGCGGCACCTTCGTGCAGCGCCACGCCGTCATGCACGACCGCGAGACCGGTGCCGAGTGGACGCCGCTGCTGTACCTGTCGCAGGACCAGGCCAAGTTCTGGGTCTACGACTCGTCGCTCTCGGAGTACGCGGCCCTCGGGTTCGAGTACGGGTACTCGGTCGAGCGCCCGGACGCCCTCGTGCTGTGGGAGGCGCAGTTCGGCGACTTCGTCAACGGCGCGCAGACGATCATCGACGAGTTCATCTCGTCCGCCGAGCAGAAGTGGGCCCAGCGGTCCTCCGTCGTGCTCCTCCTGCCGCACGGGTACGAGGGCCAGGGGCCCGACCACTCGTCGGCCCGCATCGAGCGGTTCCTGCAGCTCGCGGCCGAGGAGAACATGACGATCGCGCAGCCGTCGACGCCCGCGTCGCACTTCCACCTGCTGCGCCGTCAGGCGTACGCCCGCCCGCGCCGTCCGCTGGTGGTGTTCACGCCGAAGTCGATGCTGCGCCTCAAGGCCGCGTCGTCGGACGTCAGCGAGTTCACCTCCGGCACGTTCCGTCCGGTGATCGGCGACGACCTCGCCGCCGCCAAGGCCGGGCAGGTCACCCGCGTGCTGCTCTGCTCGGGCAAGGTCTACTGGGACCTGCTGGCCCACCGCGTGAAGACCGGCGACGAGCAGACCGCCATCGTCCGGATCGAGCAGCTCTACCCGCTCGACGGCGACGCCGCCCGCGCGGCGCTGGCGCCGTTCGACGGCGCCGAGCTGGTGTGGGTGCAGGACGAGCCGCGCAACCAGGGGCCGTGGACGTTCCTGTCCATGCACCTGCCGCAGCTGCTCGGCCGCACGCTCCGGGTGGTCTCGCGCAAGGAGTCGGCGTCGCCGGCCGCCGGGTCCGCGAAGAAGCACCAGGCGCAGCAGGCGACTCTCGTCGAGACCGCCTTCCAGCGCTGACGAACCGCTGATCGAGGCCCGCACCCCCCTCGGGGTGCGGGCCTCGCTCGTGTGTCAGCCGACGGCGACCGGCGCGAACGTCCGGCGGTACGCCTGCGGGCTGGTGCCGAGCGTCCGCGCGAAGTGGTGCCGGAGCACGGCCGCGGTGCCGAACCCGCAGAGCCGGGCGATCTCCTCGATGCTCGCGTCGGACCGCTCGAGCATCTCCTGGGCGCGGACCACGCGCTGCCGGGTAACCCAGGCGGCCGGCGTGGTCCCGGTCTCGGCGCGGAACCGGCGGGCGAACGTCCGCTCGGACACGAACGCCCGGGCGGCGAGGTCGGGGACGCTCATCTCCTCCTCGAGGTTCTCCACCATCCAGGCGAGCAGCGGGGCGAGCGTGTCGGCGTCGCACGGCAGCGGCGTGTCGACGTACTGGGCCTGTCCCCCGTCCCGGTGCGGCGGGACGACCATGCGGCGGGCGACGGCCGAGGCCGCTGCGGCGCCGAGCTCGCGGCGGACCAGGTGCAGGCAGGCGTCGATGCCGGCGGCGGTGCCGGCGCTGGTGATCACGTGGTCGTCGTCGACGTACAGGACGGCGGGGTTGAGCCGGGCGGCCGGGAACTGCCGCGCCATCTCGTCGGTGTACATCCAGTGGGTGGTGCACTCGCGGCCGTCCAGCAGCCCCGCCTGCCCGAGGGCGAACGAGCCGCTGCAGATGCTGAGCACCCAGGCGCCGCGCGCGTGGGCGTCCCGCAGCGCGTCGAGCACGACCTCGGGCACGTCGCCGGTGTCGCCGTAGGCGGGCACGATGACCAGGTCGACGTCCTTGGTGGCCTCCAGGCCGTGCTCGACGATGATCGAGTAGCCCGCCCCCTTCGTCGGCACCACGCCCGGCTCGATCCCGCACAGCGTGAAGTCGAAGGACGGGCCGCCGGTGTCCCGGCGATCGATGCCGAAGACCTCGCAGGCGACCCCCAGCTCGAAGGGCGCGACGTTCGGCAGGGCGATGGCGGCGACGGAACGGAGCATGCGCCCAGCATCGGCACGGCGTGGCGGAATGTCAACGGTAGGCGTCAGTTCTGCCACTCGTGGCGCGTTATCCACGGGCGCAGACTTTCTGCCATGACCACCTTCTGGATCGTCCTCGCACTCGCCGGAGCGGCCTGGCTGGTCGCCCGTCTGGTCGTCACGCTGCGCCGCGACGGCCTCGGCTCCGCCCAGCCGCCCGCCTCCCACTCGGACTGGTCGGACGCCACGTCCGACCTGCCGAGCCACCCGTTCCGCACCGCCGGCTGACCGGCCCGCCACCGCCGCGAGCCGCTCGCGACAGGCCCGCCGATGAACGGGCCCCCGTCGCCGCACACTGAGAGACTGTGCGGCGACGGCCGTCCGCGGGACGGGTCGCACGGCGAGAGGTGAGGCACGTGGGTGAGCTGCCGCTGAGGCTGGCGGTGGTCGGCGACGAGCTGGTGGCCGGCGCGGGTGACCCGAAGGGTCTGGGCTGGGTGGGACGCGTGACGGCCCGCACGCCCACACCGGACCCGCTGACCGTGCTCACGCTGGCGGTGCCCGGCGAGACCAGCACGGCGCTCGGCGCCCGCTGGGACGAGGAGGTCAGCCGCCGCTTCTCCCCCGAGGCCGACAACCGCCTCGTGGTCGCGCTGGGCCGTGCCGACGTCGCCGCCGGCCTGTCGCTCGCGCGCAGCCGGCTCAACCTGGCGAACATCCTCGACGTCGCCGAGCAGCGTCGCATCCCCGCGTTCGTCGTCGGCCCCCCACCCGGGGAGACGGCCGACAGCGAGAAGCTGGCGGACCTGTCAGCAGCGTTCGCGGACGTGGCCACCCGGCGCCGGGTGCCGTTCGTCGACACCTACACGCCGCTGGCCGCCCACGACCAGTGGCTGGGCGACCTCGCCGCCGGCGACGGGATCCTGCCAGGCCAGGCCGGGTACGGCCTGATGGCGTGGCTGGTGCTGCACACCGGCTGGCACGCCTGGCTCGGGCTGCCCGACGACTCCGCCTGACAGCCACCGGACCCAGAGGGTCATCGCAGGGTGCCCCGCACGGCGGTCAGCGCCGAGTCGAGCACCGTCCGCAACGTGTCGAGCGTGAGCTGCTCGACGCTGCCGCGCGCGTCGGCCTTGCGCAGCTCGGTGCGGATCTCGTCGCGGAACCGGTGGACCATCGCCTCCGCGTCCATGTACCGCACGTGCGACGTCACCCGGGGGTCGTCCGAGACCCCCGCCGTGTGCGGCACCGCGGACGCGCGTGCCTGCTGGGCCGCGGCCGCCAGGTCGGCGCGCAGACCGCGCATCGAGCCGCTGACGTCGTCGCGGACCTGCGCGGCCCGCTCGCGGACGGACTCGGCGATGCCCTCCTCGAGGTGGGCGAGGTCCCCCCGCCGCGCCTCGAGCTCGGCGTAGCCGGCCTCGGTCAGCGCGTAGGTGCTCTTGCGCTCCTCGTCGACGCGCATGACCAGGCCCTCCTCCTCGAGGCGGGCCAGCCGCGGGTACACGGTCCCGGGGCTCGGGCGGTAGGTCCCGCCGAACCGGTCGGACAGCGCGGTGATCAGCTCGTAGCCGTGCTTCGGGCCGCTCTCGAGCAGCGACAGCAGGTACAGGCGCAGCTGACCGTGCGCGAAGACGGGCGCCATCATCACGCGACCCCGGTCCCCGTGCCGCGCAGCACGGTGAGGTGCCCCGACACGGTGTTCGCGGAGACGAAGCAGGCGCCGTCCCCGGTGCGCAGGTCGACCTTGCGGTGGCCCGGCGAGCTCCCCTTGTACTCCTCGCCGTCGACGACCAGGCGGCCGGAGACCGACTGGCCCTTGACCTGGACACCCTTGCCGGCGGGCAGGCGCACGGTCACGTCGCCCGACACGGTCGTCGCCGTGACGCTGGAGGTCCCGGAGGTCACGTCGAGCGTCACCGAGCCCGAGACGGAGTTGGCCTGCACCAGGCTCAGCTCGCCCGAGGCCGCCAGCTCGCCCGAGACGGAGTGGAGCTGCAGGTCGCCGTGGTGGTCGCGCACGACGATCTCGCCGGAGACCGTCTTGGCCCCGAGGCGGCCGCGGGTGCCGTCGGTGATCAGCGTGCCGGAGACCGTGGACACCGAGGCGTCCTCCTGGATCCCCGCCAGCAGCCCGTCGGCCGTCACCGTGCCCACCTTCGCCAGGACGTCGCGCGGCACCGCGATGTGCACGTCGGCGCGGTCCTTGCCGCGGAAGTTCCGGAACTTCTCGAGGAACCCGTCCCAGCCGCCCAGCGTGAACTGGTAGCCCACGCGGAGCTCCCCGTCGGACAGGCTGACCTCCAGCGGGCGGCCGTCGACGTCGTGCACCTCGATGCGGGCGCCCGCGCCGTCGTGCGCGACGACGTCGACCCGGCCCGCGACCAGCTGGACGCGCAGGCTGGTGATCTTCTCGATCTCGATGATCTGCGGGCCGGCGACGACCCAGGACTCGCTTGCCATGACGCTCTCCATTCGCGATATATCTCGTTCCGTCAGACACGTTATATCGCGTTACGCGAGGAGGCAAGCCCAACGCGTCATATCGCGTGCCGGCGCACGACACAGGGCAAGCGAAGAGCCCGCGACCGAGGGTCACGGGCTCTCCACCTGGAGGGTCGTCAGGACACGAGACCGGCCTGCCGCAGCTCGACCGTGAGGTCGTGCGGGCTGGTCGAGGCGGACAGTGCCTCCTCGTACGTGATGATGTCGTCGCGGACCAGCTGGAACAGGTGCTGGTCGAACGTCTGCATCTTGTAGAAGTCGCCCTCCTTGATCAGGTCGATCAGGGGCGGGGCGTCCTCGGGGTCCAGGATCGCGTCGCGCGTGCGGCCGGTGTTGACCATGACCTCGATGGCCGGGCGACGACCGGTGCCGTTGGCCAGCCGGACGAGGCGCTGCGACACGATGCCGCGCAGGGCCTGGGCCAGCGCGATGCGGACCTGCTTCTGCTCGTGCGGCGGGAAGAAGTCGATGATGCGGTTGATGGTCTCGGCGGCGTCGATGGTGTGCAGCGTCGACAGGACGAGGTGACCGGTCTCGGCCGCGGACAGCGCCGCGCGGACCGTCTCGACGTCACGCATCTCACCGACGAGGATCACGTCGGGGTCCTGCCGCATGGCGGCACGCAGGGCGACCGTGAAGTCCGCGGTGTCCTGGCGCACCTCGCGCTGGGACACGATCGACTTCTTGTCCTGGTGCAGGATCTCGATCGGGTCCTCGATCGTGACGATGTTGACCTCGCGCAGCGTGTTGATCAGGTCGACCATCGACGCCAGCGTCGTCGTCTTGCCCGAGCCGGTCGGGCCGGTGACCAGCACGAGGCCGCGGGGCTCGAGGGCGAGCTCGCCGATGACCTCGGGCAGCGCCAGCTCGGCGAGCGCCTGGGCGCCGACGGAGACGCGGCGGAAGACCATGCCGTAGGTGCCGCGGGCCTGGTAGGCGTTGACGCGGAACCGACCGACGCCCGACACGGAGTACGCGAAGTCGGCCTCGTGGTTCTCGCGGAACTTGTCCACCAGGTCGTCGGGGAGGACCTCCTCGAGCATCCGCTCGGTGTCTGCCGGCGTGAGGTCGGGCACCTGGAGCTTGCGCAGCCGGCCATCGACGCGCACGCGGGGCGCGGACCCGACCTTGCAGTGCAGGTCGGAGCCGCCCGTGCTCGCGAGGGCGTGCAGGAACGGGATCACGGACTGTGTCGGCTGGCTCACCCCGTAGTCATCGGACAGCAGGCCCCGTGACTTGAGCGCCCGCGAGATGTGGGACCATGGGACGAGTCCGGCGCGCAGCACGGGCGCCGACCCCCGTACGTCGACGAAGGAAGATCCCATGAGCAAGCGAGGCCGCAAGCGCCGTTCCCGCAAGGGCAGCGCCGCGAACCACGGCAACCGTCCCAACGCCTGAGCGTCGGACAGTAGCCAAATACGCGAGAAGGCCCAGTGCAGCAGCTGCTGCACCGGGCCTTCCGTCGTCTCCGGGGTCGGTGTCAGTCGAGCGTCACGCGCATCACGGTGAGCTGCTCGTGGATACGGATGCGCAGGCTGTCCGGCGCCGCCTCCTGGCAGCCGCGCTTGACCAGAGTCTTCACGACGACGTCGACGTCGTACTCCTCGAGGCACCCCTGGCACTCGGCGAGGTGGGCCCTGACCGTCTCGGCGTCGGGTGCCCCGAGCTCCGCGTCCAGGTACTCCCACAGCCGGTCCAGCGCGTCCGCACAGTTGTTCCCGCACGTGCCTGCCGACAGCGTCGCCGCCAGCGCTGCCTCGTCCTGCCACTCGCTCATCGTTCGCCCTCCGGTGCGGTCGGGGCCACCGCGACCAGACCACGCCCCCGCGCGTAGTCCGACAGCATCTCGCGCAGCTGCGCGCGACCGCGGTGCAACCGGGACATCACCGTCCCGATCGGTGTCCCCATGATCTCGGCGATCTCCTTGTACGCGAAGCCCTCGACGTCGGCGAGGTACACCGCGATCCGGAACTCCTCCGGCAGGCGCTGGAGCGCGTCCTTGATGTCGGAGTCCGGGAGGTGGTCGAGCGCCTCGGCCTCGGCGGACCGCAGACCCCTCGACGTGTGCGACTCGGCGCGGGCCAGCTGCCAGTCCTCGATCTCCTCGGACCGGGACTGCTGGGGCTCGCGCTGCTTCTTGCGGTACGAGTTGATGTACGTGTTGGTGAGGATGCGGTAAAGCCACGCCTTGAGGTTGGTGCCCGGGCGGTACTGGTGGAACGCGGCGAACGCCTTGGCGAACGTCTCCTGCACCAGGTCCTCGGCGTCGGCCGGGTTGCGCGTCATCCGCAGGGCAGCGCCGTACAGCTGGTCCAGGTAGACCAGTGCCTCGGCCTCGAACCTCTCGGTCCGTGCCGCGTCGTCCTCGGACTCGGGCGCGCGGTTCGTGTCCTCGCTCATCGCGGTCGAGCCTAGCCCCGCAGGCTGTGCCCCACCGACCGGCGTGGGGGACGCCACATTCACCCCGGCGTCCTGCATCCGCGCGGCACGCTGGGTCGGAATGGTGTCTACGGGGACACCGATCGCCCAGCCGGTCGTGGTCGACGTCGTGGGTCGCGTCTCGGTGGCGCAGCTCATGGTGGGCACAACGGCACGGGGCCCCGAGCCATTCCCACCCGAACCCTCCCGTGCCAACCTCTGACCCGCGCACTAGGTTTGGCGGCATGACCAGCACCACCGAGGAGTCCACCTACCTGCGCCTGCTCCGCGAGCAGATCGGCCACGAGTTCGACGCCCACCAGCAGTACGTGGCGATCGCCGTGTGGTTCGACGGCCAGGACCTGCCCCAGCTCGCGCGGCACTACTACCGGCAGGCGCTCGAGGAGCGGAACCACGCGCTGATGATCGTGCGGTACCTGCTGGACCGGGACCTCTCCGTGGAGATCCCCGCGGGCAGCCCGGTCCGGAACGACTTCACGCAGGTGACCGACCCCATCGGGCTCGCCCTGAAGCAGGAGAAGCAGGTGACGGCGCAGATCGAGGCGATCTTCGCCGCGGCCCGCGCCGAGGGCGACGCCCTGGGCGAGCAGTTCCTGCTGTGGTTCCTCAAGGAGCAGGTCGAGGAGGTCGCATCGGCGACCACCCTGCTCACCGTCGCCACGCGTGCCGGCGACAACCTGTTCGACCTCGAGAACTACGTCGCCCGGGAGCAGATCGGTGACGGCGGCGAGTCCGCCGACGCGCCGTCCGCCGCCGGCGGCGCCCTGTAGGAGGAGCTGCCGTGCTGCTGCGCCGTCTCGCGCGTCCCCTGTTCGCCTCGTGGTTCGTCAGCGAGGGGCTCGACGTCGTCCGCCATCCGGCCGCCCACGCGGCCGACGCCCGCGGAGCGCTCACCGCGCTGCGCGCGCGGCTGCCGGAGGCCGCCCGTCAGGGTCCCGCCGGTGAGGTGCTGGACTACGAGATCTCCGACCGCCAGCTCACCACGATCGTCCAGGTGCACGGTGTCGCGCTCGCCGGGGCGGGCGTGCTGCTCGCCATCGGCAAGGCCCCACGCATCGCCGCCCTCGCGCTCGCCGCCCTCACCGCGCCGCTGATCCTGGTGAACCTGCCGGGCAAGCGGGTGCCCGGCGAGGACCCGGCGATCCGCAAGGCGCGCAAGGAGCGGTTCGTGCGGGCGCTCGCCTTCACCGGTGGCGCGCTCATCGCCGGCGTCGACCTCGAGGGCAAGCCCGGGATCGGCTGGCGCGTGCAGAAGGCCCGCGCGGAGCACGCGGCCGCGAAGGCGACCGACTGAGACGTTCGCCGGGTCCGGCGGCACCCCCACTAACCTGGGTGCCATGGATCTGTGGACAGCGCCGCTCGCCGGCGGCCCGCTCGATGCGCTCGTGGACGTCCCCGGCTCGAAGTCGCTGACCAACCGGTACCTGGTGCTGGCGGCGCTGGCGGACTCCCCCGGGCGGCTCCGCGGCGTGCTCCGGTCGCGCGACACCACGCTGATGGCGGACGCGCTGACCAGCATGGGCGCGGGGATCGACCAGGACGGCAGCGACTGGTCGGTCACGCCGGGACCCGTCCGGGGCTCCACCACCGTCCACTGCGGGCTGGCCGGGACCGTCATGCGGTTCCTGCCGGTCGTCGCCGCGCTCGCCGACGGGCCCGTGCGCTTCGACGGCGACGAGTCCGCGCTCGCGCGGCCCATGGGCCCCGTCCTCACGGCGCTGCGCACGCTCGGCGTGCGGGTCGAGGAGCACGGCGAGCCCGGTCGGCTGCCGTTCACGGTGCACGGCCACGGGTCGCTGGTCGGCGGCCAGGTCGACGTGGACGCGTCCGCGTCGAGCCAGTTCGTGTCCGGGCTGCTGCTCGCCGCCGCCCGCTTCGAGCGAGGGCTCACCCTGCGGCACACGGGTCGGACGCTGCCGAGCCTGCCGCACATCGAGATGACCGTCGCGGTGCTGCGCGAGGCGGGCGTCGTGGTCGACGACTCACGCCCCGCGATCTGGCGGGTCGAGCCCGGCCCCATCGCCGGCCGGGACGTGCGCGTCGAGCCCGACCTGTCCAACGCGGCGCCGTTCCTGTGCGCGGCGCTCGTCGCCGGCGGCACCGTCCGCGTGCCCGGCTGGCCCACCGAGACCACCCAGCCCGGCGGCCTGCTGCCCGGCATCCTCGAGCGCATGGGCGCCACCACCCGGCTCGACGGCGACGTGCTCAGCGTGACCGGGACCGGGGCGGTCCACGGGGTCGACCTGGACCTGCACGCGGCCGGGGAGGTCGCGCCGACCATCGCTGGGCTGGCCGCGCTGGCCGACTCCCCCACCCGGCTGCGCGGGATCGCCCACCTGCGCGGGCACGAGACCGACCGGCTCGCCGCGCTCGCCGCCGAGATCACGCGGCTGGGCGGTCAGGCCGAGCAGACGTCCGACGGGCTGGTCATCACGCCGCGCCCGCTGTCCGGCGGCACCTGGCACACCTACGAGGACCACCGGATGGCCACGGCGGGCGCGCTGATCGGCCTGCGGGTGCCCGGCGTCGAGGTCGAGGACGTGGCGACGACCGCCAAGACGCTGCCGGACTTCGTGGGCCTCTGGAACGGCATGCTGGCGGGATCGGCCGTGCTCGCCTGATGGGGACCCGGCGCTACGACGAGCGGGACGTCCGGATCCGTCCCGGTCGCGGCTCGCGCCCGCGCACGAAGCAGCGCCCCGAGCACGCCGACGCCGAGGTGGCGCTGGTGACCGCCGTGGACCGCGGCCGCTACGCGATCCTGGTCGACCCGGACGGGCCCGACGAGCGCGTCGCGATCGCGATGAAGGCGCGGGAGCTGGGCCGCGACCGCGTGGTGCCGGGCGACCGCGTGGACATCGTCGGCGACACCTCGGGCGACGAGGGGTCGCTGTCCCGGATCGTGCGCATCGGCGAGCGCCGGACGGTGCTGCGACGGACGGCCGACGACACCGACCCGGTCGAGCGGATCATCGTCGCCAACGCGGACCAGCTGGTCATCGTCACCGCGCTGGCCGATCCCGAGCCGCGCACCCGGATGATCGACCGCTGCGTCGCCGCGGCCTACGACGCCCGCATGGACGCCCTGCTGGCGCTGACCAAGGCGGACCTGGCGGACCCGGCCGAGCTGGTGGGGATGTACGCGCCGATCGGCGTCGAGGTGGTGGTCACCAGCGCGGAGAAGTCCACCGGCGGACGGATCATCCACGGGCTCGACGACGTGCGGGCGGCGCTCGAGGGCAAGACCTCGGTGCTGGTCGGGCACTCAGGCGTCGGCAAGTCGACCCTGGTGAACGCGCTGGTCCCGGGCACGTACCGGGCGGTGGGCGTGGTCAACGACGTCACCGGCCGCGGTCGGCACACGTCCAGCTCGGCCGTGGCGCTGCGGGTGCCCGGCACGTCGAAGCCCACCTGGGTCATCGACACCCCGGGCGTGCGGTCGTTCGGTCTCGCGCACGTGGACCCGCAGCACCTGCTCGGCGCGTTCGCCGACCTCGCCGCGGTGGCCGAGGAGTGCCCGCGCGGGTGCACGCACGCCGACGACGCCCCCGACTGCGCGCTCGACGAGTGGGTGGCCGCCTCCCCCGACGAGGTCACCAAGGCCGCCCGCGCGGCCCGCATCGAGTCGTTCCGCCGCCTGCTCGCCAGCCGCCTGGGCACCGGCGAACCGGACAACCGGGAGCCCGCACGTCCCTGACGTGCGGGTTCGACGCACTACCGTGTCGGGCATGAGCCTGCGCCCCGGGTACGACGACGACCTGCGCCTCGCCCACGTGATCGCGGACCAGGTGGACTCGCTGACCATGTCCCGGTTCAAGGCGCAGGACCTGCGGGTCGAGACGAAGCCCGACCTCACCCCCGTGTCCGACGCCGACAAGACCGCCGAGGAGATCGTGCGGGGGCAGCTGTCCCGGGCCCGCCCGCGCGACGCCGTCCACGGCGAGGAGATGGGCGACACCGGCCACGGGCCGCGCCGGTGGGTCATCGACCCGATCGACGGGACCAAGAACTTCGTCCGCGGGGTGCCCGTCTGGGCGACGCTGATCGGCCTGCTCGACGGCGACCAGGTGGTGGTGGGCCTGGTCAGCGCCCCGGCGCTGGGCCGCCGGTGGTGGGCCGCGCAGGGGTCGGGCGCGTGGACCGGCAAGTCCCTGGCCGCCGCCAGCCAGCTGCGCGTCTCCGGGGTCGACCGGCTCGAGAACGCCTCGCTCTCGTACTCGTCGCTGACCGGCTGGGAGGAGCGCGGGCAGCTCGACGCGTTCCTCGGGCTGACCCGCCGCACGTGGCGGACCCGCGCGTACGGCGACTTCTGGTCGCACGTGCTCGTCGCCGAGGGCGCCGTGGACCTGTCCGCCGAGCCCGAGCTGGCGCTGCACGACATGGCGGCGCTGGTGCCGATCGTCACGGAGGCCGGCGGGATGTTCACGTCGATCCGCGGGGTGCCGGGGCCGTTCGGCGGGTCCGCGCTGGTGTCCAACGGGCTGCTGCACCGGGCCGCGCTCGAGCTGCTGGACCCGCTGCCGGACCTCTGACCGGGCACGATGGGGGCATGAGCACCGACGACCGCGCCGCGCGTGCCGCCTCGTTCGAGGGTGGGGCGGCCGTGTACCAGGCCACCCGCCCGAGCTATCCCGACGACGCCGTGCGCTGGTCGGTCCCGACCGACGCGCGCGACGTGCTCGACCTCGCGGCCGGCACCGGCAAGCTGACCGAGCGGCTGGTGGCCCTCGGGCTGCGGGTGGTCGCCGTCGAGCCGTCCGACGCCATGCGCGCCGAGCTGACCCGGACCCTTACGACCGTCGACGCCCGTCCGGGCACCGCCGAGCGGATGGACCTGCCCGACGCCTGCGTCGATGCCGTCACGATCGCGCAGGCCTGGCACTGGGTGGACCCGCCTTCTGCGTCGGCGGAGATCGCTCGCGTGCTGCGCCCCGGCGGGCAGCTGGCGGTGCTGTGGAACATCCGCGACTTCTCCGTCGATTGGGTGGGCCGCTGGACGGACATCGTGCACCGGGGCGACACCTTGGGGCCGTCCCTCGACTACAGCTCCCCCCAGCTGGGCGACCTGTTCACCGACCCCGAGACGGCGACGTTCCACTGGACGGACCGGCTGCGGGCCGCCGACCTGCGCACGCTCGCGGCCAGCCGGAGCCACCTCATCCTGCTGCCGCCCGACGAGCGCGACGCGCTGCTCGACGAGGTCGACGAGCTCGTCGCCACCCATCCCGACCTGCGCGGACGCGAGTGGATCGACGTGCCGTACCGCACGGAGTGCTACCGGGCGCAGCTCCGCTAGAGCCCGAGCGCCCCGGGGAGCTCGTCGAGCGAGCGCACGACGAGCACGTCCGCGGCGGCGATCTCGTCGTCGCTGATCGGGATCCGTCGGCCGTCGGGGCGGTCGAGCCACACGCCGACCAGTCCCGCGGCACGGGCGGCCGCCGCGTCGACGTCGAGCTCGTCGCCGACGTAGGCGGTGCGCTCGGGGTCCGTGCCCAGCCGGCGGCAGGCCTCGAGGAACACCCGCGGGTCGGGCTTGCCGAAGCCGAGGGTGTCGACGCCGACGAGCATCGGCACGCGCCCCAGCAGCGACGCCCGGTCGAGCTTGCGGGTCTGGTACGCCACCGCCGCGTTGGACAGGGCACCGACCGCCAGGCCGGCCGCGAGCAGCCGGTCGACGACCGCGTCCACGTCCGGGTGTGCCGACCACGCGCCCGAGAACTCGGCCTCGAACGTGCTGTCCCAGCGCGCGAACCCGTCGGCGTCCAGCGCCGGACCGCCGAAGCGCTCGTGCAGCTCGTTGGCGCGGGCCATCCGCTGCTCGGTGTAGCCGACCTCGCCCCGCGTGTACGCCGCGTAGTGGCCGCCGACGTCCGCGCGCCAGACCGTCACCAGCTCGCCGTGCCGGTCCTCCGGCAGGTCGGGCAGGTAGCGGCGGGCGACGCCGGACAGCGCGTGGACGAACGCGCCGCGCGTGTCGACGAGCGTGTCGTCGATGTCGAACAGGACGCCGTCGAGCTGCCTCACAGGGCGGCGCGCAGGGCGGCGATCCGCGCGAGCGTGGACTCCTTGCCCAGGATCTCCATCGACTCGAACAGGGGCGGCGAGATGCGGCGGCCGCTCAGGGCGACCCGCAGCGGCGTGAACGCGAAACGCGGCTTGATCTGCAGCTCGTCGACCAGCGCCGCCTGGAGCGCCTCCTGCGTCGTCGCCGTCGTGAAGGCCGCCAGGCCCCCGAGCGCGCTCGCGGCGGCGTCCAGGACGGTCGCGGAGTCCTCACGCAGGGCGGCCCGGGCGTCGTCGGCGATCTCCAGCGCGTCGTCCCCGACGAAGAGGAAGCCGAGCATGCCGACGGCCTCGCCTAGCAGCGTGATGCGCTCCTGGATCAGCGGCGCACCCGCGTCGAGGAGCGCGCGGTGCTCGGCCGAGAGGTCGGCGTAGGAGTCCGCGGGCACCAGGCCGGCGCGGTGCAGGTACGGGACCAGCCGGTCGCGGAAGTCGTCGGGCGCGAGCAGCCGGATGTGCGCCGAGTTGATGGCCTCGGCCTTCTTCTCGTCGAACCGCGCCGGGTTGGGGTTCACGTCCGCGACGTCGAACGCGGCGGTCATCTCCGCCATCGTGAAGATGTCGCGGTCCGGGCCGATCGACCAGCCGAGCAGCGCGAGGTAGTTGAGCAGGCCCTCGGGGGTGAAGCCGCGGTCGCGGTGCAGGAACAGGTTCGCCTCGGGCGCGCGCTTGGAGAGCTTCTTGTTGCCCTCGCCGTTGACGGACGGCAGGTGGCCGAACACGGGCATGACCGTGGCGACGCCGAGCTCGAGCAGCGCCCGGTACAGCGCGATCTGGCGCGGGGTCGACGAGAGCAGGTCCTCGCCGCGCAGCACGTGGGTGATGCCCATGATCGCGTCGTCCACAGGGTTGACCAGCGTGTACAGGGGCTGGCCGTTGGCGCGGACGATGACGAAGTCCGGCACCGAGCCCGCCTTGAACGTCACGTCGCCGCGGACCAGGTCCGAGAAGGTGAGGTCGTCGTCGGGCATCCGCAGGCGCAGGACGGGCTCGCGGCCCTCGTTGCGGAAGAACGCCTTGTCCTCGTCCGTGAGGTCGCGGTCGGCGCCGTCGTAGCCGAGCTTCGGGTCGCGGCCGGCCGCCTTGTGCCGGGCCTCGATCTCCTCGGGCGTGGAGAACGACTCGTACGCGTACCCGCCCTCGACCAGGCGGCGGACGACGTCGGCGTACAGGTCCATGCGCTGCGACTGCCGGTACGGCTCGTGCGGGCCGCCGACCTCGACGCCCTCGTCCCAGTCCAGGCCCAGCCAGCGCAGCGCGTCCAGCAGCTGCAGGTAGGACTCCTGCGAGTCGCGCGCCGCGTCGGTGTCCTCGATGCGGAAGACGAACGTGCCGCCCGTGTGGCGCGCGTACGCCCAGTTGAACAGCGCCGTGCGGATGAGGCCGACGTGCGGCGTCCCGGTGGGCGACGGGCAGAAGCGAACACGCACGGGGGAGGAAGTCACGCCCTCCAGATTAGTGGCGGCGCAGCACCGGGTTGCGCAGGGTGCCGATGTCCTCCACCTCGATCTCCACGATGTCGCGGTCCACGATCGGCCCCACACCCGCGGGCGTGCCCGTGAGGATGACGTCGCCGGGCAGGAGCGTGAACACCTCGGAGACGTAGGAGACCAGGTACGCCGAGTCGAAGATCATCTGCGACGTGCGGCCGTCCTGCGTCGTCTTCCCGTTGACGCGGGCGCGCACGTACAGGTCGTCCACGTCGAGGCCGGGCACGATCCAGGGGCCGATCGGGCAGGAGCCGTCGAACCCCTTGGCGCGGGTCCACTGCGAGTCGGCGCGCTGGACGTCGCGCGCCGTGACGTCGTTGGCCACCGTGTACCCGAAGACGTGGTCCAGGGCGCGGTCCGGGGTGACGTCCTTGGTGACCTTGCCGATGACGATGGCCAGCTCGGCCTCGTGGTCCACGTGCTCGGTCCAGTCGGGCAGGACGATCGGGTCGTCCGGGCCGATGATCGACGTGTTGGGCTTGAGGAACAGCAGCGGCGCCGCGGGGACCTCGTTGCCCAGCTCGGCGGCGTGCGCGGCGTAGTTGCGACCGACGCCGATGATCTTGGAGCGCGGGATCACGGGGGCCAGCAGGCGGACGCTGTCGTCGTCGAGCCGGATCTGCTCGCCCGTCGGCTGGACCGGCGTGTAGAGCGGGTCGCCCGTGATGACCACGAGCTCCTCGGAGCCGGGGGCTCCGTCGACCAGGGCGTAACGGGGGTCTCCCCCGGTGGTGAACCTCGCGATGCGCATGTCGGCAGCCTAGGTCAGGCGCGCGCCAGCACCTCGCCGTGGAGCACCGCGAACCAGCCGTCGGGCTGCGTGCCCCACTCGCGCCACGCATCGGCCAAGAGCTCCAGGCCGACCTCGTCGGCGAGCCCGTGCGCGATGGCCTGCGCGGCGAAGTTCGAGGCGACGGAGCGGTCCGCCCACAGGCTGGCCCACCAGGCCCGGTCCTCGGGGGTCGCGTAGCACCAGACACCGGCGCTGGGGACGATCCCGGCCGGGTCGAAGCCGGCCTCGCGCACCCACGACAGGAGCTTGCGGCCGGCGTTGGCGTCGGCCTCGTTGGCCTGCGTGACCTCGTGGTAGAGCTCGCGCCACTCGTCCAGGCCGTTCGACGGCGGGAACCAGGTCATGCCGGAGTAGTCGGCGTCGCGGACGGCGACGAGGCCACCGGGCTTGGTGACGCGGCGCATCTCGCGCAGGGCCGCGACGGGGTCGGTGAGGTGCTGCAGCACCTGGTGCGCGTGGACCACGTCGAAGGCGTGGTCGGGGAACGGGAGCTCGTACGCGTCGGCCACCTGGAAGGTCACGTTGTCCGCACCGGAGTCCGCCGCGGCCTTCTGCGCGATCTCGACGACGGCCGCCGAGGTGTCGACGCCGACGACCTCGCCCGGCTCGAGGCGGGCGGCCAGGTCGATGGTGACGGAGCCCGGGCCGCAGCCCACGTCGAGCAGGCGGGTCCCCGGGACGAGGGCTGGCAGCAGGTACGCCGCCGAGTTCTCGGCCGTGCGCCAACGGTGCGAGCGCAGCACGGACTCGTGGTGTCCGTGGGTGTACACGTCGGGGTGCGTCGGGGAGTTCACATCGAACTGTAATCACCCGGGAGGGGGAAAGTTCAAGAATCGGGACGAAGCGTTTCGACATGCGAGATTCGCGCGTTTCCGCGGATCGCTAGCATCCGTGCATGCGCCGCATCGTGGGAGTCGACGTCGCCCGGGGGCTCGCCGTGCTGGGGATGATGACCGCGCACGTGGGACCGGACGACCCGTACGGCTTCTCGCAGCTGGCCGACGGACGGCCGGCCTCGCTGTTCGTCGTGCTGGCGGGGCTGTCGCTCGGGCTGCTGTCGGGCGGCGCCGCGCCGGTGACCGGGACGCGGCTGGTGCAGGCGCGCGTGCGGATCCTGGTCCGAGCCCTGCTGCTGTTCGCGATCGGGGAGCTGCTCGTCCTGCTGGGAACGCCCGTCGCCGTGATCCTGCCGACCTACGGCCTGCTGTTCGCCCTCGGGTGCCTCGCGCTGCGCTGGTCCCGCCCCGCGCTGCTCACCGCGGCCGGCGTCGTCGCCGTGCTCGGGCCGCCGGTCGGGCAGACGATCGCCGCCGAGCTCGAGGGGCGTCCCAGCACGACGCTCGTGCACCTCGCGACCGGGCACTACTACCCCGCGATCGTCTGGCTCGCCTACCTCCTGTTCGGCCTCGCCCTCGGCCGCAGCGACCTGCGCGACCGCTGGCTGCGGGCCGTCGGCGCCCTCGTGGGCGTCGGCCTGGTGATCCTGGGGCACGGCGGGTCCTGGGTCGCGCTGCACGTGTTCCACTGGCCGATCGGGCTCGCGACGAGCGAGCCGCACTCGTCGACCACCTTCGAGGTGGTCGGCAACCTCGGCGTCGCGCTGCTGGTCATCGCGGCGTCCCTCGCGCTCGCCGAACGGTGGCCGGGCGTCCTCGCACCCCTCGCCGCCGTCGGGTCGCTCGCCCTGACCGCCTACACCGTGCACGTCGTGGCCATCGCGGTCCTCGGGCGGACCGTCGTCTACGACGCGACCGTCGAGGTCTGGCTCGCGTTCCTGCTCACCACGATCGCCCTCTGCTGGCTGTGGGCGACGACGATCGGGCGCGGCCCGCTCGAGTGGGTGCTGCACCGGGTCTCGACGAGGGCCGCGGACGTGGCGCCCGACCAGCTGCCCGACCGCGTGACCGCGTCCGCCCCCTGAGGACGAGACGGCCCGTTGCGGCGTCAGTTCGAGCTCGCTAGGCGAGAAGAGCGACGACCGCGAAGACCACCGCGAGCAGCGGGAACGCCCCCTGCGTGGCGGCGGCCCGGGCCATGCTGCGGTTGGTCGCGACGAGCACGAGTGCCGCCGCTAGCATCGAGCCGCAGGCCAGCAGGATCAGCGCCAGGCCGACGGTCTCCTGGCCCGCGAGCGCCAGGACCGCACCGACGATCGCGCCGATGGCGAGGAACAGGTTGTAGAAGCCCTGGTTGTACGCCCACGGCTTGACCGCCGGCACGTCCTGCGTCCGCGTCTGGAACCGCGCGTGCACCGACGGACGTTCGAACAGGACCGACTCGTAGACGAAGAACAGCACGTGCAGGAGGGCGGCGAGGACGGCGAAGACCGCCGCGGCGATGACCATCCGGGCAGTCTGCCAGCCACGCCTACCCTTGTGGTGTGCCCCTGACCGTTGCTCCCGCGCTCGACGCCACGACCTGGGCGTCGCTCGCGGCCGCGCACGCCGAGCGCGCAGACGCCTTCACGGCCGACCGACGCGAGCGCCGGTCGCGGCACCAGAAGCACGCGATCGAGGACTTCCTCTTCGAGTACTACCCGGTGACCCCGGCGGCCCTGCGCCGCTGGCACCCCGGCGTCGGCGTCGCGCTGGAGCTCCCTGCGCCCCACGCCGACTGGCGCTGGTACCGGACCGTCGACGGCACCGCCACCCTGGACGTCGACGCGTTCGTCGCCGAGCGCGGGGACACGGTGCGGTTCGTGCGCGGTCTGCTCGGTGCCACCCTCGGGCGCCCCGCGTTCACCGGCTGCTTCGGCCTGCACGAGTGGGCGATGGTCTACCGAGAGAGCGACGACGAGCACCGCCACCCGCTCCCCCTCCGCCTCGGACGGGCCGGCACCGACGCGGTCGTCGAGACCCACCGGATCCGCTGCTCGCACTTCGACGCCTACCGGTTCTTCACGCCCGAGGCCGTCGACCTGAACACCCTGCGCCCCACGCGCGAGACCCAGGTCGCGATGGAGCAGCCCGGCTGCCTGCACGCCGGCATGGACGTCTACAAGTGGGCCACCAAGCTGGGCCCGGCGGTGCCCGGCGCGCTGCTGCTCGACTGCTTCGAGCTTGCCCGAGACATCCGGACCCTCGACATGCAGGCCTCGCCGTACGACGTGACGACCTACGGCCTGGACCCGGTCGCCATCGAGACCCCCGAGGGCAAGGCCGAGTACGTGGCGCGGCAGCGCGGGTTCGCCGAGCGCGGGAACGTGCTGCGCGGCCGGCTGGTCGACGTCTGCGACGCCGTGCTGTCCTGAGCGCGGCGAGCATCGCCGAGGTGCTCCGACCGTACGATGCGAGGACGCGACGACGGAGGAGCACGGAATGCCGGAACCCGCGCAGCTGCTCCTCGTCGAGGACGACCGCCAGCTCGCGTCCATGCTCGAGCAGATCCTCGTCGCCGAGGGCTACGAGGTCGACGTCGCGCCGGACGGCCAGCGGGGCCTGCACCTGGGCCTGACGCGGTCGTACGACGTCATCGTGCTGGACCGGGGGCTGCCCGCGATCGAGGGCCTGGACCTGCTGGGCCGGCTGCGGTCGAAGGGCGTCGCCACGCCCGCGCTGGTCCTCTCCGCGCTCGGCAACCCCGCGGACCGCGTGGCCGGGCTCGACGCCGGCGCCGAGGACTACATGAGCAAGCCGTTCGACGTCGACGAGCTCGCGGCGAGGCTGCGGGCGCTACGGCGACGACGCTACGAGCACGTCGGGTCGCTGGCGGTCCCGGCGGGGACGCTCGACGTCGAGACCCGGCAGGTCACCCTCGCGTCCGGGGGCCTCGTGGACCTCTCGGAGCGGGAGTGCTCGTTGATCGAGCTGCTCGCCCGGCACCCGCGGCAGGTGTTCAGCCGGCGCGACATCCTCGATCGGGTGTTCACCGACGCCGAGGACGAGGGCGTCGTCGACACGTACGTCTACTACCTGCGCCGCAAGCTGGGACGGGCGAGCGTCGCCACCGTCCGCGGCGCGGGGTACCGGCTGGGCGCCGGATGACCGCCGAGCCCGCCACAGCGGCCGAGGGCGAGGTCCTGCGCCGCACGTCCCGCCGGCTGGGGCTGCAGACGGCCCTGCTGGTGCTCGCCTGCCTGGCCGTCGTCGGCACCGCGGTGCTGCTGGTGGTGATCCGGGCCCAGGGCGAGTCCGCGACGTCGCGGCTCGAGGGAGCCGTCCACTCGATCGACGACGCCCACGACGCCCCGCCGGGGATGTGGGTCGCCGTGGCGTCGCAGCGGGGCCTCTCGGTCTCCGACGACCTGCCCGAGAGCCTCCCCGACCTCGACGCCATGCGGGAGGTCGCTCAGTCCGGCGAGGACGTCTGGACCACCGCGCGCACGGACGCCGGGACGGTGCGCGTGCTCACCGGCTCGCACGGCGACACGGTCGTGCAGGCCGCGCTGAACCCGGCGGAGAGCCGCGAGGAGCTGCAGCGGCTCGTCCTCGCCCTGCTGGTCGCGAGTGCCGTGGGCATCGTCCTCGCCGGGCTCGGTGCCGTCTGGCTGACCCGTCGAGCGGTGCAGCCGATGGTCGCCGCGCTGAGCCTGCAGCGCCGCTTCGTCGCCGACGCGAGCCACGAGCTGCGGACTCCGCTGACGCTGCTGTCGACGCGCGCGCAGCTGCTGGACCGGCACATGACCGCCGACTGGGGCACCACCGGGCCGGACCGGGTCCAGCACGACGTCGACGGCTTGCTGGCCGACGCGGCGGCGCTCACCGCGGTGCTCGACGACATGCTCCTCGCGGCCGACGCCCGGTCCGTCGACGCCGTCCCGGTCGACGTCACCGCCGTGGTCGATGCCGTGGTCGACGCCGCGCGCGCGGCGGCCGTGGGTCGCGGCGTGGTGCTGGAGTCGTCGGGGCACGCGGGCGCGCGTGCGCTCGCCTCCCCCGTGTCGTTGCGCCGGGCGGTCACGGCTCTGGTCGACAACGCCATCGACCACGCCCGCACGCAGGTCGGGGTCGAGGTCGCCTCGCGCGCGGGGCGGGTGCTGATCCAGGTGCGCGACGACGGCCCGGGGCTCCCGCCGGACGACGTCGAGCTGTTCCGCCGGTTCGCCTCGCACCGCGACGGCAGCGCCGACGACGGCGACCGCCGGCACTACGGCATCGGTCTGGCCCTGGTCGCCGAGGTGGCCGCGCAGCACGGCGGGACGGTGACCGCCGCGGCACGCGAGGACGGCGAACCCGGCGCCGTGGTCACGCTGGAGCTGCCTGCAGCTCCGTGACGACGGCCCCGTCGGCACCGACCGCGACGACGGCCGCGGCGCCGTGCTCGACGGCCCACCGGATCCCCTCCGGCCCCATCGCGAGGACGCACGTCGCCAGCACGTCGGCCGTGGTGAGGTCGGGGGCGATCACCGTCGCGGACTGCAACCCGGTGGCGACCTCCCCGGTCCGGCCGTCCCAGACGTGCTCGCCGCGCTCGTACGTGCCGGACGTCGCGACGGCGCCGTCCCGGACCTCGAGCACGGTGAGGAACGACTGCGGGTCGGCGGGATCCCGCACGCCGACGTTCCAGCCGCGGCCGGGCTCCGGCTCCCCGCGGACGACGACGTCGCCCCCCGCGTTGAGGCAGAACGTCGTCAGCCCCGCGGCGACCAGCACGTCCGCGGCACGCTGGGCGGCCCAGCCCTTCACCACGCCGTCGGTGTCGAGCGAGCCGTCGGGCCGTCGGACGCTGAACGCTCCGCCCGACGCGGCCTCGAACCGTTCCGCGATGCCGAGCACCTCGCGCAGGTCGGCGCTGGGCTCGGGGCACTCGCCGCGGTCGAACCGGCTCACCTCGCTGTCCGGACGGAACCGGCTGAACCGACGGTCGGCGTCGTGCATCCGGTCGAACGCCTCGCGGACCACGCCCTGCACGTCGATGTCGTCGCCGTCGTGGCGGACGTCGACCGACATCGGCACGCCCATCACCAGCTCCAGGTGGCGCACGCGTCAGCCCTTCTGGTCGATGGCCGACTGCACGGACTCGGCGTAGGCCTCCGACGTGTAGGTGGCACCGGAGACGGTGTCGATGTGGGCCGACTGGGCCGAGACGACCTCCTGCGCCAGGATCGGCGTGGCCCGCTGGTTGATCATGATGCTCTCGCCGTGGCCGCCGGGCGTCTGCAGGGCCTGCACGTCGGTGATCTGGCCGGAGGCGAACGTCACCGACACCTGGACCGGGCCGTACCGGGTCTGCACCGTGGAGCCGACGATGGTCACCGTGTCGTTCGTGGTGGTCGCGGCTCCCGAGCCGGTGCTGGTAGGCGCCGAGGAGTCGGAGGAGCTCGAGGAGGAGCCGGACGAGCTCGAGGAGCCCGAGCTGGTGCTCCCCGCGGCACTCCCCGAGGAGGTCGAGGAGTCGCCCCCGGACGCGGTCGCGGCGGTCGGCTCAGGGGCCAGCACCGCGAACTTGGCGAATCCTGCGGCCCCCATCGCGGCCACAGCCCCGGTGTAGATCAGGGTCCCCCGCCAGCGTGTCGTCATGACTCGATCTCCTCTCGGTGGATGGCCGTGCGCGGGACGCCCAGGGCGCGGGCCGACCGCACGACCGCGTCGGTCATGGCCGGTGGGCCGCAGACGAAGACGTCGCGGGTGTGGATGTCGGGCACGAGCGCCCGCAGGTGCCGGGCGTCGAGCGGGTCGTACCCCAGCTGACGGCGCCGACCGGGCACGGGCAGGTACGTCAGGCTGGGCGACGGCGTGAACTCCGCCGCGAGCGCGAGCCCGGCGGCGTCGTGCGCCCGGTGCACGACCACCAGCTGGTGGCCCCGCCGGAGCAGGTCCTCCGCCAGCGCGCGCACCGGACCGACGCCCGCTCCCCCGGCGACCAGGAGCGCCTTGCGGGTGGTCGCCCGGTCCGCGGTGAAGCGCCCGAACGGGCCCTCGACCTGCACTCGCGTGCCCGGTCGGAGGGTGGCGACGGCCGACGAGTGATCGCCGAGCGCTCCGACCGTG
Source organism: Cellulomonas sp. P2_F12 (assembly GCF_056403775.1). Lineage (NCBI taxonomy): Bacteria > Bacillati > Actinomycetota > Actinomycetes > Micrococcales > Cellulomonadaceae > Cellulomonas > Cellulomonas sp. P2_F12. The sequence goes on along the minus strand of NZ_JBFUEV010000007.1, from coordinate 99,954 downwards.
AACCGGAGGTGGTCGCCGGTCGGCACCATCGACAGCGAGTAGGGGTGGGCGGTCCAGAGGTGCCCGGGCGCCAGGAACCGCACGAGGAAGAACTGGCCGCCACGCGCCTCCAGCGCCGCGAGCCCGCGGCCCTCGAGCCACACGCTGGCGAGCCCGGGGCCCTCGGAGACGACGGCCGAGACGCGCAGGGCGAGCCGGCGGTGCGCCATCAGCGGCAGCACGACGCGCCAGGTCAGGATCGCGGCGGCCGTCCCGGCGTACAGCAGGATCCAGAGCCCCCGCGCGATCGGTGAGTCGACGAAGTGGGTGCCGCCGGCCACCTGGTGGAAGAAGGCCAGGAAGATCCCGGCGTAGATGCTGAGGTGGATCGCGAACCAGACCTCGTAGGAGAGCTTCTGGCGGGCCAGCCGGGCGCTCGAGAGCCCGACGGCCAGGAAGAGCACGGTCCCGATCAGCGCCGGCCACAGGTAGGGCTGCCGGGCGAGGACGCCGGGGACCTCGGCCCACAGCGTCAGGCCGTCCAGCAACGAGCCGCCCACGATCATCAGGGCGACGTGCGTGAGCACCAGCAGCACGACCGAGGTGCCCAGCGAACGGTGCCAGGCGACCAGCCGGTCGAACCCGATCGCCCGCTCGAACCACGGCACCCGGGCCACCAGCAGCAGCTGCGCGCAGACCAGGTACGAGGCGAGCAGCCCTGCCAGCTCACCGAGCGCCGTCAGCGCGCCGCCGGGGGTCGAGCCCACGGTCGACGCGGTGCCCGTCCACCAGAACAGCGAGACGGCGAGGACGCCGAGCCAGATCACCGGCAGCACGCCGCTGCGCGGGCTGGTCGTCGGCTCTGCGACGCGCGGCGCTGTCGCCGGTGGTTGCCAGGTGGTCGTTGCCATGTGACGAGTCTCGCGACGAGATCTCAGAGGATTCTCCGAGTCTCCTGTCAGCAACCTGTGCGGCGCTCAGTCGCGGGCGTAGCGCCGCACGAACGCCTCGAGGATCAGCGGCGGCGCCCACACGTCGGCGGTCCGCACGCGCGCGACGACCTCGTCGTACTCCTTCGGCCGGTAGTACCCGTAGTCGCGGTACACCCCGATCCGGGTGGTGATCCCCGCCAGGTCCAGCTCGGGGTGGAACTGGGTGGCGTACAGGTTCTCCCGCACGCGGAACATCTGGACGGGGCAGGTCGCCGACGAGGCGAGCAGCACCGCGCTCGCCGGCAGCACGCGGCAGGCCTCCTTGTGCCCGACGTACGCCTCGAACGACGACGGCAGCGCCTCGAGCAGCGGGTCCGCCCGTCCGTCGTCCGTCAGCGTGACGGTCACCGCGCCGATGGGCTCGCCGTAGGTCCCGTCGATGACCGCGCCCTGGTGCACCCCCAGGGTGCCGACGCCGTAGCAGGCGCCGAGGAACGGCAGGTCACGGTCGACGACCTCGTCCAGCAGCGTGGAGACCTCGGCCTCGACCCGCCGCTGCACCGGCGACTTCTCCTGCTCCGGCTTGCTGGCGTCGAACGGGCTCCCGCCGACGATCACGCCGGAGTACCGATCGAGCGACACGGGCAGGAACGGCGCCTGCTCCATCCGGACGCGCTCGAGGTCGTCGGCCCGCAGCCCGCCGAACCGCCGGAAGGCGGCTTCCTCCCCGTCCGCGGCGACGTCCTCGGCGCGCGAGCTGAGCAGCAGGAACGGCTTCATCTCGCGCCCGTCGTCACCCTGCTCGCGTCCTCCGGCCCGAGCATCCAGCGGATCGACCGTGTCGCGACCCCGCCCGCCGTCCGTGCCGCCGCCAGCCCGACGCGACCGGGGCGGTCCAGGCCGAGCAGCTCGAACGACCACGCCGGCATCGAGGCGACCGCGGCCCGCGCCAGCATCGTGTAGCCGGGTCGCAGCGAGCGTGGCACCGGCGGCTCGTGCAGCAGGAAGTCGGCGGCCTCGCGCGCGGCGGTCGACGGCGCGAGCGCGGGGCGGAACTCCTCGAGCGCCTTGCCCAGCTCGGCGACGGACTCGGGCACCCGCTCGGCGCCGAGCGCGACGGCGACGCGCGAGGCCTGGGCGACGTACTCGTCGGCTCCGGCGGCGTCGAGCGGGCGTTGCCCGTACACGCGGTGCGACCGCAGGAAGCTGTCGACCTCGGCCACGTGCACCCAGCGCAGCAGCGTGGGGTCCCCGGCGAAGTACTCGAGCCCGTCGGGAGTCGTCCCGCGGATCCGCTCGTGCACCCACCGCACCCGGTCGATCGCGGCCGTCGCGTCGTCGATGGTGCCGAACGTCGTGACCGCCAGGAAGGTGCTGGTCCGCGCGAGCCGCCCCCACGGGTCGCCGCGGTACCCGGAGTGCGCCGCGACCGCCGCCATCGCCGCGGGGTGCAGCGACTGCAGCAGCAGCGCCCGCATGCCGCCGACGAACATCGAGGCGTCGCCGTGGACGGTCCGGATGGCCGAGCCGGGCGGGTACCAGCGGGGGCCGGGCGTGCCGTGGATGCGCTCGCGGCTGGCCAGCCCGTCCGGTCCTGCGACGCGCAGGAACAGCTGGGTGCCTGCCCGGTCCCGCGCGGCGGCGAGGCTCTGCACGACGGCTCCTCCCGCTCGGCGGTTCCCCTGCCCGTCGATGGTAGGTCGCGCTGTACCGTCCCCGCCCGGTCACGCCATGCTGACCCCCATGACCACGCTCACCCACGTCGGCGGTCCGACGCTGCTCATCGAGATCGACGGCTGGCGGCTGCTCACCGACCCGACGTTCGAGGCGCCCGGCCGCGGGTACTCGTTCGGCTGGGGATCGCACGGCACCAAGGTCGCCGGACCGTCGGTGAGCCTGGAGGACCTCGGCCCGATCGACGCCGTCCTGCTCACCCACGACCAGCACGCGGACAACCTCGACGACGCCGGCCGGGCGCTGCTGCCGTCCGTCGGCAAGGTCCTCACCACCGTGCCCGCCGCGCGGCGCCTCGGTGGCAACGCCGTCGGGCTCGAGCCGTGGCGCACGACCACGCTGGAGGGCCCGGACCGGCCGTCGCTCACCGTGATCGCGACCCCCGGACGGCACGGACCGCGGTTCAGCCGCCCGATCGTCGGCGACGTGACCGGGTTCGCGATCAAGCGCTCGGGCGCCGACGAGGTCGCCGTCTGGGTCTCGGGCGACACCGTGCTGTGCGAGGCGGTACGGGACGTCACGCGCCGGCTGACGGTCGACGTGGCCGTGCTGCACCTGGGCGCCGTGCAGTTCGGGATCAGTGGTCCGATCCGCTACACGTTCACCGCGCGCGAGGGCGCCGAGGTCGTCGGCCTGCTGCGGCCGCGGGTCGTCGTCCCCGTGCACTACGAGGGCTGGTCGCACTTCCGGCAGGGCCGCGACGTCATCGAGCCGGCGCTGGCGGCGACGGGCGCGGACGTGCGCTGGCTCGAGAGCGGCCGGGCGACGGAGATGGGCTGATCGGGTGAGCCGCCCGGGACCCGACACCCGGACGACCGCGTCCACGCCACGATGAGCCGGTGCTCGCCCACCGTCGCCTGCTCGTGCCTCTCGCCGCGGGCCTCGTCCTGGCGGGTGCCGGCACTGCCGTCTGGCTGAACCGGTCACCCGCGCCGCTGGCGCCCCTCGCGGTCGAGACGCTGGCACCCCCCACCGGTATCCACCTGCCCGCGCACGTGGTCGCCGGCGGCCACGACGGGACGGCGTTCTCTCTCGACGCCCCCGCGCAGGGCGAGCTCGGCGGCAACCTCTACACCATCCCGCTGGCGGCTCCGCCGACGCTCTCCTCCGTGGGCATCCTCTGGCTGGAACCCGTCGACGTGTTCCGCTCGCTCGAGAGCTACACCGACTGGCAGCGGCGGGATCCGGAGGACTCGCACGTCGTCGGGGATCCGGTGATCGAGCACAGCGCGCTGGGCGAGGCGGTCCGCAAGGACCTGGTGCTGACGACGGGAGTCACCATCACGCAGTGGGCCGTCGAGCACGACGGGCTCCTCTACCTGGTCGAGTGGGCGCACCGCCCGGACGACGCGACCTGGCAGCCGACGGTCGAGGCCATGATCGCGTCCTGGCGCTGGGCCTGACCTCAGCCGCCGGCGCGCACCAGCTCGACGCCCCGGTTGGCCAGCTGGTCCGCGCGCTCGTTGCCCGGGTCCCCGGCGTGGCCCTTGACCCAGACCCAGACGACGGCGTGCCGGGCGACCTCGGCGTCGAGGGCCTCCCAGAGGTCCTGGTTCTTCACCGGCTTCTTGTCCCCGGTGCGCCAGCCGTTGCGCTTCCAGCCGGCGACCCACTTGGTGACGCCGTTCATCACGTAGGTCGAGTCCACGTGCAGCGTCACGGTGCACGGCTTGGTCAGCGCGCGCAGACCCTCGATCACCGCGGTGAGCTCCATGCGGTTGTTGGTGGTCAGCGGCTCGCCGCCGAACAGCTCGCGCTCGTGCTCGCCGTAGCGCATCCAGGCACCCCAGCCACCCACCCCCGGGTTGCCCTTGCAGGCGCCGTCGGTCCACATGTCGACGGCCGGTCGCTCGCTCACGGCCCACACCCTAGACGTCGGCGCGCGTGGGACCATCGACGCACGATGAGCACCCCCACGCTGGCCGATCGCATCCCGGCCGATCCCACCGACTCCGACGCGCTGTACGAGGCCTTCACCGGCTGGGCCGACGACCAGGGGCTGACCCTGTACCCGCACCAGGACGAGGCCCTGCTCGAGCTGGTGACCGGTGCGCACGTGATCCTGTCCACCCCGACGGGCTCGGGGAAGTCGCTCGTCGCCGTGGCGGCCCACTTCGTCGCCCTGGCCCAGGGCCGCCGGACGTACTACACCGCCCCGCTCAAGGCGCTGGTCAGCGAGAAGTTCTTCGCGCTGGTCGAGGCGTTCGGCTCGGCGAACGTCGGCATGATGACCGGCGACTCGGCGGTCAACCCGGGCGCCCCGATCATCTGCTGCACGGCGGAGATCCTGGCCAACGTGGCCCTGCGCGACGGCGACGACGCCGACGTCGGCCAGGTGGTCATGGACGAGTTCCACTTCTACGCCGACCCGCAGCGCGGCTGGGCGTGGCAGGTGCCGCTGCTCGAGCTGAGGAAGGTCCAGTTCGTGCTCATGTCCGCGACGCTCGGCGACGTCGGCTTCTTCGCCGAGGACATCACGCGCCGGACCCACCAGCCGGTCGCCGTGATCGCGAACGCCGAACGGCCCGTGCCGCTGACGTTCACCTATGCGATCGAGCCGCTGCACGAGCTGCTGGACGAGCTGGTCAAGACCCGTCGGGCCCCCGTCTACGTCGTTCACTTCACGCAGAAGGAGGCCGTCGAGCGGGCGCAGTCGCTCATGTCGACGCCGCTGGCCAGCCGCGAGCAGCGGGACCGGATCGCCGACGAGATCGCGGGCTTCCGGTTCGGTCCGGGCTTCGGGCGCACGCTCAACCGGCTGCTCCGGCACGGGGTCGGTGTGCACCACGCGGGGATGCTGCCCAAGTACCGCCGGGTGGTCGAGCGGCTGACGCAGAAGGGTCTGCTGCCGGTCGTCTGCGGCACGGACACGCTCGGCGTCGGCATCAACGTGCCCATCCGCACGGTGCTGCTGACCAGCCTGGTGAAGTACGACGGGGTCCGGATGCGGCACCTGTCTGCACGCGAGTTCCACCAGATCGCCGGCCGCGCCGGCCGGGCAGGCTTCGACACCGTCGGCGAGGTCATCGTCCTGGCCCCGGAGCACGTGATCGAGAACCGCAAGCTGCTCGAGAAGGCGGGCGACGACCCCCGCAAGCTGAAGAAGATCGTCCGCAAGAAGGCCCCCGAGGGGCAGGTCAACTGGACCGACAGCACGTTCGAGCGCCTGCGCGACGCCCCGCCCGAGCCCCTGACCAGCAGCTTCGCCGTGTCGCACGCGATGGTCCTGCACGTGCTGGCCCGCGACGGCGACCCGGTCGCGGCGATGACGAAGCTGCTCACCGACAACCACGAGCCGCCGGGCGCACAGGGCAGGCACGTGCGCCAGGCCATCGCCGTGTACCGCTCCCTGCGGGCGGCCGGCGTGATCGAGCGCCCCTGGGTCGAGGACCCGACGGCTCCGCACGGGCGCCGCCGAGCGGTGCAGCTCACGGCGGAGCTGGCGCCGAACTTTGCGCTCAACCAGGCCCTGTCCCCGTTCGCGTACGCGGCTCTCGACCTGCTCGACCGCGACGACCCGGCGTACGCGCACGACGTCGTCTCGGTCATCGAGGCCACTCTCGACGACCCCCGCCAGGTGCTCTCCGCGCAGGAGAACCGCGCCAGGGGCGAGGCCGTCGCGCAGATGAAGTCGGACGGGCTCGAGTACGACCAGCGCATGGCCCTGCTCGAGGACGTCGGCTACCCCAAGCCGCTCGCGGAGCTGCTCGAGGCCATGTTCGTCACCTACCGGCAGACCAACCCGTGGGTCGCGGACCTGGCCCTGTCCCCCAAGTCCGTGGTGCGCGACATGCACGAGCGCGCCATGAGCTTCGCCGAGTACGTCGCGTACTACCAGCTGGACCGGACCGAGGGCGTGCTGCTGCGCTACCTCGCCGACGCCTATCGGGCCCTGCGCCAGACGGTCCCGGAGGAGGCGCGCACCGAAGAGCTGTGGGAGATCATCGAGTGGCTGGGCGACCTGGTCCGGCGCACCGACTCGAGCCTGCTGGACGAGTGGGAGCGGCTCAGCAACCCCCTCGACGAGCACGGCGCCGACGCCCCCGGCGGGATCGACGAGGACGTCCCCGAGCCGATCACCGCCAACCCGCGCGTGTTCCGGGCGCTCGTCCGCGGGGCCCTGTTCCGTCGGGTCGAGCTCGCGGCGCGCGAGTACTACGGCGGTCTCGCGCAGCTGGGCGACCTCGACCCCGACGAGGTGCCGTGGGACGCCGAGCGCTGGCGGACCGCGCTCGACCCGTTCTACGACGACCACGACGAGATCCTCACGGGCGCCCCGGCGCGCGGCCCGGCACTGTTCCAGGTCACCCCGGGCCGCGGCTCGTGGCAGGTGCGTCAGCTGCTCGACGACCCCGAGGGCGACCACGACTGGCGCATCGACGCGGTGGTCGACCTGGCGGGATCCGACGAGACCGGCGAGGTGCAGCTGCGGATCGCGGTGGTCGGGCCGCTGGGCGACCTGACAGGCTGAGCCATGGCCACCTGGGACGACGTCCGTCGCGAGATCGCCGCGCTGCCGGAGACGTCGCAGGGGACCGGGCTGGACTGGAGCATCCGGTCCAAGCCGCTCGCGTGGGACCGGCCGTTGCGCGTGAAGGACCGGGAGGCGCTCGGCGCGTCTGCGCCCGGGGGACCGATCCTCTGCGCACGGGTGCCCGGGCTCGAGGCCAAGGACGAGCTGATCGCCCGCCTGCCCGACGTCTACTTCACGACGCCGCACTTCCACGGCTACCCGGCGATCCTCGTGCGTCTCGACGTCATCGACGTGCCCGAGCTGCGGGACCTGCTCACGGAGGCGTGGCTGGCGCAGGCACCCCGGCGGCTCGCGGCGCGGTGGCTGGACGCCCACCCCGACGGTCCCGGCTGAGACGCCGACCGAGCACGCCCGCGGACCGGCTACCGTTCGCGCATGGCGACAGACCCGGCGACCCAGCCGTCCGAGCGCCGCGGGAGGTCACCGCGGTTCGTGTTCCTGGCCTGCCTGGCGGCCGCGCTGGTGTCCTCGTTCGTGCTGCAGAACCTGGTGGCGCTCCTGGTCGCGGTGGTGCTCGTGGTGACCGCGATGGTGCTCCAGCTGCGCGGCAGGAACCCGGCCACCTGGTTCGCGGCCGGCACCGGCGTCGCGGCCGGCGCGCTGATCTACCTGATCGTCATCCAGCTCGTCGGACGGTAGGCCTCACTGCCCGTAGGCGGCCATGATCCGGTCCGACGGGACGATCTGCTTGCCCAGCGGGAACAGCGAGATGGGCACCATCTTCCAGTTCGCCAGCGCGAGCGGGATCCCGATGATCGTGATCGCCTCCGCGATGCCCGTGACGATGTGCATGAGCGCCAGCCACCAGCCGGCCACGATCACCCAGATGATGTTGCCGATCACGGACCAGGCTCCGGCCGTGGGCTTGTCGACGACCGTGCGCCCGAACGGCCACAGGGCGTAGCTGGCCATCCGGAACGACGCGATGCCGAACGGGATCGTCACGATGAGGATGCAGCAGATGATCCCGGCGATCACGTACCCGATGGCCAGCCACAGCCCGGCGAGCACGAGCCAGATGATGTTCAGCAGCGTCTTCACCGGGCCAGCCTGCACCCTGCGCGGTCGTGGGCGGTATCCGGGACCACCCTGATCGGCCCCTATCGTTGCGACGTGGCGAAGAAGGAGCACACCCCGGTCGGCACCCCCGCGCTCGTCGCGCTCGCCGCGGCCGGTGTCCCGCACACGGCGCACGCGTACGAGCACGACCCCGCGAGCTCGCTCGGCTACGGGCTCGAGGCCGCGGACGCGCTGGGGGTGCCCGCCGAGCAGGTGTTCAAGACCCTGATGACGGTGGTGGACGGCACGCTCACGGTCGCCGTCGTGCCCGTGACCGGCCAGCTGGACCTCAAGGCCCTCGCGCACGCGGTCGGCGCCAAGAAGGCCACCATGGCGGCGAAGCCGGACGCGGAGCGCGCGACCGGGTACGTCGTGGGCGGGATCTCCCCGCTGGGCCAGCGGACCCCGCACCCCACGGTCGTCGACGAGACCGCCTGGCTGTTCGACACCGTCCTGGTCTCCGGCGGCCGGCGCGGCCTCGACGTCGAGCTAGCCCCGGACGACCTGGTGCGCCTCACCGCGGCCGTCGTCGCGGACATCGCGAAGGGCTGACCGGCGTGGACGATCACGGCCTTGCCGGCCGGCTGGCGCAGGTGCGCGGGCGGGTGGCCGCGGCGGCCCGGGCGGCGGGACGCGACCCGCGCAAGGTCCGGCTCCTGCTGGCCACCAAGACGCAGCCGGCCGACCTCGTCCGCGCCGCGCTCGAGGCCGATCGCGAGGCCCGCGCCACCGACCCGACCCACCTCCCGGTGCTGGTCGGCGAGAACCGGGTGCAGGAGCTCGTCGCCAAGGGCCCCGAGCTGGCCGGGCTGGCCGACCTGCACCTGATCGGCCCGCTGCAGTCGAACAAGGTCAACGCCGCGCTGCGCTGGGCCTCGTGCGTCGAGTCGGTCGCGTCGCTGGAGCTGGCGGAGCGGCTGTCGGCGCGCGCGATGGAGGTGCTGGACGTGTACCTGCAGGTCAACGTGTCGGGCGAGGCGAGCAAGCACGGCGTGAGCCCGTCGCAGGCCGTCGACCTGGCCGGTGCGGTCGCCGCGCTGCCGGGCCTGCGGGTGGCGGGCCTGATGACGGTGGGCGCGCGTTCCGACGACGACGGCGTCGTGCGTGCCGGGTACGCGTTGCTGCGCGGTCTGCGGGACCAGATCGTCGCCTCGGGGACTCAGACGGCGACGGAGCTGTCCATGGGCATGAGCGGCGACCTGGAGCTCGCGATCGCGGAGGGCGCGACGCTCGTGCGCATCGGAAGCGCGGTCTTCGGCGCCCGCCCGACGTGACCGCCACGCAGCAGCACCACCTGGGCGGTCCGGACGGAGGCGCGCGGGTGCGCGGCGAGCTCGCGGGCGCGCAGCACGGTCAGGCGACGCAGCTGACGGTCAAGATCGGGGTCCATGTCACTCCTTCGTCGAGCGTCAGGAGCACGCCGGAGTCGGGCTGATACAAGATGGGCGCATGGATGACGAGCAGGACGGCCGGTTCCCCCGGTGGGTGTACCGGGCCGGGACCGATCCGGACGCCCGGTTCTCGCTGGCCAACGAGCGGACGTTCCTCGCCTGGATCCGCACCTCGCTGGCGCTGCTCGCCGGCGGCGTGGCGCTCGAGGCCCTGAACCTGCCCGTCCAGACCGACCTGCGGTTCGCCGCGGCGATGGTGCTCGTCGCCCTCGGCGCGGTCGCACCGGTGCTCGCCTGGCTCGGCTGGGCCCGCGCCGAGCGCTCGGTGCGGACCAGAACCCCGCTGCCGGCACCCTCGGCGTTCGGCCTCCTCGTCGTCGGCGTGTGCGTCGCCGGCGGCCTCGTCCTGGTGGGGCTGGCGCTCGCGTGACCGACGCGGCGCCGACGACGCTCGCGGTCGAGCGCACCCACCTCGCGTGGCGGCGCACGGCGCTCGGGCTGTTCGGCGGCGGGATCGCGGCGGCTCACCTGCTCCAGGAGTTCGTCGGCCTCTCGGCGTGGAGCCTCGCCGGCGTCGGACTCGTCGCGGCGGCCGCACTCACCATCTCGTCGCACCGGCGCCATCTGGTGGGCCGCTCAGTACCTCCCGGCGGCCGCCTGGTGACCGTCTGCGCGCTCTCGCTGATCGTGATGGGCATCGCCGCCGTGGCGTTCGTGCTGCTGCACGGCGCCTGAGTCACGGGACGCGCGCGGTCCACCCCGGGTCCGAGAACTTGGTCCGCATCAGCTCGCCCGCCCGCTCCAGCTCCTCGGGCCGCAGCACGCCGTCGACGGTCGGGTAGCGGGCGCGGAAGTGCGCGGCGAACGCGGCGATGACGGCCTCGCGCGGCAGCTGGGTCTGGGACCGGACGGGGTCGACGCGCTTGTTCGCGCTCGTCGTCCCCTTGTCCGAGAGCTTCTCGCGGCCGATCCGGAGCACCTCGAGCATCTTGTCCGCGTCGATGTCGTAGGACATGGTCACGTGGTGCAGCACCGCGCCGCCGACCATCCGCTTCTGCGCCGAGCCCGCCAGCTTGCCCGCCGGTGACGCGATGTCGTTGAGCCCGCTGGTGAAGGCCTGCACCCCGACGTCCGCGAGCGCGCCCAGCACCCACTGGTTGAGGTACGCGTAGGACTCCTCGAACGTCATGGCGTCGACCAGCGACGCGGGCACCACCAGCGAGAACGTGATGCAGTTGCCCGCCTCCATGAACATCGCGCCGCCGCCGGAGATCCGCCGCACCACCGTGATGCCGTAGCGCTCGGCGGCCTCGAGGTCGACCTCGTTGCGCAGCGACTGGAACGACCCGATGATCACCGCCGGCTCGACCCACTCCCAGAACCGCAGGGTGGGCCCCCGCCGGCCGGCCGCGAGCTCCTCGGTGAGCACCTGGTCGAGCGCCGCGTGCACGGCGGGTGGCAGCGGGCCGGGGTGGATCAGCTCGAACGTGTGGTCGCCCCACGCGCTCGACAGGCCGAGCGCCCGACGCACCGCGACGGCCACGGCGTGGGCGTCGAACCCGACCATCGTGACGGGCTCGTGCTGCGCGTCGAGAGCGCTGGTCACGGCCTCGGTCAGCCGGCTCACCGGTGCGTCGCGCGGCAGCCCCTCGAGGGCCGACGACAGCACGGGCAGCGCCTCGTCGGGCTCCAGGAAGAAGTCGCCGCTCACGCTGACGCCGCTCAGCAGCCCGTCCACCACGTCGAGGTCGACCGCGACGAGCTTGCCGCCGGGGACCTTGTACTCACCGTGCACGGTGCCCAGCGTAGGTCGCGGTCAGCCCAGCGCCTGCACGGCCGACTGCGCGCGCTCCTGAACCATCGCGGAGAGGGTGGTCGGGTCCCCCAGGGTGGCCAGCGCGGCGTCCGCGTCACCCGTGGCGAGCGACTCGGCGGTCCACGTGACGATGGTGTTGCCGACGAGCATGTGGCCCCGGTACGAGGGCGCGTTCACGCCGGCGGCGGCGTGCGTGATCTCCTGCACGATCGACGGGTAGACGCCCTGACCCTCGATGGCCGGGTCGGCGGTCCAGGTGGCGCGGTCGACGCCGTTGTCCACCTGGGTGTACTTCGGGCAGGCGTCGACCGTCGTGACCAGCTCGCGGAACGCCTCACGCGCGGCCGCCGGGTCCGGCAGCATCACGATCTCCTGGTCGAACGTGAAGTCCGTGTTCCCCCACATCCGGGTGTCGTACCAGGTGGGCGCCTGCTCGACGACCGTGACGGCGGTGACGCACTGGTCGGGCACGATGCTGGAGCCCGGAGGCAGCCCCCACGTGCCGGTGGTGAGGAGCGGCTGCACGCCGGGCTTGGCGGCCGGGACGTCGTTGACCAGGTCCTCGGAGGTGACGAACAGCCCGGCGGCCGTGGTGGCGTCGAAGACGGCGTCCGCCCCGGGCGGCCCGACGGACACGGACGGCGACGGCAGGGTCGGCGCGGTGGTCTCGGGAGGCGGCGGCGTGACGGTCACCGACGGCGTGGGCTCGGTCTCGACCGGCTCCCACGGCTGCGCGACCAGGACGGTGACGAGCGCCAGGGCGAGCACGGCGAAGAGCAACCACCACCAGCCGCGGCGCGACCGGACCGGGCCCCCCGCCTGCGGCTCGTCCCCGGGAGCCGGGTCGACGGGCTGCGGCGCACTGCCGGACACGACCGCTCCCTCCGCACACCCGCGGCCGCGCTGCAGCGGCCGTCGGTCCGAGGCTAAGCCGCCGGGGTCGAGTGTGCAGGGATGAACTTCAGCGCGGCTGCACGCCTCGGTTGCGAAGCCCCCAGATGGCGGAGTCCGTGAGGGCCTCCCACGAGGCCTCCAGCAGGTTGGGCCCGACGCCGACGGTGCTCCACGAGCGCTGCCCGTCCGTCATCTCGATGAGCACGCGCGTGATGGCGTCGGTGCCGTGCATCGAGTCCAGGATGCGGACCTTGAAGTCGATGAGCTCGAACGTCTCGAGCTCGGGGTACACCCGCAGGAGCGCCTGGCGCAGCGCGTGGTCGAGCGCGTTGACGGGACCGTTGCCCTCGCCCGTGCTGACGATCCGCTCGCCGCCGGCGTGGAGCTTGACCGTGGCCTCCGCCGTCGCCGGTGCCCCGCGCCCGCCGGCGCGCTCGACGATGGTCCGCCACGACTCCACGCGGAAGTACTGCGGACGCTGCCCGTCGATCTCCTCGAGGAGCAGCAGCTCGAACGACGCGTCCGCAGCCTCGTACGTGTACCCGTTCGCCTCGGCGTCCTTGACCCGGTCGGTCACCCGGCCGAGCAGCTCGGGGCGCCCGGACAGGTCGAACCCGAGCTCGCGCCCCTTGAGCTCGATCGACGCGCGGCCGGCCATGTCCGAGATCAGCATGCGCATGTCGTTGCCGACGAGGGCCGGGTCCGTGTGCTGGTAGAGGTCCGGGTCCACGCGGATGGCCGACGCGTGGATGCCCGCCTTGTGCGCGAACGCGCTGGCTCCCACGTACGGCGAGCGCGCGAACGGGGAGATGTTGGTGATCTCGCTGATGGCGTGCGCGATCCGGGTCAGCTCGCTGAGCCCGCCGGGCAGCCCCTCCTCGACCTTGAGCACGGGGAGCCCGTACTTCAGCTGCAGGTTCGCGACGACCGACAGCAGGTCGGCGTTCCCCGTGCGCTCCCCGTACCCGTTGACCGTGCCCTGGACGTGGGTGCACCCGGCCTCGACGGCGGCGAGCGTGTTGGCCACCGCGCAGCCCGAGTCGTTGTGCGCGTGGATCCCCAGGATCGCCTCCGGCCCGACGGCGCCGCGGATCTCGTGCACGATGTCCGCCACCCAGGTGGGCACCATGCCGCCGTTGGTGTCGCACAGCGCGACGACCTCGGCCCCCGCCTCGAAGCCGGCCAGGACGGCGGCCCGGGAGTAGGCAGGGTCGAACCGGTAGCCGTCGAAGAAGTGCTCGGCGTCCACCACCACCCGGCGGCCCTCCCGGACCAGGAACGCCACGGTATCCGCGATCATCGCGATGTTCTCGTCGCCCGTGGTGCGCAGCGCCCGCTCGGCGTGCCGCAGGTCGTGCTTGGCGACGAGCGCGACGACCGGGGCCTCCGAGTCGACCAGCGCCCGCACCTGCGGGTCGTCGACCGCGCGGGTGCCGGCCTTGCGCGTGCTGCCGAACGCCGCCAGCTCGGCGTTGCGGAAGTCCAGCTCCTTGGCCGCCCGCTTGAAGAACTCGGTGTCCTTGGGCACCGCGCCCGGCCAGCCACCCTCGATGAAGCCGACACCGAGCTCGTCGAGCAGCGGCGCGATGGCCAGCTTGTCGGCGACGGAGAGGTTCATCCCCTCCTGCTGGGCACCGTCGCGCAGGGTCGTGTCGTAGACCTGGAACGGCGTGCTGGCGAGGACGGACACGATGGGCTCTCTTCGGTGCTGGGACGGGCGACTTGACCTCGTGCTGGCTGCTGCTTCGTCGTACTGCTCTCGGGCGGGGTGTGCCGGTGCAGTCGACGGTAGTCGGGGCGGGGGTGGTGCTCCGACCAACAAAAAGACCCCCCGGGGTACGGGAGGTCTGCGCGTCAGCGTGGTGGGCCGACGCGCTACTCGATAATGAGGGAGGAGCGGGTCACACCTGCATGGTGGCACACGTCACCCGGCGTGGTCACGCGTTCCACCCCTTGGACACCACGCTCACGGCGCGGACGACAGCGCCGAGTTGTCCGTTTCGCTAGCGTGGGCCCGTGCCGTCGACGCGGCACTCCGTCCGAGGAGGCCGCATGTCCGACCCGACTCCCCCGCCCGAGCGTCAGTCCGCCTACCCGCACTCGACGCCCCCACCGGCTCCCGCGCCGGCCCCGGCCCCCGCGCCCGTCCCGGACCCGACCGTCGTCTACCCCGCCGCACTGCAGCCGGCGGCCGTCCCGCCGCCCGTCCCTGCCGCAGCCCCCCGCGCGCCCGCCGGCCCGTCGGTCGACGCCGGGCGGTACTGGGCCGGTGTCGTCGCGACGGCGCTGGTGGCCGCGCTCGTGGGCCTGGTCGGCGTCGTCATCGTCGACCAGATCCTGAACATCGAGCTCGCGGTCAAGGACATCTTCGGCACCGACTCGACCGGCGCCGCGTACGTGGTGGGGGCCGCGCTCTTCGCCGTGGCCGCCGGCGGGCTGCTGCACCTGCTCGTGCTCACCACGCCGAAGCCCAAGGCGTTCTTCGGCTGGATCATGTTCCTGGGCACCCTCACGGCGGCGCTGTTGCCCCTCACCTGGACCGACAAGCTCGAGTCGTCGATCTCCGCGGGCATCGTGAACGCGCTCATCGGCATCGCGATCTGGTCGCTGCTGGTCGGGGTGCTCGGACGGACCCTGCGCCCCGGGACGCCCCTCGACTGACCCGGCTCAGTCGACCAGACGCTCTTGCAGCGCGCGGACCAGCGGCCACGCGGCCTCGGACGTCGTCGCGACCACCGTCACGGTGAGCCCCTCGGCGGGGTCGTGGAAGCTGCGGAACGACACGCCCGCGTCGTACCCGTCCAGCTGCACGACGTCGCGGGTGGCGTGCAGCCAGAACCCGAGCCCGTAGCGGCGACGCTCCTGCGGGACGTCGCTGCGCGGGGCGACCATCCGCGCCAGCGTGTCCCGGCCGACGATCGCGCCCTCGAACAACGCGGTCCAGAACCGGTGCACGTCGGCCGTGGTCGTGTACATCCCGCCGTCGCCGGAGCCGAGCACGGGCAGGTGGAACACGTTGGTCCGCCACTGCCCGTCCAGCTCGACGTACCCGAGCGCGGCCCGGTCCGGCAGGGCGTCCGACCGCAGGAAGTCCGTGTCGACCAGCCCCGCCGGGCGGCAGACCCGGTCGCGCACCAGGTCGTGGAAGGGCACCCCGGACGCTCGCTCCGCCAGCAGGGCGAGCACCACGAAGCCGCCGTTGCAGTACGCGAACCGCTCCCCCGCCGGGAACGCCGTCGGGAAGCCGTCGAGCACCGCGAGGAACGACTCGGTGGTCGCCAGCTCGTGCACCGGCACGGTCATCACGTAGGCGCTGATCGGCGTGTCGGCCTCCTCGTCGAGGTAGTCGCCGATGCCCGACCGGTGCGCGAGCAGGTGCTCGACCGTGACGTCGTCGGCGATCAGCGGCAGGTCGGCGCCCAGGATCGAGCGGGCGGTCGTCGTGAGCGCGAGCGTGCCGTCCTCGACCAGGCTCATCACGGCCAGGGCCGTCATGCCCTTGGACCCGCTCGCCATCGCCACCTGCGAGTCCGGTGTCATCGCGATGCCGTGCCGCCGGTCGGCCAGCCCGTACGCGACGTTCAGCTCTGTGGTGCCCGCCCGGTCGACCCGGACCACCCCGGAGAAGCGGCTCTCGGCGGCGATCCGGTCGACCAGCGGGCCCAGCTCCATCAGACCAGGCGGTGCAGCCAGCCGTGCCGGTCCGTCGCGCGGCCGTACTGGATGTCGGTGAGCTCGTCGCGGATGCGCGTGGTGACCGGTCCGGCCTGGCCGTCCCCGACCGTGAGGTCGAAGTCGTCGCTGGCCATGCGGCCGATGGGAGTCATGACGGCGGCCGTGCCGCACGCGAACACCTCGCGCACCGAGCCGTCGGCCAGGCCCGCGCGGAGCTCCGCCAACGGGATCTGCCGCTCGGAGACCTCGTGGCCGGCGTCGGTGAGCAGGCGCAGGATCGACGAGCGCGTGACGCCCTCGAGGATCGAGCCCGAGATCGGCGGCGTCGCGACGCTGCCGTCCGCGCCCACGACGAAGACGTTCATGCCGCCCAGCTCCTCGAGCTGCGTGTTCGTCGACGCGTCGAGGAAGCACACCTGCTCGAAGCCCTTCTCGTACGCCTCCTGCTGCGGGAGCAGGCTCGCGGCGTAGTTGCCGCCGCACTTGGCGGCACCCGTCCCGCCTGCGCCGGCGCGGTGATACTCCTGGTCGACCCAGATGGCGACGGGCCGCACGCCGCCCGCGAAGTACGGGCCGACGGGCGACGCGATGACGAGGAACTCGGCCTCGAGCGAGGGCCGCACGCCGAGGAAGCTCTCGGAGGCGTACATGAAGGGGCGCAGGTACAGGCTGGTCTCCTCGCCCGACGGCACCCACGCACGGTCCGTCGCGACGAGCGCCTGGATCGCGCCCAGGAAGTCCGCCTCGGTCAGCTCCGGCAGCGCCAGGCGGCGGGCCGAGCGTGCGAACCGCGCGGCGTTGGCCTGCGGGCGGAACGTCCACACGGAGCCGTCGGGGTGCCGGTACGCCTTGAGCCCCTCGAAGATCTCCTGCGCGTAGTGCAGCACGGCGGTCGCGGGGTCCAGGAGCAGCGGCCCGTACTTCTCGACGCGGCGGCCGGTCCAGCCGCTCTCCTGCGAGTACGAGATGCGGGCCATGTGCTCGGTGAACACGGTGCCGAACTTGGGTGACGCCAGCGCCGCTTCGCGCTGCTCGTCGGGGACGGGGGTGTCGGTCCGCGTCACCTCGAAGAGGTCGGCGGACGTCGGGGTTGCGAGGGTGCTCATCTGCGGGGGCCTTTCACCAGAGTCAGGTTTGACGGTACCGGTGAGGACGGCCGGGTGTCTCTGCGGGCCTAGCCGGCGATGCGCGCGGCGAGGTCCTTGCCCACCTCGGCCGTCGACCGTACTCGCTCGGCACCCGAGCGGTCGGCGATGTCGTCGGCGACCGCCTTCTCCACGCGCGCCGCGGCGTCCGTCAGGCCGAGGTGCTCGAGCAGGAGGGCGACCGACAGCACGGTGGCCGTGGGATCGGCCTTGCCCTGGCCCGCGATGTCCGGCGCGCTGCCGTGCACGGGCTCGAACATGCTCGGCGCGGTGCGGTCCGGGTTGATGTTGGCCGACGCCGCCAGGCCGATGCCGCCGGTGATGGCCGCCGCCAGGTCCGTGAGGATGTCGCCGAACAGGTTGTCGGTGACGATCACGTCGAACCGCGCCGGGTTGGTGACCAGGAAGATGGTCGCCGCGTCCACGTGCAGGTAGTCGACGGTCACGTCGGGGAACTCCGCGTTGACGGCCTCGACCGTGCGGCGCCACAGGTGACCCGCGTGCACGAGCACGTTGTGCTTGTGCACCAGCGTGAGCTTCTTGCGCGGGCGGGCCGCGGCACGGGCGAACGCGTCACGGACCACGCGCTCGACGCCGAACGCGGTGTTCACGCTGACCTCGTTGGCCACCTCGTGCGGCGTGCCGACGCGGATGGCGCCGCCGTTGCCGACGTACGGGCCCTCGGTGCCCTCGCGCACGACGACGAAGTCGATCTCGCCGGGGTTGGCCAGGGGCGAGGCGACGCCCGGGTACAGCCGGCTCGGGCGCAGGTTCACGTAGTGGTCCAGCGCGAAGCGCAGCTTGAGCAGCAGCCCCCGCTCGAGCACACCGGACGGGACGGTCGGGTCCCCGATGGCGCCCAGCAGGATCGCGTCGTGCGCCCGGATCGCGTCGAGGTCGGTGTCCGTCAGCGTCTCGCCCGTGGCGTGCCAGCGGCGCGCGCCGAGGTCGAAGTCCGCCGTCGTCACCGTGACCGGGGAACCGTGCAGCGCCGTGTCGAGGGCCAGCAGGCCCTGCTCGACCACCTCGGTCCCGATGCCGTCACCGGCGACGACGGCGAGGCGGATGTCCCGAGCAGCAGTGGTGTCGACCATGGAGCGAGCCTAGACCCCGTCCCACCGCTCGGGACGGGTGTCTCAACCTACGGAACGTGTGGTCAGTCGACCGCGGGCGTCGGACCGCTGGTCGGGTAGATCAGCTCGAACCGCTCGAGCATGACGTCGATCGTCGACGAGAAGCCCTCCCCCAGCACCCGGCGCCACGACGCCTCGTGGTGCGTGCGCCAGGACTCCAGCGACCCGTCGTCCTCGGCCTCCGCGGCGGCGTGCTCGGCGTCCACCTGGTCGAACGGGACGACCTCGACGTCGGTGGTGCGCAGGAGCGCGCGCGGGTTGCCTTCGCCGTCCACGACGATCGACAGGTCGCCGACGCGCGGGATCTCGAGGCCGACCTGCTCCAGCTCCGCGACGGCCAGCGCCGTGGCCGTCTTGCGGCCGTCCAGCACCCGCGCCAGCAGCTCCTCTGCCTCGGCGTCGTCGCCGTACGACCACGACGGCGGCGGCACCACGTCCTCGGGCGTCCCCCCGAGCACGCTGTCCAGCTTGCCGAACCCCACGTGCCCGCGGGCGGCCTGCCAGAACGCGGAGATCCGCACGTCCTCGACGGCGCCCTCGACGCCGTCCTCGGTTGCGCTCGCCTGCTCGTCGGTCATCGTCGTCCCTCCGTCGTGGTCCGCCCATCCTTGCGTACCCGCAGCCCAGCAGCACATCCGGCCGCCACCGGCCGGCGGCTGGCGGCCGCCGCGGCCAGCCGGCCGCCATCGGCTGGGCGCCATCTGCCGGCCGCCATCGGTCGGTCGCCTCGGCCCGCGAACGCGCCCGACAGTCATCGAATGCGCACGCTCGTCGCCGAGCGTGGGCCGCAGGCGGGGGCACTCGGCAACCGGGGGCCGCGCTCGGCGACTCGGGGCCGCGCTCGGCCGAGCCCGCGTGAGAGTCAGGAATCGACGCCGAATGCGGGCGACCGTCGCCGAGCGCGGCCGGTCGACGCCGAGCGCGGGCGACCGTCGACGAGCGCGGCCGGTCGACGCCGAGCGCGGGCGACGTCGACGAGCGCGGCCGGTCGACGCCGAAAGCGGTCGCCCCGGGCGCGCGCTGGGCAACGCGGGACCGCGCTCAGCAACCAGGGACCGCGCTCAGCAACCAGGGACCGCGCTCGGCGACTGGGGGGCGCGCTCTGAAGAGCCCACGAGAGTCAGCAATCGACGTCGAGTGCGGGCGACCGTCGACGAGCGCGGCCGGTCGACGCCGAGCGCGGGCGACCGTCGACGAGCGCGGCGGTCGACGCCGAGCGCGGGCGGCTGTCGCCGAGCGCGGCCGGTCGTCGCCGAAAGCGGTCGCCCCGGGCGCGCGCTGGGCAACGCGGGACCGCTTTCGGCGGCCGGGGACCGCGTTCGGCGGCTCGGCGGCCGGGGACCGCGTTCGGCGGCTCGGAGCCGCGCTCGGCGACTGGGGGCCGGGAGTGGAAACGCGGAACGGCACCCCGGCCAGTGGTCGGGGTGCCGTTCGTGGTGCGGGGGGTCAGCGCGCGGCCGAGCCCTCGACATAGTCCGTCTCCGACGGCTTCACCCAGGCGAACAGCTTGCGCAGCTCGCGGCCGACGGGCTCGATCGGGTGGTTCTGGCCCTTCTCGCGCAGGGCCTTGAACTCCGGCGCGCCGGCGTCCTGGTCGTTGATGAACCGCTCGGCGAAGGCACCGTTCTGGATGTCCGCGAGGACGGCCTGCATGTTGGTCTTCACGTCGGGCGTGATGACGCGCGGGCCGGACACGTAGTCGCCGTACTCGGCGGTGTCGGACACGGACCAGCGCTGCTTGGTGATGCCGCCCTCGAAGATGAGGTCGACGATCAGCTTGAGCTCGTGCAGGACCTCGAAGTACGCGACCTCCGGCTGGTAGCCGGCCTCGGTCAGGGTCTCGAAGCCGTACTGGATGAGCTGCGAGACGCCACCGCAGAGGACGGCCTGCTCACCGAACAGGTCGGTCTCGGTCTCCTCGGTGAAGGTCGTCTTGATGCCGGCGGCGCGCAGGCCACCGATCGCCTTGGCGTAGGAGAGCGCGAGGTCCCAGGCGGCGCCGGAGGCGTCCTGCTCGACGGCGACGATGACCGGCACGCCGCGCCCGTCGACGTACTCGCGACGGACCAGGTGACCCGGGCCCTTGGGGGCGACCATGAGGACGTCGTGGCCGGCGGCCGGCTTGATGTAGCCGAAGCGGATGTTGAAGCCGTGGCCGAAGACGAGCGCGGCGCCGTCCTGCAGGTTGGGCTCGATCTCCTCGCGGTACACGATGCGCTGGACCTGGTCGGGCGCCAGGATGACGACGACGTCGGCCTCACGGACCGCGTCGGCCACCGAGGCGACCTTGAGGCCCTGGTTCTCGGCCTTGGCACGGGACGCCGAGCCCTCGCGCAGGCCGACGGTCACGTCGACGCCGGAGTCGCGCAGGTTGAGGCTGTGCGCGTGCCCCTGGCTGCCGTAGCCGATGACGGCGACCTTCTTGGACTGGATGATCGACAGGTCGGCGTCGTCGTCGTAGAACAGCTCGGCCACGATGGGTCTCCTCGGTGTGTGGTTCTGCTTCTGCTTCAGGAACGGAAAGTGCTAGGCGGAGCGGTTGACGCGCTCGAGGGCGCGGTCGGTGATCGAGCGCGACCCGCGGCCGATGGCCACCGTGCCGGACTGCACGATCTCCCGGATGCCGAACGGCTCCAGGGCGGCGAGCAGGGCGTCGAGCTTGCCCGGTCCGCCGGTCGCCTCGATGACGACCGTGTCGGGCACGACGTCGACGACGTGGGCCCGGAACAGCTGGACGACCTCGAGCACGGAGGTCCGCTGGGCGGTGTCGGCCTTGACCTTCACCAGCAGCAGCTCGCGCTGCACGGACGCGGCGTCCTCGAGCTCGACGATCTTGATGACGTTGATCAGCTTGTTCAGCTGCTTGGTCACCTGCTCGAGCGGCAGGGCGTCGACGTCGACGACGACCGTGATGCGCGAGATCTCGTCGTGCTCGGTGGGACCGACCGCGAGCGAGTG
Source organism: Cellulomonas sp. P2_F12 (assembly GCF_056403775.1). NCBI lineage: Bacteria > Bacillati > Actinomycetota > Actinomycetes > Micrococcales > Cellulomonadaceae > Cellulomonas > Cellulomonas sp. P2_F12. The sequence continues at coordinate 78,704 of NZ_JBFUEV010000007.1, read as the reverse complement.
GATGTTGAACGACCGCCGCGCGAACAGGCCGGCGACGCGGGTCAGCACGCCGGGCTTGTTCTCGACGAGGACCGACAGGGTGTGGCGGGACATGGCTCAGTCCTCCCGGTCCCACGCGGGGCTGATCCCACGCGCGTACTGGATCTGGTCGTTGCTGACACCCGCGGCGACCATCGGCCACACCATCGCGTCGCGCGACACGGTGAAGTCGATGACGACGGGCTGGTCGTTGATCTCGAGGGCCCTCTTGATCGTGGCGTCGACGTCCGCCGCGGTCTCGCAGCGCAGCCCGGCGCAGCCGTAGGCGTCGGCCATCTTCACGAAGTCGGGGACCCGCACGGTGCCGTGCCCGGTGTTGAGGTCGGTGTTGGAGTAGCGCGACTCGTAGAACAGGGTCTGCCACTGCCGCACCATGCCGAGCGACGAGTTGTTGATGATCGCGACCTTGATCGGGATCTCGTTGATGGTGCAGGTGGCCAGCTCCTGGTTGGTCATCTGGAAGCAGCCGTCGCCGTCGATGGCCCACACGGTCCGCGACGGGTCGCCGACCTTGGCTCCCATGGCCGCCGGCACCGCGTAGCCCATGGTGCCCAGGCCGCCGGAGTTCAGCCACGAGTTGGGCCGCTGGTACTTGATGAACTGCGCGGCCCACATCTGGTGCTGCCCCACGCCCGCGGCGAAGATCGACTCGGGCCCGGACAGCTCACCGATCCGCTGGATGACGTACTGCGGGGCCAGGTGACCGTCGGCCGGCTCGTCGAACCCGAGCGGGAACGTCGCGCGCCACTCGTCCAGCTGGCGCCACCACTCCTCGAGGTCCGGCTTGCCGTGCTGCGTGTGCTCGCGGGCCAGCTCCGGCAGCAGGTCCGCCATGACCTCCTTGAGGTCGCCGACGATGGGCACGTCGACGTGACGGTTCTTGCCGATCTCGGCCGGGTCGATGTCCGCGTGCACGACCGCCGCGTTGGGCGCGAAGGACGACAGCAGGCCCGTCACGCGGTCGTCGAAGCGGGCGCCGAGGGCCACGATCAGGTCGGCCTTCTGCAGCGCCGCGACGGCCGAGACCGTGCCGTGCATGCCCGGCATGCCGAGGTGCTGCGGGTGCGAGTCCGGCAGCGCGCCGCGGGCCATGAGCGTGGTCACGACGGGCGCGCCGGACGCCTCGGTCAGCGCGCGCAGCTCGGCGGCCGCACGGGCGCGAATGACCCCGCCGCCGACGTAGAGCACCGGACGACGGGACGTGGCCAGCAGGCGGGCGGCCTCGCGGATCTGCTTGGCGTGGGGCTTGGTCACCGGGTGGTAGCCCGGCAACGTGAGCTCCTGCGGCCACGAGAACGTGGTCTGCGCCTGCATCGCCGACTTCGCGATGTCGACCAGCACCGGGCCGGGCCGGCCGGTCGAGGCGATGTGGAACGCCTCGGCGATGACCCGCGGGATGTCGTCGGCGTTGGTGACCAGGTAGTTGTGCTTGGTCACCGGCAGCGTGATGCCGACGATGTCGGCCTCCTGGAACGCGTCGGTGCCGATCATGGCCGCGGAGACCTGGCCCGTGATCGCGACCAGCGGCACCGAGTCCATGTGGGCGTCGGCGATCGGGGTCACCAGGTTGGTCGCACCCGGACCCGAGGTCGCCATGCACACGCCGACCCGGCCGGTCGCGGCGGCGTAGCCGGCGGCCGCGTGCCCGCCGCCCTGCTCGTGCCGGACCAGGATGTGGCGGACCTTGGTCGAGTCCATCAGCGGGTCGTACGTCGGGAGGATCGCGCCGCCCGGGATGCCGAAGACGACCTCGACGCCGGCCTCCTCGAGCGAGCGGACGATCGACTTGGCGCCGGTGACGCGCTCGGGGCCGATCGCGCTGGTCGCCGCGGGGAGGGCGACGCGCGGGGTGGCTGCCGTGGGCGTGGGCGTTCGCGGCGGTGCCGGGTGTGGGCCCTGGACCATCGATGTCTCCCTGGATCGTGCTGCTGGGTGCTGCCGGTTCACGTGCGGTCCGAACACAGAAAAGCCCCTCGAGCCACGTACGGGCTGGACGAGGGGCGAGCGCGCTGACGAGGCCTGTGCGGGAGGCCTCTAGCCGGCGCGCTCAGGAAGTACTACGAGAAGCATGGTCGTCTGCACGTGTTGGACACTACGCCCACGTTTCCGATGTGTCACGCCGCCCCCGCCCCGTCTCACATCGTGGTTCACGGGATCACGTGATGGACGGCGTGCCTCCGTTCGAGGGACCTCTGACCAACCTCCCCTCGGCCGTGCGCGACCGCCGCCTATCGTCGGCGCGAACGGCGACGCGCCGTGCCTGGACACGTGGAGGACGATGCAGCCGGCCCATGCTCGCCGTCTCCTCGGCGTGGCCGGCTGCGTGCTGACGGCTCTCGGTGCGTGGACCGCGTTCGTCGTCTGGCGGGTGATCGACGGCTGCGCGGGCCTGGCCCTTCCGGACTCGAACGCCGCGAGTGCGTACGACGGCTGCGGTCCGGGAAGCTGGTCCGCGCTCATGTGGCAGGACGCGCGCACGGACTGGGTGGTGGGCGCTCTCGCGCTGGTGGCGGTGGGCACCCTCGCGGCCGTGGTGATGGTGGAGCGGTTCCGACCTCGTGCCCGCGGCTGACCGCGTCACTGTGCGACGTCGGGGTCCATGTCGAACGCCGGCAGCCCGTCGACGCTGGTCCGGTTCTTGAGCCGGCGGTAGTCCGCCTGCCCCTCCAGGCCCTTGCGCTCCATGTGCTGCGGCAGCAGGTCCCGCTCCCCCTCGAGCGCCATCCGCGGCACGCCGTAGCCGCACGAGTCGGAGACGCGGTCGACCTCGACGACGATCACGGCCCGGGCGCCGCGGGTCTCGGGGAACAGCGCGGCGAGCTCGTCGAAACCCTCGTCGTAGAGCGTGACGAACCGGCCGCGGCCGTAGAGCCGCACGATGTTGGGCGGGCCGGTGAACGCGCAGAACATCAGCGTGATCCGGCCGTTCTCCCGCAGGTGGGCGATGGTCTCGGACCCGCTGGCGGTGAGGTCGATGTAGGCGACCGTGTGCTCGTCGAGCACCACGAACGAGCCCGCGATGCCCTTGGGCGACAGGTTCACGTGCCCGTCGGGCCCGCTCGGGGCGGTGGCGACGAAGAACATCGGCTGCGCCTCGACGAACTCGCGCAGCCGACCGTCGATGGCATCGTGCACCTTGCCCACGCCTGCTCCCTCGTCCGTGCGACTCTCCTCCGAGGGTAGCGAGGGGCCGGTCGGGACCGGACGGGTGAACGGCATGCGGACACCCGGGCCGGCCTGTCCGCGAGGCGGTTCACCTGTCCGGGAGCCCGTGGGCCGCGGGAACCGGGTCGACGATCCGAAGGGCCGGGAGGCCTCGGCGGCGGACCAGCAGCTCGGCCAGCACGAGGTTCGGGATCCAGGCGAGGAACGGGACCACCGCGTACGCGTTGGTGAACGCGGCGTCGGCGTCGGCGCCCGTCACGATCCACGGCGACTGCGCCGCCATGAGCACGCCGAGCCAGAGCCTCAGTGTCACGGCGGCGTAGGTCAGCGAGAAGTTCCGGATCATCCACGCCTGGTGGCTGCGGACGTCACCCTCCCGGATCGACCGGTAGCCGCGCCAGCCGGTCCACAGCCACAGCGCGGCGAGGGTCCCGAAGCCCGCGAACCCGACCATCCCGGCCGTGTTCACGGGCGCCAGCGCCAGTGCCGCGAGGCCCCCGACCAGCACCGCGACGAGGTAGGTCCGGCCGATCGCCCGGTGTACCGGGCGGAACCGGTCGCGCAGGCCGCGCCAGAGCTGCAGCGGACCGAGCACCAGCGCGATCCCGCCGCCGACGACGTGCGCGTAGAACGCCGCGCGGACCCACCCGGGTCGCCCCCTCGTACGCGCCGGCGAGCCCGACGGCGTCGCCGGCGAGCTCGTGCAACGGCGTCGTGAGGTACGGCGTGACGGCGTAGACCGCGACGGCCAGCGACGACAGCGCGACCCACGTCCAGCCGACGCGGTTGCGCGTCCGGGGTCGAGCCGGTGCCAGGGTCATGCCTCGACGCTAGGGAGCGGCCGCGTCCGGGTCTGCCCCGTCAGCCCACCGGTGCGCCCGGGGGCTGGCCCACCGCGTCAGGACCGGTAGACCCGCGCCTCCCAGGGCCGCAGGGTCGGCCCGAGCGGGTGCGGGTAGTTGCCGAGCACCAGCTCGCCCGCATCGGCCGCGAGCGGCACCTCCTGGACCACCCCCGAGAAGTTGCCGACGACGGTGAGCGTCGTGTCGCCGAGCCGGCGCGTGAACGCGTACACGTGCTCGTGGTCGGGCAGCAGCATGGTGAAGTCGCCCAGCGCCACCACGGGGTCGTCGTGCCGCAGTGCGATGAGCGCGCGGTAGTAGTGGAAGACCGAGTCCGGGTCGGCCCGCTCGGTCTCCGCGTTGAGCGACGGGTAGTTCGCGTTCACGTCGATCCACGGCGTGCCCGTCGTGAAGCCGGCGTGCGGCGTGCCGTCCCACTGCATCGGGGTCCGGGCGTTGTCGCGGCCCATCGAGGCGATCCCCGCCAGCAGCTGCTCGTCGTTGCTGTGCCCCACGGTCCGGGCCGTCGCGACGTGGTTGAGGGTCTCGATGTCCCGGTACTGGTCGAACCGCGTGAAGTGCGCGTTCGTCATGCCGAGCTCCTCGCCCTGGTAGACGTACGGCGTCCCCCGGTGCAGGTGCAGGACCGTGGCGAGCATGGTCGCGGACTCTCGTCGGAACGCGCCGTCGTCCCCGAAGCGCGAGACCACCCGCGGCTGGTCGTGGTTGTCCCAGTAGAGGGAGTTCCAGCCGACGTCCGCGAGCCCGGTCTGCCAGCGGCCGAAGGACGCCTTGAGGTCGAGCAGCCGCAGCGGGCGGACGTCGAACTTGCCGCCCGGCCCGTGGTCGAGGCCGACGTGCTCGAACTGGAAGACCATGTCGACCTCCTCCCGGGACGGGTCGGTGAAGGCGCGCGCCTGCTCGACCGTCACGCCGGGCATCTCCCCGACCGTCAGCAGGCGGTCCGGGCGGTCGGCGAACACCGCCTTGTGCATCTCGGCCAGGAACTCGTGGATGCGCGGTCCGCAGACGTAGGACGCGGAGCCGTCGGCGAGCAGCCCGCCGGTCACCACGCCGTCGGGCAGGGCCGTGTCCTTCGAGATGAGGTTGATGACGTCCATCCGGAAGCCGTCGACCCCGCGGTCCAGCCACCAGCGCATCATCGCGTAGACGGCGTCCCTGACCTGCGGGTTCTCCCAGTTGAGGTCCGGCTGCTTGCGGCTGAAGAGGTGCAGGAAGTACTCGCCGGAGGCCTCGTCGAGCTCCCACGCGGAGCCCGAGAAGAACGACCCCCAGTTGGTCGGCTCGGCGCCCGGGGCACCCGCGGACATGCCGTCGCGCGGCGGCCGCCACCAGTACCAGTCCCGCTTCGGGCTCGCGGGGTCGCGCGACTCGACGAACCACGCGTGCTCGTCGGAGGTGTGGTTGACGACCAGGTCCATGACGAGCTTCATGCCGCGCGCGTGCAGCTCCGTGACCAGCCGGTCGAGGTCGTCCAGCGTGCCGAACATCGGGTCGACGGACTGGTAGTCGCTGATGTCGTAGCCGTTGTCGTCCTGCGGCGACGCGTAGATGGGCGACAGCCAGACCACGTCGACACCCAGCTCGGACAGGTGGTCGAGCCGCCCCAGGATCCCCCGCAGGTCGCCGATGCCGTCCCCGTCCGAGTCCGCGAACGAGCGCGGGTACACCTGGTACACGACGGCTCGGGTCCACCAGGGAGCGTCCTGCGTCGTCCACGTCATGCGACCGATCCTCTCGTGGGAGTGGGTGCGGGGAGCAGCTCCTGCTCCACCTGGTCGAGGTCGATACGGTCGACGGCGTCCTGGATCGCGACGGTCGCGGCTCCCCGGGCCCACGCGGAGAAGCCGGACTCGTCGACGTAGAGCCGGACGGGCTCCGCCCGCGGATCACGGTCGGCCGCGACGGCCGCCCGCACCCGATCCTCGGCGACGGCGAAGAGGCCGATGCCCTCGCCGGCGAGCACGGCCGCAGGCTGCAGGGTCAGGTTGGCCGCCATGGCGACGAGCCGCCCGAGGGAAGCCGCGGCCTCGTCGACCACCGCGGCCGCCGCCGGGTCGCCCTCGCGGGCGAGGCGCAGCACCTCGTCGTGGTCGACAGGTCGCTGCAGGGCGGCCGACACCTGCGCCGCGATGGACCCCGAGGTCAGCATGGCCTCCGCGCACCCGCGGTGGCCCGCGTGGCAGACGGGCCCGGTCGCGCTCAGCGGGATGTGCCCGCCCAGGCCGACGCCCGCCTCGCGCGAGTGCACGACCTGGCCGTTCACGACGAGCGCGTACCCGATGCCGGCGCCGATGGTGATGACGACGAACCCAGGGATGCCGCGGCCCAGCCCGAACCAGCGCTCGGCCTCGGCGAGCGCGACCAGGTCGTTCTCGAGCGACGCCGGAACACCCAGCTCGGCCTCGACCAGCTCGGCGAAGGGGACGTCCGTCCAGTCGAGGAACGGGGCGAACTCCACGCGACCGTCCCGCACGGCGCCGCCGAGCGACACCCCGACGCCGGCGATCCGGTCGACGCCGAGCCCTCGGACCGCCTGCGCGATCTCCGCGGCGACGTCACGCGGGTGGTGGCTGCCGAGGGGGCGCTCCGCGTACGCGAGCAACGCCGCGCGCACGTCGGTCGCAACGACGTGCAGGGACTCCCCCGTCACCTTGACCCCGGCGAAGTGGGCCAGACCCGGCCGGACGTCGAGCGGTCGGACGGGCCGGCCGACCGAGCCGTCGGACCGGTCGTCGAGCTCGACCAGCAGGCCGCGGTCGAGGAAGGGCTTGGCCAGGCGCGTGAGGCTCGGCGGCGAGAGACCCAGACGGCTCGTCAGCTCGCTCCGCGAGATCGGCCCGTGGATCAGCACCGCGCGTGCGAGGGCTCTCTCGCTGTCGCTCAGCATGCGCTCGACCCGTTCATTGATTCCATCATGGCACGAACACGGCCTCTTCCGCGCGCAAACTCCCGATCCAGACCACTTGTGAGTCTTGTTTCTTCCGTGTTAGAACTAACTCATGCTCTCCCACGACGAGGTGACCGCCGACGACCGGCGCGCCACATCCACCACACCCGCCCCGGGTCGGGTCCTGCACCTGCACCGGGGCGGAACCAGCGTCGTGATCGACGTCGACGCCGCGCCGCACCCGGCGATCGTGCACTGGGGCGAGGAGCTGGCGGACTCGAGCGAGCAGACGCTGCGCTCCCTCGCTGTCGCGGCGCGCCCCCAGCGCGTCTCGGGGGGTCTCGACGAGCCGGCCCGGGCCACGCTCGTCGCCTCGCAGGCCGGCGGGTGGCTGGGCACCCCGGGGCTCGAGGGGCACCGCGACGGAGCCTCGTTCAGCGTCCGGCTGGAGCTGGTCGACATCCAGGCCAACGACCACCGGGCCCAGCTGTCGCTCGTCGACCGGGAGGCCCGACTGAGCGCGCAGCTCGAGCTGCGCGTCGGTACCGCCGGACTCCTGCACCAGCGCATCACCCTGCGCAACGCCGGCGAGACGCCCTACACGGTCCAGTCGTTGCACCTCGCGTTCCCAGTGCCGTGGGACGCCACCGAGATCCTCGACACCACGGGCCGTCACCTGCGCGAACGCTCGCCGCAGCGGCACCCCTTCGCCTACGGGACCTACCTGCGCGAGAGCCGCCGGGGCCGGCCCGGGGCGGACGCCACGCTGGTGCTCGCCGCCGGGCGGCCCGGGTTCGGCTTCGAGCGCGGTCGCGTCCACGCCGTGCACGTCGCGTGGAGCGGCAACCACCGTCTCCTCGCCGAGCGGTCCGCCTCCGGCGAGGCGATGCTCGCCGGAGGTGAGCTCTTCGCGCCCGGGGAGGTCGTCCTCGCGCCCGGCGCGTCGCTCACGTCGCCGGAGGTCGTCGGATCCTGGGGCGACGGGCTGAGCGAGCTCGCGCACCGCTTCCACGACGAGTGGCGTCGCCGCCCGGCCCACCCTCGCCGGCCTCGGCCGATCACCCTCAACACGTGGGAGGCGGTCTACTTCGACCACTCGCTCGAGCGGCTGACCGCGCTGGCGGATGCCGCCGCGTCCGTCGGCGTCGAGCGGTTCGTGCTCGACGACGGCTGGTTCGCCGGCCGGCGCGACGACACGTCGGGCCTGGGCGACTGGTACGTCGACGCAGCGGTCTGGCCCGACGGGCTGCACCCGCTGGTGGACCACGTGCTGGCCTGCGGGATGGAGTTCGGGCTCTGGGTCGAGCCGGAGATGGTCAACCCGGACAGCGAGGTCGCCCGTCGGCACCCGGACTGGATCCTGCGGGGGCGGATGTCGCTGCCGCCTGCGGCCCGGCAGCAGCAGGTGCTCGACCTCGCGCACGACGACGCCTACGCCTACGTGGCCGGCCGGCTGCACGCGCTGCTCGACGAGTACCCGATCGCGTACCTGAAGTGGGACCACAACCGCGACCTGCTCGACGCCGGTAGCGGCCCGGAGGGTGTCGCGCGGGTCCGCGAGCACACGCTGGCCCTCTACCGGCTGCTCGACGAGCTCAAGGCGGCGCACCCCGGTCTGGAGATCGAGAGCTGTGCCTCCGGTGGTGCCCGGGTCGACCTCGGCATCCTGGCGCGCACCGACCGGATCTGGACCAGCGACACCCTCGACCCGCTCGAGCGCCTGGTCAACCAGCGGTACACGGCGCTCGTGGTGCCCCCCGAGCTGATGGGCATGCACCTGACCAGCCCGGTCGTGCACTCGACCGGCCGGACCGTGGACCTCGACTTCAGCGCCGCGGTCGCGCTGTTCGGCCACTTCGGGATCGAGTGGGACCTGACCGGGACCGACGAGCAGACCCGCGGGCGCATCGCGGCATGGGTCGGGTACGCCAAGCGCATCCGTCCGCTGGTCGCCACCGGCCGCACCGTGGACGTCGACGACACCGAGCCGGGGATCGACGTGCGCGGCGTCGTCTCGCCGGACGGCACCTGGGCCGTGTTCACGCTCACGCAGACCGACACGACGGCCGCCTACCCGCCGGGACGCGTCCGGATCCCCGGGCTCGACCCTGCCCGGCACTACCGGCTCCGCGTCGTCGGCCGCCCGACCAGCGCCGCCGCTCAGTCCGAGCTCCCGTGGCAGACCTACGACACCACCCTGACGGGTCGTGAGCTCGACGCCGTCGGCCTGCGACCCCCCGTCCAGTACCCCCAGAGATCCACCGTCATCGAGCTGGTCGCTCAGAACTGAGCACCACGAGATGTGCAAGGAGGCACACGATGAGACACCGAAACCCGCGACGCGTTCGCATGGCAGCAGCGGCCGCAGCGGTCGCCCTGCTGGCCGTCGCAAGCGGCTGCGCGAACCAACCGTCCGACGGCGTGACCACCCTGAACTTCTTCCAGTTCAAGGGTGAGGCGCTCGAGGACTTCAACCAGATCATCGCCGACTTCGAGGCGGAGAACCCCGACATCCGCGTCGTGCAGAACCAGGTCGCCGACGCCGACACGGTCATCCGGACGCTCCTGGTCAAGGACAAGGCACCGGACGTCATCACGCTGAACGCCAACGGCGGCTTCGGCCGCCTCGCGCAGGCCGGCGTGTTCTACGACTTCTCGAACGAGCCCGTGCTCGACACGATCAACCCGGCGGTCCAGCAGATCCTCAAGGACCTCGGCACGAAGGGCGACGAGGTCAACGGTCTCGGCTACGTCAACAACGCCAACGGGATCATCTACAACCAGGAGATCTTCGCGCAGCAAGGCCTGGAGGTCCCCGAGACGTGGGACGAGCTGATCGCGGTGTGCGACAAGCTCAAGGCCGCGGGCATCACGCCGTTCTACGGGACCCTCGCCGACTCCTGGACCGGGCTGCCTTCGTTCAACGCGCTCGGGGCCTACCCGGCGCAGGACGGCTTCTTCGACAAGATGCGCGCCCAGGGCGAGGACACCGGTCCCGACTCCGAGGTGTCGTTCCAGAAGAACTTCCCCGAGGCGATGGAGCAGCAGGCCCAGCTGTTCAGCTACATGCAGGACGGCTACCGCGGGAAGACCTACGACGACGGCAACGCGGCGTTCGCCCACGGCGAGGCCGCCATGCTCCTCCAGGGCATCTGGGCGATCAGCCCGATCAAGGGGATCAACCCGGACATCAAGGCGGGGATCTTCCCGTACCCGGCGACCGACAACCCCGACGACCGGATGCTCGTCTCCGGCGTCGACGTCGCGGTGACGATGCCGAAGGACTCGCCGCACCAGGCGGAGGCGCTCCGGTTCATCAACTACCTGTTCCAGAAGGACGTCATCGAGAAGTTCGCCGCCTCGCAGAACATGGTCCCGTCGGTCAAGGGCGCCCAGCTCAGCGACGACCCCGCCCTCCAGTCGGTCAAGCCGTACTTCGACGCCGGACGCATCGCGGGCTTCATCGACCACCAGATCCCGCCCAGCATCCCGCTCGCCGCGATCGACCAGCAGTTCCTCTTCAGCGGCGACACGGACGCCGCGCTCGCCACCCTCGACAGCGAGTGGAGCAAGGTCGCCGCTCGCACCATCCCCGTGACGGGAGACTGACGATGACGTCCTCCACGCAAGTCCGGTCCGCGGCACCAGGCGCCGACCGCTCCGGCACTCCCACCCTGCGGAAGGTCAAGGTCGGCCGTGCGCAGTCCACGTTCTACTGGATGGTCTGGCCGGCCGTCATCGCGTTCTTCGCGTTCCACACCATCCCTGTGCTGGTCGGGATCTTCTTCAGCCTGACCAACTACCCCGGCTACGGCGACTGGAACTTCGTCGGCCTGTCCAACTACGCCAACCTGTTCAAGGACGACCGCGTCCTGGCCGCCTACGGGTTCTCGTTCCTGTTCGCGATCGTCGCGACGCTGCTGACGAACGCGATCTCGCTGGCCATCGCGATGGGTCTCAACACCAAGATCATGGCGCGCAACCTCTTCCGCGGCGTGTACTTCGTGCCCTACGTCCTGGCGGCCCTGGTCATCGGCTACGTCTTCCAGTTCTTCTTCTCGAGCTCGCTGCCCAAGATCCTGGCGAGCATCCCGCTCTTCGCCGACAACATCCTCACCAACGAGACCTGGGCGTGGACCGCGATCGTCGCGCTCGCCGTCTGGCAGGCCTGCGCCTTCACGATCATCATCTACCTCTCCGGGCTGCAGACCATCCCGCGCGAGCTCTACGAGGCCGCGTCCCTGGACGGCGCCAAGCCGTGGCGGCAGTTCTCGTCGATCACGTTCCCCCTGATCAGCGCGTTCTTCACGATCAACATCGTGCTGAGCCTCAAGGGCTTCCTGCAGGTCTTCGACCAGATCGTCGCCCTGACCAACGGCGGACCGGGCACGGCGACAGAGTCCGTCACCCTGCTCATCTTCCGCGGCGGGTTCTCCGGCGGGGAGTTCGCCTACCAGTCCGCGAACGCGGTGATCTTCTTCATCGTCATCACCGTCGTGTCGCTGTTCCAGTTCAAGGTCCTTCAGCGCAGAGAGGCGGACTTCTGATGACCACCGCAGGTACCGCGCTCGGCCAGGCCGAGGCCGTCCTTCCCGAGCCCCGGCGACGGCGCACGAAGAATGTCGCCGACGACGACACCCGCAAGATCAACTGGTGGGTGACCGCACTGATCGCGGTGTGCTCGCTGACGATCCTCGTCCCGCTCTACCTCGCCGTCGTCGTCGCCCTCAAGACTCCCGAGCAGCTCGCCGCCGGCACCGGCCTCGAGCTGCCGAGCCCGATCCGGTGGGAGAACTTCAGCGAGGCCTGGACGCGGACCAACTTCCCGCAGGCGCTCATGAACACGGCGCTGATCACCGTCGGGTCGGTCGTCCTCACGCTGCTGACCAGCTCGGTCGTGGCGTACGCCATCGCGCGGAACATCCACCGACCGTTCTTCAAGGGCGTGTTCTTCTACCTGCTCGCGGCCCTGTTCATCCCGTTCCCGATCATCATGCTGCCCCTGGTGAAGCAGACCGCGCTCCTGGGTCTGGACAACCAGGCCGGGATGATCCTGCTCTACACGATCTACGGGCTGTCGCTGAACATCTTCATCTACACCGCCTACATCCGCTCGATCCCCATCGAGCTCGAGGAGGCGGCGCGGGTCGACGGCGCATCGACGTGGCGGGTGTTCCGGCAGATCATCTTCCCGCTGCTCACCCCGATGAACGCGACGGTCGGCATCCTCACCTGCGTGTGGGCGTGGAACGACTTCATCATGCCGCTCGTGGTGCTCACCGACCCCGGGGCCCGAACCCTGCCCCTCGCGCAGTACGTCTTCCAGGGCCAGTTCAACACCGACTACACGGTGGCGTTCGCGTCCTACCTCATGGCCATGGCGCCGCTGCTGGTCGTCTACGTCTTCAGCCAGCGCTGGGTCATCTCCGGGGTCACGCGGGGGTCGATCAAGTAGGCACGACTCTCGACGCCCGCGCGACGACGGGCCCGCTCCCCCTTCCGGAGCGGGCCCGTCGTCGTGCGCTCAGATCAGCACGGCGCCCTTCGACGCCGACTGCACGAGCTTCGCGTACTTGGCCAGCACCCCGCGCGTGTAGGTGGGGGGCAGCGGCGCCCAGCCGACCTTACGGGCCTCGAGCTCGTCCTCCGGGACCAGCACGTCGAGGGTCTCGTTCGCGACGTCGAGCCGGATCCGGTCGCCGTCCTTGATGAACGCGATGGGTCCGCCGTCGACGGCCTCGGGGGCGACGTGGCCGACACACAGGCCGGTGGTGCCGCCCGAGAAGCGGCCGTCGGTGAGCAGGAGGACGTCCTTGCCCAGCCCGGCGCCCTTGATCGCGCCCGTGATGGCGAGCATCTCGCGCATGCCCGGGCCGCCCTTGGGGCCCTCGTAGCGGATGACGACGACGTCGCCGGCGACGATCGTGCCGTTCTCCAGCGCGTCCATGGCGGCGCGCTCGCGCTCGAACACGCGGGCGGTGCCCTCGAAGACGTCGGAGTCGAAGCCGGCCGACTTCACCACGGCGCCGTCGGGCGCCAGCGAGCCGTGCAGGATCGTGATGCCACCGGTCTTGTGGATCGGGTTGTCCAGGGCGCGCAGGATCTTGCCGTCGGGGTCCGGCGGGTTCACGTCCGCCAGGTTCTCCGCGACGGTCTTGCCGGTCACGGTCAGGCAGTCGCCGTGCAGCAGGCCCGCGTCGAGCAGCGCCTTCATCACGACCGGCACGCCGCCGATGCGGTCGATGTCGTTCATGACGTAGCGGCCGAACGGCTTGAGGTCGCCCAGGTGCGGGACCTTGGCGGCCACGCGGGAGAAGTCGGCGAGCGTGAGGTCGACCTCGGCCTCGTGCGCGATGGCGAGCAGGTGCAGGACCGCGTTGGTCGAGCCGCCGAACGCCATGACGACGGCGATGGCGTTCTCGAACGCCTCCTTGGTCATGATCTGGCGCGCCGTGATGCCCTGGCGCAGCAGCTCGACGACGGCCTCGCCCGACTTCTTCGCGAAGGCGTCGCGGCGGCGGTCGGCCGAGGGCGGGGCCGCGGAGCCGGGGATCGACATGCCGATCGCCTCGGCCACCGACGCCATCGTGTTGGCGGTGTACATGCCGCCGCACGCGCCCTCGCCCGGACAGATCGCGCGCTCGATGCGGTCGACGTCCTCGCGGCTCATGAGCCCACGGGCGCACGCACCGACGGCCTCGAACGCGTCGATGATCGTGACGTCCTTCTCGGTGCCGTCCTCGAGCTTGACCCAGCCCGGCGCGATCGACCCGGCGTACAGGAACACGCTCGCGAGGTCGAGGCGGGCCGCGGCCATGAGCATGCCCGGCAGGGACTTGTCGCAGCCGGCCAGCAGCACCGACCCGTCGAGCCGCTCGGCCTGCATGACGGTCTCCACCGAGTCGGCGATGATGTCGCGGCTGACCAGCGAGAAGTGCATGCCCTCGTGGCCCATCGAGATGCCGTCGGAGACCGAGATGGTGCCGAACTCGAGCGGGTAGCCGCCCGCCGCGTGCACGCCCGCCTTGGCCGCCTGGGCCAGTCGCTGCAGCGAGAGGTTGCAGGGCGTGATCTCGTTCCAGGAGCTGGCGACGCCGATCTGGGGCTTCGCGAAGTCGTCGTCACCGAGGCCCACCGCGCGGAGCATGCCGCGCGAGGCGGTCGCCTCCAGACCGTCGGTGACGGTGCGCGAGCGGGGCTTGATGTCGACGGAAGGTGCAGCAGAGGTGGGGGCGTTGTCCGACGTCACGGTCATGCTCGCGAGTGTATGACCGTGCCCCGGCGGCGCCACGGGAGGGTCACCCTGCGGACGACAGCCCCGCGCGTGCTCAGGCCGACGACCGGCCCTGCCAGGTGCACACGCACACCTCGTTGCCCTCGGCGTCGGCCAGGACCGTGAACGCCGGGGCCTGGTCGTCGCTGACCACGTGGCCTCCCGCGGCGACCGCTGCGGCGATGCGTCCCGCGGCCTGGTCGTGCGGCACGGTGATGTCGAAGTGGATGCGGTTGCGCTGCGGCCGCGGCTGGTCCATCTGCTGGAACCAGATGGCGGGACCGATCCCGGCCGGGTCGGTCACCTCGTCGTCGCCGCTCACCTCATAGCCCATCACGGCCGCCCAGAACGGCTGGACCGCGGGGATGTCCAGGGCGTCGATGGCGAGCTCGAGGGTCTCGCTGCGCGGCACGTCTCCCGTCAGGCCCAGCTCGTCGGCGATCGCCGTCACGGTGGCCGCGAGGTCCACGTCGCGCTGCGTGAGGCCGCCGGCGTCGTGGCTGGTCGTGGTGACCGTGACCTGCCCCCAGCGCAGGACCACGTCGGGGTGGTGGTTCGCCTCGTCGGCGGCGGCCGCGATGCGGGCGACGAACGCGGCCGCGGTGGCGAAGTCGGGAGCCCTGAACGTGGCGCGGAGGGTGCGCAGGAGCACGCGCCAGTGCCGGGGGTCGACGGCGTCGGTGACGGCGGAGTGTCGCAGGACGGTGGTGTCAGCCATGCCGACCACCCTGCCACCGGACACCCACACGCGCCGGGCTCACGCCGAGACCTCGGCCTCCGACTCCTCGCCGGCCCGGATGTGCCGCGTGACCCACGGTGCGAGCGCGAACATGCCGCCGGCGAAGGCGAGCGCGATGAGCCCGATCGTGCCGAAGTACGCGGCGGGGCTCACGTCCGGCGTGCCCTGGATGACCTGCGCAGCGATCGCGTTGCCCGCCGAGGGGGCCAGGAACCACAGGGCCATGGCCTGGCCACGGAAGGCCCGCGGCGCCAGCAGCGTCGTCGCCGCCAGGCCCACGGGCGACAGGCACAGCTCACCGATCGTCTGGATGACGTAGACGATGACCAGCACCCACGACGAGGTCTTCCCGCCGTCCGCGAGCCACGAGGCACCGGCCAGGAACACGAAGCTCAGGGCGGCGAAGGTCAGGCCCAGGCCGAACTTCACGGCGGTCGGGGGGCGGTCGTCGAGCTTGATCCAGAGCCACGCGAACACGGGCGCGAGCAGGATGATCGCGGCGGGGTTGATCGACTGGAAGAACACGGGCGAGATGGTCACGCCGAAGATCACCAGGTCGGTGTTGTCCTTGGCGTACGACGCCAGCGTGCTCGCCGCCTGCTCGAAGATCATCCAGAAGATCATCGCCGCGACGAAGAGCGGGATGTACGCGCGCAGGCGGCTGCGCTCGTGCGAGCTCACCTTGGGCGAGCGGAACATGACGACGAAGGTCGCGACGGGCGCAGCGAACGCGAGGTAGGACACCGCGTCGATGAACGCGGCCAGCCCGAACCCGCCCTCGGCCAGCGTCCCCGCGACGACGGCGAGCGCGACGCCCACCAGCACGAACGCGAACAGCCGAACGACGGCCGGGCGGTCCTGCGGCGTGAGCGGGTTGGGCGGGACGTCCCCGGCACCGCCCAGGTACTTGCGCCCGGCCACGAAGAACACCAGCGCGATCGCCATGCCGACCGCGGCGACCGCGAAGCCCGCGTGGTACCCGCCGGCGGCGGTCGCCGCGCCGACGAGGAACGGCGCGGCCAGCGAGCCGATGTTGATGCCCATGTAGAAGATCGAGAAGCCGGAGTCGCGGCGGGGGTCGTCGCGGTCGTAGAGCTCCCCCACCATGCTCGACACGTTGGGCTTGAGCAGGCCGGTGCCCAGCGCCACCAGGACGATGCCGATGTACGAGAACAGGGCCTGCGGCACGGTGAGGAACACGTGCCCGGCGGCGATGACGATGCCGCCGTAGAGCACCGAGCGGCGGGCGCCGATGACCCGGTCGGCCAACCAGCCGCCGAGGACCGAGAGCAGGTAGACCGAGGAGCCGTAGATCGCGACGAGCGCCTCGCCCGACGTCTTCTCGATCCCGAGGCCGCCCTTGGCGACCGTGTCGGTCAGGTAGTACAGCAGGATGGCGCGCATCCCGTAGTAGCTGAACCGCTCCCACAGCTCGGTGCCGAACAGGGTGAACAGGCCGAGTGGCTGGCCGAAGAACGCCCGGTCGCGTGGCAGCGTGTCGGCCTTGCGCGACGTCGGCCTCACGCCTCCGGAGCCCCCCGCCTGCGCGCCGCTCACCCGCCCATCGTGGCCTCGCCCCGGCCGTTGCACCACCGCGGGCGGCTCGGCGCTCCCCCGGCTACGGTCGCCGGGTGCCCACGATCCACTGGTTCCGCCGCGACCTGCGCCTGGCGGACAACCCCGCGCTGGTCGCCGCGGCGGAGCACGCGGACGAGGTCCTGCCGCTCTTCGTCGTCGACCCGGCGCTGTGGCGCTCGTCCGGCGCACCCCGCCTCGCGTACCTCGCGCGCAGCCTGCGGGCGCTGGACGAGTCGCTCGGTGGTCGGCTCGTCGTGCGCCGCGGCACCCCGGCCGAGGTGCTGCCCGCGCTGGTCCGCGAGGTGGGCGCGCCGGCCGTGCACGTCACCGCCGCGACCGAGCCGTACGGCCGGCGCCGCGACGACGCCGTCGAGCACGCGCTCGACGTGCCGCTGGTCCGCACGGGCTCGCCGTACGCCGTCGGGCCCGGGCTCCTGAGCACGCAGGCGGGGACGCCGTTCCAGGTGTTCACCCCGTTCCGCGGCGCGTGGCTGGACCACGGCTGGGCGGCACCCGCGCCCCGACCGCGGGTGGCCCGGTGGGCCCACGTCCCGTCCGACGGCCTGCCCGACTCGCCGCCGACCGAGGTCCGGCTGCCCGCCGCCGGGGAACGCGCGGCGCGCGCCCGGTGGACGGCCTACGTGCAGGACGAGCTGTCCGAGTACCCGGCCGTGCGCGACCGGCCCGACCTCGACGCCACGTCGATGCTGTCGATCCCGCTCAAGTTCGGCGAGCTGCACCCGCGGACCCTGCTGGCCGACCTCGCGCAGGCACCGTTCGACGTGGCGACGTTCCGCTCGGAGCTGGCCTGGCGCGAGTTCCACGCGGACGTCCTGTGGCACCACCCCGGCGCGGCCCACCGGTCGCTGCGGGCCGTGGTGCCGGAGGACTCGTGGGACGACGGCGATGCCGCGTTCATGGCGTGGGCGGCGGGGCGCACCGGCTACCCGTTCGTCGACGCCGGCATGCGGCAGCTGCGCGCGCTGGGCTGGATGCACAACCGGGTGCGCATGGTGGTCGCGTCCTTCCTGGTCAAGGACCTGCACGTGCGCTGGCAGCGCGGCGCGGCGCACTTCCTGGAGTGGCTGGTGGACGGGGACGTCCCGCAGAACCAGCTCAACTGGCAGTGGGTGGCCGGCACGGGCCGCGACGCCGCGCCGTACTTCCGGGTCTTCAACCCGGTCACGCAGGGCGAGAAGTTCGACCCCGACGGCGCGTACGTCCGCGAGTGGGTGCCCGAGCTGCGGGGCATCCCCGGGCCCGCCGTGCACCGGCCGTGGCGGCTCGGGCTCGAGGCTCCCGAGGACTACCCGGCGCCGATCGTGGACCACGCGGCGGAACGCAAGGTCGCCCTCGACGACTTCCACCGCGGGCGCGGCTGACCGCCTGGTGGCCCTGGTGCGAGCACCAGGGCCACCGAGCTCAAGCGGAGACCAGCTCGGGGGTCACATCGTCCGACGCCTCCTCCAGGGCCGCCGACGTCGCGGCACCGGTGTTCTTGAAGTGGCCGACCGTCGCGAGCACCAGGCCGAGCAGCGCCCAGGACGCCAGCGCGACCCAGAGCTGCGCGGTGCCGGCCTGCGGGAAGTACGACTCGTCGCGCAGCAGCGCGGCGGCGGCGCCTGGCGGCATCCACTGGCCGATCGCGCCCCACGGCGCCGGCAGCATCTGCCACGGCTGGGCAGCGGAGGCGATGGGGTTGGCCAGCAGCAGGAACAGCACCGGCCCGATCGCGATCCCGGCCCGGCCGACCACCGACACGAAGCCGACGATCACGCCGGCGATCGCGAGGATGGCCAGCCCGACGATGCCCGCGTTGACCAGGTAGGAGCCCTGCAGCGCTCCGACCCAGCCCTGCAGGACGCCCGCGACCGCGAGGCCGCCCAGGGCCGAGTACGCCGCGACCGCGGTGACCCGGCGCCAGACGCCGACCACGAGGAGCGAGATCGCGACGCCGCCGATCATCCCGCCGATGACCAGGGGGAACGTGATCGCGCCGAGGATCGCGCCGCGGGGGTCGCCGGCGGACAGCGGGACGACGTCGGTGACGGGGACGGGCGCGCCGGTCTGCTCCTGCAGCACCGGCGCGAGCTGGGCCAGCTGCTGGGCGACCAGCGGGCTGGCGCCCGAGGCGGTGAGGATCTCGGGCTGCGCGCCGAGCACGACCGCGCCGTACACGTCGCGGCTCTCGATGAGCGTCACGGCGGCGGCGCGGTCCTGCGCGGCGACCACGTCGAAGGCGCCCGGGGCGCGGGCATCGAGCGCCTGCGCGACCGGGGTGACCGCGGCGGCGGGTCCGGCGACGGCGACCGGCAGGTCCCGGGGCTCGGCGGTGATGGCCGGCCAGAGGAAGGCGAGCGCCAGGAGGGTCAGGACGGCGGCCAGACCGGCACCGAGGCCGAGGAGGCGACGCCACGGGGTGCGCGGCTGCGTGTGCATGACAGATCCTCTCGAGTTAAAGCGAACGTTCGTTCTTCTAGAGGAATCGTCGTCCAGGCGCGGCGAAGTTGTCAAGAACGATCATTCGTTTTTATAGTGCGGTGTGCCCAAGGTCACCGAGGAGTACCGCGTCGCCCGCCGTGACGAGATCGCCGACGCCGCCCTGCGCGCCTTCCGGCGCAAGGGGTTCCAGGCCACGTCGATGGCCGAGATCATCGCGGAGTCGGGGCTGTCCGCCGGCGCGATCTACGGCCACTACCCCAGCAAGAGTGCGATCGTCGTCGACGTGGCCTCGCGGGTCATCGGCGTGCGCGTCCGCGACATCGAGCACCTCGCGCAGGTCGAGCCGCTCGCGCCTCCGCCGACCATCCCCCGCCTGCTCGTCACGGGCATGCTGCAGTCGCTCGGCAGCCCCGGGATCATGCTGCAGCTGTGGGGTGAAGGGATGTCGGACCCCGAGGTCCACGCCCTCGCCTACGAGGTGATCCAGCGGCTGCGCGAGGCACTCACCGCGTACGTCTCGCTGTGGCACCAGCGGACGCACGGGACCTCCGCCGACGACGCCGACGTGCTGGCCGTCGAGCAGGTGCCGCTGCTCATCTCCGCGGTGCAGGGCTACGTCGTGCAGGCGTCGATCGTGCCGGACTTCGACGCCGAGGCCTACCTGGCGAGCGTCGAGAAGTACCTGCCCCGCTGAGCGGTCAGGGGATCTGGCTCGCCCGGAACTCGTCCTCGAGCAGCGACATGATGATGCCGTCGCAGTAGCCCGCGCCGTCCCGGTAGGCGTCGCGCTTGCGACCCTCGACCCGGAACCCGAGGTTCTCGTAGAGCGACTTGGCCCGGGCGTTGATGCTCAGCACGTCGAGCTCGACCCGGTGCAGGGCGAGACCGTCGAACGCCAGCCCCAGGATCAGCTGGATCGCCTCGGTGCCGTAGCCGCGACCGCGGTAGCCCGGGCGCATCGCCAGGCGCAGGTTCGCGGACCGGACCACCTCGTCGATCTCGTTGAGCACGATCTCGCCGAGGTACTCGTCGGACCCGTTCGCGGTCACCGCGAGGTCGATCCGGCCCTCGACCGACGAGATCGTGGCGCACCAGTCGTCGATCTGCTTCCGCGTGAACACCTGCGTCGTGCCCGTGAGGCGGTTGCCCTCGGTGTCGTTGACCGACTCCCACAACGCGTCCGCGTCGCTCGCCCGGATGGGGCGGAGCGCGATCATCTCGCCCTGGAGCGTGGGCTTCTCCATCGCTGCCTCCTGTCGCCGATCGCGAACGCTACGGCGTGGGTGTGCCAGGGACGTTACCGGCGGATCACGGTGCGCGTCCGCCGGAACGCCGCAACGTCCGCACTCGAGGGGGCTCTGACCCTCTCGAGTGCGGACGTCGTGGGTGTCAGGAGCCTGTCAGGAGCCGATGCGCTCGAGCAGCAGCTCGCGGACGCGGCCGGCGTCGGCCTGCCCGCGGGTCGCCTTCATGACGGCGCCGATGATCGCGCCCACCGGGCCGAGGTTGCCCGACCGGATCTTCTCGGCGATGTCGGGCTGCGCGGCCAGGGCGGCGTCGATGGCCTCCAGCAGCGGGCCGTCGTCGGACACGACCTCGAGCCCGCGCGCGACGAGCACCGTCTCGGGGTCGCCCTCGCCCGCCAGCACGCCCTCGAGCACCTGGCGGGCCAGCTTGTCGTTGATCCGGCCGTCGTCGACCAGCTTCTGCAGCTGCCCGACCTGGGTCGGCGTCACGGGCAGGTCCGCCAGCTCGACCTCCTGCTGCTTGGCCGTGCGGGCCAGCTCGCCCATCCACCACTTGCGCGCGGCGGCCGGGCTGGCCCCCGCGGCGATGGTGGTCTCGATGAGCTCCACGGCGCCCGCGTTGACGACGTCGCGCATCTCCGCGTCGGCGTACTCCCACTCGGCCTGCAGCCGCCGGCGTCGGGCGGCCGGCAGCTCGGGCAGCGCGGCGCGGATCTCCTCGACCCACGCGCGGTCCGGCGCGATCGGGACCAGGTCGGGCTCCGGGAAGTACCGGTAGTCCTCGGCGTCCGACTTCACGCGGCCGGACGCGGTGGTCCCGGTGTCCTCGTGCCAGTGGCGCGTCTCCTGGATGATCGCGATGCCGTCGTCGAGCACGCCCGCCTGGCGGCTGACCTCGTAGCGCACGGCCCGCTCGACCGACCGGAACGAGTTGACGTTCTTGGTCTCCGTGCGGGTGCCCAGCGGGCTGTCCGCAGAAGGCCGGATCGAGACGTTGACGTCGGCGCGCACGTTGCCGCGCTCCATCCGCGCCTCGGAGACCTCGAGCGCCCGGAAGATGTCGCGCAGCGTCTGCACGTAGGCGCGCGCGACCTCGGGCGCCCGCTCCCCCGCCCCAGTGATCGGCTTGGTGACGATCTCCACCAGCGGGATGCCGGCCCGGTTGTAGTCCACCAGCGAGTACTCGGCGCCGTGGATGCGACCGTCGGAGCCGCCGATGTGCGTGTTCTTGCCGGCGTCCTCCTCCATGTGCGCGCGCTCGATGTCGACGCGGAAGATGCTGCCGTCGTCCAGCTCGACGTCGACCCAGCCCTCGTAGGCGATGGGCTCGTCGTACTGCGACGTCTGGAAGTTCTTCGGGACGTCCGGGTAGAAGTAGTTCTTCCGGGCGAACCGGCAGGTCTCCGCGATCGAGCAGTTCAGCGCGAGCCCGATGCGGATCGCGTACTCGACGGCGACCGCGTTGACCGCGGGCAGCGCGCCCGGGAGCCCCAGCGAGACCGGCGTGACCTGCGTGTTCGGCTCGGCGCCGAACGTCACCTCCGCGCCGTCGAACATCTTGGTGCGCGTGCCCAGCTCGACGTGCACCTCGATGCCGATGACCGTGTCGTAGCGCGCGACGGCGTCGTCGTAGTCCACCAGCGTGCTCATCGTGCGACCTCCAGCTCGGGGGCCTTCAGCAGCAGCGGGCCGCCCCACTCGTTCTCGAGCAGCGCCTCGAGCGCGGCTCCGACCCGGTACAGCCGGTCGTCGGCCTTGGCCGGCGCCAGCACCTGGAAACCGACCGGCAGGCCGTCGTCGGACAGGCCGCTCGGCAGCGACAGACCGGGCACGCCCGCGAGGTTGGCCGGGATGGTCGCGACGTCGTTGAGGTACATGGCCAGCGGGTCGTCCAGCTTCTCGCCCAGCTTGAACGCCGTGGTCGGCGCCGTCGGGGAGACCAGCACGTCGGCTGCCTCGAACGCGGCCGTGAAGTCGCGCTGGATGAGCGTGCGGACCTTCTGCGCCGAGCCGTAGTAGGCGTCGTAGTAGCCGGCCGACAGGGCGTAGGTGCCCAGGATGATCCGGCGCTTGACCTCGTCGCCGAAGCCCTGGCCACGGGTGGCGGCCATGACGCGCTCGGCGGTCGGGTTGTCCTCAGGGATGACTCGCAGCCCGAAGCGCATGCCGTCGAACTTGGCCAGGTTGCTCGACGCCTCGGCCGGGAGGATCAGGTAGTACGCCGCGAGTGCGTACGTGAAGTGCGGGCAGGAGACCTCGACGATCTCGGCGCCCGCGCCGCGCAGCAGCTCGAGCGACTCCTCGAACCGCGCTAGCACGCCGGGCTGGTAGCCCTCGCCCTGCAACTCGCGGATGACGCCCACGCGCACGCCCGACAGGTCGGCCTTCGCGCCCTGCTGGGCGGCGGCGACGAGCGCCGGCAGCGGCTCGTCGATCGAGGTCGAGTCGCGCGGGTCGTGGCCGCCGATGAGCTCGTGCAGCAGCGCCGAGTCGAGGACCGTGCGGGTCACCGGACCGGCCTGGTCCAGGCTCGAGGCCAGCGCGATGAGCCCGTAGCGGGACACCCCGCCGTAGGTGGGCTTCACGCCGACGGTGCCGGTGACGGCGGCGGGCTGACGGATCGAGCCGCCGGTGTCCGTGCCGATGGCCAGCGGCGCCTCGTACGCGGCGACGGCCGCGGCGGACCCACCGCCGGACCCACCGGGGATCCGGTCGAGGTCCCACGGGTTGTGCGTGTTGCCGTAGGCAGAGTGCTCCGTCGAGGAGCCCATCGCGAACTCGTCCATGTTGGTCTTGCCCAGGATGGGCAGGCCCGCGGCCTTGAGCCTCTCGACCAGCGTCGCGTCGTACGGCGGGATCCAGCCCTCGAGGATCTTCGATCCCGCGGTGGTCTCCAGGCCCTTGGTGACGACGACGTCCTTGACCGCGATCGGCACGCCGGCGAGCGCGTGCAGCGACTCCCCGGCTGCCCGGCGCGCGTCGACGTCGGCGGCCGTCGCGAGTGCGGCCTCGCCGCTGACCTGCAGGAACGCGTGGATCGCCCCGTCGACGTCCGCGATCCGGTCGAGGTGCGCCTGCGTCGCCTCGACGCTGGACACCTCCTTCGCGGTCAGCTTGTCCGCAAGCGCCGCAGCAGAGAGGCGGACGAGGTCGGTCATGAGTCCTCCCCCAGGATCTGCGGCACGGCGAACTTGCCGTCGATCTGGGCCGGGGCGGACGCCAGCACCAGGTCCCGGTCGACCGGCGTCACGGGGACGTCGGGACGGAACACGTTGGTCAGCGGCAGGGGGTGGCTGGTGGCCGGCACGTCGGGCGTGGCGATCTCGCTCACGCGGGCGACCGACTCGACGATGACGTCGAGCTCGCCCGCGAGGCGGTCGAGCTCCGCCGGTGTGAGGTCGATCCGTGCCAGGCCCGCCACGCGCGCGACCTCGTCGCGAGAGAGGGTGGACATGGCTCGGAGTCTAGTCGGGCCGGGCGTCCGGCCCGGCGCGAGCTGAGATCTCGACCGTGCGCTCGAGCCGCCCACCTTGTGCTGCCCGCCGACGGCGGAGGAACATCTCCTCGACGACGCGGAGCACAGTCGTACCGGTGCACGTCGGAGCTGCGGTGAGCGGGTCGACAGGATGAACACCACGGAAGCGTCTCGGGCGCTCATGGCGCGCTACTTCGGGGACCTGAAGGACGGTGACCTCGGCCGCCACCTGACCGAGGACGTCACCTGGACCAACGAGGAGACGGGCCAGCGACTCCAGGGCCGGGCCGCGGTCACCGCCTTCGTCCGCACGCTGCACGTGCAGATGGGCGAGCTCAAGACGCGCACCTACATCGTCGAGGACAACGCCGCGATGATCGAAGGCGACTGCCTGCCGGCCGTCGCTGGGGCCCTACCAGCAGACCGGCTCCCTTACGTCGTGGTCTACGACCTCACGCCTGACGGCATCGTCGCCGTGAGGTTGTACATGTCGATCACGCGGTTGCCTCTGGGTTCGCAGTCGCGGGACGCTCACCCCGCCCCGCCGCACACGTGAGTGCCGGGTACGGCTAGATCCGCCCGGCCGCCGCGAGGACGAGGGCCAGCAGCGCCTGGGCGTAGGCGTCGGCCGCCTCGTCGGCGCTGAACACCTGCTCCGGCCGGCCGGCGACCTCGATCAGCACCTGGTACCCGCCGTAGGTGGACCGGGCGAGGCTGCGGAACGTGCCGCCGAGCAGCTCGCGCAGCTGGTCCTCGCGCGGCAGCCACAGGGCGTCCTCCTGCGCCACCGAGTCGAGCGCCCACTCGGTCGTGCCGTTGAACCCCAGCACCGTCCCGGTCGGGTAGTCGTGCGGCTCGACCACCATGTCGGAGATGGTGAACACCTGGTCGTCGAGCGTCTTGACCGCGAACCGGTCGCCGGGGCGCGGGTGCCAGCGCAGCCCTGCCTCGTGCAGCTGCTGTGCGAGCACGCCCGAGATCATCAGACCAGTATCTGTCGCCTGCGGCCCCGTGTCCTGATGGTCACCAGCGCCGCTCCGCCGACCAGCAGCAGGAGCGCCAGCACGGCGACCGCCTGCGCGTCCGCGCCGGTGGCGGCGACCGCCGCTGCGGGGACGACGACGGTCGCGTCGTCCGTCACCGGGACGCAGTCCGGGCAGGACTCGGGCGGCTGGCCGCCGCTCGCCGCGGCCACGTTGGTGATCGACGTGCTCGGCGGCGCGGTCAGGCTCGTCGCCAGGGTGATCGGCGGCGCCGCCTGCCCGACCGCGAGCTGGTCGGGGTAGGTGCAGGTCACCGTGTCGGCGAGCGAGCTGCAGGTCCACCCCGTGCCCGTCGCGCTCACGAACGTCATCCCCTCCGGCAGGTCGTCGGTCATCACGACGGGGGCGGTGGTCACGTTCGGGCCGAGGTTGGTCACGACGATCTGGAAGACCGGCAGCATCCCGGGGAGGCCGACGACGTCCTTGGTGATCGCCAGCTTCGCGAGCGGCAGCACGGCGACGGTGTCGGTCGCCGTGTTGTTGTCGGGGTCGACATCCTCGCTGGGCGTCGTCACCGTGACGGCGTTGGTCACCGACGGGTACGCGTCGGGCTGCACGGCAACGACGAGCGTGATCGCGCCCGGGGTGTCGATCCCGATGCCGTCCGCGAGGGTGCA
The DNA here is from genome assembly GCF_056403775.1 of Cellulomonas sp. P2_F12. Taxonomy (NCBI): domain Bacteria; kingdom Bacillati; phylum Actinomycetota; class Actinomycetes; order Micrococcales; family Cellulomonadaceae; genus Cellulomonas; species Cellulomonas sp. P2_F12. The sequence goes on along the minus strand of NZ_JBFUEV010000007.1, from coordinate 53,333 downwards.
GGTGACCGTCTGGCCCGTCGCGTCGCAGGTGACGCCGTCACCCGTGCCCGAGACGTAGGTGACGCCCGGGGGCAGCGTGTCGGTGACGGTCACCGGACCCGGGTCGGGGGTCGGACCGTTGTTGGTGACCCCGATCGTCCACGTGCCGTCGCTGCCGACGGCGAACGGCGCGTCGTGCGTCTTGGTGACCGCCAGGTCGACCTGGGGCGGGACGCCCACCCGGTCCCGCGCCTCGTTGTCGCCGCGGTTGTCCCCGGTGGTGCTCGTGTCGACGTCGGCGACGTTGTCGACGCTCGGGTACGCCTCCGGCCCGACCGTCACGACGACAGCGACCGGCGGGGCGAACGTCCGCGGCGCCAGCGGCGTCGCATAGGTGCACCGGACGACCTGGAGCAGCGCGTTGCACGTCCAGTCGGTGCCGGCGGCCGAGACGTAGGTCAGGCCGGCCGGCAACGGGTCGGTGATCACGACGTCGCGAGCCTCGGACGGCCCGGCGTTGCGGGCCCGCAGGTTGAACGTCACGTCGTCGCCGATGCGCACGGGTCCGGCGTGGGTCTTGAGGAGGGAGACGTCGGCCGTGGTCACGACGAGCACGTCGTCGGTGGCCGTGTTGTTCGGCAGGACGGGATCGGTGGTGGTCGAGCTGCCGACCGCGGTGTTGGTGAACGTGCCGTCGTCGACGGTCGGATCCACGAACGCGGTGATCAGCAGGTCCGGCGCGGCCGCTCCGGACGCCAACGACGTCACGTCGTCGAGGTCGCAGACGACGGTGGTGGCCGCGCCGTCCGGCGTGCAGGTCCACGGCCCCGCCGACGACACGAACGTCATGCCGGCCGGCAGCGTGTCGGTCACCTCGATCGGACCGACGGCGTCGGACGGGCCGTTGTTGGTCACCCCGACCGTGAACGTGACGGTCTCCCCGGCGTTCACCGGGCCGGCCGGGTGCGTCTTGGTCACCGCGAGGTCCGCGAGCGCGTCGACCGTGATCGTGGCGTCGGACGTGTTGTCCGCCGGGTCGTCGCCGGGCGTCGAGGTGGCCACCGTCGACGTGTTGGTGAGGTCCGTGTCCTGCGGGACGTTCGGGTCGATCGCCGCCGTGACGGTGATGACGCTGGTGGTCGGCGGGTCGCCCGCGGCCGGGGCCGGGAACGTCGGCCGGTCGCAGACGACCTCGTCCGGCGCCACCTGGCACGTCCAGCCGTCGCCCGTCGGCCCGACCGCCGTGAGCGCGGTGAGGCCCGCCGGGAGGTCGTCGACCACGTGCACGTCGTCGGCGTCCGACGGACCGGCGTTGCCGACGGTCAGGGTGTAGGTGACCTGCTCACCGGCGACGAACGGGCCTGGGCCGGACACGTCCTTGACGATGCTCACGTCGGCCGCGTCGATGACGGTGACGACGTCCGAGGCGTCGTTGTTGGTGAGGTCGGGATCGGTCTGCGGCCCGTCGACCGAGCCCTGGTTCAGCAGCACGCTGGGCCCGGCGTCGGCGGCGATGCGCACCCTGAGGGTGATCGGCGGTGCGAGTGCCGGGGCCGCGGGCGAGCCGCCGGCGATCCCCGCGGCGCTCGTGCAGGTCACCGTGCCCGCGTCCTCGGTGCAGACCCAGCCGGTGCCGGTGGCGGACACGTAGGTGACGCCGGCCGGGAGCCCGTCGGCAACCACGATCGGTCCGACGGTCGCCGACGGCCCCAGGTTGGACACCTGCAGCGTCCAGTCGACGAGGTCACCCGCGGTGGCCGTGCCGGTGTGCGACTTGGCGAGGGCCAGGTCGGAGACGGACGTGAACGAGGTGTCGTCCGTGTCGGTGTTGTTGACCAGGTTGGGGTCCGGCGTGGGCGAGGACACGGTCGCGGTGTTGACGAAGCTGCCCGACCCGAGGTCGGGCGCGACGCTCACGCCGATGCTCACCTGCGTGGACGCACCCAGCGCGAGCGGCGCCGTGCTCGTGCAGGTGACCGCCTGTCCGACCGCGGAGCAGGCCCACGTGCCCGCCGGGTCGACGATCCCCTCGAACGTCAGGCCGCCCGGCAGCGTGTCGGTGATCGTGAGGTTGGCGGCCGCGTCGGAAGGCCCGTTGCTCACCACGGCGAACGTGTACGTGTTCGTCGTCCCGGCGACGAAGGTGCCGGTGTGCGTCTTCTGGATCGCGAGGTCCGCCGACGTGGTCACGGGGAACGTGCTGGTGGCGGTGTCGTTGGCCGGGTTGGTGTCCGGCGTGGTGCCCGAGACCACGACCGTGTTCGTGAGGGTCCCCGTCACGACGGGTGCGATGTGGGCCACGACGACGATCTGCGGCGCCACGGCGCCGGGCGTCAGCACGGTCGACCGCGTGCAGGTGAACGTCTGGCCGGTCACGGTCGCCGGGCAGGACCAGCCGATGCCGACGGCGGAGACATAGGTGGTCCCTGCGGGCAGCGTGTCCGTGACGGTGATCACCGGCTGGGAGTCCGACGGACCGTTGTTGACGACGCCGATGGTCCACACGGTGTCGCCGCCGGCGACGCCGGGGCCGGCGTGGGACTTCGTCACCGCCAGGTCCGCGTTGGTGGTGACCGTCGCCGCGTCGGTCGTCGCGTTGTTCGCCGTGCTCGGGTCGTACGTCCGCGCGTTGGCGGTGGCGGCGTTGGTGAAGGTCGTGCCGCTCGGCGTGGTCGCCGGGATCGACGTGACCACGGTGATCACGGGGAACGACGCCCCGGAGGCGAGCGTCCCGGGAGAGGCGGTCCGGGCGCAGCTGACGACGCCCGAGACGGGCGCGCCGCACGTCCAGCCCGTGCCCGTCGCCGAGACGAATCCCGTGCCCGGGGGCAGGGTGTCCGTGATGACGAACGGTCCCACGGCCGTGTTCGGCCCGTTGTTGCGCACGGTGACGGTCCACGTCGCGTTGCTGCCCGCGACCACCGGCGTCGCGTGCGTCTTGGTCACCTGCAGATCCGCCGAGTCGATGCGCGTCTGCGCGGTCACCTGGCCGTTGTCGTAGTCGCCGTCCGCGTTCCCGGTCGCGCCCGTCGCGTCCTCGCCCTGCACCCGCGCGCGGTTGACCTGCGGAATCGTCGACCCGACCCCCGGGGCCGTCACCGCGGCCGTCGTCGGCCGGAGCTGGAACGTCATGCTCGCGGTCTGGGTGGGCTGCAGCGTGCCGAGGTCGGACCACACCGCCACGCCCCCGCCGATCACCGGGTCGGAGTGCGGGACGTTGGTGCCGGCCGGCGACGTCAGCTGCGAGGTACCCGGCACGTACTCCCAGCCGGCCGGCAGGACGTCGGTGATGTCGATGCCGAAGGCCGGCGCCGACCCGTCGTTCGTCGTCGCGACCCGCCAGGTGAAGGGCGACCTGATGTACGCGGGCGCGGCCGAGACCGCCGTCTTGGTGGTCTGCAGGTGCGGGAACGCCGGGGCGACCTGCGCGGTCGCCGTCGGACCGACGTACACGCGACCGCCCGACTCGAGCGACTCGTAGTTCGTCACCTGGACCGAGTTGGTCAGCGCCGCCGGGTCGAGGAGCTCCGACGGGGCGAGCGTCGCCTCGTAGGTCACGACGACGTCCGCGCCCGGCGGGTAGGCGATCGCCAGACCCCGGGTGTCCCAGGTGATCGTGCCGCCGCCGCGCACCGGGTCGTCGCCGGTCAGCACGCCGCCGAAGCTGATGCTGTCGGGGTCGACCACGACACCCACGGGCACGGTGTCGACGAGGACGCCGTTCCACGAGTCGCTCGACGTCGGGTCCGCGGAGTTGTGGGCGGTGATCGTGTACTCGAACCGGTCGGCCGGCCCGGGCGTCGGGTCGTCGACGACCTTGTCGATGGTCACGTCCGGCTCGATGACGGTCACGGTCGCGCTCGCGGACAGACCCGTCGCGTCGAAGGTCGCGTCCGCCGACTGCGGGTCGTCGTTGGGGCCGTCGCCCGTGACGTTCCAGGCCGTGTGCGCCGTGTTGGTCAGCGTGACACCGGCGACGTTGCCGGGGACGTCGTCGATCCTACCCGTGTACGTCGCGGAGACGATGCGCAGGTCGGGGCTCGGCGCGAGGTCACCGAAGTTCCACCCGACGAGCGTCGACCCGTCCGGCCCTGCGGCATCGTCCAGGCGGACGGGAACCGTGCTGCACGGGACGACGGGCGTGGAGAACACGAGGCACTCGTAGCTCGTGATCGTGTGGTCGACCACGCCGGCGGGCAGCTGGTCGATGATCGAGGCGTCGTAGAACGTCGTGTTGGGGACGATCAGGACGTCGACCCGCCACGTGACCACCTGGCCGATCGTCGCCCGCTCGGGCGAGACCGACTTCACGATGTTCGCCCCGAAGATGCGGACCTCCGAGCTGGCCGTGGCGGTCCCGGTCCGCTCGTCGGGGTTGTCCGGCACGGTGGGGCCGGTCTTGCCGTCGTCCAGGGTCGAGCCCGAGAGGGTCACGTTGTTCAGGTACGACGTCCCGGCCACGGCGTCGATCGGCAGGGTCGCCGTGTAGGTGCGCGTCGCGGTCGCACCGGGCTCGATGGTGTCGACGACCCAGACGAGCGCGGTGGTGCCGGCGGCGCAGCCGTTGGACGGACCGCCCGGCGCCGCAGGCCGGCCCGGGTCGGTCCCGTAGGCGTCGAAGGTCATGCCCGCCGGCAGGCAGTCGACCAGGAAGGTGTCGTGCAGGGGCGTGCGCGCCGCGCCGCTGCCGTCGGTGTTCACGTTGCTCGCGGTGAGGGTGTACTCGACGGTCGTGCCGCCGGGCACCGGGCTGTCGGCATCGTTCGACTTGGTGACCTCCGGCCGCGGCTGGCGCATGGTGATGGTCCACGACGCCGTCGCCGACGGCAGGGCCGAGCCGCCCTGGGTCGCGAGGCTGTCGAACCGGGCGGTGTTGATCGCCTGCAGGTTGTTCTGCGACGCGCTCATCGCGTCCGTCGTCACCCTCGCCGTGAGGACGACCTCGAAGCGCTGATCGACCGCCGTGGCGTTGTTGTACGTGGGCGGGAAGGTCACGGTGCCGGTGTCCGGGTCGATCGTGACTCCCGCGGGGACCGGCGCGGTCGCCGCGCTGTCCGCGTCGGGGTGGTAGGTCAGCGTCGCGTCCCCGACCTGCACGAAGCCCGTCGGCAGGGGGTCGCGCAGCACGGCGTCGAACGCAGCCGTGCCCGCGAGGATGCGGACGCCGTAGGTGTACGTGACGAGCTCGCCGATGGTCGCCTGGTTCTCCAGGTCGTTGTTGGTCTCCACGATCGACGTCGTCGCGGACTTGTCGACCTCCGGCCCGGGCACCCGCACGTTCGACGGGTCGGTGGCCGCCGGCGCGTCCCACTGGGTGGGCAGGACGGAGAGGTCCACGTTCTGCCGCGGGTAGAACGTCACGGTCCCGCCGCCCGGCACGTTGGTCAGTGCCTCGTAGCTGCGCACGTAGGCGGTGTCCGTGTAGACGGTCCCGACGCCGGCGGGGTCCGGGATCGTCGTGTCGTAGAGGATCGACTGCGTGGCACCGGGGCCGATGCCCTGGCCCGAGAGGTCCGGCTGCGAGCCGTCGATCGGGAAGACCACCTGCAGCAAGCTGAGGTCGGCCGCGCCGAGGAACGCCGGCCGGCCGGGGTCGCCGGGGTCGCTGCAGGTCACGGTGGGTGCCGCGGCAGGCACGGGGTCGAACCGCACGTCGCCGATGTCGGCGCAGGTCAGCTGGACCGGGAGCTTGTCCCAGACGTCCAGCGCGCCGACCTCGTAGCCGTTCGCGGTCCCGGCCACGCCGTCGTTGGTCACGTCGATGCGGAACGTGGCGACGGACGTCGCGCGCACCTCGGAGCCGTCCACGTTGCTGTTCACGCCGTTCGGGCCACTGGCCGGGGCGCTCACCGACTCGACGCCCTTGACCACCCGCACGGGCGGGACCGGGGCGGTCTCGCCGATCAGGCTGTCGCGGAACGTCCCCGCGATGCCTGCCGAGTTCTCCGCGCGCAGCTTCATGAGGTTCGACCTGGTCAGCGCCGTGGTGCCGGGCGCAGCCGTGGTGACGTTCGCCTGGATCACCGCGGCAAACGTGGCGCCCGCCGCGACGAACCGGTTCCCGGCCGGCCCGGCCGTGCCGATCGCGAACTGCACGGCCGTCGCGCTCGACGTCACGGTGAACGGCGCGCCGGCGTTCGTGATCGCCGCCGTCGCGGAGCCCGCGACGTACGTCATGCCGGGCGGCAGGAAGTCGGTGACCTGCGGGTTGCGGGTCTCCGTGAGGTCGGAGAAGTCGACGGTCAGCGCGTAGCAGACGCGGTCACCCTTGCGGAACTGGGTCTCCTGCGGGGGGAACGACGCCGGCTCGCCGTATAGGCTCACGTCGGTCGGGCAGGTGCCACCCGAGATCGACCGCGGGGCGATCAGCTTGTCGATCGACTCCGAGCCCGTGGTCAGCGTCCACGAGGAGGTGTCCTCGACCTGGACCGTGCCGGTCTCTCCCGTGCCGGCGACCGGCGTCGTCGTCGCCGTCAGCGAGGCGTGGTTGGTGAACGTGTCACCGGTGGCGGTCGCGGCCCCGACCAGCGAGCCCCCGAGGTACTCGGGCAGCATCGCCGCGGAGTACGAGACGGTCGTCGTCGCGTCCGGACCCTCGGCGACCGGGGCGAAGGTGATGTCGAAGGTGCCGTCCAGGTTCTGCGTGGCGGTCGCGACCGGCACGGTGGGCGCCGGGGCGCGGCCGCCGTCGCAGTCGGGTCGGTCGGTCGTCGTGTAGTTCGTGCCGGGTCCGCCGAGAGGGCACGTGCCGTTCGGGAGGGTGTCGGCCAGGACGATGTCGGACGCGCTCACGTACTCGCTGGACTCGACCGTCAGGGTGTAGCGGACGACCCCGCCGGACAGGAACTCGGACCGGTCGGCGCTCTTGTGCATGCGCACGTCCTCGACCGACACCGTGTGGGTGTCCGAGGCCGAGACGATCGCCGGCGTGCCGGGCGCGGTCGGGCCGGCGAACGTGCCCGTGACCTGTGCGACGTTCGTGGCCGACAGCTCGGTCGCCGTCTCCCGGGTCGACGGCCCGGTGTTGTTGTCCAGGTTGGCGACCTGGAGAAGCCCGGCCGGCGCCGGAGCCGGGTCCGGGAACAGGACGTTCTCGCGCAGCGGGACGCCCGCCGCATAGCGGAGCGTCACGGTGCCCGATGCCGGGAGGTCGGTGACGTTCCACTGCACGCGCGTGTAGACGCCCGGCGGGTAGGTGGTCGTCCCGTTCTGGGGCGGGTCCTGCACCGTGGTGACCGACGCGGGCGTCAGGCAGTCGGGCGGCACCGGGGTCGCGGTCAGCGACGGGGCTCCGGGGTACTCGGGGCCGGCCGAGTTGTCGACCCCGCCGCAGCCGAGGAACTCGAGCCGCGCCGGGAGGTAGTCGGTCACCACGAGGTTGCTGCTGCCGCCCGACGGCGCCGCCTCGATGGTCAGCGAGTACACCGTGGTGTTGTCGTGCACGCCGCGCAGCAGCTCCGCCTCGGGGCTGGGCTCCTCCTTGGTGATCTGCAGCGCGGAGATCACCGTCGTCGTCGGGTTGGAGCTCGCCGTCTCCGTCGCCGTGCCCGGTACCAGGACGCCCGTCTCGTCGAACTCCGGCGCGACGAACGGGTCCGTGCTGGAGTAGACGTCGGCGGTGTTCTCGACCGTGGTGCCGACCGGGTACAGCGCCGGGTCGGGCAGCACCTGGAACGTCAGGACGGTCGAGCCGTTGACGGACAGGTCCGTCACGTTGCTCCAGGTCAGCGTCGTCTGACCGGTGTCCGGGTCGACGACCTGGGCCGGGTCGCCCGCGCCCGTCGGTGTCATCGACCCGCCGACGTACGACACCCCGGCCGGGATGACGTCGCGGAACCCGAGGTTGTACTCGGGCACCGCGTCGGGGTTGCTCGGCGGGTTGGTGACCGTGAGCGTGTAGGTGATCGGCTCCCCCGCCAGGACGTCGCCCGGCGCCTTCTTGCTGAGCTGGATCCCGGGCGCCGCGACCGCGGCCGTGACGGGACCGAGGACCACGCCTACCAGGGCGAGGACGCACGCCACGGCCGCCATGCGCATCCGGCGGGTGCGCACGTCACGAACCGTGACAGAGCGGGCCATTTCCTCATGCTGCCGGACTATCGATAGTTCAGCCCGACGTGCACGATCTTTCCGAGGCTGTGCACATCCGTCCCACCAGACCCAGGTGTCTCAGCGCGCGCTGAACGCGGCGTCGAACGCGGCCTCCGGCGGGTCGAACGCGTTCCGCTTCACGAACTCCAGCGCCTCGGGCGCGCCGAGCAGCCGGTCCATCCCCGCGTCCTCCCACTCCACGGAGATCGGCCCGTCGTACCCGATGCTGTTCAGCGCCCGGAACGAGGCCTCCCACGGCACGTCGCCGCGGCCGGTCGAGACGAAGTCCCAGCCCCGTCGCAGGTCGGCCCACGCGAGGTGCGAGCCGAGCCGCCCGTTGCGGCCGTTGCCCAGCCGGAGCTTCACGTCCTTGCAGTCCACGTGGTAGATCCGGTCCGCGAACTCGAGGATGAAGTCGACCGGGTCCAGCTGCTGCCAGATGAAGTGGCTCGGGTCCCAGTTGAGCCCGAACGCCTCCCGGTGGCCGATGGCCTCGAGCGTGCGCACGCAGGTCCAGTAGTCGTACGCGATCTCGCTGGGGTGCACCTCGTGCGCGAACCGGACGCCCACCTCGTCGAACACGTCGAGGATCGGGTTCCAGCGGTCGGCGAAGTCCTGGTATCCCGCGTCGACGGCCTCCTGGGAGACCGGCGGGAACATCGCGACGTACTTCCAGATGCTCGACCCGGTGAACCCGACGACCGTCTTGACGCCGAGCTTCGCAGCCAGCCGGGCCGTGTGCTTCATCTCCTCGGCGGCCCGCTGCCGGACGCCCTCGGGGTCGCCGTCCCCCCACACGACGTCGGGCAGGATGTCGCGGTGCCGCTGGTCGATCGGGTCGTCGCAGACTGCCTGGCCCTTGAGGTGGTTGGAGATCGCCCAGACCTTGAGGCCGTACTTCTCGAGGATCGCGAGCCGGCCGGCGACGTACTCCTCGTCGTCCCAGCGCCAGGGGTCCAGGTGGTCGCCCCAGCAGGCGATCTCGAGCCCGTCGTAGCCCCAGCCGGACGCCAGGCGCGCCACCTCCTCGAACGGCAGGTCGGCCCACTGCCCGGTGAACAGGGTGATCGGTCGGGTCATCGTCAGCTCTCCTTGGTCACAGAGGTCCACCTGCTGTCGTCGGCGGCCGACCGCTCGACGGCGTCCAGCACGCGCTGCACCACGAGCCCGTCGGCGAAGCTCGGCTCCGGCTGACGTCGCGACGCGATCGCGGTGACGAGGTCCACCGCCTGGTGCGTGAAGGCGTGCTCGTACCCGAGGCCGTGTCCCGCCGGCCACCAGGCTGCCACGTAGGCGTGCTCGGGCTCGGTGACGACGATCCGCCGGAAGCCCGCGACGGCCGCCGGGTCCGACGCGTCGAAGAAGTGCAGGACGTTCATGTCCTCGAAGTCGAACGCCAGCGAGCCTGCCGACCCGTTGATCTCGAGCCGGATGGCGTTCTTGCGGCCCCACGCGAACCGGGTGGCCTCGAACGTCGCCAGTCCCCCGCCGGACATCCGGCCCAGGAAGATCGCGGCGTCGTCCACCGTCACCGGGCCTGTCTCGGTGCTCGACGAGGTGCCGTGCAAGCCGCCGAACGACTCGGCGACCGGCCGCTCCTTGACGAACGTCTCCAGGACCGCGGACACGCCCGTGATCGACTCCCCGGTGACGAACTGCGCGAGGTCGACGATGTGCGCGCCGATGTCCCCGAGCGCACCGGACCCGGCCTTCTGCTTGTCGAGCCGCCAGGACAGCGGCGCCTGCGGGTCCGCGATCCAGTCCTGCAGGTACTGCGCGCGCACGTGCCGGACGGTGCCGATGCGCCCGTCGGCGACGAGCGTGCGGGCCAGCTGGATCGCGGGCACGCGGCGGTAGGTGAAGCCCGCCATCGCGAGGCCCTCGCTGGCCTCGGCCGCGCGCACCATCGCCTCGGCCTCCTCGACCGAGTTGGCCAGCGGCTTCTCGCACAGCACGTGCTTGCCCGCGGCGAGCGCGGCGATCGCGATCTCGGCGTGGGTGTCGCCCGGTGTGCAGATGTCGACCAGGTCGACGTCGTCGCGCGAGACGACCGCCTTCCAGTCCGTCTCCGTGCTCGACCAGCCGAGCTTGGCGGCGGCAGCCTCGACGCCCTGGCGGTTCCGGCCGGCGACGACCGCCATGTCGGGGCGCATCGGCAGGTCGAAGAACCGGGGGGCGTTGCGCCAGGCCTGCGAGTGCGCGATCCCCATGAACGCGTACCCGATCATGCCCACGCCCAGGCGCGGGGGTGCTGCTGTCACGGCTCCTCCTTCTGACGCCGGGCGGGTCCCCTGCGGAGAGGGACCCGCCCGGCTCGGTCAGGCTGGCTCAGGACTCGAAGGCCGTCGGCAGGTACTGGTCGACGTTGTCCTTCGTGACGACGGGCGCGTACAGCTGGACCTTGCGGGGCACCTCGACCTCGACCAGGTCGCTCATCGACTTGCCCTGGACCAGCAGGCGGGCCAGCTTGATGCCGTCGGCGGCCTGCGTCGACGGGTAGATGACCGTCGCCTTGAGCACCGTGTTGTCGGCCTTGATGGCCTCCATGACGTTCTTCGAGCCGGCGCCACCGACCATGAAGAACTCGTCGCGGCCGGCGTTGTCGATGGCCGCGAGGACGCCGACGCCCTGGTCGTCGTCGTGGTTCCAGATGGCGTCGAGCTGGGGCGCGGCCTGCAGCAGGTTGGCCGCGGCGGCCTCGCCGCCCTGGACCGTGAAGTCCGCCGCCACGCGGTTGCTGACCTTGAGGCCGCACTCGGCGAGCGCGTCCTTGAAGCCCCGGCTGCGGTCCTGGGTCAGGGGCAGGGAGTCGATGCCGGCGATCTCGGCGACCTTGGCGTCGGGCTTGCCGCCCAGCTCGCCACAGATGTACGCGCCGGCGCTCACGCCCATGCCGTAGTTGTCGCCGAGCACGGTCGTGCGGGCGGCGTTGGGGTCGTCGAACTCGCGGTCGACGTTGATGACGACGATCCCGGCGTCCATCGCCTTCGTCGCGACCTCGGTGAGCGCCGCGCCGTCGAACGGCAGCAGCACGATGGCGTCGACCTTGTCGTTGATGAACTGCTCGATCTGGCTGATCTGCACGTTCACGTCGTTGGTGCCCTCGGCCGGGACCAGCTCCACGTCGGAGTACTTGGCTGCCTCGGCGACGGCCGACTTCGTGATCGAGCCCATCCACCCGTGGTCGGCGGCCGGCGCGGAGAAGCCGATGACGACCTTGTCGCCCGGCTCGTCGTTGCCCGTGGCGGCGGCGGCGGGAGGTGCCGCGGCGTCGGTGCTGGTGTCCTCAGGGGTGTTGGACGTGCAGCCGGTGACGACGAGCGCGAGGGCTGCGGTGGTACCGGCGAGTGCGAGCCAACGCCGGCGCAGTGGTGCTGCGGACATGACGATCCTCCTTGATCGAACTGGCATGACTGAGACGGGTACGGCTGAGCGGGTGGTGAGGTCAGGTTCCGGCGCGGCTGCGCTCGGCGATGCGCTGCTGGAGCAGCACGGCGACGACGATGATCACGCCCTTGGCGATGTTCTGCGCCGAGATGGACAGGTTGTTCTGCGTGAACACGTTGGTGAGCGTGGTGAAGATCAGGACGCCCAGGACGGTGCCGACGATGGTGCCGCGGCCGCCGATGAGCAGGGTGCCGCCGACGACCACGGCAGCGATCGCGTCGAGCTCGTAGAACTGGCCGTTGGTCGAGCTGCCCGCCGTCGTGCGGCCGAGCATCATCAGGCCACCGATGCCCGCGGTCAGGCCGCACAGGGCGTACAGGTACATCGTGTGGCGCTTCACCTTGATGCCCGCGAGCCGGGCGGCCTCGGGGTTGCCGCCGACGGCGATGGTGCGGCGCCCGAAGGTGGTCCGGTTGAGCACGATCCAGCCGACGACCGCGACGACCACGAAGATCCAGACCAGCATCGGGATGCCGAGGAAGTCGTCGCGGAAGAAGTCGAGGAACCCCTGGACCTTGACCACCTGCGTCTGGCGGTTGGCGATGATCTCCGCCAACCCCCGTGCGGCGACGAGCATGGCGAGCGTCGCGATGAACGCGACGACCTTGCCGTAGGCGATGAGCACGCCGTTGACGAGCCCCGCGCCCACGCCCACCAGGAGCGCGCACCCGACCATGACGATCCAGTGCGAGTTCTGCGCCATGGTCTGCGTGGCCAGCGTGGACGCCCAGACCGAGGCGAGGCCGATCACCGAGCCGACGGACAGGTCGATGCCGCCGCCCGTGATGACGAAGGTCATCCCGATGCTGATCACGCCGAGCACCGCCGCGAGCCGCAGGATCGTCAGCAGGTTGTCGATGCTCGCGAACCGCTCCCCCGCGGAGATCACCCCGAACGCGCAGATCGCGACCAGGGCGATCACCAGCCCGAGGTTGCGACCCGCGGCGCCCGAGAGGAGGCCGCCGCGCTTCGTGGTCGAGGAGACGTTCTCGACCCGGGAGCTCTCGTCGGCGGCCGGCACGGCTGCCGTGATGTCCTGCTCGCTCACGCGGCACTTCCTTCCATGACGAGGTCGAGCACGCGGTGCTCGTCGATGCCGGACGCCGGTCCCTCGTGGACCACGCGCCCTTCGGAGATGACCAGGACACGGTCGGCGAGGCCGAGCACCTCCGGGATCTCGCTGGACACCACCACCACGGCCGCACCCAGGGCGGCCAGGTCGGCGATCAGGGCGTAGATCTCCGCGCGGGCGCCGACGTCGACGCCGCGCGTGGGCTCGTCGAGCAGGAGGACCCGGCAGCCGTGCACCAGCCAGCGGGCCAGCAGGACCTTCTGCTGGTTGCCGCCCGACAGGGTGCGGGCGCTGCGATCCGGGTCGTCCGGCCGCACGTCCAGCGCGTGGATCTGCTCCGTGGCGACGCGGCGCTCGGCGCCCTCGTCGAGGAACGACGCCGTGGAGTTGCGCGTGAACGTCGAGAGCGTGATGTTGCGGTAGACCGGCTCGTCGAGGATGAGCCCCTGGCTCTTGCGCTCCTCGGGGCACAGCCCGATGCCGGCCTTCACCGCGTCGCTCACCGACCCGGCGCGCAGTCGGCGGTCCCCCACCCGGACGGTGCCGGCGGTGGCGCGACGGGCACCGAACACGGTCTCGAGGATCTCGGTGCGACCGGAGCCGACGAGCCCAGCCAGGCCGACGACCTCGCCCGCGCGCACCTCGAACGACACGTCGCTGAACGCCCCGCGCAGCGCGAGGCCGTCGACGCTCAGCACCGTCGCGGCGTCCTCGGCGACCGGGGGGCGCGGCGCGATGGCGTACTCGACGTTGCGGCCGGTCATCAGCTTGATCAGCTCCGCGGTGGGCGTCGCCGCGGCGGGCAGGCCGGTCGCGACCGTCCGCCCGTCCTTGAGCACGGTGATCCGGTCGCCGATCTGGCGGATCTCGTCCAGGCGGTGGGAGATGTAGACGACCGCGACGCCGGACGCGGTGAGCTCGCGGACCACGCGGAAGAGGTTGGTGACCTCCTCCGCGTCGAGCACGGCCGACGGCTCGTCCATGACGATCACGCGGGCGTCGTGCGACAGGGCGCGGGCCATGCTGACGATCTGCTTGCCGGCGGCGGACAGACGCCCGACCTCGCGGTGCGGCGAGATGTCGGCGTGGCCGAGGCGCTTGAGCAGGGCGCGGGTCCGGGCCGTCGCCGCGCGGCGCTGCGAGAAGCCGGCGGTGGCCAGCTCGTGGCCGAGGTAGATGTTCTCCGCGACGGACAGCCCGTCGACGACGTCGAGCTCCTGGTACATCGTCGCGACGCCGAGCTTCAGCCCCGCCACCGGGTGGGCGATGGTGACCGGGCTGCCGTCGAGCAGGATCTCGCCCTCGTCGGGCTGGTGCGCGCCGGCGAGCACCTTGATCAGCGTCGACTTGCCCGCGCCGTTCTGGCCCAGCAGGCAGTGGACCTCGCCGGCCCGGATCTCCAGGTCGACGCCATCGAGCGCCCGGGCTCCCGGGAACTGCTTCACGATGCCGCGCATCTGCAGCAGCGGCGGGTCCTCGTTGACCATGGGCGAGAACGTAGGACCCACTTCTGTCGTTCGTCAAGCAAAAGTCGCCACTGGCGTGTCATGGTTACGTGAACGTGACCTACACAAGGCGGAATGGTTCACTGTGCGCATGGACGAGCTCCTCAAGTTCGCCCCCAAGCCGACGGGCGCTGGGGAGATGTTCCAGCTCCTGCGGGACGGGCAGCCCCGGACCCGGTCGGACCTGGCCACCCTGACCGGGCAAGCGCGTTCCACGATCGCCGCCCGCGTCGACCTCCTGCTGTCCTCGGGCCTCGTCGCACCGGCGGGCGAGGCCAGCTCCACCGGCGGCCGGCCACCCGCGACCTTCGCGTTCAACCCCGCGGCCCGCGTCGTGCTAGCGGTCGATCTCGGCGCCACCCACTCCCGGCTCGCGCTCACCGACCTCGTCGGCACCGTCCTGGCCGAGCACCACGAGCCCATCGCGATCTCCGAGGGCCCCGGCCCGGTCCTGGACCGCGTGGTCGAGCTCGGGCTGGCCCTGCTCGGCACCGCGGGTCGGCCGATCAGCGACCTGGTCAGCGTCGGCGTCGGCCTGCCCGGACCGGTCGAGCACTCCACCGGGCGGCCGATCAACCCGCCGATCATGCCGGGCTGGGACGACGCCGACGTGCCCGGGCTCCTCGCCCGCAAGCTCCGCGTCCCGGTGCTCGTGGACAACGACGTCAACGTGATGGCCCTCGGCGAGCACACCTCGCAGTGGCCCGAGGTCGACCACCTGCTCTTCGTCAAGGTGGCCACCGGCATCGGCGCCGGGATCATCTCCGACGGTCAGATCCGCCGCGGCGCCCAGGGCGCGGCCGGCGACCTCGGACACATCGCGGTGCCCGGCGGCCTCGACCTGCCGTGCCGCTGCGGGAACACCGGCTGCCTCGAGGCCGTGGCCAGCGGCCCGGCCATCGCGAGCGCCCTGTCCAACGCCACCACCAGCGCCGACGTCGTCGCGCTGGTCCGCGCGGGTGATCTCGACGCCAGCCGCGAGGTGCGGGAGGCCGGCCGGCACATCGGCGAGGTGCTCGCCGCCTGCGTGAGCATGCTCAACCCGTCGGTCATCGTCATCGGCGGCGTCGTCGCCGAGGCCGGCGAGCACCTGCTCGCGGGGATCCGCGAGGTGGTCTACCGGCGCTCCCTGCCGCTGGCCACGCAGCACCTGCGCATCGTCGCGTCCCGCACCAAGGGCCGCGCCGGCGTGCTCGGCGCCTCGGCCATGGCCTCCGAGCACGTCCTGTCCGCCGTCGCCATCGACGCCCTCATCGCCTGACCTCCCGGAGGATCGCGTGACCCAGCAACGCCGAGCTCTCGTCGTCCGTGGCGGGTGGGACGGGCACGCCCCCGAGGAGGCGGCCGAGCTCTTCGTCCCGTTCCTGCGCGAGCACGACTTCGACGTGGTCGTCGAGGGGTCCCTCGAGGTCTACGCCGACGCCGAGCTCATGGCCGCCACGGACCTGGTGGTCCAGTGCTGGACCATGGGCGACATCCTGGCCGACGAGCTGCGCGGCCTGCGCACCGCCGTCGCCGCCGGCACCGGGTTCGCGGGCTGGCACGGCGGGATCGTCGACTCGTTCCGGATCGCCACCGACTACCTGCAGCTGGTGGGCGCCCAGTTCGCGGCGCACCCCGGCGGCCCCCTGGTCGAGCACACGATCAACGTGACCGGCCACCACCCGATCGTCGAGGGCGTGCACGACTTCACGCTGCGCTCCGAGCAGTACTGGCTGCTGACCGACCCGCTGAACGACGTGCTGGCCACGACCACGATCACCCCGGGTCCCGACGACCCGTGGCACGCCCCCGTCACGTCGCCGGCCGTCTGGACGCGCCGCTGGGGCGCCGGCCGCGTCTTCGTCTGCGCGCCCGGCCACCAGCTGGCCGACCTCGAGGTGCCCGCGGTCCGCACGATCATCGAGCGCGGCCTGCTCTGGGCGAGCCGCGAGCCCTAGGGCTCGGGCGTGAGGCCGCGCCGGGCGAGCAGGACGTGTCCGTGCCCGGCACGCTCGTCGCCGCGGGCACGGCCCGCCGGCCGGTCCGTCACGCGGCCGCGGCCTCGGCACGCCTCGCCAGGTCGCCCACTCGCGCGCGACCGTCGCCCACAGCGGAGCGGGCAGGTCGTGCCCGACGCCGGGGAACGTGACCAGCCGCGCACCATCGACCGACCGCGCGGTCGCCCGCGCTGCGCTCACCCGCAGGATGGGGTCCTGCTCGCCGTGGAGCACCAGTGCGGGCGCGCGCAGGTCGCGCAGTCGCGGGCCGTGCCACTGGGCGCCGATCTGGCGGCTCTGCGCCTTGGAGTCCCGCGGCCCGCTGTCGACCTCCCGCTCGATCCACTCCCGCGCGGCGTCCTCGTCGAACGGGTATGCGGGCGACGCCACCCCCCGCGCGACGGCGAGGCTCGCCTGGAGGTCACCGTCGCGCCCCTCGGGAAACGTGGTCCGCGCGAGCTTCGCCAGCAGACCGACGCGCAGGTAGCGCACGACACCGAGACCGGACACGTCGCTCGGCAGCGCGGCGGAGGAGACGACGGACCGGACGCGGTCGGGATGGCGCAGGGCGATGCGCTGCGCGACCGCGCCACCCAAGGAGTGGCCGAAGACGTGCGCCGCCGGGCAGCCCAGCTCGTCGAGCACCGCGACAGCGTCGTCGACCATGTCCTCCGCCGTGTACGCATCGCCCTTCTTGCCGAAGAGCGCCGCGAAGGGGTTCGAGCCGGCGACGTCGGGCATCCGGGACGACTCGCCCGCGTCGCGCTGGTCATAGCGGGCGACCGCGAAGCCCTCCGCGGCGAACGCCTCGCACAGGCCCGTCGGCCACCAGAACCGCGACGTGCCCAGACCCATGACCAGCAGCAGGGGCATCCCCTCCGAACCGGCGAGGCGGTCGAAGGCGATGTCGACCGAGCCGTTCCGGGCGTGCTTCGTGGGCGTCCAGGCGCTCTCGCCGGTGCGGGGCAGGTCGGTCATCGTGACACTCCAGGCGTAATTGCGATCAGTGTTCGCTATTCTAGCCCCAGGATGTGTTGGTGGCCGTGAGAGAGGGTGTGCGGGTGGAGAACGAGCAGACGAGCATCTGGTTGCGGCCCGAGCGTGGGAGTCGCGGGCGGGCCCCGGAGCACACCCGGGACAGCATCGCCGCAGCCTCGATCCGGCTGGCGGACGACCTCGGGCTGGCGGCCGTGACCATGCGCTCCGTCGCCCAGCAGCTCGGTGGCGGCTCGGCGTCGCTCTACCGCTACGTGCAGTCACGCGACGAGCTGGTGGAGCTCATGGTCGACCAGGTCAACGGCGAGATCGACTACCGCGGGCTCGACGGCTCCGACTGGCTCGCCGACCTGCTCGTGCTCGCTCGGGAGAGCAACGCCGTATACCTCCGGCACCGCTGGCTCACGGACGTCCCGACGACGATCGACCTCGGCCCACGCTCGGTCGAGTACCTGGAGCACGCGCTCGCCGCGCTGCGCGACGTCGACGTCGACGGGCACCGCAAGCTCGAGGCCATCGGCGTCTTCAGCGCGGTCGTCCGGCTCCTCGCCCGGACGCAGATCGAGCAGCGAAGCCTCGACCCGGCGGACCGGCGCCGACAGCTCGCCGCCGCTCAGCACCTGGCGGCCGTCACCCGAGGTGGTGCCCACCCGCACCTCGCCGCCGCCCTGGCGCCCCCGCCGACCGCCGCGGACGAGGACCAGGCCGAGCGTGTGCTCACCCGACTCCTGCGCGGTCTGCTCGTGGGGTGACCTGCTACCCGCGGCGCTGCCGGTAGACGTACCGCTCCGCAGGCTGGAACCCGAGGCCGGTGTACAGGGCGGCCGCCGCCGTGTTGTCGGCCTCGACCTGCAGGAACGCCCGCCGGGCTCCGCGCTGCGCCCCCTCGTCGAGCGCGCGGAGCGTGAGCTCCATGCCCAGCCCGCGCCGCCGCGCGGCCGGGTGGACGACGAGGCACGACAGGGCGACCCAGTCCTCGGCGAAAGCCGCCCGGATCACACCGACCGGGCCCGTCGGGTCGGTCGCCGTCAGGTAGATCGCCGGAGACCCCACCAGGACCGTGCGCGCCAGGCGGACAGCTGCCGCGTCGTCACCGTCGTCCGGGTCCCCCAGCCGGGACTTCGACGCCGACCAGGCCCTCAGCCACGGCTCGTCGGGCGTGTCGGCCACCGACATCCGCACGCCGTCGGGGCGCCGGGCCGGCGGGCGCCCGGACTCGTCGATCTCCCGGACCAGGACGTCGGTTCGCGCCACCGTGGCGTACCCGCGCGACTCGAGCAGGTCGTCCAGCGCCGATGTCGCCGCCCGGCACACCCGCACGATCGACGGCTGCCCCGCCTCCGCGTACAGCGCCTCGACCCGGTCGAGCGCCGCGCCGAGGTCCGGCGGGGAGCCGAGCGGCAGGACGCTGTTCGCCCGCCTGGTCAGTCCGCCGGACAGCCCGACGCGCCACCCGTCCACGTCGACCACCCGCGCGGGAGGCCAGGTCGCGGACTCCACCAGCGCGCCCGGCGCGTCCGGGGGCGTCCAGGTGTGCACGCGCAGGTGCACCTCGACGTGCCCCCAGTCCCTCTCGGGGACCGCGACGAACCCCAGCCGCTTGTACAGCCGCTGGGCGGCCTGCATCGAGTCGAGCGTCGAGAGCACCACCCGCCTCGCGCCGCTCGCGACCGCCTCGCGCAGTGCCGCGGACACCAGCAGCTCGGCGATCCCCCGACGACGCGCCTCGGGTGCCACCGCGAGCATCCGGATCTCGAGCTCGCCCGGCTCTGCGATCTCCGCGTACGACGTGCCGTACGGCGCGAGCGTCACCGTGCCGACCACGACGAGGTCGTCGGGCTCCGCGTCCCCGCCGTCGCCCTCGCCCGGGGGCAGCAGCGCGACCAGCAGCGTCGCCTCGCGCGAGCGCCGCTCGGCGTCGCGCAGCTCGTCCGCGTACGAGTCGGTCGCGTCGACCAGCCGGTCCGCCAGGTAGGCCTCCGCGGTCAGTGCACCGGCGTCGGCGACGTGACCGCCACGGGCCACCCGGACCACCGCGCTGCTCACGTCAGCCCTCCTCGACGTCGCCGGACGGGCTGTCCCCAACGCCTGACGGCCCCTGCGCCAGCAGCGCCTCGAACCCGGCCTCGTCCAGGATGCGCAGCCCGAGCTCGCGCGCCCTGGCCTCCTTGGACCCGGCGTTCTCCCCCACGACCACGTAGTCCGTCTTCTTCGAGACGCTGCCCGCCGACTTGCCGCCGCGGGCCAGGATCGCCTCCTTGGCGCCGTCTCGGCTGAACCGCTCCAGCCCACCGGTGACCACGACCGTCAGCCCCTCGAGCGTGCGCGGCGCGGACTCGTCGCGCTCCTCGGTCATCCGCACCCCGGCCGCGGCCCACTTCTCGACGATCGCCGCGTGCCACTTGTCGTCCTCGCCCGGCTGCTCGAACCAGGCCACGACGGCGGCCGCGATGGTCGGCCCGACCCCCTCGGCCGCGCCGATCTCCTCCTCGGTGGCCGTGGCGATCGCCGGGATCGACGCGAAGTGCTGCGCCAGCGCCCGGGCGGCGGTCGGCCCGACGTGCCGGATCGACAGCGCGACGATCACGCGCCAGAGTGCCGTCTGCTTGGCCTTCTCCAGGTTGCCCAGCAGGGCCGTGCCGGTCGCGTTCAGGTCCCCGGCCTCGCGGACGACGCCGCCGACCTTCGAGCTGGTGGAGAGCGTGAACAGCGGCACCTTGCGCAGCGCCTCGGCATCCAACGCGAAGAGATCGCCCTCGTCGGTGACCACGCCCGCGGTGAGCAGCGCGCCGGCCGCCTCCCAGCCGAGCGCCTCGATGTCGAACGCCCCGCGGGACGCGACGTGGAACAGCCGCTCGCGCAGCTGGGACGGGCAGGACCGCTGGTTGGGGCAGCGGATGTCGACGTCGCCCTCCTTGGCCGGCGCCAGCGGCGTGCCGCACGACGGGCACTCTGTCGGCATGACGAACGCGCGCTCGGTGCCGTCGCGCAGGTCCACGACCGGCCCGACGATCTCGGGGATCACGTCGCCGGCCTTGCGCAGCACCACGGTGTCGCCGATGAGCACGCCCTTGCGCGCCACCTCGCTCGCGTTGTGCAGCGTCGCCATCTCGACCGTCGACCCCGAGACGAACACCGGCTCCATCACGCCGAACGGCGTCACGCGCCCGGTGCGCCCGACGTTGACGCGGATGTCGAGGAGCTTGGTGTTCACCTCCTCCGGCGGGTACTTGTACGCGATGGCCCACCGCGGCGCCCGGCTGGTCGAGCCGAGCCGGCGCTGCAGCGCGATCTCGTCGACCTTCATCACGATGCCGTCGATCTCGTGCTCGACGTCGTGCCGGTGCTCGCCGTAGTAGGCGATCATCTCCCGCACGCCGTCCAGCCCCTCGACGATCCGCGTGTGCCCGGAGACCGGCACGCCCCACGACGCCAGCAGGTCGTACACCTGCGACTGCCGCTCGATCCCCGTGCCGCGGCCCGCACCCCACACCAGGGCGCCGATGCCGTGCGCGTACATCCGCAGGTCCCGCGACGCGGTCACCCGCGGGTCCTTCTGCCGCAGCGAGCCCGCCGCCGCGTTGCGCGGGTTGGCGAAGGGGCTCTTGCCCGCCTCGACCTGCGCCGCGTTGAGCTCGGCGAACGCGGCGACCGGCAGGAACACCTCGCCGCGGATCTCGATGCGCTCGGGGTGGGTGGCCGGGTCGCCGCCCAGCACGGCCGGGATGGTCGAGATCGTCCGGACGTTCAGCGTGACGTCCTCGCCGGTCCGGCCGTCGCCGCGCGTCGCGGCACGCACCAGCCGGCCGTTCTCGTACAGCAGCGCGATGGCCAGCCCGTCGATCTTGAGCTCGCAGAGGTAGTGCAGGGTGGCGTCGGACTCGAGGTCCCGGTGCAGGCGCCCGGCCCAGGTGTCGATGTCATCGTCGGAGAACGCGTTGTCCAGCGAGAGCATCCGCTCGACGTGCTCGACGGAGGCGAACTCCGTGGAGAACGTGCCGCCCACCCGCTGCGTCGGCGAGTCCGGCGTGCGCAGCCCGGGGTGCTCCTCCTCGAGGGCCTGCAGCTCGCGCATCCGCTCGTCGTACTGCTGGTCCGACGACACAGGGGCGTCCCGGAGGTAGTACGCGAACTGGTCCGCCTCGATCAGGGCGGCCAGCTCGGTCCAGCGGTGGCGGGCTGCGGCGGGGATCTCGCGGGTGGCGGCGTCGTCGTCGATCTCGTTGCTCACGGACCCATCATGTCGCGGAGCACCCACACCTACCCGCGACGGCGCGACGTGATCAGCAGCCCCGCGCACACCAGCACGCCGCCGACCGCGAGCACCGCCCCGGCCGCGAACAGGGCGGGCGACGCGGACGCCACGACGACCTCCGTCGGCTCCCCCGCGACGTCCCACGTGCAGACGGCCTGCGGCGGGACGACCGTGTACCGGACGCTCGCGTCGTCCGTCCCGGCGGCGTAGGCCTGCACGCACGGGTCGGGGTCGTCCTTCGACGACGTCAGCGCCGTCACGCCGATGCCGGTGTAGCAGATGACGAGCAGGACCATGCCCACGATCGCGGCGCCGGACGCCACGAGCAGCGCCAGGGAACGCCTCACGCTCGGCTGTGCAGCCACCCTCAGTCCTCCGCTCGTTCCGCGACGATCCGCGCGGCGCGCACCAGTCCCGCCAGCACGGCGCGGGCGTCGTCGGGACTGCCCTTGCCGGTGATGTCCCCCGCCAGCAGGACGACGTCCCGCAGGCCCGCCATCGGCAGCCCGACGGACCGCCACGGCCGGGTGAGGCTGTCGGCCTGCCCGGTGACGTCCGGGCCGGCGCACTGCGACGAGGCCTGCGGCGGCAGCTCGGGCCAGAAGGCGAGACCGCCCTCGACCACCTCGGCGACCTTCTCCCAGCTGTGCTCGTCGAGCGCGTCGACCGCGAGCGCGAAGCCGTCGACGCCCGCCGCGCGGATCGCGCCCAGGGACGTCCAGGCCGTCCCTCCGTGCACCACGACGCGTGCCCCCTCGAGCGCCCGCACACCGGCGGCCACCTCCGAGATGCGCTCGGCCGCGACCGGCCCGGGCACCGACCGCAGCGCGGAGTATCCCGAGAACGACGGCAGGACGCCGGCCATGACCTGCGCGAGCAGGGGCTCGTGCAGCAGGACGGTCGGCTCCGCGCCCGGCACGGAGCGGCGGATCGCGGCCAGGTGCTCGCCGATGCCCGCGGCCAGCGACGCGGCGAGCTCGCGGACGGCGCCGGCGTCGGACACCACCCGGTCGCCCCGCGAGAGGTAGAGGGAGGCCGCGAGCGTCATCGGGCCCAGGACCGGGACCACCAGCGGGCCGACGTACCCGTGCCCGGCGACCGCGAGCGCGTCGACGTCCTCGCGCACGTACGCCTGCGCGCGGGCGAGGTCCCGGCTGGGCCGGTCGGCCAGCTTCCAGCCGTGCGGGCCCAGCTCGGTGGGCAGCTCCGCCAGCAGCGCCGCCGCACGCCCGGTCCGGTCGGCCCACGGGCCGCGCTCGGCCAGCAGCACCGTGAACGGCAGGCCGGCCACCTCCGACGGGGTGTCGACGAGGTCGCCGACGACGACGGTCTGCGCCTCGAGCACGTCGAGCCCCGGCCACGGACCGGTGCCCGTGACGGACGGTCGCGCGCCGCTCACCCGGCAACGCCGACCGTGGCCCGGCGCGCGGCCGTGACGGTGGCCTGCCCGAGCACACGCGTGCCGTCGTAGAGGACCGCCGACTGCCCGGGCGCGACGCCCCGCAGCGAGGCGTCCTCGAGCGCGACCTCGACCAGCCCGTCGCGCAGGGTTGCCCGGGCGGGGACGGCGGCGCCGTGCGCGCGGACCTGCAGGGAGCACGCGAACGACCGGTCCGGTTCCTCGAACCACACGGCCCGGTCGGCCTCGACGGTCCGCACCACGAGGTCGTCGGCGGACCCCACGACCACGCGGTTGTTGACCGGCTCGACCGAGAGCACGTACCGGGGCTTGCCGTCGGCGGCGGGCCGGCCGATGGACAGGCCGCGCCGCTGCCCGACGGTGTACGCGTACGCGCCGTCGTGCCGCCCGAGCACAGCACCGGAGGCGTCGACGATCTCGCCGGGCTGCGACCCGAGCCGGTCGCGCAGGAAGCCCTGGGTGTCTCCGTCGGCGACGAAGCAGATGTCGTACGAGTCGGGCTTGGCCGAGACGGAGAGCCCGCGGGCGGCCGCCTCGGCACGCGTCTGCTCCTTCGAGGCCACGTCCCCCAGCGGGAACATCGACCGCGCGAGCCGCTCCGGGCCCATCACCGCCAGCACGTAGGACTGGTCCTTGGCCAGGTCGCGGGCCCGGTGCAGCTCGCGGGTGTCGTCGGCGCGCGTCTCGATGCGCGCGTAGTGGCCGGTGCAGACCGCGTCGAACCCCAGGGCCACGGCCTTGTCCAGCAGCGTGGCGAACTTGATGTGCTCGTTGCACCGCACGCACGGGTTGGGGGTGCGGCCGGCCTCGTACTCGGCGACGAAGTCCGCGACGACGGTCTCCTCGAACCGCTCGGACAGGTCCCACACGTAGTGCGGGATGCCCAGCACGTCGGCGGCACGGCGGGCGTCGCCGGCGTCCTCGATCGAGCAGCATCCGCGCGAACCCGTGCGGAACTGGTCCCGCGTGCGCGACAGCGCCATGTGCACGCCGACGACGTCGTGCCCGGCGTCGACCGCGCGCGCGGCGGCGACCGCGGAGTCCACGCCGCCGGACAGGGCGGCCAGCACGCGCATCAGGACACCGCCCCGAGGGTGGCCAGGCCGGCCGCGCGGGCCCGGTCGACCACGCCCGGCAGGACGGCCAGCAGCGCGTCGACGTCGTCGGCGGTCGAGGTGTGCCCGAGGCTGAACCGCAGCGCGCCGCGGGCGGCGACCTCGTCGACCCCCATCGCCAGGAGCACGTGGCTGGGCCGCGGGACGCCCGCCTGGCACGCCGACCCCGTCGACGCCTCGATGCCCGCGGAGTCGAGCAGGTAGAGCAGCGAGTCGCCCTCGCACCCGGGGAACGTGAAGTGCGCGTTCGCGGGCAGCCGGCGCGAGGTGTCCCGCGGGCCGCGCAGCACCGCGTCCGGCACGACCGACGCGACCCCCGCCACGAGGGTGTCCCGGAGCGCTCCCACCCGTGCGGCGAAGGCGTCCCGACCGGCCACGGCCTGGTCGACGGCGAGCCCGAACGACGCCAGCAGGGCCGCGTCGAGCGTGCCGGACCGCACCCCGCGCTCCTGCCCACCGCCGTGCAGCACCGGCGTGAGGTCGAGCCCGCGCCGGGCCAGCAGCGCACCCGCGCCACCCGGTCCGCCGACCTTGTGCCCGCTGACGGTCAGGGCGTCGAGCCCGGAGGCGCCGAAGTCGACCGGGACCTGCCCGACCGCCTGCACGGCGTCGGCGTGCACGGGCACCCCGAACCGGCGGGCCAGCGCGACGACGTCGTCGAGGGGCTGCAGGGCCCCGACCTCGTTGTTCGCCCACATCACGGAGATCAGCGCGGCCTGCTCGCCGTGGCGCTCGAGCTCCTCGCGCAGGGCGTCGACCTCGAGCACGCCGTCGGCGTCGACCGGCAGCAGCACCAGCTCCGCGCCCGCGTGCTCGGCCATCCAGAACGCCGGGTCCAGGACCGCGTGGTGCTCGACGGCCGACACCAGCAGGCGTCGCCGACCCGGGTCCTGCGTGCGGCGGGCCCAGAACAGGCCCTTGACCGCGAGGTTGTCCGCCTCGGTGCCGCCGGACGTCCAGACGACCTCGCTCGGCCGCGCACCCAGGGCAGCCGCGAGCCGCTCGCGGGACTCCTCGACCACGCGTCGGGCGGCGCGGCCGGACGCGTGCAGGGACGAAGGGTTGCCGGGACGCGCGAGCTGCTCGGCGAGCACCCGCGCGGCCTCCGGGATCATGGGCGTGGTCGCCGCATGGTCGAGATACACGCTCATCGGGGTCCATCCTACGAACCGCGCGGCATCACCCCGGACGCACAGCCCGTGGGACGACCTCATACGGCGGTGCATCTCCTGGCAGGATGTGCCGCGTGAGTGCCGACGACGTCATCGACCTCCCGCGCGCCTTCAGCGGCCAGCGGCTGGACTGGCGTGACCTCCCGAGGCCGGTCCGGGCCAGGATCGCCGAGCTGGCCGGCTCCCAGGTCACCGCCGAGACCAGCGCGACCAGCGGCTTCAGCCCCGGCTTCGCGGCCGTGCTCGAGCTCGCCGACGGTCGGGGCGTCTTCGTCAAGGCCGTCTCCGCCGAGCAGAACCCGCTCTCCCCGGACCTGGCCCGCGCCGAGATCCGGGTCTCGCACGCCCTGCCCCCGCAGGTTCCCGCGCCCCGGCTGCTGTGGTCGTCCGACGACGACGACTGGGTCATCCTCGGGTTCGAGGTGGTGCACGGCCGCTCCCCCGAGCTCCCGTGGAAGCCCGACGACCTGCGCGCGGTCGCCGACGCGCTGGGAGCGCTCGCAGACGCCGAGCCGCTGCCGGGCCACCAGCTGCCCCGCACCGACGACCAGCTGGCGGAGAACTTCACGGGCTGGCGCCGGCTGGACGCCCTGGACGACGAGTCGTTGGGTCGCTATGCCGAGCTGGCCGGCGACGCGGGCCGGTGGGCGCTGGAGAACCTCGAGCAGCTGGTCCTCTGGGAGCAGGACTCCCTGCGTGTGTGCGCCGGCGACGCCCTCGTGCACGGGGACCTGCGCGCCGACAATGTGATGATCGACCCCGACCACCAGCACCGCGTCTGGCTCATCGACTGGCCGCACGCCAGCGTCGGCGCGCCGTGGCTGGACCTCGCGTTCATGCTGCCCAGCGTCGCGCTGCAGGGCGGCGGCGACCCGGCGACGAACTTCCGGCAGCACGCGGTCTCGGACGGCGTGCCCGACGACGACCTGCGGGCGGGCCTCGCCGGGCTGTCCGGCTACTTCGCGTGGAACTCCCGCCAGCCCGCCCCACTTGGAATCCCGAACCTGCGCCGGTTCCAGGCCGCGCAGGGCCTGGCGACGGTCCGGTGGCTCCGCGAGCTGTCCTGAGCCTCAGGCCTTGTCGTCGCCCTTGAGCTTCTGCTCCCGGTCGCGCAGCTGCGCCTCCCAGTCCTTGAGCATCTGCTCGTGGGTGGTGTCGGACTGACGCATGCCGGCCAGGAACTCGTCGTCGTCGTCCGGACCGGACCGACGCGGCCGCTCGTACTCGGGGAACCCGGCCGTCTGCGTCGACGGCCACGGCACGTTCCGGGACGGCCGGTGCTCGGGTCGCCCGGCGACCAGCCACGCGATCCCGCCGACCACCGGGATGATGATGATGACGAACACCCAGGTGGTCTTGGAGAGGTTCCGCGGGACGTCGGTCTGGATGCAGTCGATCAGGCAGTAGACCAGCAGGCCCAGCTCGATCAGGTACGGCAGGTAGCGGATCACGGTCTCTCCTCGGGCGCCCCTCCCCGGTGTGCGGACTCCCCGGGACCGACGCGCACGCTAGCGAACGGTGGATCGGGTTGTCCGGCGATCTGCCGCGCGCCCGAGCCGATCACCCGGACGGACCACTCAGCCGAGCACCGCGGACGAGGATCCCCAGCCGACCAGGGTGTGCCCGACCGCCCCGGCCCCCAGGAGCCCGCCGGGCAGGTCGACGCGCCAGACCTCTCCCCCGTCGTCGAACCGGTACGCGACGAGCACGCCGACCCCGGGCCAGTCGTCCGGCGACGTCACGTCACCGGGTCCCTCGGGCCGCTGCTGCGAGCTGAGCAGGTGCCTCCCGTCCGTGACCAGGCCGCCCAGCGTCAGGCCCGGCCCGACGGGCGCCCGCCAGAGCTCCTCGCCGGTGCGCCCGTCCACGGCGACGACGCCGCCACCCGTGCTCAGGTACACCCGGCCGCGCAGCACGAGGGCGTCGCCCGCGGGGACGTGCCGGACCGTCCAGCGCACCGCTCCCGTGGACCGGTCGTACGCGCGGACGACGTTGTCGGCCATGAGGACGAGGTCCGGCACGCTGCCGTCGTCCGCCGAGACCCGCATCTGCTGCCCGCTCAGGACGAGGTCGGGGCCGCCGCCGACGATCGTCGTGCGCGGTGTGCCCTGCTCGTCGCCGGCGACGGCGGCCACCGTCGCCGTGGCCGGGTCGGCCGCGTAGCCGAGGCTCGCGTCGAGGTCCGTCCGGACCACCCGGCCGGTGGTGTCCAGCAGGGCGATCCGCCGGCCGGGCATGACCACGCCCACCCCGTCCGCGGTGGCGAACATCGACGTGGACCCGTCGGCGTAGCCGCTGTCGTCCGGCACGACGGGAGCGCCCGGGACGGTCGTCTGCCACTCCCGCTGACCGCTGACCAGGTCCGCAGCGGTGACCGCGACGGCTCCGTCCGCGGCCGGCTCGGCGGTCACGGCCAGGCCGGCCAGCACGGTGAACGCGACGACGGAGGGAGCCGGCCGGACGGCGACGACCGAGCCGTCGTCCACGTCCGCCACCACCAGGAGGCCGGTCGAGGAGGGGACGTAGACCATCGCCGTGTCGCGGTAGGTGAGGAAGGCGTCGGTCACCAGGCAGACCACCCGACCCGTGCCGCCCGGCTCCAGGACGCACCCGCCGACCGAGGTGAACCCGTCGGCACCGTGGTCGACGGTGTGCGCGGCGGCGAGCGTCGTCGTCCACCGCCGCTCCCCGGTCCGCTCGTCGACGGCCACGAGGGCCTGCGCGTTGTCGTCCGACTGCTGCAGGCCGATCAGCGATCCGTCGACGGCGATCCCCGACTGGAGCGCCGCCTGCGTGCCGGGCCCCGGTTCCCACAGGACCCGCAGGTCGGCGTCGACGGGCCGGACGACGCCGGGCACCGCGGCCAGCGCCGCGACGGCCGCGCGCTCGCGCGCGTCGACCACCAGCTGCACGCCCGCGAGCGCGATCACGGCCAGCACCGGGACCAGGAGCCACAGGCGGGACCGGCGCCGCCGCGTCGGCGCCTGCGCGTCGGGGGCCTCGGCGTCGCGCTCGTCGAGCTCGACCTCCCGCATGCCCTCGCGCCGAGCCATGGCCGGAGACTATCCGCGCCGGCCGCCGATCGGCCCGAGCTCCCCTCGGTCGGCCGAGCCGGAGCGCGCTCGGACGGTCGCCGTCAGCCCTTCAGTCGTCGGATCTCCGCGGCGGCCTGCGGCACCACCGTGAACAGGTCACCCACCACGCCGAAGTCGGCGATCTCGAAGATCGGCGCGTCGGGGTCGGAGTTGATCGCGACGATGGTGCCCGACGCCTGCATCCCGCCGCGGTGGTGGACCGCGCCCGAGACGCCGACGCCGACGTAGAGCCGCGGAGCGATGGTGACGCCGGTCTGGCCGATCTGGGCGTCGTGCCCGATCCAGCCCTCGTCGGTGGCCACGCGCGTGGCGCCGACCGCGCCACCGAGCACGTCCGCGAGCTCCTCGACCACCGAGAAGTCCCCCTCGGTGCCGCGGCCGCCGGCGACGACGACGCTCGCGCTGCCCAGGTCCGGTCGGCCGCTGGCGGGCCGCTCGGTGCGCTCGACCAGCGTGACGCGCCGGGCCTTGGCGCTCGCCGTGACGACGTGCTCGACGATCTGAGGTGCGACGCCCCCCACGGTCGAGGCCTGCACGGAGTTGGGCTTGACGGTGACGATCGCGATCGGCGCGGTGACCGCGCAGGCCGTCGTCCACGTCCCGGCGAACACCGTCTTGGAGGCGACGTACCGGCCGTCGACGAGCGCGAGCCCGTCGGCGTCGGTGACCACCCCGGCGCCGGTGCTCACCGCGAGGCGCGCGGCGGCCTCCTTGTTCTCGAACGACGAGACGGCCACCAGCAGGTCGGCGCCCGTGGCGTCCAGCACCGACGCGAGCGCCTCCGCCAGCACGGCGGACAGGTGCAGGTCCGCGTCGGCGACGATCCGGTGGACGTGCGTGGCCCCCAGGGCGGCCAGCTCGGCGACGACGTCGGCCGACGGCTCGACGCCGTCCACGGCCCACGCGGCGTGCACGCCGGCGTCACCGGCCAGCCCGCGGGCGAGCGTGAGGAGCTCGCGCACGGGGGCGCGGACGGCTCCGGCCTCGGTGTGGTCGACGAGCACGAGCACGGGAGCGGTCACGGCGGCGATCCTTCGTTGGGGGGTCAGACGAGCTGGTTGTCGACGAGGTACGCGGCGAGCCGGAGGCCGGCGTCCCCCGTGTCCTGCACCAGCACGCGGTTGTCGCGGGGCGGGCGGGCGGCGGCCTCGAGCACCTCGGTGCGGGCGCCCGCGGCACCGACCCGGGCTGCGTCGACGTCGAGGTCGGCCAGCGTCAGGGTGGTGATCGGCTTCTTGCGGGCGGCCATGATGCCCTTGAAGTTGGGGTAGCGGGGCTCGTTCGCCTGGTCCGTGACCGACACCAGAGCCGGCAGCGCGGCCTCGAGCACCTCGGCGGCGTGGTCGAGGTTGCGGCGTACCCGGACGGTCCCGTCCTCGACGGTCAGCTCGGCGGCCAGCGGCAGCGCCGGGAGGTCGAGCAGCTCCGCGAGCGCCGTCGGCAGGAGCGAGGTGAGCCCGTCCAGGCCCGCCATGCCGGTGATGACCAGGTCGACGTGCTCCTGCGCGTCGAGGTATCGGACGGCCGCGGCGAGCACCCGCGCGGTGCCGACGACGTCCGAGCCGGCGACGGCGTCGTCGACGACGTGCACGGCCTCCTCGGCGCCCAGCTGCA
This sequence comes from Cellulomonas sp. P2_F12, assembly GCF_056403775.1. Taxonomy (NCBI): domain Bacteria; kingdom Bacillati; phylum Actinomycetota; class Actinomycetes; order Micrococcales; family Cellulomonadaceae; genus Cellulomonas; species Cellulomonas sp. P2_F12. The sequence goes on along the minus strand of NZ_JBFUEV010000007.1, from coordinate 23,593 downwards.
GGCCACGCCGGACGGCGTCCGCGGCGTCGTCGGGACCCACGGTCAGGGCCACCACGGACCCCTCGTGCGCCTCGACGAGGGCGAGCGCGGCCTCGAGCGCGTTCTCGTCCAGCTCGTTGATGGTGCCGTCCCCGCCGTCGCGGACCACGCGACCGTCGGGGCCCAGGGCCCGCTCGGACTGGATGTCAGGGACATGCTTCACGCAGACGACGATCCTCACCCGCGGAACGTTACCGCCCGGCCCGGACGCGGCGAGCACGCGTCCACGGGGCGCTGCCACCCGACACGTGTGGGCTTGCGTCCCCCACAATGTCGGGGTGACCCAGCCTTCCCCCCGCCGCCGCGCGCCGCGCCTCGGTGTGCACGTCACCGACGAGGGCGTCGACGTCGCCGTCCTCGCCGCGCACGCGACCGGCGTCGACCTGTGCCTGTTCGACGGCCCGGACCACGAGCACGAGCGCCGGATCCGCCTCGACGGCCCGGTGCACGGGGTGTTCAGCGCGTCCGTCCCCGGCGTGCGCGCCGGCCAGCGGTACGGGTTCCGGGCGCACGGCCCGTGGGAGCCGGCGGCGGGTCACCGCTACAACCCGGCCAAGCTGCTGGTCGACCCGTACGCCCGGGGCCTGGACGGCGAGGTCGCGCACACGCCCCAGACGTACGGCCACGTCGTCGGCGCCGACCTCGTCGGCGACCCCTACGGGCCCGCGGACCCGCGCGACTCGGCCGGGCACGTCCCCTACTCGGTCGTCGTCGACACCCGCGACCTGCCCGGCCCCGACCCCACCGCCAACCGTCCGTGGACCCCGTGGAGCCAGACCGTGGTCTACGAGGCGCACGTCCGGGGCCTGACCAGGCTGGCCGACCGGCTGCCCGAGGACCTGCGCGGCACCTACGCCGGCCTCGCGCACCCGGCGGTGATCGACCACCTGCTGGCGCTGGGCGTCACGGCTGTCGAGCTGCTCCCCGTGCACGCGTTCGCCGACGAGCCCCATCTGGTGGAGAAGGGGCTGACCAACTACTGGGGCTACAGCACCCTCGGCTTCTTCGCCCCGCACGCGCGGTTCGCGACGAAGGCCGCGCAGGCCCAGGGCCCCGACGCGGTGCTCGCCGAGCTGCGGGGCGCGGTGCACGCGCTGCACGAGGCCGGGCTCGAGGTCCTGCTGGACGTGGTCTACAACCACACGTGCGAGGGCGGCCTGCCGGGCCAGCACATCTCCTGGCGCGGGCTCGACAGCGCGACGTACTACGCGCACGACGGGGGTGCGCCGGCCGCGCTGGCCGACGTCACGGGCACGGGGAACACCCTCGACTTCCGCCGGGCCGAGGTGGTCCGCATGACGCTCGACTCGCTGCGGTACTGGGCGGACGTCGTGGGCGTCGACGGCTTCCGGTTCGACCTGGCGGTGACGCTCGGGCGCGACGCCGGCGGCTTCTCCCCGGACCACCCCGCGCTCGTGGCGATGGCCGTCGAGCCCGCGCTGCACGGGCTCAAGCTCATCGCGGAGCCCTGGGACGTCGGCCCCGGCGGCTGGCGCACCGGGCAGTTCCCGATCCCGTTCGCCGAGTGGAACGACCGGTTCCGCAACGCCTCCCGCTCGTTCTGGCTGGGCGACCCCGGACGCGCGGCGCACGGCCTGCCCGGCCACCGCGTGCGCGACCTGGCCACGCGGTTGGCGGGGTCCGTCGACCTGTTCGGGCACAGCGACCCGCCGCTGGTCCGCGGGCCCGGCACGTCCGTCAACTACGTCACCGCGCACGACGGCTTCACGCTCGCGGACCTGGTCGCGTACGAGCACAAGCACAACGCGGCCAACGGCGAGCAGAACCGGGACGGCAGCGACGACAACCGGTCCTGGAACCACGGCGTCGAGGGGCCGGTCGAGCCGCACTCCCCGGCCGTCGACCTCGTGCCGCTGCGGCGCCGGTCGATCCGTAACCTGCTCGCGACGCTGGTGCTCGCCGCCGGCACGCCGATGATCACCGCCGGCGACGAGATGGGCCGCACGCAGCGCGGCAACAACAACGCGTACTGCCAGGACGACGAGACGTCGTGGGTGCGCTGGGACCTGTCGCCGTGGCGCAAGGACCTGCTGGCCACGGCCCGGTGGCTGCTCCTGCTGCGTCGCGAGCACCCCGCCCTGCGCACCGAACGGTTCTACTCGGGGCGGCCGTACGTGCCGGGCAAGCGCCCGGACCTCGCCTGGTTCGACGCGCTGGGCATGGCGTTCGACCACGACCGGTGGCACGACCCGTCGATCCGGACGCTGCAGATGGTCCGGACCGCCCCACCGCCGGAGCGCGACACCGTGCTGCTGGTCATCAACGGCTCGCTCGACGCCGTCCACCTCATCCTGGCCGACGACCACGGCGGCCGGTGGCGCCTGGCGTGGGACTCCGTCTGGGAGAACCCGGCCGAGGAGCGCGCCGCGGCGATCGAGGGCGGCCTGCACGCCGAGCCGGGCGAGGCGACGGTCGTCGAGGCGCTGAGCATGCGGGTCTACGTACTGGCCTGAGCCGTGCTGGCCTGAGCCCCGTTGCGGCTGGGTCGCACCATCGCGGTCGGACCCGGCTCGTCGAAGCCGTAGTCGCGGTACAGGCCGTGGGCATCGCGCGTGAACAGGGTCCAGCGGAACGACGCGCCCGGGCCGTCGTCGATCATCGCGGTCAGCAGCCGTCGGCCCAGGCCGTCCCCGCGGTGGCCGGCGTCGATAATCACGTCGGCCAGGTACGCGAAGTCGACGCCGTCGGACACCGCCCGCGCGAACCCGACCTGCCGGCCCGTGGCCTCGACGTAGACGCCGACCACGCGCCAGGCGCTGTCGAGCTGCCGCTCGAGGTCGTCCCGGCTGCGCCACCGGCCCCAGTACGCGTCGGTGGACAGCAGCCGCCAGACCGCGTCGCGGTCCAGCCGGTCCCGGGAGTCGCTCAGCTCGTAGGTCACGACACGGATCGTAGAGTTCTGGACACGCGTCCAAACGCGTACCGTACGGGCCATGACGCACTCCGATGTCGTGGTCGTCGGCGCAGGCCTGGCCGGCCTGGTCGCCACCGCCGAGCTGGTCGCCTCCGGGCGCCGGGTCACGCTGCTCGACGCCGAGCCCGCCGCGAGCCTGGGCGGCCAGGCGTTCTGGTCGTTCGGCGGCCTCTTCCTCGTCGACACCCCTGAGCAGCGCCGCCTCGGCGTCAAGGACTCCGCGGAGCTCGCGCTCGCCGACTGGCTGGGTTCCGCCGACTTCGCCGACGACGGGTCCGACCGCTGGGGCCGCGCGTGGGCCGAGGGCTTCGTCGACTTCGCCGCCGGGGACATGCGGTCGTGGCTGCACGCGAAGGGCGTGCGCTGGTTCCCGCTGGTGCAGTGGCCCGAGCGCGGCGGCTACCTCGCCGACGGGCACGGCAACTCGGTCCCGCGGTTCCACGTCACGTGGGGCACCGGTCCGGGCATCCTCGAGCCGTTCGTCCGCACGCTGCTCGACGCGCGCCGCGACGGGCTGGTCGACGTCCGCTTCCGGCACCGGGTGACCGAGCTGGTGACCACCGACGGCCGGGTCACCGGCGTGCGCGGCGACGTGCTGGCCCCCGACACGGCCGAGCGGGCCGTGCCGAGCTCGCGCGAGGTCGTCGCGCCGTTCGAGCTCACCGCGAGGGCCGTCGTCGTCGCCACCGGCGGCATCGGCGCCAACCACGACCTCGTGCGCGCCACGTGGCCCGCGTCCGCCGGCCGCCTGCCCCAGCGCATGCTCTCCGGCGTCCCGGACCACGTCGACGGCTCGGGCATCGCCGCCGCGAAGACGGCCGGCGCCGCGGTCGTCCACGAGGACCGCATGTGGCACTACCCCGAGGGCATCACCAACCACTCGCCGGTCTGGTCTCAGCACGGCATCCGGATCCTGCCCGGGCCCAGCAGCCTGTGGCTCGACGCCGACGGCCACCGGCTGCCCGTCCCCCTGTTCCCCGGCTTCGACTCCCTCGGCGCGCTCCAGCACATCACCGCGCGGGGCGACGACCACTCGTGGTTCGTGCTCGACAAGACGATCCTCGGCTCCGAGTTCGCGCTGTCCGGCTCGGAGCAGAACCCGGACCTGACCGGCAAGGACATGAAGCTGCTGCTGGAGCGGGTCAAGCCCGGCGCGGTCGGACCGGTCGAGGCGTTCGCGGAGAAGTCCGACGAGTTCCTCTGGGCCGACACCCCGGCCGAGCTGGCCGCCAAGATGAACGCGCTGTCCGGCACCGACCGCATCGACGCGGACGCGCTGGAGCGCACGATCGTCGCCCGGGACCGGCAGGTGGAGACCGGCCTGGGCAAGGACCTGCAGGTGGTGGCCACCGCGATGGCCCGGCGCTACATCGTCGACAAGCTGATCCGGGTGGCCAAGCCGCACCGCCTGCTCGACCCGGAGCACGGGCCCCTGCTCGCGGTCCGGCTCTCGGTCCTCACGCGCAAGACCCTCGGTGGCCTGCACACCGACCTCGAGGGCCGCGTGCTGCGTCCCGACGGCCAGGTGCTGCCGGGCCTGTGGGCGGTCGGCGAGGCCTCCGGGTTCGGCGGCGGCGGGGTGCACGGTCACCGCGCGCTGGAGGGGACGTTCCTCGGCGGCTGCCTGTTCACGGGCCGGACGGTGGGCCGGGCGCTGGGGGCGTAGACCGGCACGGACGTGGCCGCACCGACCACGTCCGAACGGCGCGCTCCGGATGCCTCCCACCTGGACCTACGGATAGGTTCGGGACGTGACACCTCCCTCCGTGCCGCTCGGCACCTCCGTCGGGCGCATCCCGATCGTGGACGTCTCCCCCGTCGCCGAAGCCGGGCGGTTCCCGGCCAAGGCCGTGGTGGGCGAAGCGGTACCCGTGCGGGCGACGGTCTTCCGCGAGGGGCACGACGCCGTGGCGGCCACCGCCGTCCTCACAGACCCGTCCGGCGTGGACCGCGCGAGCGCCCGGATGGTGGACATCGCCCCCGGTCTGGACCGCTTCGAGGCGCGCCTGGTGCCGACGAGCGTCGGGGACTGGACGTTCCGCGTCGAGGGCTGGTCGGACCCGTACGGCACGTGGGCGCACGACGCCGAGATCAAGGTCGAGGCCGGCGTGGACGTCGAGCTCATGCTCACCGAGGGCGCGCTGCTGCTGGAGCGGGCCGCGGGCCGCACGGGCAAGAAGGCGATGCACAGCACCGGGGCCCAGGTGCTGCTCGACGCCGCCGCGGCGCTGCGCGACGTGCACCGCAGCCCGCACGAGCGGCTCGGGGCCGGGCTGTCGGCCGCCGTCCACTCGGCGCTGGCGGAGACGCCGCTGCGCGACGCGGTGACCCGCTCCGCGCAGTACCCGCTGACCGTGGACCGACCGCTCGCCCTCGCCGGCGCCTGGTACGAGATCTTCCCCCGCTCGCAGGGGGCGCGGTACGACCCGGAGGTCGGGGCCTGGGTGTCGGGGACGCTGCGGACCGCGGCGCTCGACCTCCCGCGGATCGCGGGGATGGGCTTCGACGTCGTCTACCTGACCCCGGTGCACCCGATCGGCGCCACGCACCGCAAGGGCCGCAACAACTCGCTCTACTCCGACCAGGGAGATCCGGGCTCGCCATACGCGATCGGCTCGCCCGCGGGCGGCCACGACGCGATCGAGCCCACGCTGGGCACGTTCGACGACTTCGACCGCTTCGTCGCCGCGTCCCGCGCGCTCGGCATGGAGGTCGCGATCGACATCGCGCTGCAGTGCTCGCCCGACCACCCCTGGGTCACGGCGCACCCGGAGTGGTTCACCACGCGCGCGGACGGCACCATCGCGTACGCGGAGAACCCGCCGAAGAAGTACCAGGACATCTACCCCCTGAACTTCGACAACGACCCCGAGGGCATCTACACCGAGATCCGACGGGTCCTGCAGGTGTGGATCGACCACGGCGTGACGCTGTTCCGCGTCGACAACCCGCACACCAAGCCGCTCGACTTCTGGGCGCGGATCCTCGAGTCCGTGCGGGCCGACCACCCCGACGTCATCTTCTTGTCCGAGGCGTTCACGCGGCCGGCGATGATGCAGACCCTGGCCAAGATCGGGTTCCACCAGTCGTACACGTACTTCACCTGGCGCAACACGAAGGACGAGATCACCGAGTACCTGGCCGAGGTCTCGGGTGATCAGGGCGCGTGGATGCGGCCCGCCTTCTGGCCGACGACGCACGACATCCTGCCCCCGTACCTGCAGGCCACGGGCGTGCGGGGCTTCGCGGTCCGGGCCGTGCTCGCCGCGCTCGGCGCTCCCACGTGGGGCATCTACTCGGGCTACGAGCTGGTCGAGGACGTGCCCCGCCCGGGCGTCGACGAGCAGATCGACAACGAGAAGTACGAGTTCAAGCCGCGCGACTGGTCCAAGGCCGACGCCATCGGCATCAACCTGCTGCTGGGGCGGCTGAACGAGCTGCGCCACGCGCACCCGGCCCTGCAGCAGCTGCGCAACCTGCGGGTCCTGCCGACGTCGGACGACGCCCTGGTCGCGTTCTCGAAGCACCTCGACGCCGAGCACTCCCCCACGGGACGCACCGACACCATCGTCGTCATCGTCAACCTCGACCCGTGGAACACCCGCGAGGGCTCGGTCCAGCTGGACCTGCACGCGTTGGGCCTCGACCCGGGCCGGCCGGTGGTCGCGCACGACGTCCTGTCGGAGGAGACGTACGAGTGGGGGCCGTCGGTCTACGTCCGCCTCGACCCGATGATCCGCGCCGCGCACGTGGTGCACCTGGTCGCGCCGTGACCACGCCGGACACCCCCATGGGCCGGCACGCCCGCGAGCCGGCGCCGACCACGGCGCAGATCGTGCTGCCGGCCCGTCGGCACCCGGCCCTGCCCCACCCGGCGCCGGAGGCCGGCGGCCTGGTGGAGGATCCCGAGTGGTACCGGACCGCGGTGTTCTACGAGGTCATGCTCCGCACGTTCTCCGACTCCTCGGGCCAGGGCAGCGGTGACCTGCGCGGCCTCATCGACCGGCTCGACTACCTGCAGTGGCTCGGCATCGATTGTCTGTGGCTGCCGCCGTTCTACCCGAGCCCCCTGCGCGACGGCGGGTACGACGTCGCCGACTACACCGCGATCGCCGGCCAGTACGGCACCATGGCCGACTTCACCGAGCTGATCGAGCAGGTGCACGCGCGCGGCATGCGGATCGTCGTCGACCTGGTGATGAACCACACCAGCGACCAGCACCCGTGGTTCCAGGCGTCACGCTCGGACCCGGAGGGCCCCTACGGGGACTTCTACGTGTGGAGCGACGACAACACGAAGTACCAGGACGCGCGCATCATCTTCGTCGACACCGAGACGTCCAACTGGACCTTCGACCCCGTCCGGCGGCAGTTCTTCTGGCACCGGTTCTTCGGCCACCAGCCGGACCTCAACTTCGACAACCCGCGCGTGGTCGAGGCGATGCTCGACGTGGGCCGGTTCTGGCTGGGCATCGGCGTGGACGGCTTCCGCCTCGACGCCGTGCCGTACCTGTTCGAGGCCGAGGGCACCAACTGCGAGAACCTGCCGGAGACGCACGCGTTCCTGCGCAAGGTCCGCAAGATGATCGACGACGAGTTCCCCGGCCGGATCATGCTGGCGGAGGCCAACCAGTGGCCCGAGGACGTCGTGCACTACTTCGGCACCGAGGAGGAGCCGGAGTGCCACATGTGCTTCCACTTCCCGGTGATGCCGCGCATCTACTACTCGATCCGCGACCAGCGGGCCACGCAGATCGTCGACATCCTGGCGGACACGCCGCCGATCCCGAACAACGGCGCCCAGTGGAGCACGTTCCTGCGCAACCACGACGAGCTCACGCTCGAGATGGTCTCCACCGAGGAGCGCGCGTCGATGTACGGCTGGTACGCGCCCGACTCGCGCATGCGCGCCAACGTCGGGATCCGACGCCGGCTGGCCCCGCTGCTGGACAACTCGCGCAAGGAGATCGAGCTCGCGCACGCGCTCCTGCTGAGCCTGCCCGGCAGCCCCTGCCTGTACTACGGCGACGAGATCGGCATGGGCGACAACATCTGGCTGCCCGACCGCGACGCGGTGCGCACGCCGATGCAGTGGACCCCGGACCGCAACGCCGGGTTCTCCACCGCCGACCCCGGCAAGCTCTACCTCCCGCTGGTCCAGTCGCTGGTGCACCACTACAGCCACACCAACGTCGAGGCGCAGCTGGCACAGCCCACGTCGCTGCTGCACTGGGTGCACGGCATGCTCGCAGTCCGCCGACAGCACCCGGCCCTGGGTGCGGGCGGCTTCGAGGTCCTGCCGTCCGACAACGACTCGGTGCTCGCGTTCTGCCGGCACACCGCGGACGAGACGATCCTGGTGGTGGCGAACATGGCCTCGACCGCCCGCGCCGCCACGATCACGCTGTCCGACCGCGCAGGCTGGGGCGCGCACGACGTGTTCGGCGGGTCGGACTTCCCGCCCGTCCGCGCCGACGGCTCCGCGTCGTTCACCCTCGGGTCGCGCGACTTCTACTGGCTGGAGCTGACTGCGCCGTGAGCCTGACCGCCCGCACGTCACCCGACGACGCGCGCCTGCTCGACGTGGTGCGCGAGTGGCTGCCGACCCGGCGCTGGTTCCCGGCCAAGGGACAGTCGACCGTCCTGTCGGCCGTCGCCTCCGTGGACATCGCGCCCGAGGTCGTCGTGCTGCTGGTGCGGGCGCGGGCCGGCTCGATCGACGCCGTGCTGCAGGTGCCGCTGGTGCTCGTGGACGGTGACGTCGAGGGGGCGATCGGTGTCCTCGACGGTCGCGGCGTCGTCGACGGAGCCGACCACCCGGCCTTCCTGCGCGCGTGGCTCGCCGCCGCCGACGGCCCGGGCGCGGACGTCGACCTGTCCGCCGCCCGCGTGGTCTCCGGTGAGCAGTCCAACACCTCCGTGATCCTGCCGGGCGCCCGACCGGGCATCCTCAAGGTGCTGCGTGCCGTCGCCCCTGGCGAGAACCCCGACGTCGACGTCCCACGTCACCTGGTCGACGTGGGCTGGCAGCACGTGCCCGCGCCGCTGGCCTGGCTGCAGGCGGAGTGGCCCGGGCACGACGGCGAGCCGGTCACCGGCTACCTCGGCGTGCTCAGCGCGTTCGTGGACGCCGCCGAGGACGGCTTCGAGCTGGCGTGCGCGTACGCGGGGCGCGGCGAGCCGTTCGCGCCGCTCGCCGAGACGCTGGGCTCGATCACCGCGACGATGCACGACGCCCTCGTGCAGGCGTACGGCGTCGACCCCGCCGGCGAGGGGCCCGAGGAGGTCGCGCGCGCCGTCGCCGCGCGGTTCTCGTGGGCGCTGTCGGCGGTCCCGGCCCTGGTGCGCTTCGCCGACGGGGTCGCGGCCGTCGTCGCCGAGGTGCGCAGCCTGTCGTCGGCCCCGCCGCGCCAGCGCGTGCACGGCGACCTGCACCTCGGTCAGGTGCTCCGCTCGCACGACACCTGGTTCATCATGGACTTCGAGGGCGAGCCCCTCGCTCCCCTCGCCCAGCGCACCCGGCCCGACCTGGCGCTGCGCGACGTCGCCGGCCTGCTGCGGTCGATCGACTACGCCGCGGCCGTCGGAGGACTGTCGGGGGCCGACGCCGACGCGTGGACGGGTGCCGCGCGCGCCGGGCTGCTCGCGGGGTACGGCACGACGGCCGACCCCGGCGCGGCCACCCTGCTGCGGGCGCTCGAGCTGGACAAGACCCTGTACGAGGCCGTCTACGAGTCGCGGAACCGACCGTCGTGGCTGCCCATCCCGATCGCCGGGCTGGAGCGCCTGGCGGGCTGATCAGGCCCCGGCGGTCACCTCGAGCGGCAGCTCCAGCGGCATCCGCACGCCCGCCTGCCGGGGCGCGAGCTCGCTCTGCAGCACGAGGGCCGCGGCGCCGACGGCGGCGGCCTCGGGGGCGTTGGACGAGATGGTGACCCGCACGGCGTGGCTGCCGCGCGCGAAGAACGACTGCCCCAGGCGGCGCTCGATCTCCGGCAGGTACAGCGAGCCCGCGAGTGCGAACGCGGGTCCAGTGAGGATCACCAGCTCGAGGTCGAGCACGTTGGCGAGCGTCTGCGCGGCGACCCCGAGGTACCGCGCCGACCGCTGCAGCAGCTCCATGGGCAGCGCCTCGCCCCGGCTGGCGGAGCGGGCCAGCGACCCGAAGTTCTCGGCGACGTTGCGGCCCGCCAGCTCGAGCCCGGCGTCGCGCGCGGCGGCGACGACCGCGGCGGGGCCGGCCAGCGCCTCGACGCACCCGACGCTGCCGCACCAGCACGCCGGCCCGTCGAGGTCCACGCAGATGTGGCCGACCTCGCCGGCGTTGGAGCTGGAGCCGCGGTAGACCGTGCCGTCGACGATGATCCCGGCGCCGATGCCGGTGCCCATGTAGAGCGCGGCGAATGCGGAGCCGGTCGCGATCCCGCCGGACCAGTACTCCCCGATGGCCGCGGCGGTCGCGTCGTTGTCCAGCAGGACGGGCAACCCGATGGCGCCCTCGAGGGCCTCGGCGAGCGGGAACTCGGCCCACGCCTCCATCACGGGCGGCGTCAAGGTCATGCCGGTCGACGAGGAGATCGGCCCGGGCGAGACCACGCCGAGGCCCAGGATCCGGGTGGCGTCGACGCCGACGCGCGTGATGGTGGTGCGGATCTCCGCGGCGATGCGGGCGACCACCTCGCGCGGGTCGTCGGACCCGGCACCGGGCCGGCGCCACCGGGCGACGATCGCGCCGCCCAGGTTGGCGATGACGTACGTGATCCCGGCGTGGTCGAGGTGCACGCCGATGGCGTAGCGCGCGGACGGGTCCAGCTGCAGGAGCATCCGGGGCTTGCCGCCGGTCGACTCTGCGCGCCCGACCTCGACCACGAGGCCGTCGTCGATGAGCCGGCGCACGACCGTGGAGATGGTGGCGCCGGTCAGCCCGGTCGCCCGCGTGAGCTCGACGCGGCTGATCGTGCCCGCGGCCCGGATGAGGTCGAGGATCGCGGACCGGCTGCTCGCGTGCGCGGCGCCGAGACCAGGCTGCGAGCCGCTCACACGTCCTCCTCCGTGGGGTGTCCCCCTCGTCGCACACCATAACGATCCGGGAACGGCAACAGACTCCCGAGACACGCCCGTTGACTTACTTTGTTCACTTGCCTAAGAATGCCACACGGGAGCACGGCTTCCCACCCCCGGGTGGCCCTGCCTCATCAGACCCTGGTCGGCACGCGGAGGTGCCGGCACGACGAGAGGATCAACGATGTTCCCTCAGAAGCGACGGACCCGTCTCGTGGCGGTCGCGGCCGCGAGCTCGCTGCTCGCCCTCACGGCCGCCTGCTCGGGCGGCGGGAGCGGCGGCAACGCCAACGACGACGGCACCCCCTCGGGCACGCTCAACGTCCTGACCTGGCGCACCGACCTGGTCGAGGACGGCACGTTCGACACGTACGTCGAGGAGTTCAAGAAGAAGTACCCCGAGGTCACCGACGTCAAGGTCGAGGGCGTCAAGGACTACGAGGGCACCGTCAAGACCCGGATGAACACCGACGACTACGGCGACGTCCTCGCCATCCCGGGCTCGGTCACCCCCGACCAGTTCGGCGACTTCTTCGAGCCGCTCGGCGACCTGGCCGAGATGCAGAAGGAGTACAACTGGCTCAACGACAAGTCCTTCGAGGGCAAGTCGTACGGCATCCCCGTCGTCGGCAACGTCCAGGGGATCCTCTACAACAAGCGCGTGTGGGACGAGGCCGGCGTCACCGAGTTCCCGACCACCCCGCAGGAGTTCCTCGACGACCTGCAGGCCATCAAGGACAAGGGCGTCGCCAAGGTCGCCCCGCTCTACACCAACTACAAGGACGGCTGGACGCTCTCGCAGTGGGACGGCTGGCGCGGGGCGGTGACCGCGGACCCGGACGCCCTCAACAAGATGGCGCAGACGGACACCCCGTGGACCGACGACTCCGACTACGGAGTCATCGACGGCACCATCTTCGACGCCGTCGCCGAGGGCCTCACCGAGGCCGACCCGACCACCACGGACTGGGAGGGCTCCAAGCGCCAGATCGGCGTCGGCGACATCGCCACGATGGTCCTCGGCTCGTGGGCGATCCCGCAGATGGCGGCCGCCGCCGAGGCCGCGGGCGCCGACCCCACCGACATCGCGTACATGCCCACCCCGGTGCAGGTCGACGGCAAGTTCCACACGGTGGCCGGCGGTGACTACAACCTCGGCATCAACGTGCACTCGAAGAACAAGGCGACCGCGCGCGCGTGGATCGACTGGTTCAACCACGACTCGGGCTACTCGGAGTCGCAGGTCGGCCTCTCACCCCTCGCCGACGGCCCGGTCCCCGATGCCCTCAAGAGCTTCATGGACAGTGTCGAGCTCATCACCATGAACCCGGCTCCCGAGGGCAAGGAGTCGCTGTTCGCGGACATCGACACCGCGTCGGGCATCGTCACCACGGACCCGAAGTACCGCCTCCAGATCATCGACGACGCTCGCTCCGGTGACCGCACCAAGGAGCAGATCTTCGACGACCTGAACTCCAAGTGGGCCAAGGGACGCGCCGACGCCGGCGCCTGAGTTCACCGCACCATGACGACCTCATCCTCCAGCTACGCCAGCCGGGCCACGGCCGTAGCGACGGAGCCCGAGCTGGCCCGCCCCACCCGGAAGGTTCCGGGTGGGGCGGGCCGCCGCTCCGCGTGGTACCGCCGCCTCACGCCCTACCTGTTCCTGCTCGTCCCCGTCGGGCTGCTGCTGCTCCTGACGTACACGCCCGTCGTCAACATGTTCTGGTACTCGGTCACCGACTGGGACGGCCTGGACAAGACCAAGAACTTCATCGGGCTCGACAACTACATCGACGTATTCACGGACCCCGACAACCTGCGGGTCTTCTACGTCTCGCTGTTCTACATCGTGGGCTCGCTCGTGCAGATGGCGCTCGCGCTCTATTTCGCGACGATCCTGTCGTTCAAGGTGCGCTTCAAGAACATGTGGAAGGGCATCCTGTTCTTCCCGTACCTCATCAACGGCGTCGCGATCGGGCTGATCTTCCTCAACTTCCTCAAGCCGGGCGGCGGCCTCGACACGGTTCTCATGAAGACCGGGCTCGAGAGCCTCATCCATCAGTGGACCGGCGACCCGGACATCGCCAACTTCTCGCTCGCGGCCGTCTCCGTCTGGCGGTACACCGGCCTGACCTTCGTGATGTTCCTGGGCGCGATCCAGTCCATCAACTCGGAGATCTACGAGGCGGCCGCGCTCGACGGCGCCAACCGCTGGCACGAGTTCTGGTCGATCATCCTGCCGTCGATCCGACCCATCGTGGGCCTGGCCTTCATCCTCGGCATCTCCGGCTCGCTGTCCGTCTTCGAGATCCCGTTCGTCATGACCAATGGCGCCAACGGCACGGAGACGTTCGTCCTCCGGACCCTCTGGATGGCCTTCCAGCGGAACATGGTCGGGCTCGCCTCCTCGATGGCCGTCGTGCTGCTGGTGTTCGTCCTGCTGGTCACCTGGCTCCAGCGCCGGCTCGTCCCGGAGGAGGAGGTGGACCTCACGTGAAGGTCGCAGCCACCAGCACCGCCAAGTACGTCTCTCTCGTCGTCGCCTCGATCGTCACGCTGCTGCCGTTGGGGCTCATCCTGTTCGGGTCCTTCAAGACCAACCAGGAGTTCCTGTCGACGAACCCGTTCCAGCCGCCCGACAGCTGGTTCAACTTCGACAACTACGTGCTCGCGTTCACCAAGGGCGGCATGGCGCTGGCGTTCTTCAACACCGCGCTCATCTTCGGCGCCGCCATCGCGGGCACCATCCTCATCGGCGCCGGGACCGCATACGCCCTGGATCGCTTCCGGTTCCGCGGCCGCAGCCTGGTGCTCCTCATGTTCCTGCTGGCGACGCTCGTGCCCGGTGTCACCACGCAGGTCGCGACCTTCCAGATCATCAACGGTCTGGGCCTCTACGGCTCACGCTGGGCGCTGATCCTGCTGTTCATGGGCACGGACATCGTCTCGATCTACATCTTCGTGCAGTTCATGCGGAGCATCCCGCGCTCGCTGGACGAGGCCGCCATGATCGAGGGCGCTGGGCACCTGCGGATCTTCTTCCAGATCATCCTGCCCAACCTCAAGCCGGCGATCGCGACCGTCGTCATCATCAAGGGCATCGGCATCTACAACGAGTTCTACCTGCCCTACCTCTACCTGAACGACCCCGACAAGCTCCCGATCTCCACGGCGCTCTTCGCGTTCAAGGGGCCTTACGGCTCGCAGTGGGAAGCCATCTGCGCGTGCGTGGTCATCACGATCATCCCGATCCTGGTGCTGTTCCTGTTCCTGCAGCGGTACATCTACAACGGCTTCACCTCAGGCGCGACGAAGTAGCCCGCACCGACGAGGGCGGCCCGCGCGGCCGCCCTCGTCGTCGGGTCACACCCGCGTCGCCCGCACGAGCGCGATGCGCTCGGGCAGCTGCAGGGGGGCCTCGAGGCCCACGCCGGACAGCAGCCGGCCGGGCAGCCGCACGCCCGCGGGGGTCCACCAGCCCGGCGCGTGGTCGACGCCGTCGCCCGGCGCCTGCGGCCGCACGTCGTAGAGCGCGTCGGGGTCGAGCCCGGGCAGCGTGACGCGCGGCAGCGCGGTGCTCGCCGACCGGCCGGTGAGCGCGACCGCGTACAGCGCGTCCCCACGGTCCTGCGCGACCACCCCGTGCACCGCGACCACCGGGTCGGGGACGTCTGCGTGCACGGCGGTCCCGGTGTGCAGCAGCGGGCGCACGTCCTTGTAGAGCGCGATCCAGGCGGCGAGCTCGGCCCGCTGCGCCTCGTCGGCCTCCTGGAGGTCCCACTCGATCCCGAGGTGCCCGAACAGCGCGGTCGCGGCGCGGAAAGACAGCGCGTGCCGACGACCCGTGCTGTGCGCGGTGCCGGAGCCGATGTGCGCCCCGATGAGCTCGAGCGGGATCAGCAGGTTGGTCCAGCGCTGGATCTGCTGACGCTCGAGGGCGTCGATGCAGTCGCTGGCCCACACCCGGTCGGTCCGCTGCAGGATCTCCAGGTCCACGCGCGCGCCGCCCGACGAGCACGACTCGATCTCGACCCCGGGGTGCAGCGCCCGCAGCTCGTCGAGCAGCCGGTACACCGCGAGCGTCTGCCCGTGCACCCCGGGCGCTCCCCCGTGCCCGGCATCGACGAGGTCCCGGTTGTGGTCCCACTTGAGGTACCCGATCGCGTACTCGGTGAGCAGCGCGTCCAGCCGCTCGAGGATGTACGCGTAGGCCTCGGGCACGGCGAGGTCGAGCACCTGCTGGTGGCGGGCCTCGCGGGGCAGCCGGGAGGGCACCCGCAGCATCCACTCGGGGTGCGCGCGGGCCAGGTCGGAGTCGGCGTTGACCATCTCCGGCTCCACCCAGAGCCCGAACTCCAGCCCGAGCCCGGTGACGTGCTCGACCAGCGGGTGCAGCCCGTCGGGCCACACGTCGGCGGACACGGTCCAGTCCCCCAGCGCCCGGGTGTCGTCGCGCCGGTCCCCGAACCAGCCGTCGTCGAGCACGAACCGCTCGGCGCCCACGGCCGCGGCGGCGTCGGCGAGCGCGGTCAGCCGCCCGAGGTCGTGCTGGAAGTACACGGCCTCCCAGGTGTTGAGGGTGACCGGCCGGGGCGAGCGCGGGTGCTGCGGGCGCGCGCGCATCCAGGCGTGGAACCGGCCCGCGAGCGCGTCCAGCCCGACGCCCCAGGACCCGTAGACCCACGGGCTCGCGTACGACTCCCCGCGGGCCAGCCGCACCTCGCCGGAGCCGAGCAGCTCCCCGCCGCCCAGCACCCCGGGCTGGTAGTGGCTGCGCTCGGCCAGCGCCCGGTGGTTGCCGGACCAGGCCGTGTGCAGCCCCCAGACCTCGCCGGTGCGGTTGGCGAACCCGGCCGTGCCCGCCACCAGCACGAACGCGCTGTCGTAGCCCGTCCGGCCGCGCCGGTTCTCGCGCAGCCGCGTGCCGTGCGTGAACGCCGTGCGTTGCGGGCTGCGCTCGCGAGCCCAGCGCCCGGTGAAGTCGAGCAGCTCGGTGGCGACCGCCGGGACCGGCAGGGTGAGCAGCAGCCCCTCCAGCCCGTAGATGTCGTCGTCCTCGTTGGTCAGGACCGCGCGCTGCCGCACCAGCCCCTGCGCCGTCAGCTCGAGCACGAGCGTCAGCCCCAGCCGTGCGGCGGCGTCGCGCGCCTCGACCGTCAGCCGCTGCGTCCCGTCGGGCGTCGTCGCGACGTCGTGCGCGCTCACGAGGAAGAGCGTCGAGAAGTCCTGGCCCGCCCGGCTGCCGACGAGGCCCGGCGTGCCCAGGTAGCCGGCGGACTCCTGCGGCAGCACGGCGGTCTCGACCTGCCCGTCGACCGGGTAGCCGTGGGCGGCGGGCTGCCAGCCGCGCCGCGCCGCGCTGAGCGCAACCGCGTCGAGGTCGCCGACGTCGCGCCCCCAGTGCAGCACCCGGGGCAGGGTCCCCCCGGTGAGATCGACGACGACGCTCACCCCCGCCGCGCGGAGGTGGACGAGAGTGTCGGGGCTGGCGTCGTGGGTCACGTCGGGTGTCTCCTGATCGGGTGCTGGCGTCGTGTGCACGCTACGGCCAGTGGCATGGTCCGCGTGCCATTGACTTACTTTATTCAGTTGTCTAACAATGATCGCAGGGTACCTGCCACAAGTTCGGCCCCTCCCCGAGGTGCCGACGATGCCCGCCACAAGGATGCGGCGGGCACACGCCGGACCCCCGGACCCAGGAGCTCGACGATGAACACCCAGGACCTGTACGACGGCTGGTCGCTGACCGCCGTCGCCGGCCCCGTCCCGGCCGACCTCGTCGGTCGCCGCGTCCGCGCCCGCGTGCCCGGCACCAGCCACACGGCACTGCTGGACGCGGGCCTGATCCCGGACCCGTACCTCGACCGCCACGAGGAGGACCTCGCCTGGATGCGTCGCACGGACTGGGTGTTCGAGCGCGACCTCGACCTCGACCCGGCCGCCGACGACGAGCGCGTCGACCTGGTCTTCGACGGCATCGACACCGTCGCCACGCTCACGTTCGGCGAGCACGAGATCGGCCGCACCGCCAACCAGCACCGCTCATACCGGTTCGACGTCCGCGACCTCGTGCAGCCCACCACGCAGCGCCTGCGGGTCCTGCTGACCTCGGCGCTGGCCCACGCCGAGACCGAGGCGACGCGCCTCGGTCCCCGACCGCTCGCCTACGACCAGCCGTTCAACATGGTCCGCAAGATGGCCTGCTCGTTCGGCTGGGACTGGGGGCCGGACCTGCAGACGGCCGGCCTGTGGCGGCCGGTGCGCGTCGAGCGCTGGTCCGTCGCGCGTCTCGCCGCGGTGCGCCCGCTGGTCACCGTCGACGCCGCCGGCACCGGCCACGTCGCCGTGCACGTCGAGGTCGAGCGGTCCGGGCTGCCGGGCGGGGACGCCGCGCTGGTCGTCCGCGCCCACGTCGCCGGCGCGGACGTGTCGGTGGAGGTCCCGGGCGGGTCGTCGACCGCCACGGTCGACCTCGAGGTCCCGCACGCACCCCTGTGGTGGCCCGTCGGGCACGGCACGCAGCCGCTCGCCGAGCTCGGAGTCACGCTCGCCGCCCCGGACGCGCCGGAGTCGCTCGACACCTGGTCCCGCCGCATCGGCTTCCGCACCGTCGAGCTGGACACCAGCACCGACGACGACGGCACCGCGTTCACGTTCCGGATCAACGGCCGCCCGATCTTCGTCAAGGGCGCCAACTGGATCCCCGACGACCACCTGCTGACCCGGATCACCCGCGAGCGCCTGGCGCACCGGCTGGACCAGGCCGTCGACGCCCACCTGAACCTGGTCCGGGTCTGGGGCGGCGGCATCTACGAGTCCGAGGACTTCTACGAGCTCTGCGACGAGCGCGGCCTGCTGGTCTGGCAGGACTTCCTGCTCGCCTGCGCCGCCTACCCCGAGGAGCAGCCGCTCTGGGACGAGCTCGAGGCCGAGGCCCGCGAGCACGTCGCGCGCCTGACCCCGCACCCGTCGCTCGTGCTGTGGAACGGCGGCAACGAGAACCTCTGGGGCTTCATGGACTGGGGCTGGCCGGAGGAGCTCGAGGGCCGGACCTGGGGCTACCGCTACGCCACGGAGCTGCTGGCGGGGGTGGTCGCCGAGCTGGACCCCACCCGCCCGTACTCCGACGGCAGCCCCTACTCCCCGGGCTTCGCTCTCGACGAGGTCCACCCGAACGACCCGGACCACGGCACCCACCACCAGTGGGAGGTCTGGAACCGCGTCGACTACACGGTCTACGGCGACGAGGTCCCGCGCTTCTGCTCGGAGTTCGGCTTCCAGGGCCCGCCGACGTGGGCGACGCTCACCCGCGCGGTGCACGCCGTCGACGGCGGCCCGCTCACGAAGGACGACCCGGCGTTCCTGCTCCACCAGAAGGCGGACGACGGCAACGGCAAGCTCGACCGCGGCATGCAGCCGCACCTCGGGGTACCGGACGACTTCGCGGACTGGCACTGGGCCGCCCAGCTCAACCAGGCCCGGGCCGTCCGCTTCGCCGTCGAGCACTACCGCTCGTGGTGGCCCCGCACGGCCGGCGCGATCGTCTGGCAGCTCAACGACTGCTGGCCGGTGACGTCGTGGGCCGCGATCGACGGGGACGAGCGCCCGAAGCCCCTCTGGTACGCACTCAGGACCGCCTACGCCCCCCGACTCCTGACGGTGCAGCCGCGCCAGGGACGCGAGGTGCTGGCCGTCGTCAACGAGACGCCCGCCATCTGGCAGGGAATCGTCCGCCTGTCGCGCCAGCTGCTCGACGGCACGGTCCTGGCGGAGGAGGACCTCGCGCTCGCCGTCGGCGCCTGGTCGGTCGGCCAGTTCACGCTGCCGACGACGGTCGCGACGCCCGTCGACCCGACGCGCGAGGTCCTCGTCGTCCGGCTGGGCGACCTGCGCACGGTGCACACGTGGGCGGAGGACGTCGACCTCGACCTCGACCCCGCACCTCTGCGCGCCTCGGTCACCCCGGTGCAGGACGGCTACCGCGTGGACGTCACCGCGTCGTCGCTGGCCCGCGACGTGACCCTGCTGGTCGACCGCCTCGACCCGGACGCCCTGGTCGACACGGCCCTGGTCGACGTCCCGGGCGGGAGCACGGCGTCCTTCCACGTGCGGACGCGCGGCACGTTCGACCCCGCCGAGCTCACCCGCGCCCCCGTGCTCCGCTCCGCCAACGACGTCCGGGTGGCCCGCGCGCCGCAGCCCCGGGCGCGCGACCTCACGCAGTCGCCGGCCTGATCGCGGCGGCCCGGTCGGTGCCGTGACGTCACCCCGTCGTCGGCCCGATGCGTCGCGCGCCGAAGGTACGCTCGCGACCATGACGCAAGGTCTCGACGCGGTCGGCCTGGTACTCGCCCGGCCCGCCCGGATGCTGGGCTTCGAGCCCTTCTTCATGGAGCTCGTCGGCGGGATCGAGGAGTCGCTGGCCGGCGAGAACCGCTCGCTGCTCCTGCACGTCGTGCCCGACCACGAGGCGGAGATCCGCACGTACCGCCGCTGGGGCGAGGGCAAGCTCGTCGACGCCGTCGTCGTCGTCAACGTGGCGCTCGAGGACTCCCGGCTCGACGTGCTCGCGGAGCTCGGCATCCCCACGGTCGTCGTCGGCGGCCCGCGCCCCGACCTGCCGTTCGCCAACGTGTGGATCGACAACGCCGAGGCGATGCGCACCGCCGTCCTACACCTCGTGGCGCTCGGCCACCGCCAGCTGGCCCGCGTGAGCGGTCCCCGCGGGCTCGCCCACACGCAGGCGCGCACCGAGGCGTTCATGGGCGAGTGCGCCCGGCTCGGCGCGCACGGCACGGTCGTCGAGGGCGACTACGGCGAGGAGTCCGGCACCCGCGCCACCCGCGCCCTGCTCGGCCGCGGCTCGCCGCCGTCGGCGATCATCTACGACAACGACGTCATGGCGGTGGCCGGGCTCGGCGTCGCGCACGAGATGGGCATCGTCGTGCCGGACCGCCTCTCGCTGCTCGCGTGGGACGACTCCGCCCTGTGCCGGCTGTCGCACCCGGCCCTCTCGGCGATGAGCCTCGACGTGCACGCGATGGGCGTCCAGGTGGCCGACTGCGTGCTCAACCTGCTCGCCTCGGGCACGGTCCGGTCCTACACGGCCCCCCTGCCCCGCCTGGTTGCGCGCGGCACGACGACCACGGCACCCGCCGACGACGCCTGAGACGCAGGTCACCCGGGCGACAGTCCTGCGCCGGAACCGCGCTGGTGGTTGGGTAGGGGCATGAGCCCGGCCGCACCGTCCCCGGTCCCCGTCGATGTCGACACCCTGCGAACCGTCGCGCACGGAGCGTTCTACGCGCCGCACGACGTCCTCGGTCCACACGTCGGGGGCGGCGGGGTCACGGTCCGCACGCTGCGGCCGCTCGCCGAGTCCGTCGTCGTGATCACCTCCGACTCCCGCGTCGCCGCGCGGCACGAGCAGGACGGCATCTGGGTCGCCGTCCTGCCCGGCACCGAGGTGCCGGACTACCGGATCGAGGTCACGTACGAGGGCCACGCCACGGTGGTCGACGACCCGTACCGCTTCCTGCCCACCGTCCAGGAGCTCGACCGCCACCTCGTCCGGGAGGGCAGGCACGAGCAGCTCTGGACCGTGCTCGGCGCCAACGTCCACACCTACCCCGGCGAGCTGGGCGAGGTGTCCGGCACGTCGTTCGCCGTGTGGGCCCCCAACGCCCGCGCCGTGCGCGTCGTCGGCGACTTCAACTACTGGCAGGGCGCGTCCCACGCCATGCGCTCGCTGGGCGACAGCGGGGTCTGGGAGGTCTTCGCCCCCGGGATCGGCGCGGGCGCCCGGTACAAGTTCGAGATCCTCGGCAACGACGGGTCGTGGCGCCAGAAGGCGGACCCGCTGGCCCAGGGCACCGAGATCCCGCCCGCGACCGCCTCCGTCGTGGTCGAGTCGCGGTACGAGTGGACCGACGACGAGTGGCTGACCGCCCGCGCCTCCCACGACCCCCACACCGCCCCGATGAGCGTCTACGAGGTGCACCTGGGCTCCTGGCGCGTCGGCCTGTCCTACAAGGACCTCGCGCACCAGCTCACCGAGCACGTCGTCAACCTCGGCTTCACGCACGTCGAGATGATGCCCGTGGCGGAGCACCCCTTCGGCGGCTCGTGGGGCTACCAGGTGTCGTCGTACTTCGCGCCGACCTCCCGGTTCGGCCACCCCGACGACTTCCGCTACCTCGTCGACACCCTCCACCGCGCGGGCATCGGCGTCATCGTTGACTGGGTGCCGGCCCACTTCCCCAAGGACGAGTGGTCGCTCGCGCAGTTCGACGGCACCGCCCTCTATGAGCACCCGGACCCCCTGCTCGGCGAGCACCCGGACTGGGGCACTTACATCTTCAACTTCGGCCGGTCCGAGGTCCGCAACTTCCTCGTCGCCAACGCCACCTACTGGCTCGAGGAGTTCCACGTCGACGGCCTGCGGGTCGACGCCGTCGCCTCGATGCTCTACCTCGACTACTCCCGCAAGGCCGGCCAGTGGCGGCCCAACCAGTACGGCGGCCGCGAGAACCTGGACGCCATCTCGTTCCTGCAGGAGGCCAACGCCACGGCCTACCGCCGCACGCCGGGCATCATGATGATCGCCGAGGAGTCGACGGCGTGGCCGGGCGTCACCGCCCCCACCGACGGCAGCGGCCTCGGGTTCGGCCTGAAATGGAACATGGGCTGGATGAACGACACCCTCCGCTACATGGCCGAGGAGCCGATCCACCGGCGCTACCACCACAACGAGATCACCTTCTCGATGGTCTACGCCTACTCCGAGCGGTTCGTGCTGCCCATCAGCCACGACGAGGTCGTGCACGGCAAGGGCTCCCTCTACGAGCGCATGCCCGGGGACCACTGGCAGAAGCTCGCCGGCGTCCGCCTCCTGCTCGGGTACCAGTGGACGCACCCCGGCAAGCAGCTGATCTTCATGGGCAGCGAGTTCGCGCAGCAGACCGAGTGGACCGAGGCCCGCTCCCTCGACTGGCACGCGCTCGACGACCCCGCCCACCAGGGCGTCCTGCGCTCCGTCGCCGACCTCAACCGCGTCTACAAGGAGACGCCGTCCCTGTGGCAGCTCGACCACACGCCGGACGGCTTCGAGTGGATCGACTCGGACGACGCCTTCCGCAACACCCTCGCCTACCTGCGCAAGGGCTACGACTCCCCGCCCGTCGCCGTCGTCATCAACTTCGCCGGCGTCCCGCACGAGGGCTACCGGCTGGCGCTCCCCCGCGGGGGCCGCTGGCGCGAGATCTTCAACTCCGACTCCGAGGCCTACGGCGGGTCCGGCGTGGGGAACCTCGGCGAGATCGAGGCCCTGCCCGAGCCGCACTACGGCCGGCCGTACTCCGCCTCGATCCGCGTCCCCCCGCTGGGCGTCGTCGTCTTCGAGGCCGGCTGACCGGAACACCGCCCGGCGAAACGCCAAGGGCGCCCATCCGACCGGATGGGCGCCCTTGGCGCTCTTGAGGCAACTCCCTCACCGGCGCACCCGGAAGCGCAGGTGAAGCACCCGGTCGCCCTGGATCACGACGTCGGGATCCTCCAGCAGGTGCTGCGCGTGGAGCGACCCGAAGTAGCGCTTGCCGGACCCGAGCACGACAGGTGCGACGTCCATCCGCACCTCGTCGACCAGGCCGGCCGCCAGCATCTGGCCCCCGACGTCACCGGCGGCGACCTCGACGACGCGGTCGCCGGCAAGCTCCTGCGCCGTGGCCATGGCGGCCTCGACGCCGTCGACGAAATGGAACGGCGCCTCGGGGTCCCAGCCCTCGGGCGGCGGCCGGTGCGTCACGACGACCACGTGGTCGATCCCGCTCGGAGGCGTCCCGTCCCAGCCGTCCGTCAGGTCGAACACGTAGCGGCCGGCGATCGTCACCCCGATCTGGTCCCAGTAGGGCCGGACATGGTCGTAGGACGCCTGCGACACCTTCAGCACGCCGCCGTCATCCAACGGCACAGCGCCGCTGACCAACCACTCGAACAGCGGACCGGGATCGTCGTTCTCGTCCGCGATGAAGCCGTCCACCGACACCGAGCCGTACATGACCACCTTGCCCACCGGGGTCTCCTCTGCATTGGCGTGGTTCCCCCAGGTTAGCGAGCCGTGAGCCGGCGCTCCTGGACGAAGCCCGTCAGCCCGCAGCGGCCCGGTGTCCGCGCGTGGGCGCGATCCTCGCGCAGCAACAGCGGCGGACCTCGCCGTTCCGAGGGCACGCGCCCCACGCCCAGCTCGAGGCCAGAGAATGCATTCGGGCGCACAAACAGAAAGAGCCACCCCCGTAGGGGTGGCTCTTTCTGAATGATGTCCGGCGGCGTCCTACTCTCCCACACCCTGGCGAGTGCAGTACCATCGGCGCTGAAGGGCTTAGCTTCCGGGTTCGGAATGGGACCGGGCGTTTCCCCTTCGCTATGACCGCCGTAACGTTGTCGAGTTGTCAAACGGGTTCCCGTTCGTCTCTCGGGAACCGCACAGTGGACGCGTAGCAATAATTGAATGAGGTGGTGAAGTTGTCGGCTTATTAGTACCGGTCAGCTGCGAGGGTC